>CAYWNW010000022.1:0-12023 GCA_964459785.1 uncultured Oscillospiraceae bacterium | reverse complement strand
TCTTGCCCTCCTATAGTACTTCGGGAGCGAGCGACAGAATCTTCATGAAGTCCTTATCGCGAAGCTCACGGGCAACCGGTCCGAAAATACGGGTACCTTTGGGGTTCTTGTCATCCTTGATGATTACAGCTGCGTTTTCGTCAAAACGGACATAAGTGCCGTCCGCACGGCGAACACCCTTTGCGCTGCGAACAATAACCGCTTTTACGACATCGCCCTTTTTGACGGCGCTGCCCGGTGCGGTCTTGCGAACGGACGCAACTATGATATCACCGATGTTTCCATATTTGCGCTTTGATCCGCCAAGAACGCGGATGCACTTGATCTCTTTGGCGCCGGTATTGTCGGCCACCTTGAGAAATGTTTCCTGTTGTATCATTTCGCGGCCTCCTTACTTTGCCTTTTCAACTATTTCTACCAGACGCCATCTCTTATCCTTGGACAAAGGACGGGTCTCCATAACCTTAACTCTGTCGCCGATTCCGCACTCGTTATTTTCATCGTGAGCTTTAAGGCGATAAGTCTGCTTGATAATCTTCTTATAGAGAGGATGCGCAACGCGGTCCTCAACAATAACAACAATGGTCTTGTCCATCTTGTCGGACACTACCTTGCCGATACGGGTCTTGCGGGAAGATGTTCTTACTTCACTCATTCTCGTTTTCCTCCTCACTGCTCGAGTTGTTTCTGGCGAATAACTGTCTTGACTCGGGCAATGTCACGGCGTACGGCAGAAATCTTAACCGGGTTGTCAAGATGGTTTGTGGCGTGCTGCATACGAAGGGTAAACAAATCCTTTTTCAGCTGCAGGAGCTTGTTTTCAAGCTCAGCGGCAGACATTTCGCGTATCTCATTTGCCTTCATCTTATTCACCACCTGTCTCGGAATCGATAGCAGCGTCGCGAATAACAAACTTCGTCTTGCAGGGAAGCTTGTGACTTGCAAGACGCATTGCCTCGCGTGCTGTTTCTTCGGGAACGCCGGCAATTTCAAACATTACACGGCCGGGCTTGACAACTGCTACCCAGTATTCGGGTGAACCTTTACCGGAACCCATTCGGGTTTCGGCGGGCTTCTCGGTTACGGGCTTATCAGGGAAAATCTTAATCCAAACTTTACCGCCGCGCTTGGTGTAACGGGTCATAGCAATACGCGCCGCTTCAATCTGGTTTGAGGTAATCCAGCTCGGCTCTGTAGCCATAAGACCGTATTCGCCGTAAGCTACGAAGTTGCCTCTGGAGGCCTTGCCCTTCATACGTCCGCGGTGAACTCTGCGGTATTTTACTCTCTTAGGCAGAAGCATTACGCATTGCCTCCTTCCTTAGGGGTGCCGGCTGCGGGAGCTGCCGGTGCTGCGGGACCGCGGTTGTAGCCGCCGGAAGGAGCGCGGTTGTAGCCACCCTGGGTGCCCTGACCGCCACGGTTGTAGCCGCCCTGACCGCCCTGGGTGCTCTGGCCGCCACGATTGTAGCCGCCCTGTCCGCCACTGAATCCGCCTTTATCGCCGCGGTTATAGTTGTTTCTGTTATCGCCGAAGGATTTCTTGCGCTCGCCGCGGTTATGGTCGTCCCTCTTGGTCATGTCCATTACGCGGGGAGTGCTGCGCAGTGTCTGGCTGAGAACCTCGCCCTTGTAAATCCAAACCTTTACGCCGCAGCGGCCATAGGTTGTTGCGGCTTCCGCAAAACCGTAGTCGATGTCTGCGCGAAGAGTCTGAAGGGGGATGGTGCCCTCGTGATAGCACTCACTGCGTGCAATTTCGGCGCCGCCCAAACGACCGGCGCACATAACCTTGATGCCCTTAACGCCCATTTTCATGGCGCGTCCCATGGCATTTTTCATGGCGCGGCGATGGCTGATGCGCTTTTCGAGCTGAGCTGCAATGCTCTCGGCAACGAGCTGTGCGTCGGTGTCGGGAGTGCGGACTTCAACGATGGAAAGAGCAACGGGCTTGCCTATCATCTTTTCAACGGAAAGTCTCAGGCGCTCAATTTCGGTGCCGCCCTTGCCGATTACCACGCCTGGGCGTGAGCAGTGCAGGAAGATGCGAACCTTGGAGCTGTCGCGCTCAATCTCAATCTTCGGGATACCTGCGGAATACAGAGTCTTCTTAAGATATTCACGAATTTTATAGTCCTCGACAATCAGATCGCCGACCTTATCGTTTCTTGCGTACCATCTAGAATCCCAGTCCATGATGACGCCGACACGAAAACCGTGAGGATTTATTTTCTGTCCCATACTCTGCCTCCTCCCTATTCTTTCTCAGCCACGACGATGGTTATGTGGCTGGTTCTCTTGTTGATTCTGTACATACGTCCCTGAGCTCTGGGCATGCCTCTTTTGAGGATTGGCCCGGCGTTAGCGAAGGTTTCGCTGACATAGAGCTTGTCGGTGTCCATGTGGAAATTGTGTTCTGCGTTTGCCACGGCGCTCTTGAGAACCTTAATCATCAGCTCGCTTGCCGCTTTCGGAGTGTGCTGCATGATAGCTTCTGCGGTTTTGACGTCCTTGCCGCGAATAAGGTCACAAACTATCGAAACCTTACGGGGAGATATGCGGGCAAACTTGTGTTCTGCTCTTGCTTCCATTTTTCTCCTCCTTATCTTCCGGTCTTGGAGCCGGCATGACCGCGGAAAGTGCGGGTGGGCGCGAACTCGCCCAGCTTGTGTCCGACCATGTCTTCGGTAACATAAACGGGGACGTGGCGGCGACCATCATGAACGGCGATTGTGTGGCCAACGAAAGTCGGGAAAATTGTGGAAGCGCGGCTCCAGGTCTTGAGAACCTTTTTCTCGCCGGCCTTATTCATATCATTGACCCGCTTCAGCAGCTCGGGAGCGGCATAGGGGCCTTTTTTAATACTTCTGCTCATTTAATCATTCCCTCCTTACTTCTCGTTGCGACGCTTGACAATGAACTTATTGCTCTTGTTCTTCGTCTTGCGCGTCTTGTATCCGAGGGCAGGCTTGCCCCAAGGAGTGACAGGTCCTGGACGGCCGATGGGGCTCTTTCCTTCACCGCCGCCGTGGGGGTGATCACAGGGGTTCATAACGCTGCCGCGGACGGTCGGGCGCCAGCCCATGTGACGTTTACGTCCGGCCTTGCCGATGTGAACGTTTGCGTGATCGATGTTGCCTACCTGACCGATTGTCGCAAAGCAGTTCATACGAACCTTGCGATATTCGCCGGAGGGCAAACGGACAGTTGCGGTATCGCCTTCCTTAGCCATGAGCTGAGCTGCAACGCCCGCGGAGCGGACGAGCTGGGCACCCTTGCCGGGATAAAGCTCAATATTGTGGATAACGGTACCGACGGGAATATTGGCTATCGGGAGAGCGTTGCCGGGCTTAATATCGGCGCTTGCGGAGGAGACAACCTTGTCGCCGTCCTTAAGTCCGACGGGAGCCAGGATGTAACGGCGCTCGCCGTCCTCGTATTCCACCAGCGCAATGTGCGCCGAGCGGTTCGGGTCATATTCAAGACGAAGCACTGTTCCGGGCATATCAAGCTTGTTGCGCTTGAAGTCGATTATACGGTACTTTTTCTTGTTTCCGCCGCCCTGATGACGAACGGTGATTCTGCCGTGGGCGTTACGCCCTGCATTGTTCTTTAAAACCTCTACAAGGGACTTTTCGGGCGTTGCGTGCTTGTCAACTCCATCGAAGCCCGAGACCGTCATGTGTCTTCTGGACGGTGTAGTAGGTCTGTAAGTTTTAATGGACATTTCTCATTTCCTCCCTTACACCATACCCTCGAAGATTTCGATGTTCTTGGACTTTGCGCTGAGTTTGACAACGGCCTTTTTCCAGTCGGAAGTGTAGCCCGGGCGCTTTGCGCCGACGCGCTTTTCCTTGCCGGGGACGATGGTTGTCGTTACTCTGATGACCTTAACGTCGAAAATCTCTTCGATAGCTTTTTTGATCTCGATCTTGTTTGCATCCTTCGCCACTTCAAAAACGTACTTTTTGATGTCGAGGTCCTCCATGGACTGCTCGGTGATGATGGGACGCTTGATGATGTCGTATGCTGTTCTGATCATGCGAACACCTCCTCGATTTTCTCAAGCGCAGACTTGTCAACAACAAGCTTCCCTGCATTGAGAATGTCATACGGGGAAATGATGGTGGCGATTGTTGTCTTAATTCCGGGGATGTTTCTTGCGCTCTTAATTACAGGCTCGTTAACTTCTTTTGTAATAACAAGTGCTTTTCCGGTAACATTAATTTTCTCAAGGAAGCTCACAAAGGTCTTGGTCTTGATTTCGGCAACCTTCAGGTCATCGATAACAATGATTTCGCCTTCCGCCGCCTTGGAGGAAAGTGCGCTCTTAAGCGCAAGTCTTTTTACCTTCTTGTTAAGAGTGTAGCTGTAGTCGCGGGGCTTCGGTGCAAACGCGACGCCGCCGTGTCTCCAAACCGGGCTGCCGGCGTGACCTGCGCGTGCGCGGCCTGTGCCTTTCTGACGCCAGGGCTTCTTGTTTGTAACATCAACCTCGCCCTTAGTCAGCGCGCTCTGCGTGCCCTGACGGCAGTTTGCGAGATGGTTCTTAACGCTGTCGTGAAGGACAGACGTATTGGGTTCAATTCCGAAGACGGACTCGGAGAGTTCGATCTCACCGATCTTGTCGCCCGCCATATTATAAATTGGTGCTTTAGGCATTACATTCTCTCCTTTCCCTTATCTCGTTCTTGCGGAAGCCTTCTGCGGGTTGACCCTTGCGGAAGCCTTCTGCGGGTTGACGCTGATGCCGGCTGCGGCGCCCTTGGCCTTAACATTCTTCACGGTGTTCTTCAGATACACAATTCCGCCCTTGGGGCCGGGGATTGCGCCGCGAACAACGATCATGTTAAGCTCGGGGTCGACTTTAACAACATCAAGGTTCTGAACTGTAACCTGTTCTGCGCCCATGTGTCCCGCGCCGATTTTTCCCGGGAATATTCTTGAAGGGTCAGTGCCCGAGCCCATTGAGCCCGCATGACGGTGAACAGGTCCGCCGCCGTGGGTCATAGGTGTTCTCTGTGCGCCCCAGCGCTTAATAACGCCTGCGTAGCCCTTACCCTTGGAGATTCCGGTAACGTCGACCTTGTCGCCCTCTGCAAAAACGGCAGCGGTGACAACATCGCCGACATTGAGAGAAGCGCAATCTTCAAGACGGAACTCCTTAAGATACTTTTTGAGTGAAACGCCCGCTTTTTCAAGGTGTCCCTTTTCGGGCTTGGAAAGCTTGCGCTCGGCCTGATCCTGATAGCCGAACTGAACGGAAGTGTAGCCTTCCTTATCGGGGTTTTTCTTCTGGACAACGACGCAGGGTCCCGCTTCAATAACGGTTACCGGAACGACTTTGCCCGCTTCATCGAAGATCTGCGTCATGCCGACCTTTTTGCCGATGATAGCTTTTTTCATATTATTTCCTCCTTATAGGTTATTGGTCAACTCGCGTGACGACTGCCGAAGTCGGCGCTGTCTTCAGAGGCTGTTGACTTGACCCTGTCCGTTCACGCAAGTAACGGACAATCGGGTTTTTTGACGGATTCTTCAAGTGCTTCGCGATATAATTACATTTAGCAATTACAGTTTCATTTCGATTTCTACGCCTGCGGGTAATTCCAGTGACATAAGTGCCTCAACAGTTTTCTGTGTGGGGCTCATAATGTCGATGAGGCGCATGTGGGTGCGGCGCTCGAACTGCTCGCGGCTGTCCTTATATTTGTGAACAGCACGAAGGATGGTGATGATTTCTCTCTTGGTGGGAAGTGGGATAGGGCCGGAGACCTTAGCTTCTGTGCGCTTAGCGGTTTCAACAATCTTCTCTGCCGCCTTATCGATGAGCTGATGGTCATAAGCCTTGAGTCTGATGCGAATCATTTTTTTGTTGGATGCTGCCATTGTTTTTCCTCCTGAACGTTAGTTCTCCGGCGGTTTGGGCTCCGCCGGCTAAAATATACGTTCGGCGAGAAGTTTTCCTGTACACTTTGCCGTGCGTATCAGACCTTGTCCGAAAAACAAACCGGATCTTTGTCCGGTTCAAATTCCGTACAAACGATATACGCGTGCAGCAGAAACGTTCTCAACCGCCCGATTATTGCCGAATGTCTCGGCACGGACATACTCCACGAAAGTT
Source organism: uncultured Oscillospiraceae bacterium (assembly GCA_964459785.1). Lineage (GTDB taxonomy): Bacteria > Bacillota > Clostridia > Oscillospirales > Oscillospiraceae > UBA2658. The sequence goes on along the minus strand of CAYWNW010000022.1, from coordinate 5,899 downwards.
ACCGGATCGTCCTCACAAACTCCACTGCGCTTCATCCGCCTTGCGGCGAATATCCGCTTCGCTTCGCTTGTCGTCCTCCCCCAAGCAAATCTTCGATTTGCTCGGGAACTTAGTCCGCAATCTCCCGCTTCATCGCATTTTTGCGCAATTAGGGCGCAACTACCCCAACAGGCGCTTCGTTAGAATATCAGATATTTCTCCCTCTGTCAATATATATTTGCATTTTTCCATACAAAATTACGATATTACTCAAACTAAAAAAAGGGAGCGGCTTTCCGCTCCCTTTCACATTATTATAATGTATATTATTAACCGCCCGAGGCGAGTATCGAGAAATGCATGTAATCCGCGGCGGTGCTCCATCCCTGTCCGCCCTTTCCGAGCTTTGCTCGGAAAGAAAATGATTTAACGGGCTGGGGCGGTGCTTTTTTAACCGCCCGAGGCGAGTATCGAGAAATGCATGTAATCCGCGGCGGTGCTCCATCCCTGTCCGCCCCAGCCCCAACCATACATTGCAAACGCCTTTACGACGCTGCCGTTAGGTTGTATGCAGTAGGGACTTGAGCCGTTCTTGTAGCAGAAGCTACCGACCTGCTGCCCTGTCTTGTAGTTAATGTAATAGTTCTCGGTCGGGTTAATGTCAATTGCACAACCCCAGCTGTGGCGCATGGTGTCCGATGTTCGGAATCCTCCGAGTGCGTGTATCGGGAATTTTTCCGGACTGTTATATATGTAATCGAATATTGCCTTTACCTCGCGGGCAACAACTGCGTTCACCTGCAGCGACCATGTCCGAGTGTACTTTGTCCCGCTTGAATTTATATCCCAAGTTTTAACCGTAACCGAAACAATATGCGTGCCTGTATTGTCTCCGCTCGAGAAGTAGGCCTTGTTTGGATCTCCGAACAGTGCTTCATGGCGCTGGGCGTTGGTCATGGTTCTGTACTGGATGGCGAAGGAGGTAAAGCTCGTATCATATACGACCTCTTTTTCGACAGCCCAGCTTATAAACTTTCTCGCCGAGCTCCAAGCCAGGCGCACAATTACTGCCACCGCCTCCGAGCGCTTTAGGTTTGAAACGCCCCAAAAATAGGTGTCCGCGTCTCCTGTCAGTATGCCCTTGCCGTAGCACTGCTCTACCGCGCTGCGATAGCTCTGGTCCATTCCGTTATAGTCGCCAATATGGTTTGCGAAGCTGTCAGCAGTATCCTTGACTGTCATGGGGTTTTCATAGAAGGCCATATAAAGCACCGAATTGACCAGAAACGCCATTTCATAACGCGTAATAGGCGTTTCGAGCGAGGCGGCAGTGCAGGGAAAAAGGGTACCGCTGCTGTTATAGCCGGTCGATACTTCAAGGAGCCCGTTGTCATTCATAGCATTCCAGTCGCCCTCCGCCCAGTGTATACCCTTAGAGGGCGTAGCTGTCCAGATTTCCGCGACAGTAGCAAGCATGTGTATAAATTCACCGCGTGTCAGCGTATTGTCCGGCTTGAAAGTGCCGTCCGGATATCCGTTCACTATTCCCACGCTCGTTAGCTTTGTCAGGTTGCTGTAATACCATGCGTCGCTGGAAACATCGCTGAAAGTTGTTGCCGCCCGCGCCGAAATCGGTACCTGCATAAGCAGTGCAATCATCATAAGAAACAACGCGGCTCTTTTAAGCACTTTTTTCATAACTTACCTCTTTGACCTTTGTATAATGCAGAGCAATTATTATATGTATATTTGCCTAAGCTAATCGTTTTCCTTTTCAAGCAGCCTTACAAAAAGCGGTATTGATGGGTTTTCGTTGTCTTTTCGCCAAAAAACGACAACGTCAAAGCGCGTGTCAACATCCTCAAGCTCTAAAATGGCGCAGCCCTCGCCGTATTCACGAGCCAGAGGGTACGGAACAAGCGAAATTCCGTTTCCGCTGCGGACCTGCAAAAACAGCGATTCCAAGGTCGGCACAGAAAAAACCTCGCCCCCGGTTTTGCCCTCTAAAATGGTCTCCTCCAGGCTTCGAGTGTAGCCGCTTCTCTGCTCGCCCACGCCGACGTAGTTTTCCTCACGCAGCTGAGCAGAACGAACTGTTTTCTGCTGCGCCAGCGGATGCTCCAGCGAGACAACAACACAGTATCTCTCTTTCGCTACCCGACGAAACTCAAAGCTGTCCGTATCTTTAGGAAGAGCGTAGGAAAAGGTGATTCCAAAATCCGCCTCTTTTCGGCTTACGAGCCTGAAAACCTCCGAAAGCTCATGGTGGTATATTCCCAAGACGATTTCAGGATAAAGTGATACAAATTCGCTGTAAATGCGGCTTAACTCCGAAGAGCTTAGATTAACGCTGGCAACCGAAAGCTCTCCAACTTCGCCGTTCCCCGCAGCGTTAACCGCTTTTTCAAGCTCCTCCGCCTTTTGCAGCAGAAGCTGCCCCTGTCGGAACAGAAGACTACCTGCGGCGGTCAGCTTTATGCCACGGCTGTCGCGGCTGAGCAGCTTCACATTCAGACTGTCCTCAAGCGACGAAACATTTCTGCTCGTCGTCGAGTGGCTGATGTACATCGACTCTGCAGCTCTTGTAAAACTGCCGTGCTCCACAACGGAAATGAATATTCTCAGCTGTTCAAAATCCACCTAAATTGTCCATTCCCTTCCGAAAAGAAATTACGATAAAATCAGAAATCGCGTAGCTTAAAAGGATGCGGCATGAGCGCTTTTAATTTATAGCTCACGTAACCGCCCGAAGCCTTGGCGCAAAGCACCTCCATCTCCTGTGGAAAAAACTCGCTCATCACCTGACGGCAGGCACCGCAGGGCATGCAATAATCCTCGCTTTCGCCGTAAATCGCGATGCGGTAAAAATTCTTCTCGCCCTCGCTGAGCGCCTTGAATATTGCCACTCTTTCGGCGCACATAGTGCTTCCCAGGGCACTGTTTTCAATGTTGCAGCCTGTAAACACGCGTCCGCTTTCACATTCGAGAGCGGCGCCCACTTTGAATCTCGAATAGGGCGCATAAGCTTTTTCGGAGGCTTCCTTTGCCAGATTTAGCAGTTCTCTGTCGTTCATAGTAAAACTCCCTCTCTGTCAGTCCGTGTTTATCTCCCAGTTCTCTATGCCGTTAAAAACATTGTCCTTTGTCGGTTTCATACCAGTAACCACACCTCTGTGGGTAATAACCTGCTGTTTTTCAAAGCATATCGGCACGATGGGCGCGGTGTCGGTAATATATTTGAACATAAGGTCGACGGTCTTTTGCCTGCCCTCTTCACCGCAGGCCATATAGTCATTGACATGCTGTTCCAGAACAGCGTCGGAGAATTTTCCGTTATTCAGACTCTGGTCCTCAAACAAAAGCTGCCTCAGAGAAAAGTCGTTACCGAGCTTGACCTCCGCGTAATACATATCAAACTCTCCCGCAGCAAGAGCGGCGAGGTATTCGTCCCACGAAAGCTGGCGCAAATTGACGGTTATTCCCATGTTTGTCAGGTTATCCGCGATAGACTGGGCGGCCTGAACCTTTGAGGGGCTGTCGCTGCAAACAATGAAGTCAATATTTATCTCAACGGGTATTCCCGTTATCATAATTTCTCTTAAATCATCGTCATCATAATCCTGAACTTCCGCCGCGTCGAAGGCCTCTTCGCTTTTCTTAACTGAATAGGATATGATGTCGGAATAAGCGTCGTTATAGAGCGAGCAGGTCGGATTCATCGGAAGCGTAGCGGCGGAGGCAGCTCCGCCCATGAAATCCGTCACTATGTGTTCTCTGTCCACAACGTAGGTCATCGCTTTTCGGCAAAGTGTATTCGAGAAAAAGCGGCTTGAGCTGTTAAAGCCCAGATAGTGCATATTTGTGGTCGGATAATATCGAATCTCGTTAGCCGAACCGTAGCCCAGATTAAAAAAGCCGGTGGGGTCGTTTGTAACAAGGTCAATTTCAGAATTCTCGAAGGCAGTTATAACCTCTTCCGTTTCCTTAACTTCTTTCAAGTAAATAGTGTCGATAGGAAGCTTCGCGGCATCTTTATGTCCGGAAAAGGCAGTGAGCTTCGTATACTCCTCGTTCGGCATATACGGACCGGTTCCCATCGGGGCATAGTCTGCCACGGTTCCGTATTTTATAACGGGAATATCCAGCAGGGTCGGAAACTGAGTGTTGACATCATAGAGGTTTATGATTACGAGACTTTCGTCCATGGCACTCACGCCCATTATGGACGTTAATCTCGCCGAAAACTGCGGACTGCGCATTGCTCTCTGTATGGAATAAGATACATCCGTTGCCGTAAGCGTTGTTCCGTCCCAGAATTTCACCGAGGTGTCAACATAGAAATACCATGCCTTGCCGTCATCGCTTTTATAACTCGTCAGAAGATTCGGAGTAACCGTGAAGCTGTCGTCCAGTGAAAATATCGTGTCGTACATCAGCTGAGTGCAAAGAATATTCGAGGCGTTTGTCGTCGTGAAGGGATTAAAGCTGTATTCTTTATTGCAGTTGAGCGTAAACACATTGTCGGCTTTATAGTAATCCATCAAATCCGTTTGTACGCCCGAGCTTTCGGGGAGCGGAGTCTCCCCCTCTGTTCCGCCTGTTGCGCAGGCGGAAAATACGCTCATTAAGAGAGATAAAGCGAGGCACGGCAGAAGGAGTTTTTTTATTTTTCTTGCCATATTGGTATCCTTTCAATGTCTTTTCAGGAAACTACAATAACCGCCGCCTGAGAACCTCGTTCACCCTTTGTAGCCCTGTGGGACCAATATTTATCGCTGTTGCAGGAGGTGCATTCATCGCTCACCGAGATGTTTCCGTTTTTAACACCAAGCTGTAAAAGCCGCTTTCTGCAGGTTTCCTTAAGGTCAACCATGAACTTGCCTGAATCGCCGACAGCAAAATAAGCATCGCCGCAGTCGCCTCCAAGCAGCTTTTCGATAGCCGCGGGAACCTCGGCATCCGTTTCATAGCAGCACATCTCAATACCCGGTCCGATAGCCGCACATATATTTCCCGCTTGAGCCCCAAGTTCCGTCATTTTTGCAAGTGCAACACTAAGAATGTCAGCAACCGTGCTTCGCCAGCCGCAGTGAATGGCCCCCGCAACACCCGCGACTGGGTCGCAGAGCAAAACCGGAATGCAGTCCGCCGTGAAGCAAAACAGCGGAAGATTTTTTACCTTGGTAACTATTCCGTCCGCTTCGTAAGCAAACGGCGAGAAAAGCTCCCGCCTGTCATCGTCCGTAACAACTCGAACCTCTGTTTTATGCACCTGCTTTGTAAAGCAGGGGTTTTGCTCGTCAAGTCCCAGAGCCTCGAAAACTCTTTTATAGTTCTCCCTGACATTTTCCTCGCTGTCGCCTCTGTTTTCACCGAGGTTTAGGCTGTCAAGGTATCCTTCGGAAACTCCGCCCCATCTTGTGGAGAAGCCGTGTATGAACGGAATGGTTGGCGCCGTCATAAACACAAGCCCATTATAGCTCATTTCCGCGAAAGGCTTAGAAAATTCCAATGTACTGCTCCTTTATTTTTGCCATTGCAAGCCTTGAGGCTTGTTGAACCAAAGCTAACAACCGTTTCTCTTTTCCGAGTGCAAGCCTTGGGCTTGTTTGCAATGCTAACAACCGTTTCTCTTTTCCGCGTCGAAAAGAGAAATGGTTTTTAGCGATTTCCGTAGAGAAAAGACGCAGCAGAAACCCAGAGGTCAAGCCTCTGTTTTCCCAATGTACGGGTGACCATGCTTTTGGTGCCGTGGGCTTACTTAATTCTCCGTAATCTTTACCGCCCGGCAAAGATACGGCGCTTTAATTTTTTTCGCAAGTCTGGTTGCGGAGAACGGAATGTTATTCTGTGGCTTGTGCTTGTGGTTTAGGAGGGGTTTCCAAAGGGGGCGGCTTTGTGAAAAGCCCCCTTTGGCGCT
>CAYWNW010000021.1:0-13865 GCA_964459785.1 uncultured Oscillospiraceae bacterium | reverse complement strand
CGATGAAAGCGAGATTCGCAAGAACATACTGGTTGATATGGCGATTATAGGCGACCTCAAGGCTGAGCTCTCAGGTCTCATACCTCTTGTGGAAAGCCGTGAGCGCCCCGAGTGGCTGGGCATGATTGCCAAGTGGCAAAGCACCTTTGACTTAGTCAACGGTAAAAACATCAGCGGAATCCGTCCCGTGGAAATAATGGAAGTAATCGGCGAAAAGTGCGGCGAAAACACCGTTGTCGCAACAGACGTCGGTCAACACCAGATGTGGGCGGCGCAGTTCTGCAAAAAGACCAGACCCCGCGGTTTTCTGACAAGCGGAGGACTCGGAACGATGGGCTTCGGCTACGGTGCCGCAATCGGCGCGGCAGTCGCCCTGCCGGACGCGACTGTTTTCCATATCACCAGTGACGGCAGCTTCCACATGAATATGAATGAGGCTTGCACGGCGGTTTCAAACAAGCTGAAGGTTATCACAATCATTCTTGATAACAAGGTGCTCGGAATGGTTCACCAGTGGCAGACAGATTTCTATAACAATCACTTTTTCGCAACCGAGCCCGAGCGCAAATCGGACTATGTTAAGTTGGCTGAAGGCTTCGGCGCAAGGGGCTTCAGGGCTGAAACCAAGGAGGAGTTCGAAAAGGTTCTTGCCGAGGCGCTTAATGGAGAAGGTCCCGCGTGGATAGTCTGCCCCATCGACCGCAACGAAAAGGTGCTGCCTCTGATACCGAACGGCGGCACGGTTCGTTCCGCAATCGTGGAATAGACGGGAGGAATTGAAATGAGTGTAAAGAAAGCCATAATCGCATTGCTGGTAGAAAACAACGCAAACGTGCTTACACGTGTAGCCATGCTGTTCGGCAAGCGCGGCTATAACATTGACTCTCTGACAGTTTCGGAAACGAACGACCCCTTGATTTCTCGTATAACCGTAACCACACAGGGCGACGACAGAATTATTGAGCAAATTATTCTCCAGACAAGGAAAATGGTCGAGGTCAAGGCTGTTGCGCTCGAGGACGAGAATGAGGCAATTTTGCGCGAGCTTCTGCTTGTTAAAATCGGAGCGGACGAGGGCCAGCGTGTCGCAATCCGCGAAATCTGCGAAATATACAAGGCCAGCATAGTTGACTTTTCTCCCTCAAGCATCGTTTGTGAGCTTACCGGTAAACCCAGCAAGATAAACGGATTTTTGGATATTGTAGAAAAATATCAGATACTTGAGCTTTGCAGAACGGGCGTTACCGCGATGGACCGCGGCTCCAAGATAATGGTCTGTGAAAATAAAGAGAGCCACAGGTCATAAATTGGTTTGCAAACACCTTGGCCGCGCGTTATAATCACTTTAAAGCACTAAAACTTTATATAAGGAGATCTTAGATCATGATTAACAAGTACTACGATACAGACTGCAAGATGGAGCTTCTGTCAAACAGAACAGTTGCCATCATCGGATACGGCAGCCAGGGACATGCCCACGCACAAAACCTCAAAGAGTCCGGCGTAAAGGTTATAGTCGGGCTTCGCCGCGACTCCGCAAGCTGGGCAAAGGCCGAAGCCGCAGGACTGACCGTTATGGAAGTTCCCGCTGCTGCAAAGGCAGCCGACATGGTTATGATGCTCGTCCCGGATGAAAAGGCGGCGGATATCTATTATGCCGAGGTCGCTCCCAACCTTTCTGAAGGCAATATGCTGATGTTCGCACACGGCTTCAACATTCACTTCAATCTGATTACTCCTCCGTCAAATGTTGATGTCGCTATGGTCGCCCCCAAGGGTCCCGGACATACGGTTCGCAGCCAGTATCAGGAGGGCAAGGGTGTTCCAAGTCTTATCGCCATCTATCAGGATTACTCCGGTAAGGCGAAGGACTATGCTCTCGCTTATGCCTCCGGCATCGGCGCAGGCCGTGCGGGAATTCTTGAAACCAGCTTCCGTGAGGAAACCGAAACTGATCTTTTCGGCGAGCAGGCGGTTCTGTGCGGCGGCGTTACGGAGCTTATGAAGGCAGGCTTCGATACTCTTGTCGAGGCAGGTTATGAACCTGAGATGGCCTACTTCGAGTGCATCCACGAGATGAAGCTCATAGTCGACCTCATTAACAGCGGCGGTTTTGCAATGATGCGTTACAGTGTTTCCAACACTGCGGAATATGGCGACTACCGCACCGGAAGACGTCTAATCACCGAGGATACCCGCAAGGAAATGAAAAAGGTTCTTCGCGAAATTCAGGACGGCACCTTCGCCAGTGAGTTTATGACCGAGTTTTCCTCCGGCAGACAGGCAAAGTTCCTTGCAACACGCAGACTTGAGAGCGAGCATCCTCTTGAGAAGGTCGGAAAAGAGCTTCGCAAGATGATGAGCTGGCTCAAGAAATAACTTACTATACAAGCCTAGAGGCTTGTTGAACCAAAGCTAACAACCGTTTCTCTTTTCCGGCGTGGAAAAGAGAAATGGTTTTTAGCAATTTCCGTAGAGAAAACACGCGGCAGAAACCTTAATGTTAAACCGCTAACTTCTTCCCTATGTACGGGTGACAGACTTTTGGTGCTGAGGGCTTACCCACATTCCTGTGATCTACACCGCTCAGCAAAGAAACCTCGCCTTATGAAGTGGGCGCATGACTACTGCGCTGTCTTAGGCGCGGGTGAGAAGCTTGCGCACAGAATGTCCTTCTGTGGCTTGTGCTTACGGTTTAGGAGGGGTTTCCAAAGGGGGCGGCTTTGTGAAAAGCCCCCTTTGGCGCTTTCTTCTTTGAAATTGAAAATCGTTTCTTCTTTTCGGCAAAGAAGAAATGATTTTCGCTATTAACAAGTTAAACTTGTTGCAAAAGGTAAAGTGATTTTCGGTCTTTATGCATTGAAAAATGTAAAACTCTTTAACAAGGAGTAACAATATGAAAAGTGACAATGTAAAAACAGGAATACAGCAGGCGCCGCACAGGAGCCTGTTTTACGCTCTCGGCTACACGAAGGAAGAGCTTGAGCGCCCCCTTGTCGGTATCGTCAGCTCCTATAACGAGATTGTCCCGGGGCACATGAATCTTGATAAAATCACAGAGGCAGTTAAGACCGGTGTCCTTCTCGCGGGCGGCACTCCAATTGTTTTTCCTGCGATTGCCGTCTGCGATGGTATCGCTATGGGACACGAGGGCATGAAGTATTCTCTTGTTACGAGAGATTTGATTGCCGACAGCACAGAGTGCATGGCGCTTGCCCATCAGTTCGACGCTCTCGTCATGATTCCGAACTGTGACAAGAACGTACCCGGACTTCTCATGGCAGCGGCCAGAGTGAATGTCCCGACCGTGTTCGTTTCCGGTGGGCCCATGCTTTCGGGAAGACTGGACGGCAAGCGCACCTGCCTGAGCTCAATGTTCGAGGCGGTGGGTGCTTACCATGCCGGAAAGATTGACATGGAGGGCGTTGAGGCATATGAAAACGCTGCCTGTCCGACCTGCGGCTCCTGCTCGGGCATGTACACCGCAAACTCTATGAACTGCGTGACCGAGGCTCTCGGCATGGCTCTTCGCGGCAACGGCACTATACCCGCCGTGATGTCCGCAAGGCTGAGGCTCGCCAAGCACGCGGGCATGAAGGTCATGGAGCTTCTTGAAAAAAATATCAGGCCCCGCGATATTATGACAGAGGCCGCCTTTCACAACGCTGAAATCGTCGACATGGCTCTCGGCTGCAGCACCAATACAATGTTGCATCTGCCCGCTGTCGCCCATGAGGCGGGTGTAAAAATAACGCTTGAGATGGCAAACGAATATTCCAAAAAAACCCCGAACCTCTGTCACCTCGCTCCGGCGGGTCCCACCTTTATGGAGGATCTCGACCATGCCGGCGGCGTTCACGCCGTTATGGCGGAGCTCAACAAGAAGGGCTTTTTGGACACCTCCGTCATGACCGTTACAGGCAAAACTCTGGGTGAAAACCTTGTCGGCGTTAAAAATCTCGACCCCGAGGTTATTCGTCCCATTGAAAATCCGTACTCGCCCTACGGCGGCATCGCGGTTTTGAAGGGCAATCTCGCGCCCGAGGGCTGTGTTGTCAAGCAGTCCGCAGTCGCACCCGAAATGATGGTGCATGAGGGACCGGCAAGAGTTTTCGACAGCGAGGACGAGGCCATTGCGGCGATTAACGGCGGTAAAATCGTTTCGGGCGATGTCATAATCATACGTTATGAGGGACCGAAGGGCGGACCTGGTATGCGCGAAATGCTCAACCCCACCGCTTCGATTGCAGGCATGGGCCTCGACAAAACCGTTGCGTTAATAACAGACGGCCGTTTTTCCGGCGCAACACGCGGAGCCTCCATCGGGCACGTTTCACCCGAAGCGGCGCTTGGCGGAAATATTGCTCTTGTCAATGAGGGCGACACGATTTCTATTAATATTCCGAACTGTAAAATTGAGCTTCTTGTTTCCGATGAGGAGCTGACTAGGCGCAGAGCTTCGTGGGTCTGCCCCGAGCCTAAGATAAAGACCGGATATCTCGCCAGATACACCCGTTTGGTAACAAGCGCAGCGCAGGGCGCAATTCTCCAATAAAGAAGATATGTTATAAAAAGTGTCTTAAACGGATATAAATTTCGTTTATGGCGCTTTTTATTTGCTTTCGACAGTGTTTAGTTGACATTCGGCTTATTTGTGGTAGAATATGCGTTGCATTGAAATTGAGCTATTTTAGCTCAGTGTTATTGTTCGATTTTAAATTGGGGGCGATTCGGTGAAAGAAAAACCTTCGGTGTTTCACGAGCTTTTCATTAAATATCGCGAGATTATAATGTATTGCATTTTCGGTGTTTCGACCACAATAGTAAACTGGCTCATTTACAGCATTTATGTTCGCGTTGTTCCGGTTAATGACTATGCATCGGGGTTTCCGACTTGGTTTCAGGAACTCATCGTGTCGCGCTTGCATCTGGATATAAAGCTCCTCTACGCAGGTGTCGTCGCCTGGATTATAGCGGTAATCTTCGCCTTTATCACAAACAAGCTCTGGGTTTTTGAATCAAAGAGCTGGAACGCAAAACTCGTAACGGGAGAGGCACTGACCTTTTTCGGCGGACGTATCGCAACAGGACTTCTCGAAGTCATGGCTGTTCCGGCATTCGTGTCTTGGGGCTTTGATTCCACGCTGTTCGGGGTTGACGGGCTTCCCGCGAAAATCGTCATTTCAGTTGCTATTGTTATTCTCAACTACATACTGAGCAAATTTATCTCCTTCCGTCCCGCAAAAAAAGTGGACTAAGTTAATATTAAAAACGCCCCCACACAAATGAGTGTGGGGGCGTTTTTTCCTTTGTTGAAGCCGAGCTTTGTGATTTAGTTACGGCACACAAGAAAAATGAAAGCTATAATCGCTAAGTAAAGCCGTTTAAATAATACTCTTTAAAAGTTGAGACGGCAAAAAACCTAATATTTGGAGGTAATTTATTATGGGAAACGGAATCTTTGGATTTTCACGAAGCAGCGAAAAGGATGACGAGGATTTAAAGGATAAAAACCTGGTTGTGCTCAAAGCGCGCTGTCCACAGAACCACCCCTGCCCCTCGGTTCAAGTATGTCCTGTCGGCGCGCTGACACAAAAGGGCTTCGGCGCACCCTCCGTCGATAAAGATAAGTGCATTAAATGCGGCAAATGCGCAAAGTTCTGCCCGATGCGGGCGCTCGTTCTTCAGTGAGTGCTGTCGAAAACAATTTTTCCCCGCGATATAACAAGCTTTAGGTTCAGCTCTTTATCCAGAACAACCAAATCCGCCGCTTTTCCGAGCTCGATGCTGCCGATTTGCCCGTCCTCGCCGATGGCTTTTGCAGGATTAAGGGTCGCTGCTTTTATTACCTGCCGCAGCGGCACTCCATAGCTGACAAGGTTTTTAACTTCCTCGTAAATATTCGTGGTCGAACCGGCTATTGTCCCGTCAGAAAGCCTTGCCTGTCCGTTTTTAACGTCGACTTCCTGTCCGCCAAGGTCGTAAGCTCCGTCTTTAAGCCCCGCTGCGCGCATGGAGTCGCTGACGATAATCGCCCGCTCCTCGCCCAGAACGCGAAAGGCCAAACGCAGAGCCGCGGGGTGTATGTGGAAGCCGTCGCAAATCAACTCCGCCATCACCCGCTCGTCATCAAAAACGGCTCCGACTGTGCCCGGCTCACGATGACTGAAGCCGGGCATCGCGTTAAATAGGTGCGTAACCTGTGACACGCCTTTTTTAAATGCAGCTTTCGCGGTTTCATAGTCGGCCTCGGTATGGGCGATTGACACCCGACAGAGCTTTTTGGCACCTTCGATAAAATCATCCGCCCCGTCAGTTTCGGGCGCTACATCCACAATTTTGATATTGCCGCCCGAAAGCTCGAAGTAGCGCTTGAACTGCTCGAAATCACAGCTTTTCACGAAGTCCGCTTTTTGGCCGCCCTTGCGTTTAACGGAAATATAGGGTCCTTCCATGTTAACGCCCAGTATTTTCGCGCCCTCCGGTTGATTTTCCATGCAGCGTTTTATGTTGAGCAGCGTTTTTTCAATGTCCTCGGGAGCGATTGTCATGGTTGTGGGGCAAAACGAAGTAATGCCCTTTGCGGCAAGCTGACCCGCGATTGCATAAATCGCCTCCGGCGTCGCGTCGCAGGTATCAAAACCGGCGCAGCCGTGGATATGTATATCCACGAAGCCCGGGGCAACAATGCAGCCTTCGAGGTCAAGCTCTTCGCCGCTTGCGGAAAGCCCATGTCCGATTTCCGTAATTAAGCCGTTTTCAACGGCTATTTCAGCCTTTATTAAGTTAAAATCCTTGTCAAAAACTTCAGCGTTTTTAAGCAGCATTGCAATCCTCCTCGCTCTACTGTTTATTGTTCGTAAATAATCAAAGCAGTCCGTGCATACGAATTTGCGACAGCGCCTTCGTGTCGGCGACAACCGTTACGTCTGGATGAAGCTGAAGGATAGAAGCCTGAACGAGCGGTGTAACCGGTCCGAACAGGGATTTTTCAAGAATTTCCGCCTTTTCCTCTCCGCTGACAATCAGCAGGATTTTTTTTGCCTGCATTATGCTCTTAATACCCATTGTGATGGCGTATTTCGGAACATCCTCCGCATTGTCAAAAAATCTCGAATTTGAGATAATTGTTTCCCTTTCAAGCTCAACCTTATGGGTAGTCTTGTCGAAGCTCACATTAGGCTCGTTGAAGCCGATGTGCCCCGTAATCCCAAGACCGAGCAGCTGAAGGTCAATTCCGCCCAAATTCGCGATAAGCTTGTCGTAATTTAAGCACTCCGCCGCGATATCCTTGCTCTGTCCATCGGGAATGTGGATGTTTTGCTCGGGGATATTTATGTGGTCGAAAAAGTTTTTGTGCATGTAATAATGATAGCTCTGCGGATGGCTCGGTTTAAGTCCGCAGTATTCGTCGAGATTGACGCTGTTAACGCCCGAAAAATCTAAATCCCCCTTTTTAAACCAGTCGATTAACTGTTGGTAGACGCCCAGAGGGGTCGAGCCTGTTGCCAAGCCCAGAATGCTTTTCGGATTCAATATTACCTGAGCCGAAATGATATTTGCAGCCTTGCGGCTCATGCCGTTATAGTCCGAAGCCTCAATAATTTTCATCATCACACCCACTTTGTAAAATGCTTTTGCCGTTTTATTTGTCTTAACAAGGTTTGTTTTTTCGCACGCAATTTTTATACAGTGAAAGTCCTGCGAAAAAGCTTAAGCTTTATTTGTCAGAATAGCCTTTTTGACCGCCGGAACCGAAGGGGGAGACACGGAAAGTTCGTCTATCCCCAGCGAAATGTAAAATTCCGTCAGGGAGGGGTCGGCGGCGCTTTCTCCGCAAATTCCCACCCAAATTCCGTTCTTGTGGGCATTTCTTGCCGTCAGTTCGATAAGGCGGAGCACCGCTGGGTCAGCTGGGTTGAAAATGTCGCCGATTCTCGCATTCATACGATCCGCTGCCATTGTGTACTGCGTCAAATCGTTGGTGCCGAGTGAGAAGAAATCGACTTCTTTTGCAAGTTCGTCGCTCATAACGGCAGCCGCGGGTGTTTCAACCATAATCCCAAACTCAATATCACGGCTGTAAGGAATGTTCTCGCCGTCAAGCTGCTCTTTGAGAAGCTTGATGGTTTTTTTAATCTCAAGTACCTGACCCAGATGTGTAATCATCGGAAACATCACCTGAAGCCTGCCGTAAACCGAGGCGCGCAGCAGGGCACGGAGCTGCGTGTGGAAAATGTGCGGTTCCTTGAGACAGATTCTTATGGCGCGGTAGCCGAGCGCAGGGTTTTCCTCGTCGGGTATGTCAAAATATGGCGCCTGCTTGTCGCTGCCGAGGTCAAGCGTGCGGATAACCACGGGCTTCGGCGCCATCTTTTCCAGTACCGCCCTGTAAGCCTCAAACTGCTTCTCTTCGCTCGGAAAATCGGAGCTTTCAAGGTAAAGAAACTCGCTGCGGAAAAGCCCGACTCCGTCCGCCCCGAAGGAATTTGCCGTGTCGGCGTCGGCAACGCTGCCGATATTCGCGCTGACGAGAATCCTGTGCCCCGAGCGGGTGACAGCCTCAACATTACGAAACTTTTCAAGCTCAAGGCGCTTTCGGGCGAATTCGTCTACTCGCTGCTGAAAGCTCTCCTTTTCGCTCGGCGTCGGATTAACCAGAACTTCGCCCGTGCCGCCGTCAATTGCAATCTCGCCGTCGGTCGGAAGCTGCTCAAAGCCCGCACCCATTCCGACAATACATGGAATCCCCATTGTTTTTGCGAGTATAACCGAGTGAGAGGTGGACGAGCCGCCTTTTGTGACGAAGCCGCGCACCTTAGCCCTGTCAAGTCGAACCGTCTGGCTCGGCAGGAGATCCTCCGCAAGTACGATAAACTCACCTTCGGGCATTTCGCTTTTTTCCTCAAGCCCTTTGAGTATGCGGATAAGCCTGCCCGAAGCGTCGCGGAGGTCCGCCGCTCGCTCGCGCATGACTTCGTTTTCGAGTGTTCCCAGAAAATCCGCAAGCGAATCAGCGGAGCTTTTAACCGCGAACTCGGCATTCATTCCTGCGCCGATAGCGGCTTCCACCCCATCGCAGAAGTCAGGGTCCTCGAGCATAAGCTTGTGAATTTCAAAAACCTGCGCCGCGGCTGAATCAACCACTGCGGTTTTTTTGTAAAGCTCGTCCAGTTCCGAAAAGGCCTTGGTTTTAGCGTTCTCATAGCGCTCGGTTTCGGCTGTCGGATTCCGCCCGTCCCGTCTTTCAACGGATAAGTCAAGCGCTCTTATATAATATATGCTCGCAATCGCGGCACCCGGGGAGGCCCCCACGCCCTTTAAAAGCATTCTTTTCATCCTTCCGTAATTCGCTTATCCATATCTTCCGACTGCTCACTTGAGCTTTCTGGTTTTTTGAGTTTTGCCTTGAGCAATCAGTTTTTTGTTTCTGTTATTCATAAGCGTGATAAAAACCGAGAATGCCGCACCGAGCACGGCAAGCGCAATATAGAACGCTCCGGCACTTGAGTCAGAAGCGCCGAAACTCTTTATCGCCTCGCTTACCGCGATTACAATGATTGCGGCACTTGCAACATAGCAACTGAAAAGTACCGTTGACGACACCTGCTTATATTCCTTGTTTCTCTCGAGGGGACCCGGTTTTGCCGGACGCTTTTTCTTTTCATCAAACATTCTGCGGTACCTCCACATTTCTTTTCTCATTTAATATATAGCATACTTATAAACCGTTTTCAAACATTGTTAAAAATTGACGAATTACAACAATGAAATCGCTTTATTTTCTACAAATATCATATTATAATGGCATTATTCGGAGGGTTAATACTATGAGGGCCGACGAGGTTATAATTTTTTCTGACATGGACGGAACGCTCCTGACAGACTGGAGCTTGGGTCCGTTAGTTCCGCAAAACAATTTAGATGCGATAAAAAAGTTTATTGCCGCCGGAGGTATGTTCTCCATCGCAAGCGGCAGGCAGTTCGGTGAAACCCTGAAGTATTTTGAGGGAATTGAGCTTTCCGTTCCGACAGTTCAGGGCAACGGCGCTGTTATTTACGACAGCGTTCGCGGACTTGTACATAATAAAATAATATTGCCCGAGCGAGTGAAGCTCGAGTGCCTTGAGTACCGCGACCGCACAAAAGGTCTTTGGCTTGCGGCAGCGGACGAGTTCAATATCTATCAGATTGAGTCCCATGACAAGGACTGGGATGCCTCAATTAACGATTTAAGGCGAAAGCTCATTTCCGTTGAAGAGTATATGTCGCTTGACCTTGTGAAAACCTGCTTTGTAATCGCCGATCAAACCAAGCTTAGCTCCATTGCGGCGGACATACAGAAATTTGAAACCGTCGATATGTTCCGCGTCACCCAGTCCTCTCCCGTTTTTCTGGAGATTCTGGAAAAAAGCGTCGGAAAGGCTTCAGGGGTCGCACAGGCCGTTAAGCTCGCCGGAGCCGAGGGACGAACCCTCGTCTGCATTGGCGATTACGATAATGACATTGATATGCTCTCCCTTGCGGATATAGCTGCCTGTCCTTCAAATTCCTCCCCCCGCGTACTGGAGATGGCGGACATTGTAACCTGCAGCAACAACGAGGGCGCAATTGCCGACTTAATACGGCTTTTGGACTTGGAAGAAAGCTGAACTGTTCTGAGTAAGTCAGAATTTCGCAATACCCGAAATAAACAGTTTGGAGGAACTTATTATGGGAAAAGATTATCTTCGCATAGACGACAGACTCATACACGGGCAGATTGTAACCGCATGGTGCAGGGCCTTGGAAATCAAAGAGATTATAGCCATTGACGACAAGCTCGCCTCAAACCCGACGCTCCAGTCCATTATGATGATGGGAATTCCGGCAAACTACAAGCACCACGTCGTAACAGCCGAGCAGGCTCGGGAGCTTTTCGCCGCCCCGAGCGAGGGTAACAGGCTCTTCGTCACCCGTATGCCCCAGGATTTAAAAGCGATTCGGCAGGAACTTCTTAAATGCGAAATCGTGTTTATCGGAAACGCCGCGAAGCGGCCGGACACGAAGTTCAATCTGACAAAGGGCGGCGGCGGCGTACTTTTTGTAAGCACCGAGGACGTTAAGCTTTTTGACGAGCTCAGCGCCGAAGGCATAAAGGTTGTGGCTCAAACCGTTCCGAATACTCCGGCGCGTCCCTGGCCTGAAATCCGGAAATCAATTAAGGCACTATAACGAGCGAAAGCCGTTATAAAAATATTAAAGAGGAGGATAAAAATCATGACAATGGCACAAGTGATTCTGATTGCACTGTTCATTTATCTTGGCGCAATCGGATCAATTGTCGGCAACACAATCGGTTGGTATTGCTTGGGCAGACCTCTGGTTGCGTCATTCGTAGTGGGCATAATCTTAGGCGATGTCCAAACTGCGATGATTGTTGGCATACCCCTTCAGATTGCATATCTGGCAAACGTAACCCCCGGCGGTGCAGTCGCGTGGGACCTTTCTTACGCGACGTACATCGGAACAGCTATGGCTCTAGTTATGAAAGACACCGGAATGAGCAACGAGGCTCTGATAGGTCTTGCCTTCACCGGAGCCGGCATCGGCGGCGTAGTCGGCGGAACGATGTGGAACGTGCACTATGCTCTTGACGTTCTCTTAAACCGCTGGGCAGAAAGAATTGCCGCGAACGGCGATGCCAAGAAAATGTGGATGCCGAACATAATCGGCGGACAGCTCATCGGCTTTGCCTGCCGCTTTATTCCCGCAGTTATTGTTCTGCTGGCAATAAACGCAGGCGCCTCCCAGGGAATCAGCATCCCCGGATGGTTCATCACAGGCATCTCCACCTTCGGCAGCATGATGGCTGCACTCGGAATGGGCATCATTCTCTCCTTCCTTATCAGGAAGAAATACGACTGGGCCATCTTCCTCATCGGCTTTGTTCTTGTAACCTATTTCGGTCTCGGAACAATGGCCGTCGCCGTAATCGGCGTCCTTGCTGCAACAGTCTTCTATCAGATAATTGACAGAAAGGAGGCCTATTAAGATGGCAAAAACACTTGACAAGAAAACCCTGAGAAAGTCCTTTAACAATTGGTTCTTCTGGAACGGCTGCTCCCAGCAGGCAGAATCCATGCTTGGTATGGCTTTCGGTCAATCCATGGCACCCGTAATCGACGAGCTTTATGATTCAAAAGAAGATAAGGCCGCCGGACTTAAAAGACACATAACCCTGTTCAATACCGAGTCCCAGGTCGGCTCCGTCTGCAACGGTATCGCAATCGGTATGGAAGAGCAGCTCGCAAACGGCGTCGGCACCCCCGAGTCAATTCAGGAAGCAAAAGTCGCCCTCATCGGACCCACCTCCGCAATCGGCGATTCCCTCTGGGTTGCAACGATTATCCCCCTGCTGCTTACAATCTGCCTCTCCATCTCCAGCTCACTTACCTCAACCCCGTGGGTCGGCCCCCTGCTCTACCTCGTAGTATATCCCCTCGGCACCTATCTGCTGAGCTGGAAGATATTCCAGTTGGGCTACAAGGCAGGACTTGAAGGAGTACAGAGATTTATGGCTTCCGGACAGATGGATAAAATCATCCGCTCCGTAACCATTCTCGGTCTTCTGGTTGTCGGCGCTCTTACGGCGAGCTTCGTTACCTGCTCCTTAAATATCGACATCAAGACCGCTACCAAGGTGTTTGATGAAGCCACTCAGACCTACATTGACGGCAGCATTTCCGTTTTTAATCTGGACAACCTGCTTAACAATGTATTCCCCAAAATAGTCCCGCTGGCTCTTACGCTCTTAGTATATAGGCTGTACACAAAGAAAAACTGGAAGCCGATAGTTATCATGCTTTTCATCCTTGTGCTTGCCGCAATCCTTACTGCTATAGGATTTATCCCCAATGTCGGAGCCTTTGCGTGATAACAAAGAATAATTAGGAGAAACCAAGATGTCACAATTAGAGTATTTAAAAAAAATCACCGAAGTTATAGAGAAAATCGGCGATGAGCAAACAGAAAATATCAAGGCCGCTGCCGATATCTGTGCCGAGGTAATCAATTCCGGCAAGCTGGTGCACCTTTTCGGAAGCGGACACAGCGTGCTGCCCGTTCAGGATGTATTTCCCAGATACGGCGGTGTTGTAGGCTGGCACCCGTGCATGGACCCGAGACTTATGTGGAACAATGTCATCGGTCCCGGCGGCGCACGCGAGCTTCTCTGGATAGAGCGCCAGGAGGGTTATATAAGAAATTTCCTCCAGAGCTATAACTTCCAGCAGGGAGAGGCAATCATAGTGTACTCCCACGGAGGGCTTAACGCCGCTCCCATTGAGGCCGCTATGTATGCCAAAGAGCGTGGGCTTAAGGTAATCGCCATCACGAGCGGCGAGAACCATAAAAAGGCCGCGGCTGTTCACTCCTCAGGCAATAAGCTCGGTGACTTGGCGGACGTTTTAATCGATAACTGCTGCCCGCTGGAGGATGCTCTTGTGGCCATTCCCGACTATTATCAGAAGGTCGGCGCCTCCTCCACAGTCGCGGCAATAACGATTTCTCAGTCCATTGCCTCCGAAACCGCCCTGCGCCTTCAGAAGCTTGGGCACAAAATGTATATCTTCGTATCGCCAAATGTTACGGAAGTTCCCAAGGAATACATGCACGAGGTATATGCTTCGTACACGGAAACCGTTTTAAGAAATCACAATATGTGATTTTAAGGCTAAAACAAAAACAGGAGCTTGCCCCCGGCAGACTCCTGTTTTTGTTTGAATATGCTCTGCAATATGTTATGATAATACTAATCTTCGGATTATCGTTTTACCGGTGGAGGTTATGCAATGACAAAGGTAGTAATCGTCGGTCACGCCGGC
>CAYWNW010000020.1:0-16785 GCA_964459785.1 uncultured Oscillospiraceae bacterium | reverse complement strand
GAGGCGAGAGCTTGTTTATAATAACACCTCAAGCTACCCTTGTCAAGCCGTTTTTACGCTCTTTTTTTCCCTTTTTAAACTTTATTTAGCATTAGCATTACCTCATCTAAATATAGTATATTTATCTGTCGATTATCCCTTCATGCTGTATTTTCCTATTAACGTCAACTCCGAAATAAAAAAGGGGCGCGCCGTTAAGCGCGCCCCTTGATATAATCTGCCAATGCTGCCTCAGCCGGCAGCGGCAGGTCGTATTGCTTTTGCAAAAACCTCGGAAAGGTCCATTTTATTGTAGGCGTCTTTGTATTCAACCTTGCTTTCCTGTGCCCAACTGTCGGATTCAGCGGTGAACATATCCTGCGCGACATAGTAGGCAAGCGTAGTAGCCTCGGTTTCGCTCGTAAACTCTATCGCCGCGTCGGCCTTCAGGGGCAGGCGCAGTATAATGTGATACCCGTAATCTGTCTGTACAACTTCGGACAGCTCGTAGTCTTTAAGGGCGGAAACCGCGGCGTCGAAGGTGGTGTCCATTGAGCCGCCGCCGGAGACAAAGGTATAACCGTCCGTGTAATAAGCCATTCCGGGATCCTCGCTGTTTGCGGCAATAAGCTCGTCAAAGCGGGCTTCCAGCGCTGTTTTGTCTGTAATCCCCTTCAGCTCGGCCAAAAGGGCATCGGCAGTTGCTTTCTTTGCCGCTATCTGATCATCGGGAAGCGCGGCTCCCGTATCATCCACTGTTGAAAGGAGAATGTGCTTTGCGCGAACATAGCCAAGCTCCGCACCCTTTTCCAAAACATCCGTCTCGCTGATTTTTTCGCCGTTTGCGCCAAACATGGTTTCAAGCAGATTCTCCTTGAGCTTTGTTACCTCGTTTATGCGGTTATAAAGCGTCATTGAAACATACGCCGTTTTCAAATATTCCTTAAAAGCGTCCTCGTCGCCGTTGCCGTAGTTGGCAACGTTGCTTTCCCATGTTGTTTGGAGATCCGCCTTATCCTCGTCCGTAAGAACAACTCCCAGCTCCTCCGCCTTGCTAAGAACGCCGCAGTAGTTTTTAACGGTTTCAAGCGCATTGGAAAGGACATATTCGCGGGTGGTCTTTGACGAGTCGAGTCCGCACTCGGCATCCCAGTCCGTTATTTCTCCGAAGTAGCTTTCCAGACTGCTTACGTCGTATGCATACCAGTAAAAGAGTTCGCCCCAGGTGACATCTATTCCGTTAACCGTGAGCATGACCTCATCGGGGTCGTACGATTCGTAAGCCGGAGTGAAGTCCGTTTCGGCAGTGGTCGTGTCTGTTGAAGAAGGCGAGGAGCTTGCTGCGGCCGCGTCCTCGGAATAGGAGTGGAGTTCGCTGCTCTGACAGCCCGCAAAAAGTGCGAGGCAGACCGAAACTGCAAGCAAGAAGGGAAGAAGTTTGGTTTTCATTGTGTTCTCCTTATTATAATGTATAAACAACCCTTTGCGTTGGAGCGCAGATTTATGCGAGAGCTAATCGGTTTTTATACTCAAACGTATTCGTCTGCCGGGCGGCGAAACGCGCCGCAAAATTCCTTCTGATAATAACACAGCTCGACTTAAGTAACAAGTCGTAATTTGTAAACATTATTCGGCGGGGATTTGGGGCTGCGCCGCCTTGTAGTCCGCGACAAATTTCCGCGCCGTTTCAATAATCCGCTTGCCCGAGCGCAGATGAAGCCCTATGCAGGGTTTAGTGCCTGCCTCCACTTTGATTCGTCCTTTGTATTCCGATTGTCCGTATAGGGCGGACACTTTTGACATATCAAAATCACCCAAAGTAAAGCGCAGAACTCCCGCCTTTTGTGAAATCTCGCTGATGCCCGCCTCTTCCGCCTCACCGCGTAAAAGCGCAACGTGGATAAGAGCGTTCACGCTGGGCGGGGGATCCCCGAAGCGA
The DNA here is from genome assembly GCA_964459785.1 of uncultured Oscillospiraceae bacterium. GTDB lineage: Bacteria > Bacillota > Clostridia > Oscillospirales > Oscillospiraceae > UBA2658. The sequence goes on along the minus strand of CAYWNW010000020.1, from coordinate 14,867 downwards.
TCGATAAGCTCGTCTGTCAGGTCGTCAGCCTCCTCCTCAGAGCGGATCATTGCAATACGTCTGTACAAATCCATGCGGATTTCCGAGCTTTCAACATATTTGTCGGGAATGTTTGCTGAGACGGCGAGATCCGCACTGCACGAGGTGTGAACCCGCGGCTTGAAACCTTTTTCCTCCAAAACTGCCTCTTCGAGCAGTTTAATATACAAATCGTATCCGATATCGATAAGATGTCCGCTCTGTTCCGCACCCAGCAAATTTCCCGCCCCGCGGATTTCAAGGTCGCGCATGGCAATTTTAAAGCCCGAATTGAACTCGGCAAACTCACGGATTGCGGAAAGTCTTTTTTCGGCAATTTCGGTTAAAACCTTGTCCTTTTTGAAGGTAAGGTAGGCGCTTGCCCTTCTCGAAGATCTCCCGACGCGCCCACGAAGCTGGTGGAGCTGGGCAAGCCCGAGCTTATCGGCGTCCTCAATAATAAGCGTGTTGACATTGGGAATGTCGATTCCCGTTTCGATTATTGTGGTGCAGACAAGCACCTGCGTTTCGCCGGAAACCACGCTCTCCATCGTGCTCGATAGTGTGTCTTCATCCATTTGTCCGTGCCCCACAGACACCGTTATATCCTCAAGCAGCTTTTTAAGGCGGGAGGCCGTGCGCTCAATGCTCTCAATCCTGTTGTGGATATAGTAGACCTGACCGCCGCGAAGAATTTCACGCTTTATCGCGTCGCAGACAACCCCCCAGTCGTGCTCCATGACGTAAGTCTGCACGGGCTGCCTGTCCTGCGGCGGCTCCTCTATGGTCGACATATCCCGCAGACCGGAAAACGCCATGTTCAGCGTCCGAGGAATGGGCGTTGCCGTCAGGGTAAGACTGTCCACCTGACGGCTCATTTCCTTGAGACGCTCCTTATGTGAAACGCCGAAGCGCTGCTCCTCATCTACCACAAACAGACCCAGATTTTTAAACTCAATGTCTTTTTGAAGAAGCCTGTGCGTGCCGATAACAAGGTCCGCCTTGCCGCTCTTCATCTCCGCAAGCGTCTGCTTTACCTGTGCGGGTGTTCTGTAACGGTTGAGAAGGTGAATGGTAACGGGAAAGCCGTAAAACCTCTGCAGCGCCGTCTGGTAATGCTGCTGCGCGAGCACAGTTGTCGGCACAAGAATCGCCGCCTGCTTACCGTCCAGAATACATTTCATCACCGCGCGCAGAGCAACCTCGGTTTTTCCGTAACCGACATCTCCGCATAAGAGCCTATCCATAGGCTGCGGCTTTTCCATATCTTTTTTTATTTCCGCTATGCAGCGCAGTTGGTCGTCGGTTTCCTGATAGCCGAAATTTTGCTCAAATTCGGTCTGCCACGGGGAGTCGGGCGCAAACGCGTGCCCCGTGAGCTTCTGACGCTCGGCATAAAGCTGTATAAGCCCTTTCGCCAGTTCCTTTGTCGCCGCTTTTGCGCGCGCTTTGGTCTTTGTCCACTCGGCTCCACCCATTTTTGTCAGCTTGACGGGGTGTTCCTCGCTTCCTCCGATATATTTTGAAACCAAGTCCAGCTGCGTCGCCGGAACATAGAGGCTGTCCGTTCCCGCGTAGCAGATTTTTACATAGTCCTTTTCAATGCCGTCCACGGGCATTTTAAAAATTCCCGCAAAACGGCCTATTCCGTGGTATTCGTGAACCACAAGATCGCCGACGGAGAGGTCGGCATAGCTTAAAATTCCCTGCCTGTCCTTAAGTGCCTTTTTCTTTTTCAGTTTGCGCAGACCGCCCTGAACTATCTGGTTATCTGTCAAAACCGCAAGCTTCGCGTCAGGATATTCGTAGCCAGCAGAAAGCGTTCCCACTGATATTACGCAGCTTCCCTCCGGCGGCAGCTTCTTAAGCTCCGTATCCAGAGAGGTTTTAACCCCTTTGCCGACAAAATGTTCGCACAGAAGCTCCGCGCGGCGTTTATCGGCCGCCAGTACAACAACGCTGAAGCCTTGGCTGACATAGTGCTTAACGTCCTCTATGGCGGTTTCCGCGCTGCCGCCGTAGGACGGAAGCTGTTTTACAGTCGCAGAGATTATGCTCTTCGGTTCAAGCGGATAGCGTCCCGCGGTGAAATTGTCCGCCATCACGAGCGCAAAATCCCGAAGTTTTTCTGCCGCCATCTCCCACGGCAGGTAGTATTGCGCGCTTTTACCGTAAATAAGACCGCTTTCCAGCAGAATATTTAAATCCTCGAGGTGCTGTTTGAAAAACGCCGCTGCCGTTTCGGTTATCTTCCCCGGCTTATCGAGAAAAACCAGAGCCTCCTGCGGGATATAATCGAGAGCCGTCGTAAATTCGGGATAGATAAGCGCCGCGTATCTGTCCGAAGCGGCAATGCTTCCCGTTTCGGCAAATTTCTCCGCGTCCTCGCGCAGGGTTTCCGCAAGCTTTGTGTTTCCGCGCTTCGCTGCCTGTTTAATCTGGTCGTGCAGCTTGTCCAGGAGGTTTTCCCTGTCGCCCAAGGCGGGCAAAATTTCTCTGGACGGGAGACTTTCACAGCGCTCCAACTGCTCCGTTCTCCGCTGGCTGTCCGTATCAAAAAAGCCCATGGAGTCCACCTCGTCGCCCCAGAACTCACAGCGGACGGGATAGTCATAGGAAGGAGTGAAAAAGTCCAAAATTCCGCCGCGGCGGGAAAACTGTCCGGGTCCTTCAACCTGCACGCTTCTCAAGTATCCGCAGGTTATAAGGGCTTTTTCCACGCTTTCGGGAGGACAGGTTTTCCCGTCTTCTATGATGAAAGTGTTTTTCTTCAGTGTTTCAGGCGCTACGGTGCGCTGAAGCAAGCCCGAAACCGTGCAAATTACGACAGGCGCTCTGGTATTTGCGAGCGCGTAAAGCGTCCTTATGCGCTTTTGCTCGCCCTCGCGGGAAACGCCCTCCGCGCCGTAAAAGTTCATGTCGCGCGAAAACAGCATTTCGCAGGGCTCTTCAAGATAAAGCTCCAGGTCGCGTTTAAAGTTCTCCGCGGCGGTTTCGTCCGCGCAAATCACAAACAGCGGTCTTCCCGTATTAAGGCGCAGTCCGGCGGCAAGGTTCGCCCTGCTCGTTTTGCCCGGACCGACAACGAGGGCAGGCAAAGCGCCCCCCTCAATATAATCGGGAAGGAGTTTAAAATTTTTATCGTTAAAAAGCGCTTGTGCTAAGGTACGCATTTCGTATCCTTTCAAATATCTGTTTTTATAAAAATTGGCTTATCAGGACATGCAGAATTATCCCCGAACGGCTTTGCTGCCCGGAGTGTCTATATAATACGTCAATGTTTGGTCGAAATCAAGAAAAACATAAACTTATAGCTATATACATTATATATATTTATATATATAAAAATGCTTGTATATAGCCTGAAAATTTGCTATAATAAGTTAGTTACAGCAGCTTCATATCCTTTCCGAAAAAAGGGGATTATAACTTGATGAATTCGGTCAACGACATTTGGAACAACATCATGAGCCTTCTGTCCTCAGAGCTCACAAGCACCTCCATAAACACCTGGTTTTCCGACTGCAAGCCTGTCGACATTTCTGACACGCGCCTTGTCATATACACCCCTACGGAGTTTAAGCGCAACATCATAACCCAGCGCTTTTCCGGAGCAATAACCTCCGCTTTGTCGGAGCTTTTTTCCTGCCCGTTTGACCTTCTCGTCCTTGCCGAGGATGAGCTGGACGATTATGAGCAGACCGCCGAAACGGACGACAATCTGCCCGAGGTAGCGGGCTATACCTTCGATAAGTTCATCGTCGGCAGCTCGAACAAGTTCGCGCACGCGGCGGCCATCGCCGTCGCGGATAATCCCGGCGTTGCCTACAACCCCCTTTTCATTTACGGTAACTCGGGGCTCGGTAAAACACATCTTCTCCTTGCCATCGGGCAGAAAATTCATGAGCGAGATTCCTCCGCAAAAATTGCCTATGTCAAAGGCGATGATTTTGTCAATCAAATGGTTTTATCTCTCAAGGAAAACACGCAGGAGGAGTTTCGCAACAAATACCGCTATGCTGATCTTTTTCTTGTTGACGATATCCAGTTCATCGCAGGAAAAATAGGCTCGCAGGAGGAGTTTTTCCACACCTTTAACAACCTTTATGAGGCAGGAAAGCAAATAGTAATTACCTCTGACCGTCCGCCGATGGAAATGGTCAAGCTTGAGGATCGTCTTCGCACCCGCTTTGAAGGCGGCCTTATGGCAGATATTCAGCCGCCCGATATGGAAACGCGAATGGCAATCATCCGCAACAAGGCGGCCCAGCTCGGAATGGCACTGCCAGACGATGTAATCGAATACATAGCGGACACCATCAAGTCGAACATCCGTCAGATTGAGGGCGTTGTTAAGCGACTGACCGCTTACAATTCCATTCTGAACGACGAGATGAACATAAGCTCCGCCAAGCGCGCCATTAAGGACGTCATCAGAGTAGGTGAGTTTGTTCCCACACCCGACATTATCATTGAGGAAACCGCTCGTTATTATTCGCTTGAGCCGGATGAGCTGCGCGGTCAGCGAAGGTCAAAAAACACCGCCATGGCTCGCCAGATTTCCATGTACCTCATGCGCAGCCTTACAAATCTCTCTCTTAAGGACATCGGCGAACAGTATGAGGACAGAAACCACTCCACCGTATTAAGCTCGATACGCAAGGTCGAGGAGCTGATAATTAAGGACTCCTCCGTGGGAATTACCATTCGTGACATAACCAGCAACATTAACACTTCTCACGGTCAGTAAACCATAAATTTTGCTTTTATTCGCCAAGCTTTTCAACCGTGCATTGTGGACTGATGAAAACACGCTTGTTCAAAACCTCTCTGTATAATAACCAAAAAATTCATCTGTTTAAAACTTATCGTTTTTACACAAATTTTTAAACATTGATTATTTAGTGTTTTCAGCGCTTTGAGCCACTTTTCAACACTTTTTATTACTACTACTATTACTACTAACAAATAATCTATCTATCTTTCTATAATTAAAGACAGGCCTCGTTTAAAGACTAAAAATATACGGAGGAACCTTAGATGAAATTTACCTGTGAAAAGTATTTACTTTCTTCGGCAGTTGCCACAAGTTCCCGTGCCGCGGCATCAAAAAGTCCTAATCCCGCGCTGGAGGGACTTCTTATCGAAGCTCAAGAGGGAGTTAAAATTACCGGCTATGATCTTGTTAAGGGAATTTACACAAGTTTTGCCGCCGATGTTGCGGAGCCCGGTTCAGTTATAATTTCGGCAAGACTTTTTGACAGCATTGTCCGCAGCCTGCCGGATGATATTGTTACAGTTTCAACGGACGACAATAATCTTACACGCATTACCTGCGGACACGCAGATTTTTCGATAATGGGTCTTTATTCCGAAAGCTATCCCGAGCTTCCCGCAGTCGAACATCAGAAGGCAGTTTCCATTCCTCAAAAAACAATGAAGGAAATGATTAACCAGACGATTTTTGCCGTCAGCGACAATGAGGCGAGACCAGTCTATACAGGCGCTCTTTTTGAAATTGAGGGAAACAAACTCACGGTCGTCGCAGTTGACGGCTATCGTTTGGCGCTTCGCCGCGAAATTCCCGAATCCTCGGACTTGAACGACTGCAGCTTTATAGCCCCGGGCAGCGCGCTTTCAGATTTGGAAAAGATGTGTTCGGATACTGATGAATCGGTTAGAATAATCGTTGGAAATAAACACATTTCATTTTCCGTCGGCAGCTGTGTTTTAATTACCAGAAGGCTTGAGGGCGAGTTTTTGGATTATAAAAAGGCTATTCCGACAGAGTACGCCTTCAAAATCAAGGCTGACCGCACAAAAATACTTAAGGCTGTTGACCGCGTTTCCCTGATTATAGACGACAGAATTAAAAACCCCCTGCGCTGCGTTTTCGGAAGAAATAAGCTCAGTATGTATTGCGCCACGGCTATCGGCAAAGGTGAGGATATGTGCGAATACGAAGGCGATGCGGACGGATTGGAAATCGGCTTTAACAACCGCTATCTTCAGGATGCCCTTAAGGCCGCTCCGGCGGAAAAAATCGAAATTCGTCTTAATTCCGGCTCCTCCCCCTGCGTTATCGTTCCGGAAAACGGAAGCGATAAATTCCTCTATATGATTTTGCCTGTCAGACTTAAGGCATAAAAAAATATAAGCCCCGCAAAAGAAAGGTCATTATATGGCAGGCACAACCGAGATAATCGAAATTACAACTGAATTTATTCGTCTGGACGCTCTTTTAAAGTTTGCGGCCGCAGTTGAATCCGGCGGAGCGGCAAAACTTCTCATTCAGGACGCGCAGGTGAAGGTAAACGGAGAGATATGCACACAGCGCGGCAGGAAAATTCGTCAAGGCGATATGGTAGAAGTTAATGGAGAGAGCTATACCGTCCGCGGAGGCGCCTGATGATTGTTAATTCCGTCCGATTGGTGGGTTTTCGCAACTACGAAGACGAATTAGTTGAGCTGTCGCCCGGAATCAACATTATAACGGGCGAGAATGCGCAGGGAAAAACGAATTTTCTCGAAAGCGTGTTTCTTCTCAGCTGCGGTCACGGCTTCCGTACAAGGGCAGACAGCGAGCTTATTTCGTTTGACCGCGAATTTGCGAAAGTCTGCGGAAACCTGTTTTCCGGGGAAAGGGAGCAGAGCATCGAGATTAACATGGGGCGCGGGCAGAGAAAGCAAATTTTTTGCAACGGTGTGAAAAAAACCGCCGCGGAGCTTTCGGAAATTCTCCGTGTGGTTCTGTTTTGTCCCGATGATCTCAATATGATTAAGGACGGGGCCAAGGCGCGCCGCCGCTTTATGGACATGGCAATCTCGCAGCTTCGCCCCTCATACGCGACACTCCTTTCCGAGTATACGCGGCTTTACGAGCATAAAAAAAGGATATTGTCCGACTGGCGCGAAAAGCCCTCTCTGCTGGAAGCGCTTGACGAATTTTCGGACAGCCTGTGCCGCTGCAGCGCACAGATAATCAGATACCGCGCAGCCTTTACAAAGCGGCTTTGCGAGGTGGCGATTCCGATTCATTGCGAGTTTTCGGGCAGCGGGGAGGAGCTTTCGCTTTGCTATCAGACAGTCGGTACGGTAAGCGACCCCTTTGCCGCGGCCTCCGACATTTACCCCGAGCTCTTGGAGCACCAAAGCGCGCACAGACAGGCTGAAGTAGCCTCCGGCAATGTTCTTTCCGGAATCCACAAGGACGACCTCGAGATAAATATAAACGGCGCTAACGCAAGGCTCTATGCCTCTCAGGGGCAGACCCGCACGGCGGCGCTTTCGCTGAAAATGGCGGAGCGTGAAATTTCTCTGCAGGATACCAACGAATGTCCCGTGCTTCTCTTGGACGACGTGCTGAGTGAACTTGACTCGAAGCGTCAGGAATTTGTGCTCAACAGAATCGGCGGCGGACAAACGCTGATTACCTGCTGTGAGGACGGTCAGCTGAAAGGGCGCACGGGCGGAAAAATAATCAACGTTGCCGCGGGAAGGGTAGCTCGCCCGGAGGATAGTTGACGCTGAGAGACTATCTTAAGCGGCAAAGCCGAAAGGTGTAAGCTTGCGCGCGGCGCTATGATTTTGCCGCGGCTTTTTTAGCGCAGCCCGACATCTTGCGGCAAGAAAGGAACAGCAAAACAATGTATTTACATCTCGGGAAAAACGTCGTTGTGGCATATTCGGAAATTGTCGCCGTATGTGATTTGGATAATTCGTCCCATTCGCATATAACGCGGGCGTACCTAACCGCCGCCGAAAAAAGCGGACAGGTTGTCAACGTATCCGACGATTTGCCGAAGGCCTTTGTCGTCTGTCAGAAGGCGGACGGGAGCCAAATATTATATCTGTCGCAGCTTGCGTCTTCGACTCTCTTAAAGAGAGCGAACACCCTAAGCTTTGAATAACACCACTGAAGCGAAAAACCTTTTACGCTTTTCAACACGGAAGGAAGAAACAAATGGCTGAAATCACCGACAAAATAACTCAGGAGTACGACGCCTCACAAATTCAGGTGCTGGAGGGACTGGAGGCAGTCCGCAAAAGACCCGGCATGTATATCGGCTCCACCTCCGCAAGCGGTCTGCACCACCTGGTTTACGAAATTGTGGACAATGCAATCGATGAGGCGCTTGCTGGCTACTGCACCCACATAGAGGTTTCGATAGAGCAGGGTAACACAATCCGCGTTTCCGACAACGGACGCGGAATCCCCGTTGACATTCAGGAACAGACGGGAAAGCCAGCGCTGGAGGTTGTCTATACCGTTCTGCACGCCGGCGGAAAGTTCGGCGGCGGAGGATACAAAGTCGCAGGAGGGCTTCACGGCGTCGGCGCATCCGTCGTTAACGCGCTTTCCGAGTGGCTTGAGGTTGACGTTCACAAAAACGGAAACATCTATCAGATGAAATTCTCCCGCGGAGAAATTACTCAGGAAATGAAAATTATCGGAACCACCGATAAAATCGGCACGGTTGTCCGCTTCAAGCCCGACCCCGAAATCTTCGAGGAAACGGTTTTCGACTATGAAACGCTTCACGTCCGTATGCGCGAGCAGGCCTTTTTAAACGCGGGACTGCACATCTCAACGGTAGACAAGCGCATTGACGAGCCAATCTGCGACGACATGTACTACGAGGGCGGAATCCGCGAATTCGTCAAATACTTAAACCGCAACAAAACGGCCCTGCACGGCGAGGTCATCTACATGTCGGGCAGCAGGGAAAACAGCAGCATGGCTGAAATCGCCATCCAGTATAACGACAGCTACAACGAAACAATTTTGTCCTTTGCAAACAATATCCATACGCCAGAGGGCGGCATGCACGAAACCGGCTTTAAAACGGCGCTGACCCGCGTTCTCAACGCTTACGGCACAAAGACGGGGCTTCTGAAAAATGACGAAAAGCTCTCCGGAGAGGATTGCCGCGAGGGGCTTGCCTGTATCATTTCGGTCAAGCTTACGGACGCGCAGTTTGAGGGTCAGACGAAGGCGAAGCTCGGCAACAGCGAAATCCGAACCCTCATAGACAATATTGTTTTCGATAAGCTCACGATTTTCCTTGAGGAAAACCCCGCCGTCGGAAGAATTGTCATTGAAAAGGCGATGACGGCGAGCCGCGCCCGTGAGGCGGCGCGAAAAGCCAGAGAAAATATCAGACGCAAAAACGCGCTGGACGGCTCTACGCTTCCCGGAAAGCTGCGCGACTGCAACGAGCGCGACGCGTCGCTTACGGAAATCTATATCGTCGAGGGAGATTCCGCGGGAGGCAGCGCAACGGGCGGAAGAGACAGCCGCTTTCAGGCAATTCTGCCGCTTTGGGGAAAAATGCTAAACGTCGAGAAGGCGCGTGCCGACAAGGTTTACTGCAACGACAAGCTCATGCCTGTAATAACGGCGCTGGGCGGCGGCATCGGCGAGGATTTCGATACCACGAAGCTGCGCTACCACAAGGTTATTATTATGGCGGATGCCGACGTCGACGGAAGCCATATTCGAACCCTGCTCCTCACCTTCTTCTTCCGCTTCATGCAGCCGCTTATTGCAAACGGCTATGTTTACGCCGCGATGCCGCCCCTTTATAAGCTGGTGCGCGGAAAACAAACCCGCTACGCCTTCTCGGACGAGGAGCGCGACAGAATTTCAGCGGAAATGCGTGGAGAGGACGGCAAGGGCAAAATCGACATCAGCCGAAACAAGGGTCTCGGCGAAATGGACCCTCACGAGCTTTGGGACACCACGATGAACCCCGAAACACGAACCTTGAAGCAGATTACGCTTGAGGACGCGATTGCCGCGGATGAAACCTTTACTATCCTGATGGGAGAAAAAGTTGAGCCGCGCAAGGAATTTATCGAGAAAAACGCGAAGTACGCGGTCAATTTGGACATATAGCCCGCTTCTTCCATTAAAATAAGGTGGTCACACAAAATGGCAAAAGATTATAAGCCGGAGGATATCCGGTACCCCGAGCAAAAAATCATCTCGTCCGAGCTTGTCAGCGAGATGCAGACTTCATACATCGACTACGCTATGAGCGTTATTGTCGGGCGCGCGCTTCCCGATGTGCGCGACGGCTTAAAGCCCGTACACCGCCGTATTCTTTACGCGATGTATGAGGACAATCTCACAAACGACCGTCCCTTTAAAAAGTCCGCGACTTGCGTCGGCGACGTTCTGGGACGCTATCACCCGCACGGCGACCAGTCGGTTTACGACGCGCTGGTTCGTATGGCACAGGACTTTTCTATGCGCTACACTCTGGTAGACGGGCACGGAAACTTCGGTTCCATCGACGGAGACCCCCCTGCGGCCTACCGTTACACCGAGGCGAGGCTCTCGAAAATTTCCGATGAGCTGCTGCGTGATATTGACAAGGAAACCATCGACTGGGATCCGAACTTTGACGAAACACGCAAGGAGCCGAGGGTGCTTCCCTGCCGCTTCCCGAACCTGCTTGTAAACGGCTCAAGCGGTATAGCTGTCGGCATGGCAACCAATATCCCCCCACACAATCTCAGGGAGGTTATAGGCGCCTGCCTGTGTGTTTTGGACAATCCCGAGGCGGAGCTTTCCGAGCTCATGGAGCACGTTACAGGCCCAGATTTCCCGACGAAGGGCATTATTATGGGCAGAGCCGGCATTAGAGCCGCCTATGCCACGGGCAAGGGGCGCGTGGTCATCCGTTCCAAAACGGAGATTGAGGAATACGGGCAGAACCGCCTTCGCATTATCGTGACCGAGCTTCCCTATCAGGTCAATAAAAGAACCCTTATAGAGAATATCGCCGATCAGGTCCGCGATAAGCGGCTGGACGGGATTTCCGGTCTGCGCGACGAGTCCGACCGCAACGGCATGCGCATTGTAATCGAACTTAAGAAGGACGCAAACACGCAGGTGGTTTTAAATCGTCTTTTCACGCAGACACAGCTGCAGTCGTCCTTTGCTATCAACATGCTCGCGCTTACAAATAACCAGAGCCAGCCGAAAATTCTCTCGCTGCGCCACATTCTCGACGAATATCTCGCTTTCCAGAAGGAGATAATCGTCCGCCGCACAAAATTTGACCTTAAAAAGGCCACGGAACGCGCGCATTTACTGGAAGGTCTGCTGATCGCTCAGGACAACATCGACGAGGTTATCCATATAATCCGAACCAGCTACGACAACGCGAAGACAAACCTGATGGAGCGCTTCGGACTCTCGGAAATACAGGCGCAGGCTATTTTGGACATGCAACTAAAGCGTTTGCAGGGGCTCGAGAAAGAGAAGCTCGAGAGCGAATACAAGGAACTTGAAGATAAAATCGCCTATTTCAATACACTTCTGGCCTCTGAAGCCATGCTTTGCGATGTGCTTAAATCAGAGCTTTCTGCCATAAGCGAAAAGTACGGCGATGCCCGCAGCACCGAAATCCAGGATGTTGAGGATGAAATCGACATTGAGGATTTAATCGACGAGGAGGATTGCGTCTACACGCTGACCCGCGCCGGCTACATTAAGCGCATCACCGCGGATACTTACAGGACGCAGCGCCGCGGCGGCAAAGGCATTACGGCTCAGACCCTCCGTGACGAGGACTATGTTGAAACCGTGTTTACCGCTTCCACACACGACTACATTCTCTTCTTCACGAATTTCGGCAGAGTTTACCGCAAAAAGGGCTACCTTGTTCCTGAGGCGGGACGAACCGCAAAGGGCACCAATATAGTCAACCTCCTGCCGATTGAGCCGGGCGAGCGAGTGAGCGCGATGATTCACACCCGCGACCTTGACACACCCGACGAATATCTGGTTATGATAACAAAGGACGGAACGGTCAAGAGAATGTGCCTTAATATTCTCAAAAATGTCCGTAACAACGGCATACGCGCGATAAACATTGAGGACGGCGACGAGCTTATATCCGTTCGCATTACCGACGGCAAGCAGAATATTCTTATCGCCACGCACGACGGCATGGCTATCTGCTTCGACGAGAACGACATCCGTCCCATGGGCAGAACCGCAACGGGAGTTCGCGGAATTCGTCTGCGCAAGGGTGATTACTGCGTCGGCGCAGCACGCGCCCGCGAGGGCGGGGCGCTGCTCTCGGTTACAGAAAACGGTTACGGAAAGAGGTCGGAAATCGAGGAATACCTGCGCGGAAACGACGGAACGCCTCAGAAGCGCGGCGGCATGGGTCTTCGCAACTACAACGTCACCGAAAAGACCGGCAAGGTTGCGGACATCAAGGTTGTCGATGAAAACGATGATATTTTGCTTATTTCCGACGACGGAACGATAATCCGCATGGGCGCTGAGACTATCAGCCTTTTCGGCAGAGCCACACAGGGCGTTCGCCTAATGCGCCTGTCGGAGGGGGCAAAGATGATTTCCGTTGCGAGGACCGATAAGGAAGAAGCTGAAGAAGAAATCGCGCAGACTTCTGCGGAAGTCTGATAACCGCCTCAAGGCGGCGCGATTTTAAGGGGGGAACAATCCCCCCTTAAAGACCCCCCAGCTCTCCGAGGGGATGATGAGGACGAACATGAAACAAGTAACCATTTACACCGACGGCGCCTGTTCGGGGAATCCCGGGCCCGGGGGCTGGGGCGCAATCCTCCTTTATAAGGACACGCTGCGCGAGCTCTCCGGCGGGGAGGAGCACACCACCAACAACAGAATGGAGCTTCTCGGTGTGATTTCGGCGCTTTCCGCGTTAAAGGAGCCCTGCGAAATTGAGCTTTACACCGATTCGCAGTATATCGCAAACGCGATTAACAAGGGCTGGCTTCAAGGCTGGAAGGCGAAAAACTGGAAGCGCAAGGACGGGGAACTTAAAAATATCGACCTATGGCAGGAGCTTGACAAGCTTTTAAACACTCACGCAGTCAGTTTTAACTGGGTTAAGGGACACGCCGAAAATCAGTACAATAACCGCTGCGACGAGCTGGCGGTTATCCAGAGAGATAAGTTCTCGGGGAAATAGAAACCCGAAATAAAATGCAAAAGCCCTTCGTTCAATAGAACGAAGGGCTTTTTTATTTTGTATTAGAAGTCCGCGGTTCCCACGGTTCTGGGGTGCAGCTCCACGTCGCGGATGTTGCTCACGCCGGTTAAATACATAATAAGGCGCTCGAAGCCGAGACCGTAGCCCGCATGACGGCAGGAGCCGTAGCGACGCAGGTCGAGATACCACCAGTAGTCGTCCTTGTTGAGTCCGAGCTCCGCCATGCGCGCTTCGAGGACGTCAAGACGCTCCTCGCGCTGACTTCCGCCGACAATCTCGCCGATTGCGGGAACAAGGCAGTCCGCCGCGGCAACGGTTTTTCCGTCGTCGTCAAGGCGCATATAGAAGGCTTTAATCTCTTTGGGATAATTTGTGACGAATATCGGCTTCATAAATATCTTCTCGGTCAAATAGCGCTCATGCTCGGTCTGCAAATCCGTGCCCCACTCGACTTTATAATCGAACTCGTCGTTATGCTTTTTAAGAATCTCAACGGCTTCGGTATAGGTTACTCTGCCGAAATCGGAGCTTGCCACATGGTTAAGACGCTCAAGCAGCGCGGTGTCCACAAAACTGTTAAAGAACTCCATCTCCTGCGGGCATCTCGCAAGTACTTCTTTGATGACGTATTTAATAAGCCCCTCGGCGTTGTCCATATAGTCCGTCAAATCCGCAAAGGCCATTTCCGGTTCAATCATCCAAAACTCCGCGGCGTGGCGGGCTGTGTTTGAGTTCTCGGCGCGGAAAGTGGGGCCGAAGGTATAGACATCGCCGAAGGCCATGGCGAAGTTCTCGGCGTTGAGCTGGCCGGAAACGGTAAGGTTTGTGACTTTGCCAAAGAAATCCTTGGAGTTATCAACCTTTCCGTCCTGCGTGCGGGGAGGATTGTTAACGTCAAGGGTAGTAACGCGGAACATTTCGCCCGCGCCCTCACAGTCGGAGCCGGTTATTATGGGCGTATGGACATAGACAAAGCCCTGCTGCTGGAAATATTCGTGAATGGCGGCAGCGGCGACGCTGCGCACGCGGAAAACGGCGGAAAACAGGTTTGTGCGCGGACGAAGGTGGGCTATTGTGCGCAGGTATTCCAGACTGTGGCGCTTTTTCTGGAGCGGATATTCGGGCGAGGAAACGCCCTCAATCTCGATTGACGTTGCTTTAAGCTCAAAGGGCTGTTTTGCTTCGGGAGTAAGCGAGAGTTTTCCGCGGACAATGAGCGCCGCGCCGACATTCTGGCGGGCAATCTCGTCATAATTATTCAAAGTGTCTTTTTCAAAAACGACCTGCAGGCTTTTATGCGCGCTGCCGTCGTTGAGTTCAACAAAGGCAAAATTTTTCATATCGCGAAGGGTGCGAACCCAGCCGCAAACCGTAATTTCTTCGCTTGTGAAAGCTGACGCGTCCGCGTAAATTGCGGAAATTTTTGTACGTTTCATAATAAGACACATACCTTTCGGGTGTTAATAAGCCGCAAACAAGGAGCACAAAGCATTTTTAAAGGCTTCTTTTGTTATTGCGGGGATATTGAAGTATTATACATATATAGAGTGAAATTTTCAACACTTTGATTAAATAAAACTCGCATTTGTGACTAAAGCGCGGAAAATTCTTTATAATATAGTGGTGCTCACAGAAAATGCAAAGAGCGAAGGACAGATATTGCGGGAACTGGAAGCTGAAGAACAAGGCGCCCTTTTAAGGTTCTTATAATCCCAAAAAGCCTTGACTTTTAATATACGGCGTGTTATGCTGTTAAAGTTCTAAAAAAGTGCCCATATCGCGGAGTGGAGCAGTCTGGCAGCTCGTCGGGCTCATAACCCGAAGGTCGTAGGTTCAAATCCTGCCTCCGCAACC
>CAYWNW010000019.1:0-17871 GCA_964459785.1 uncultured Oscillospiraceae bacterium | reverse complement strand
GACGCCGTCGAGAGCTTTTATTTCCTCGCCCTTATAGTATTTTTTCAAGTTAAGGACGCTGATAAGCGTATTATCGTTCACTTGCACGCAGCCTCCTTTCGAGCTTGCCGACGAGCCAGGTGAAGAACATCACCAAAATTAGGTAGACAAGCGCAACTCCGAAAACAAGCGGGACAAGGTACTCGTAAGTATTGCCGCCGACTATACTGCCGGCATAGGCGAGGTCGGCAAGACCGATATAGCCCGCTACCGCTGTTTCTTTAAGTAATACTATGAATTCATTGGCAAGTGCGGGCAAGACGTTTTTAAAGGCCTGAGGAAGAATAATAAATCTCATGGTGGCCACGTATCCGAAGCCGAGGCTTCTGCCGGCTTCGTTTTGCCCGATATCAATGGACATTATCCCGCTTCGCATTATTTCGGCAACATAGGCGCCTGAATTGACACCGAACGCAACGATAGCGGTTGTCAATTTGTCGCTGGAAGTCATTATGACAAAATAATAGATGAGGATTTGAACTACTACTGGAGTACCTCTTATGATTGTAAGGTATATTTTGCAGAAGAAGTTTGCGAGCCATAAGAAAAATTTCCCCGGGCCGTGCCTCATCTCAAGACCGTTTTTATCCCATGTGACGCGCACGAGGGAAACCAGAACACCCAAAGCAATGCCGATAAGTAAGGCGAAGAATGTAATAACAAGGGTGTTGCCCAAGCCCTTGACGAACATCATGTAGCGATCATCGAAGATGAAGCATTTAAATATTTTGTAGCAGAACTCGCTCAAACCTTTGGGCAAATTCAGCATCCATTGGGGCGCAGTATTCAGCCATTGCGACATGACTTCGCTAACTTGTGTGCCCATCGTTTTATACCTCCAATTGAAAAATAAGGGGCAGTTTCCCGCCCCTTATATTAAAGCCGACTGAGAGCTTGGTTATGCGGCAATATATTTGTCAACGATGGACTTTACAGTACCGTCATCAATAAGCTCCTGAAGGGCCTTGTTAATTGCATCCAGAAGTGCGGTATTGTCTTTGGCGATTGCTCCGGCATACTGCTCCTCGATGTACTCTGTGTCAAGAATCTTAAGACCGGGATTCTCGGCGACAAATGCCTTTGCCGGCTCGTTGTCGATAACAACGCAGTCAACCTTGCCGGTTACAAGAGCCATGATAGCTTCTGTGCCCTTGCTGTAACGGTCGATGGTTGCAAGACCTGCATCTTCAAGATCCCAAGTGGTGTAAAGGTCGCCTGTGGTGTTGCGCTGTACGCCGATAATGTGGCTTGCGCCCTCCGCCATCAAATCATCAACCGAGGTAATGTCGCTGTCCTCAGGAACTATAATGACCTGAACGCCGGTTGCATAGCTTGTTGTAAAGTTAACTTCTTCCTGACGCTCGGGAGTGACGGTCATACCGGCCATGCCGATGTCAGCTTTGCCGCCGTTAACTGCGGTGATGATGGAGTCGAACTCCATGTCCTCAATTTCTAGAGTGAGGCCGAGCTTCTCGGCGATTGCGGCTGCGATTTCGGCGTCGATTCCGACAATCGTGTCGCCCTCATAGAACTCATACGGAGGGAAGGACGCGTTGGTTGCCATTGTCAATACACCGTCTTTGACGGTTGTGAACTCGCCGTAGCCAGTTGTCGCAGCTGCGGAGGGCTGTGCGGAAACGTCGGTTGCGGAAGCATCCTCGCTCGCGCTGCAGGCGCAAAGAGCAAGAAGCATTGTAAGCGCAAGAACAGCCGCAAAAATCTTCTTTAGGTTTTTCATTCAATTTCACCCCATAATAATAAATAAATATTCGGTTTCTTCCGTGGTTTTGATTATAATACGGAGTGAATGATTATTCAAGTGCTTTTTTAGATTATTTCAAAATTTCTGCATAATACTCAAAATATAATGAAATATTATGCACAATATGCGATAATATCCATAATATTGCGCATAAATATCCACCACATATTTATATTATCGATTTGCCTCCGAATTTTTCGGCAAGCTCGCTGTATTTTTTACACATTTTGAGCCGTTCGCTCTCTCTTCCGCCGATTGCCTCAACCGAGATCGACGATTCTTCGGGAACGGCCGAAATTCGCACCTTGCATTTACCGTCCATCAAGGTTATTCCGTCCGTAAAGTCGGCGCCTGCCTCCCAAAGAGCGCAGGAGAGTTCACGCATGAGCCTTGCTCTGTTTTCGCAGGAGATTTCACGGCACAGTCCGACCGCTCGCCTTCCGGAGCTGCGCTTTATTTCCGAAACGGTGCGCTCCTCGCTGCTGCAGGAGGAGATTACATCGCCTGTCATGGTCACCGTGTCGGGATAGAGCGTTGCCCCGCGGCAGATAACGCTTCCGCTGATAATGCAGGCTTCGCCTATGTTAGCTCCGTCGACAACGGAATTTACAACTCTAGAATATGCCCCAACGCGACTTCCGGAGTGAATAACGCTTCTGCCAATCACCGCGTCGCGTTCGATAACTGAGCCGTCACAGATTACGCAGGGGGGGATGAGCCGAACGGACGCAGGCAGGTCGGACGGAGCATAAATGCGCGAGGAGAGCCAATTATCCTGAGCCGGGCTGATTTTAAGCCGTCCGTCCAGAGCGTCAAGACAGCAGCGGTGGTAGCTTTTGCTGTTGCCGATGTCGCACCAGTAGCCCTGCATGGGAATTCCGACGATTGCAAGGCCGAGTTTTTCCATCAGAGGAAAGAGATCTCTTGCAAAGTCGAAGGGTGTTTCGGGCGGAATAAGATCCAGCACCTCAGGGGAGAGCATATAGATACCGGTATTGACAAGATCGGTTACAACCTTCTCCCAGCTGGGCTTTTCTATAAAGCTTATGACTCTTCCGTTTCTGTCGGTCAAAACGGTGCCATAGGGCAAAGGCTCGGAATGGGAATAAAGCGCCATGGTTACCAAAGCGCCGTTTCGTCTGTGCTCTTCAGCCAGATATCGAAGGTCAAAATCGCAGGCGGCATCGCCGCTGATAACCAAAAAATCCTCGGAGCCGATAAAATTAAGGCAGGCGCGAACACCGCCCGCTGTTCCCAGAGGCTTCTTTTCAATTTCATACTGCATGGAAACTCCGAAGGCCCCACCGTCTCCGAAGTAATCGGTAATACATTCGGGCTTGTGCCCCAGCGTTACACAAAGTTCTCTGAATCCGTTTCGTCTTAAAAGCTCGGCAAGGTGCTCCATAAGGGGCTTTCCCAGAAGCTGCGTCATCGGTTTAGGCATCAAATCACAGATCGGTCTGAGCCTTGTTCCCTTTCCTCCGGCCATTATAATTGCTTTCACAAGGTCACGCCCTTTCGCTAAAAAGTATTTCCCGAGAAAGGCTAAAATAACCTTGGAATAAATGTCACCTTGGTTTTCTCTTTTTATATGGTTTTAATAGGAACTATTGTAAAAGATTTAAATTGTTGATATAATGAGAAATCAACCACGGGTGGGTGCTTTGGGGAAAAAAGGTTTTAATTTTGCCGCGTTATCGTCTTTTCATGCGCAAAACCCGCCGGTTTATTTGCCCCGCAGGATTGAATGTTCCGCTTTTCGGAAGGATTGGTTTGAAGATGAACAAAAACCTTAAAAGACTGCTTGAACCCGGGACAAGGCTTTATTTTGCCTTTCTCGTCATTTTTGCGGGAATTGAGTTTATTTTTAATGTTAAACTCGCAATAGCCGAGATAGCCGTGGTCGTGCTGCTTTTAATCTATTTCGTTATAGTTAACCGCCGCAGACGGAAAGAGTTTCAGTCCTACATCGAAACCGTGACTGCCGATGTTGAGGCTGTTAAGAGCGACACTCTCGTCAATTTTCCGCTGCCGATGGTGGCCTTCAAGCTTGATAACACCGCCATAGTCTGGGGCAACAGCTTTTTTAACGATATTTTCGGTAAAAAGAAATTCCATTTCGACACTCGCCTAGCGGATATTGTCCCCGGTTTTAAGTCAAAATGGCTGACCGAGGGCAAACTGCAGTATCCCGAGCTTGTCGAGGCGGGCGGCAGACGATACAGAATTTACGGCAACATCGTCCGAGGTGAAGGCGAAACAAGCAGGGATTTCATGGGAATCAGCTACTGGTTTGATGTCACGGAATATGATCAGGTTAAGGAAGAATACGAAAACTCGCGCCCGATTGTCGCGATAGTCCTGTTTGACAATTTGGACGAAATATCAAAAAACCAGCCCGAGAGAGTCAAGACTCGTCTTCAAAACTCAATCAGCGAAAAGGTTGAAAACTGGGGCTCGGATATGGGCGCAATTGTATGCCACTATGAGAAGGACAGATTTCTGCTGATTTTTGAGCAGCGCCACTATAAAAAGCTTGTCGATGAAAAGTTTTCGCTCATGGACAGCGTCCACGAGGTTGTAAGTCCCAGCGGAATTCACGCCTCGGTGAGCATCGGAGTCGGACGTGACGGCGGAAGCTTCGAGGAGGACTTTAACTTTGCTGTCTTAAGCACCGAGATGGCGCTCTCCAGAGGCGGCGACCAGACGGTTATAAAAAACCGTTTTAATTTTGAGTTTTTCGGCGGACGCGGAACGGAAATCGAAACACGCACAAAGGTAAAATCGCGTGTAATGGCAAGCGCTCTTTCCGAGCTTATTAAGGCCTCCGGGCAGGTTTTTGTCATGGGGCACAAGTTCTCCGACATGGACTGTATCGGCGCTGCGGCGGGCATTTGCTGCATTTCGCGTAAGCTCGGCTGCAAAGCCTTCATTGTAACTGAAGAGAAAAACAGCGCAGCCGAAAGCCTTTTGGAGAAGCTGCACGCCTCGGCCGAGTATAAGGACGCGATATTAAGTCCTCAGGACGCAATCATGAAGGCGGACAGGAACACGCTTCTAGTCATCGTCGATACAAACCGCCCCGAGCAGGTTGAGGACCAGAGCCTTCTGATGGCCTGCAACAAGGTAGCGGTCATCGACCACCACAGGCGCGCCGCAAGCTACATTCAAAATGCAACCCTAACCTTCCTTGAGCCCTATGCCTCCTCGGTCTGCGAACTTACCTGCGAGCTTGTGCAGGAGCTTGTCGAACAGGCTGATATACTCAAGGTGGAGGCGGACGCGCTGCTCTCGGGCATAGTGATGGATACGAAAAACTTCACCATGCGTACAGGTGAGCGAACCTTTGACGCAGCGGCATTTTTAAACCGTGCGGGAGCGGATACTATTTCGGTTAAAACCATTCTTCAGAACGATCTTGACGACACGGTTTCACGCTATAAAATCCTTCAGCAGGTCAAGCGCTACCGTGAGCATATCGCCATTGCCGTCATTGAGGAGCCGCAGGACAGAATTGTCGCCGCTCAGGCGGCGGACGAAATGCTCAACATCATCGGTATTCAGGCCTCTATTGTGATTTATCCCACAGGGAACGGAGACGTAATTATTTCAGCGCGCTCGATTGGCGAAATCAACGTGCAGGTGCTTCTGGAGGAACTGGGCGGCGGCGGCAACAAGTCCGCGGCGGGAGTTCAGATGGAGAACATCACCCTGCGCGACGCAGTCGGCAGGCTCTTCACGGCTATCGATAATTATTTCGGAGAATAATTCGCAGTTATACAAAAACGGAAAGCGAGGACTACAATATGAAGGTTATTTTTCTTGCGGATGTCAAAGGACAGGGGAAAAAGGACGAGATTAAAGAGGTGTCGGACGGTTACGCGAGGAACTTCCTGATTCCGAGAAAGTTGGTTGCGGAGGCGACTACCGACGCGCTCAACGCGATTAAACTCAAGGAAAAGGCAAAAATAGCGCACGAGGCAAAGGAAAAGGCCCTCGCGCTTGAAAACGTAAAGAAGCTTGAAACTTTGGTGGTCAAGGTTCCTGCGAAGGCCGGCACAGGCGGAAGGCTTTTCGGCTCTGTGACCTCAAAGGAAATCAGCGACGCGCTGCTCAAGCAGTTTGATATAGCCATTGATAAAAAGGACATAGTTCAGAGTGAACCCATAAAAACCTTCGGGGCGTTTTCGGTTAAATGCAAGCTCGGTCATGAGGTGAGCGGAATTATAAACCTCGTCGTGACGGAAGAAAAATAAAAACTTTCTGATAGGAATTTTCTATGGATGAGCTTTTTGAACTGAGAGTTCCGCACAGCGCGGAGGCGGAGCAGGCGGTTATCGGCTCTATGCTGATTGACCCGGCCTGTATCGCCGACGTTCTTAACAAGGCGAGAACGGACGATTTTTATCTGGAGCGCAGCCGTGAGGTGTTCGACACCATAAGCAATATGTATATCTACGGACGCACGGTTGACCCGGTGACGGTGCTCGACCAAATGCGTGTCCGCGGCTGCCTGAGGGACAATTCCCAGAGCTACCTGCTTGAGCTTATGCAGATAACGCCGACTGCCGCGAATGTCATGAAGTATGTTGACATTCTGCGCGAGCAGTCCCTTTTGCGTGCCCTTTTAAAGGTCGGAAACGATATTACCGGCATGGTTCATGACGGCGCGGGCGAGGCGGACACAATGCTCGAAGCGGCGGAGCGGAAAATTTACGCGCTGCGTCAGGGACGTACAATCGGCGGTCTTGAGAAGATTTCAAACGTCATTCAGGATGTCTATAATCAAATCTCCGTAATGGCGGCCACGGGCAGCAAAATGCCCGGACTTCCCACAGGCCTTGTCGATTTGGACAGCGCAATTCTGGGGCTTAACAAGGGCGACCTTGTGCTCATAGCCTCAAGACCCGGAATGGGCAAGACGAGTATTGCCTTAAATATAGCCCTTCACGTTGCCAAAAACACGCCGAAAACCGTCGCGATTTTTTCTTTGGAAATGTCAAGGGAGCAGCTCGCTGTCCGCCTTCTGGCGGGAGAAGGGTTAGTTGACGCGCAGAAGCTTTTGACGGGAAGACTGAGCCAGAGTGACTGGAGCAGAATCGGCACCGCCGCCTCCACAATCAGCGAAACGCAGATACTTATTGACGATAACCCCTCTCTATCCGTTGCGGAGATGAATTCACAATGCCGCAGGCTTGAAAACCTCGGTCTTGTCGTCATCGACTATCTTCAGCTTATGCAGTCTGCAGGCAGTGGGCATACTTATGCGGGTGAATCCCGCACACAGGCCGTTTCCGATATGAGCCGCATGCTTAAAATTATGGCGAAGGAGCTAAACGTCCCCGTAATCTGCCTTTCCCAGCTTTCCCGCGCTAACGAGGGCAGGCAGAATAAGCGCCCCGTTCTCTCCGACTTGAGAGAGTCGGGCGCAATCGAACAGGACGCGGACATAGTAATCGGTCTATACAGGGAAGGATATTACGACAGAGAATGTGCAACGCCGAACGAGGCGGAGGCGATTATTCTTAAAAACCGCCACGGCGAGATTAAGACCGTGCCTCTGATGTGGCTGCCGGAATACACGAGCTATGTTTCGGCCGAAAGGCATCACGACGACGAAAATGGATATTGATTTTTGCGAAAAATACGATATGTTTCCGAGGGGCGGCGTGGTTTTATGCGCCGTTTCGGGCGGCAAGGACTCGATGTATCTCGTCGAGAAGCTCAGGGAGCTTGCGCCGCAATACGGCTTTGAGCTTTGTTGCGCCCACTTCAATCACCGCCTGCGCGGAGAAGAATCCGAGCGCGACAGCCGCTTCGTTTCGGACTACTGCGGGAAGCTGAAAATTCCCTTATTTATCGGGGCGGGCGATGTTTCTGCCTTTGCAGCCGAAAACGGCTTGGGAATCGAGGAGGCGGCACGAACCCTACGCTATGAGTTTCTCGAAAAAACAGCCGATGAAATCGGCGCCGTGCGGATTGCCACGGCCCACACCGCGGACGACAACGCGGAAACCATGCTTTTTAACCTTTGCAGGGGAAGCGGCTTAAGAGGTCTTTGCGGAATTCCTCCTGTGCGCGGCAGGATAATCCGCCCAATGCTTCAAACCGCGACTTCCGAGGTCTATAAATATCTTGAGGAAAAAGGCATACCCCATGTCGAGGACTCGACAAACATGAAAGACGAATTTACGAGGAACAGAATCCGCCACAGGGTAGTGCCCGAGCTGCGTGATTTAAACCCGGGTTTTGACGAGAGCCTTATCCGCTGCTTGGCCTCACTGCGGGAGGATGAGGAGTTTCTGTCTGGACTAGCACAGAGCTTTTTAGCTTCCCGCTATTGCGATAAAACGCTACCCGCCGCCGAATTTTCCGCTCTGCCCGAACCTGTTTCGGCTAGAGTTTTACAGCTTATTGTTACTTCAGGGCTCTCCCGGGCGCATATTGATGCCGTGCGTAATATCGCGAGCGGAACAGAGCGCCACGCTTACGCGGATATTCCCGGGCTGCGGGTTGTCCGCGAGTATGACAAGCTGATATTCGGTTCGGCTTCTCCCTCAGATCTACCGAAAAGGCAGGTTAAAATCGGTGAAATTACGGATATTCCCGAGGCTGGGCTCAAAATATCCTGCGAATTCATAAAAAACTGCAAGGAAGTTCATAATTCCTTTAACATTTTTTTCTTTAAAAATGATAGCATTTGTGGTAATATGTTTGTCATGTCCCGCTTGGAGGGCGAAAAAATTAGACTTGCCGGCAGAAATTGCACAAAAACACTGAAAAAGCTCTTCTCCGAAGCAAGGCTTAACGGTGAAAATAAGTCTCTCGTACCTGTTTTATATGATGAGGTCGGTCCGATAGCAATTTATGGTTTAGGAATTGCGGAGCGCTGCAGTCCGATTTCGGGAGACAGCGTTATAAAAGTTGAGTTTAGCTCTGTGAGCACAGATATAATCTAGAGAAATTATTGGAAGATTTATTTTTTCGGGGAGAACAATTGGGATGACAAACGATATCATGAAGGTCCTGCTGACCAAAGAAATGATTGAAAAGCGTGTTATTGAACTCGGACGTGAGATTACACAGAAATTTGAGGGCAGCGAGCCGCTCTTTATCGGAGTGTTAAAGGGCAGCTATGTTTTTATGGCTGATTTAATGCGCCATGTGGATTTGAAATGTTCCATGGATTTCATGGCCGTTTCTTCCTACGGCAGCGGAACCACGAGTTCGGGTGCCGTAAAAATCAACAAGGATTTAAACGAGGATATTTCGGGACGCCATGTAATAATTGTCGAGGACATTCTTGACAGCGGCGTTACCTTGAATTATCTCTGCGGTTATCTTGAGAACCGCAAGCCCGCTTCAATAACCCTCGTCACCCTTCTCGATAAACCTTCGAGACGCAAATCGCCGATAAAGGCTGATTTCGTCGGCTTTGAGGTTCCCGATGAATTTGTTGTGGGATACGGACTCGATTACGCGGAGAAGTACCGCAATCTCCCCTTTGTGGGAGTTTTAAAGCCTGAGGTTTACTCGGGCGAATGAGGGACATTCGTTCCCTCCCAAAATTATTGCAAAGCAATGCATTTAAGGCAAAGGAAGTGATTTTAGCTTGAAGCCAAATCGCAAACAGGCAAGAGACCTTGGTTTTTATATTCTAATTCTCGTTATCCTCATGGCAACGGTATTCACGATGACCTCTAAACAGGATGCGTCACCGGAAATTACCTATTCGGAAATTATAGATCTGTTTAAAAATGAGCAGGTCGAGTCGTTCAAGACTGTCGGGACCGAACTTACCCTTAATCTTCGTACGCCTTATGAGGACAGCGATACTATAGTGACCGAGCTGAGCGATGTTGACTATTTCCGCGAGGATTTGGGTCCTCTGATTGAGGAGCAGAAGCAGGCGGGAATTTTAAAGGAATATGACTATACCCCGCCTCCAACAATTCCTTGGTGGGTTTCAAATGTTCTCCCGTACCTGGGTATATTCCTGCTTCTTGGCGTATTCTGGTATGCCATGATGAAAACTGCCGCTAAAAACGGCGGAGCCGGCGGTGCTATGCGCTTCGGCAAGGCGAGAACCCGTCTCGGACAGGATGAAAAGAAAAAGGTCACATTCAACGATGTTGCAGGAGCGGACGAGGAAAAAGAAGAGCTTCAGGAAATCGTCGGCTTTCTCAGAAATCCCGCTTCATACACAGCTATGGGCGCGAGAATTCCCAAGGGCGTTCTCCTCGTGGGCCCTCCCGGAACGGGTAAAACACTTATTGCTAAGGCAGTCGCGGGCGAAGCGGGAGTTCAATTTCTCTCCATATCAGGCTCGGACTTCGTAGAACTGTATGTCGGCGTCGGCGCGTCAAGAGTGCGAGATTTGTTTGAGCAGGCAAAAAAGATTGCGCCCGCTATCATATTCATAGACGAAATTGACGCTGTGGGTCGACAGAGAGGCTCGGGTCTCGGCGGCGGTCACGATGAACGCGAGCAGACTCTCAACCAGCTTCTGGTCGAGATGGACGGCTTCGGTAACAACGACGGCGTAATCGTTATGGCGGCAACCAACAGGTCGGATATTTTGGATAGCGCGCTGCTCCGTCCCGGTCGTTTTGACCGCACGGTTTATGTCGGCATGCCTGATAAACGCGGACGCGAAGCCATTCTGAAGGTTCACTCGAGGGGCAAGCCCCTCGGCGATGATGTTGACCTTAACAGCATTGCACGCGGAACTCCCGGATTTTCCGGCGCGGATTTGGAAAACCTTTTAAACGAAGCGGCAATTCTGGCGGTTCGCCGCGGCAAGCGCTTCATTTCACAGCCTGAAATCGACGAATCGATTTTAAAGGTTCTGGCAGGACCCGAGAAAAAGAGCAGAGTGATGTCCGATAAGGCGAAAAAGCTTACCGCCTATCACGAGGCGGGGCACGCGGTTGTCGGCCGCTTCTTAAAGCCGAAGGAGCCCGTTCAGTTCATTACTATCATCCCTCGCGGTCCTACCGGCGGCATGACTGTTTACCGTCCCGAGGAGGACAAGGAAAATTATATGTCGAGAAGCGAAATGTTTGCCGACATTGTTGTCAGCCTCGGCGGACGTATTGCCGAAAAGCTGATACTCGACGATATTTCGACGGGCGCATCAGGAGATATTCACAACGCCACAAACATTGCCAGAGCTATGGTAACAGTTTACGGCTTTTCCGAGAAGCTCGGACCAATCTCCTTTGAGGACGCGGGACACAGCATATTTATCGGGCGGGATTTCGGCACCACGAAGAGCTATTCCGAAGAAACCGCGGCGATTATCGATGAGGAAGTTAAACGCATCTTCGACGAAGCGGGCAAGATGTGCGAGGATATTCTTTCCAAGAATCGCGAGCTGCTTGTAAAGGTTGCGGAGTATCTGCTGGTGAACGAGTCGATGGACGGCGATGATTTTGCGTCCCTTTGCGAAAAAGGTTTTGTTCCCGTAAAGGAGAAAAAGCCGGCTGAAGAGCTGAAAATTGAGGAAGTCAAATCCGACGACCCGTTCTTCAAGGACGATCCTTCGGGCTTTGGCACACCTGATGACAGCAAACCCGAATACTAAATAAAACAAAAGGGCGGAAGCGATTCCGCCCTTTTCAAGAGGAAGAGGAAGACAATGAAGCTTGGAATTGTAGGTTTGCCGAACGTCGGTAAAAGCACGCTTTTCAACGCTATAACCAACGCGGGAGCGGAGAGCGCGAACTATCCGTTCTGCACGATTGACCCTAATGTCGGAACGGTTGCCGTTCCGGACGAGCGCCTTGATTTTTTGGCGGAGCTTTACAATCCGAAAAAATATACCCCTGCGATCATCGAGTTTGTCGATATCGCGGGGCTTGTGAAGGGCGCCTCAAAGGGAGAGGGGCTCGGCAACAAGTTTCTTAGTAACATTCGCATGACGGACGCAATCATCCACGTTGTCCGCTGCTTCGACGACGAAAACGTCATCCATGTTGAGGGCAATTGCGACCCGCTTCGCGATATTGAGATAATAAATCTCGAGCTTGTAATTTCCGATATGGAGATGGTTGAGCGCCGCATAGACAAAGCGAGAAAAGCGGCGAAGGGCGGCGACAAGAAGTTTCTGCACGAGGCGGAGGTCATGGAGGGGCTTTTAAAACACCTCAATGACGGCAAATGCGCGAGGAACTATTCCTGCTCCGTCGAGGATGCGGAGCTAATCTCCGAGAGCGAGCTATTAACCTTGAAGCCCGTTATATATGCCGCGAACATGGACGAAAAAGGCTTCGCAAGCGGCGCGGAGAACAACGAATACTATAAAAAAGTCGAGAAATACGCGCTTGCCGAGGGCTCGCAGGTGCTCCCGATATGCGCCAAGGTCGAGCAGGAGATCGGTGAGCTTGACGAGGAGGACAAGGCTCTTTTCATGGAAGAACTGGGCATGTCCGAAAGCGGACTTAACCGCCTTATAAAGTGCTCCTACAGCCTTTTGGGACTTATCTCCTTCCTCACCTCCGGCAGCGACGAGGTTCGCGCATGGACAATTAAAAAGGGCACAAAGGCGCCGCAGGCGGCGGGCAAGATTCACACCGACTTTGAGCGCGGCTTTATTCGAGCCGAGATTGTCGCCTTCGATGACCTGAAGGCTTGCGGCACAATGGCTGTCGCCAGGGACAAGGGGCTTATCCGCTCCGAGGGCAAGGAATACGTCATGCACGACGGCGATGTGACCCTGTTTAGATTTAATGTGTGATATAAAAACAGCTTTCGGGTTTCCGAAAGCTGTTTTTCTGCTGTATTGGCTAATCTTGGAAGGCAAGAGCCATTACATTTACGGTATGCGTTTTTTCCGTGAGAGTCATGGTGACATTCTTGACTTTTTTATACCCCATTGCTTTCCAAAACGCCTGACCGTTTAAGTTTTCTTCTATTACTCCGATACGGAATGATTTGGCGCCGAGCTCCTTTGCCCATTTAATGAGAGTTTCATGCAAGGTTTTGCCGAGTCCCCTGCCCCTTTCCGCAGGGTCGAGCAGCATTAGTCCGATAGTCCACTCACCAATTTCGACATAGTTTCGTATAACATCAAAAATGCCGACAAGCCTCGAATCAGGGGCATAGACGCCCAAAACAAACTTATCCTCATATCCCTTGTTTGGCGGCAAGTCATCTAAAATTTCGCGCACTTCCCTCTCCGCGGGAGACACGCCGCAATGCAAAACATAGTAGTCGGAACAGCGAATACAAAGGCCAAGAAGCTCCGCAGATGTTTCCCTATCAAGTTCGCTTATCCTGTATCCGTTTTTAAGATGTATTTCGAGCATAAGAGAATCCCACTATCCTTAAGATATCTTCTGCATTATACCATGCTTTCGTTTTGGTATCAAACAAATCCTCCGCGTTTTCGGCGATGACAACAAGCACTTGACAAATAGGGCGAAAGGGAATAAAATCACCCTGCATAGAGATACAGGCTATGACGGAGATTGAGCCTCTTGCGCGGCGCAGAGAGAACGGCAACAGCTGAAAACCGTTCCGAAACGCAGAGAACTCTGACCCCTCCCGAGCCGAAGCGCCGAAGATGTCGCTTTTTATAGCGCCATAGCTAGGTTCTTTCGTTTGCGCACGTTACAGCGCACCTAAAGCGGCGGACTTTGTCCGCAAGCAGGGTGGAACCGTGTGAAATTCGCACCCCTGATTTTTTCAGGGGTGTTTTATTTTTTTCAAGATGTTGTTTCGGTTTGCGGCGGCAATAATAGTAATTAAAAAACAGGAGATAGATAAAAATGGACGAGAACAAATACACTTTTGATAATCCGGACTTCAAGCACGCTTACAGGCACACAAGCTCTCACATACTGGCACAGGCGATAAAGCGCCTTTATCCGGAGACGAAGTTTGCCATCGGTCCCGCGATTGACGAGGGTTTCTATTACGATGTCGATTCCGAAACCGTGTTTACACCCGAAGTTCTGGAAAAGCTCGAGGCTGAAATGCGCAATATCTGCAAGGAAAAGCTGCCGCTTGAACGCTTTGAGCTGCCGCGCGCGGAAGCTCTCGAACTTATGAAGGATGAGCCCTACAAGGTTGAGCTTATAAATGACCTTCCCGAGGATGCGGTTATCAGCTTCTACAAGCAGGGCGATTTCACAGACCTCTGCGCAGGCCCGCACATGGACTCCACGGGACGCATTAAAGGCAATGCTATTAAGCTGACGAGCTGCACCGGCGCGTATTGGCGCGGCGACTCCAAGCGCAAAATGCTTCAAAGAATTTACGGCACCAGCTTCCAGAAAAAAGAGGAGCTTGATGCCTATCTTGAGCGCATTGAAGAAGCCAAAAAGCGCGACCACCGCAAGCTGGGACGTGAGCTTGACCTCTATATGATAGCGGACGAGGGCCCGGGCTTCCCGTTCTTCCTCCCCAAGGGCATGGTACTGCGCAACGAGCTGGAGAGTTTCTGGCGCGAACTCCACAGACAATGCGGCTATCAGGAAATTAAAACGCCGATGATTTTAAACGAGGAGCTCTGGCACCGCAGCGGTCACTGGGACAAGTACAAGGAAAACATGTATTTCACCAAAATTGACGGCGAAGACTATGCGATTAAGCCGATGAACTGCCCCGGCGGAATGCTTGCATATAAGCGCCGCCCGTGGTCCTACAAGGACTTGCCCCTGCGCGTCGGCGAGCTCGGAGTTGTCCACCGCCACGAGCTTTCGGGCGCCCTTCACGGTCTTATGCGCGTGCGCTGCTTTACTCAGGACGATGCTCACATCTTCATGACGAGAGAGCAGATGCACAGCGAGATTCTCGGTGTTATAAATAAGATTGACAGCGTTTATAAGCTCTTCGGCTTTAATTACCATATTGAGCTTTCCACCTGCCCAGAAAACTTCATCGGAAGTCAGGAAATTCGTGAGTACAGCGAAAATGTGCTCCGTGAGGTTCTTGAGACTAACGGCAAGGAGTATATCGTAAATCCCGGCGACGGCGCATTTTACGGACCGAAGATTGACTTCCACCTCGAGGACGCCATCGGCAGAACATGGCAGTGCGGAACGATTCAGCTCGATTTCCAGATGCCCGAGCGCTTTGAGCTTGAGTATACCGGAGCGGACGGCGAAAAGCACCGCCCGATAATGATTCACACAGTCGCTCTCGGCTCAATTGAGCGCTTTATCGGAATTTTGACAGAGCATTTCGCGGGAGCCTTCCCGCTGTGGCTTGCACCTGTTCAGGTGATGATTATGCCGATTACGGATCGCAGCCGCGAATATTCCGAGGAAATCTATAAGAAGCTGTTCGATGCAGGTATACGCGTTGAGGCCGATTACAGAAGCGAAAAAATCGGCTATAAAATCCGTGAGGCCCAGCTCCAGAAGATTCCGTATATGCTCGTTCTGGGCGATAAGGAGACCGAGGCAAGACTTGTCGCGGTGCGCACCCGCCTCGGCGGCGATGAGGGAACAATGACGCTTGATGATTTCACGGCGAAAATTATAAGCGAGATAACAAGCAAAAAAACTAGCATTATTTTCAATATCGCAAATCGCATAATAAACAAAGCTCCTTCGTAGACTACTGATGAGGTCTGCGAAGGAGCTCGTCATTTTATCAGTACGTTAAGCTGAATTGCCGCGAAAATATGCTTGCGGCAACTGTTTGTTGAGCCATTAAATTACTTGAAATGAGCATGGGGAGGTACATTATGAGCAGAAAGAAACTGTGCGTTGTGCTTGCTGTATTATTTGCCTTGAATATTGCCGCAATATTGTTTGTTGAAAGGGCAGGCGCTGCCTCCTATAAAAAGGGCTCGACGGGAAATATGGTAAGCCAAATTCAGACAGTGCTGAAAAACCAGGGTTTCTACGGAGGCATTGTCGACGGCGTTTTCGGCAGCGGTACGGAAAAGGCGCTCAAGGGCTTTCAGAAGGAATACGGACTCACTCCCGACGGCAAGGCGGGACCGGCAACGCTTAAGGCAATGGGGCTCTCACAGAGCACAACGCAGAATTCTGATTCCGGGGATACGAACCTTCTCGCAAGACTGATTTCTGCGGAGGCGAGGGGCGAACCCTACAGCGGTCAGGTCGCCGTCGGAGCCGTGGTGCTCAACAGGGTCAAAAGCCCCATATTCCCAAATACGATTGCGGGAGTTATTTACCAGAACGGCGCTTTCACCTGCATAACGGACGGGCAGTTTAACGAGGAGGTTTCGGAAAGCGCTTACCGTGCCGCGCGGGACGCCATGAACGGAGTGGACCCCTGCGGCGGCGCGATTTACTATTTTAACCCGGCAACCGCATCAAGCAAGTGGATTTGGTCAAGACAGTTGATTGTGGTAATCGGCAAACACAGATTCTGCGCGTGATTCAAGATTCTCCTTGAAGAAATTGGGTTTTGTGTTATGATATGAATATATAAACCAATATGAAGGAGAATAAATATGGCTTTTTGCAAACAATGCGGGTCACAGCTTGATGACGGTGCCACTTTTTGCACCTCCTGTGGTGCGAAAAATGAAGAAAATCAAGGCTATTCGGGTCAATATCAGTACAATGCGCAGGCCAATCAGTATCAAAGCTATAACACCCAGGCTAACGACGTTGAAGAAAACAAGCTTATTTCAATCCTCTGTTATTTCGGAATACTGTTTCTCATACCTTACCTTGTAAAGCCGGAGTCGCCCTTCGTAAAATATCATTCAAATCAGGGACTGGTTCTTCTTATCCTGAGCCTTCTTCTCGGCGTGGTTTCGAGAATACCGTTTATCGGCTGGCTTGTGGGTGCGGTTGGCGGAATATTCGTTTTCGTCTGCTTCATTTTGGGTATTGTGAATGTCTGCAACGGTGTTACAAAGGAACTGCCGCTTATAGGAAAAATCCAGATTCTAAAATAATACATTATAATAGAATAAAAAAGAAGCGCTGCCATTTTGGCAGCGCTTCTTTTTTTCGACTAAGCTGTCAGACTCCTAAGTCCTCACCCTCCATATCGGGGTTAATGGTGCTGATGACATAAGGCGTAGTCTGATAGACGTAATAGTTCAGCCAGTTGGTATACATCAGCTGCGCGTGTGCCCTCCAGGTAACAAGGGGTTCCTTTGAGGGGTCGTCATTGGTAAAATAGTGGGCGGGTACCTGAATGTTCAGACCTTTTGCAATGTCGCGTCTGTATTCTTGAGCCAGGGTGTCCTTGTCATATTCCGGATGACCGAAAATGAAGAACTGACGGCTTCTGTGGTTTTTAACTGCGTATACTCCCGCTTCATCGGAAACGGCGAGTACCTCGAGTTCGGGGATTTTTTCAATATCCTCCAGCCGAATCTCTGTATAGCGCGAATGGGGAGCATTGAAATTGTCGTCAAAGCCCCTGAAGAAGGGAGAATTTGGCTTGAGGATTTTGTGGCTGTATATTCCCGACATTTTTTTAGGCAGCGAATATTTATTTATTCCATAGTGATAATAAAGTCCCGCCTGAGCGCCCCAGCAAATATGGAAGGTGCTGTGAACATGGCTTTTTGACCACTCCATAATTTCGCAAAGCTCAGGCCAATAATCAACCTCTTTAAAATCAAGGTTTTCAACAGGCGCGCCGGTTATAATCATGCCGTCGTAATATTTATCCCTGATTTCATCATGACCGACATAAAAGGATGCAAGGTGGTCGGAATCAACGTTTTTGGAATCGTGACTGATTGTGCGCAGAAGGTCGATTTCTACCTGCAAAGGAGTGTTCGACAGTTTCCTGAGAAGCTGAGTTTCCGTTACAATTTTTGTGGGCATTAGGTTGAGAATAAGAAGCCTCAGCGGACGAATGTCCTGATGGAGAGCTCGAAATTGGGTTATAACAAATATGTTTTCTTTGTCCAGTATGCTCTTTGCGGGCAAAGAATCGGGAATTCTGATAGGCATAATACCACTCCGTTCTGGCTATACTATGTTAATAAAAGCGAGTATATAACGAATAATATTTAATTGCAAGATGTGTTCGAATATTTGGTTTTAAAAAAGATGTCGAAAAAGAAAAAAACGGCTTGACAAGGGTAGCTTGAGGTGTTATTATAAACAAGCTCTCGCCTC
>CAYWNW010000018.1:0-19465 GCA_964459785.1 uncultured Oscillospiraceae bacterium | reverse complement strand
CACCTTCTATGGCTTCATTATACCATAAAGGCGGTGCTTTTGTCTTCAGTCTGAATGGTCGGCAAAATATTTTGCCGACCATTTTTTCAAGTTGATGTTTATGAGTCTAGCCTACTCCGGAAATGTTTCTACTGTTCCGTGGCTTTTGTAAGGCCTGCTCCATAGTCTCGGTAATCATATTCTCCAGTCGATACCGTACATTGCCTCCATAACTGATTTGACAGATGGTTTAGCATCTAGCAAGACAGGCAGGAGAACGTCCTCTAGTGGAATTGTTTCCAGCCCATCGCGCTTCAGCTCAACGGCCAGCTCGATAAAATATCTGTTCCTCTGGTTTTCATCAATGGGTTTCATTGCGGTCCTCCTCATATTTATTGTGGAAATGAAAAAAGGCGCCAGTTTCTATCGGCCTGAACACGGCCCGAAACTGACGCCCATAAAGCTTATTTTTAGTTTTATACTTTAAAAATAAAAATAGCGACCTTTTGAAATCTGTGGATTTTCAAAAGTTACAACATCTGTTTGGGCGCTAAAACGGTGCCGCGTGCGGGTTCAAATCCAAGAATAGCCCAAAATGCTAAAATGATATCTATGAAATTGCAGTAAAATTGTACGAGGTGAGTTCTAACTTTTTTAGCAACAAAGCGGCTGTTTTGCCTCAAAACAGGCTAAAAAGCAGATGTCACCGGCTATAAGAGTCGATGACATCTATTTTGGCCATGAGTCTTGGTGCCGGTGGCCGGACTCGAACCGGCACGCTGTTGCCAGCGGTGGATTTTGAGTCCACTACGTCTACCGATTTCATCACACCGGCGTGTGACAAGCGTCATTATACATCACGCCCTCCCTTTTTTCAAGTGGCAATTTCCGATTTGCCGTGTTTCATGCGCTGCGATGTCAATCGTGTAAGCGGTGATAAAACGCACATACTTACAAAAGTATATTTTTCATTATTTTAATTTCCCTCTTTACAAATACCCCAAGAGGGTATATCATGATAATACCCCCATAGGGTATAGGAGGTGATAACCTTGAAGGAAGAAGTATATGACATCGGCGGAATGCACTGCGCCGCCTGTTCATCCGCAGTTGAGCGCGTAACGCGTAAGCTCGAGGGTGTTCAGAGCAGCGACGTAAATCTCCCGATGAATCGAATGACCATAGTTTATGATGAAAACAAGCAAAGCCCCGAGGATATAATTTCAAAAATCGAGAAGGCCGGCTTCACCGCCGAGCTTAAACTCAACAAAAACAACTCTCCCGCTCGCAAAGCGGATGACAGCTCCGAAAAAGCGCTGCATTCCGAGAGGCGCTCGCTCATTGCGGCCGTCGTATTTTCTGTGCTGCTGCTCTATTTTTCCATGGGAACAATGCTCTTTCCCCAGCTTCCGCTTCCCGAAATTCTTTCGGCACACAGTCACCCCGTTAACTTTGCTCTCGTACAGCTTCTGCTCACAATTCCAATCTTATATATCGGAAAGAGGTTTTTTATCAGCGGGTTTAATTCCCTTGTTCACTGGAACCCCAATATGGACACGCTGGTTGCAGTCAGCTGTACCGCTTCGTTTGTTTACAGCCTGACAACGGTATTTCTGCTAACGGACAATCCGCACATGATTCACGGTCTTTATTTTGAATCGGCCGCAATAGTAATAACGCTCGTCCTGCTGGGCAAGCACCTTGAAGCAAACAGTCAGGAGAAAACGAAAGGTGCTATTACAAAGCTCATGGAGCTTACTCCCGAAACGGCAATCCTCATCCGCGAGGACATGCAGTGGGAGGTTCCGACAGAAACTCTTAAAGTCGGCGACTTGGTCCTCGTGAAGTCCGGCGCAAAAGTACCTCTTGACGGTCTTGTTGTTAAGGGCGAAGGCAGTGTCAATGAGGCTATGCTGACGGGCGAAAGTATGCCCGTTGAGAAGACTGCGGGAAACGAGGCGATCGGCGGAAGCATACTGGTCAGCGGCGCTCTTTTCATAGAGATAAGCCGTGTGGAAGAGGACACAACTCTTTCAAAAATTATTAAATTTATAGAGGACGCTCAGGGCAAAAAAGCTCCCATCTCAAAGGTAGCAGACAAGGTTGCGGGGATATTTGTCCCGATAGTGATGGCTATTGCAGTTATTGCCTTAGTCGTCTGGCTCCTTGCGGGAGCGGAATTTTCCTTTGCGCTTAAGATATTCACCGCCGTCCTTGTAATCGCCTGTCCCTGCGCAATGGGGCTGGCAACTCCGACTGCCATAATAGTCGGAACGGGACTCGGCGCCTCAAAGGGTATTCTGATTCGCAGCGGCGAAGCGCTTGAAACGACCCATCTGACAAGTGTTGTGGTGCTCGATAAAACCGGAACTGTCACACAGGGAACTCCTCGGGTCACCGAGCTTATATCGTTCGACCTGTCGGAAGACGAGCTTTTATCGCTAGTTTCGGCGGCTGAAAGCCTTTCGGAACACCCCTTGGCAAAGGCCATAGTAGAAGAAGCAAGTCTTAGAACCTTGTCCAAAGGCCCCTCAGTCTCCTCCTTCGAGAACCTGCCGGGTCAGGGAATCAAAGCCGTTCTGGACGACGGCAAAATCCTGTATGTTGGCAATTTAAAGCTCATGGATTCCGCAGGAATATCCGTGAAGGAATATGAGGCTTCCGTTTCTCGTCTTTCTGCGCAAGGTCAAACACCCTTGCTCGTCGCCTTTGACGGCAGGACGCAAGGCCTTATAAGCGTCGCCGACACCATCAAAGAGTCAAGCCCGAAAGCCGTTGCAAAGCTGCGGGAAATGGGAATTAAAACAGTGCTCCTAACAGGTGACAATGCCGCTGCCGCAAACTATGTCGGCAAGCTGGTCGGTGTTGATGAGGTAATCGCGGAGGTCCTTCCCGGGGACAAGGCGGCGATTATCGAGCGCCTTGAAAAGGACGGCAACACCGTTATGATGGTTGGAGACGGAATAAACGACGCCCCCGCGCTTGCACAGGCCGATATCGGCTGCGCCATCGGAAACGGCAGCGACATCGCTATCGAAGCTGCGGATTTGGTGCTGATGCGAAACGACCTTACGGAACTTGCCTCGGCAATCAGGCTGAGCCGTCTGACAATTCGGAACATTAAACAGAATCTGTTCTGGGCGTTTTGCTACAACACATTGGGAATCCCGATTGCTGCGGGCGTACTCTATCCGAGCTTCGGTCTTCTGCTCAGTCCGATTATAGGCGCGCTCGCAATGTCGCTCAGCTCCATTTTTGTGGTCACCAACGCTTTGAGGTTAAAGGGGAAAAAGATATGACAGACAAAACCAAACACCGCGAGGACGAGGAACTCCGTTGTCTTACCAATCGTCTCAACCGAATAGAAGGCCAAGTGCGCGGAGTTCGCAAAATGCTTGAAGAAGAAGCCTATTGCACAGATATATTAACTCAGATAAGCGCGATTCAGGCGGCTCTTAACGCCTTTAACAAGGAGCTTTTGGCAAACCACATAAAAAGCTGTGTAGTTCGCGACATCAAAGACGGCAAGACCGAGGTCGTGGACGAGCTTGTAAATACCCTTCAAAAACTAATGAAATAATAAGCTGACAGGAGGAAAAACTATGACAATTTTAACTGTTCCGGACATGCACTGTGAAAACTGCGTTAAACGCATTACTAACGCTCTAAAAGAAGCGAAGCTCGACTTCTCGGTTTCTCTTAGTGACCATACCGTGAGCGTTGAGGGCGATGAAAGCGCTGTAAAAGCCGCCGTATCCGCCCTTGAGGATATCGGGTTTGAAGCCAAGCAGGACTGACACAAAATAAGAGCGGCACCCCTTTAAGAATAGGGTGCCGCTCTTTTTACTGCGGAAAATCAGATGTTGAAATCGCGGCGCTTGTAAACAAAAGCTCCGACAAATAGGAAAACCACCATAAGGCCGAAATACACCGCTAAGGCAGACATAGTGCTGCTTCCGAGCGAGAGCGCCTTTGCGGGGGCGAAAACCTCAAACGGGCTGAAGTTTGACAGCCAGCCCAGTTTGTCTTCCAAAAGCTTCGAGAGATAGCCCAGCATGTATAGGGTCAGAACTGTCATGCTCCCAACACTCGAAACGCCGATTTTTGCCGTCACTCCTGCAAGCAGCAGCGCCAGCGACATGAAGAACACCGCGGTGAAGCCTGTGATTTTGACAATCTGCATTACGTCTGCTAGAACAAATGTCTCCCCGCCGTTTATAGCTCCGCAAATCACTGTTGAAACCGTCGAGGATATTAGGACAGCAAGCACGGCAACAAACGCCGTAATGAGCTTTGAAACAAAAATTTCCGTACGGCTTATTTCCAGCGAATACATAAACTCAATCGTTTTTGTCTTTTCCTCGCGATAAATCAGATTAGCCGAGAAGGCAACCGCGAAAATGCTGATAGCGACAATTATTATATTGAATATCATGCCGAAGTAATTGACGAAATTGCCCAGTCCGCCGAAATCTTCCATTCCGAAAAGCTGCAAAAGCTCCTTGGGCATAGCGTCCATTTTCATCTTCACCATGTCCTGCATGGAGGGAAACAGGATCATATACATAAACATGATGGCGAACATCGCTATGCTCCAGCCGAAAATCTGCCGCCGATTGTTTTTTAGGTCGAAGCCTGTAAGCTTCAGGGAGGCTTTCAAACTGAACTTACTCATTTGTCATATCCTCCTTGTAGTACTTGATGAACTCGTCTTCAACCGTGCTGTTTTTTATCTCCAGGGTCTCAAGGTCGAGCTTTGAAAGCTCGGAAATCAGTTCGTTGATATCGCCGGAAAATTCAAGAGTTTTTGAAACTCCGTCTTTTGTCGTGTAGCTTACCGTTTGACTGTGCTTAATCTTAAGATTGTTCATCTCTAGGAAGTCAACAATCTTGCCGTCCTTGATAATGATTACCTTATCGCAGTGCTTTTCAATTTCGCTCAGGTTGTGACTGGACAGAAAAACAGTCGCTCCCTTTGTCTGCTCTTTTTTTATAAGCTCAAAGAATTTGGTCTGCATGAGAGGGTCAAGTCCGCTCGTCGGCTCGTCTAAAATTATAATTTCAGCGTTCTTAAGCAGAGCCTGAATAATCGAAACCTTTTTGCGGTTTCCCATGCTCAGTTCCGAAATCTTCTTCTTGATGTCAAGCTCGAAATAAGCGGCGAGTTCAAGCACCCTCTCAAAACTTTCTCCCGAGAATTTAAGGCAAAGCCGGAAGAGCTCCTCGCTTGTAATATTTTCATAATATGCGCTGTCCGAGGGCATATAGCTCATTACATGCTTGAGCTTCTTTGCGTCCTTAACGGAATCCATTCCGTCGATTGTTATCTTGCCGCTCGTCGGAAAAATCATGTTGACCATTGAGCGGATTGTCGTCGACTTTCCCGCTCCGTTTTTGCCGACAAAGCCGACAATTTCGCCCTTTTCGATTGAAGTGCTGATGTCGTCTACCGCCAGAAATTTGCCATAAGCCTTAGAAAAATGCTCCAGCTCAATTACTGCCATAATAAAGACCTCCGTTAATTAAAAAAGTGCGCAAAGCAAGCTTAGCGCACTTAATTTCATTTATTGCGCTTCCTCAAGATTGATGGCATTGTTAAAAGATGAAAACAAGCACAGTGTCAATCGCTTTGAAACGACATTCCAGTCGACGGCTTTCAGATAAGCGTCAACGTATTCCGCCCTGCGGTTTTGATAATCAAGATAATAGGCATGCTCCCAAACGTCAATTGTGAGAAGCGGCTTCAGTTCGTCCTTAAGCGGAGTGTCCTGATTCGCGGTACGAACAATCTTCAAATTGGCATCCGCGTCAAAAACCAGCCATGCCCACCCTGAACCGAATTGCGAAAGCGCTGCCTTTTTAAACTCCTCAAGGAAGCTCTCAAAGGAACCGAAGTTCTTAATAATCGCATCCTCAAGCTTTTTCGTCGGGGCGGTCTTCCCCGGTGCTGTCAGTGCCTCAAAGTAAAAATCGTGATTAAACACACCGCCTGCGTTATTTGTGACGGCAACCGCGGTGTCTGCAGGAAGCTTGTCGAGACTTTGGAGAATCTCCTCAAGGCTCTTCTTCTTAAACTCCTTGTTATCCTCAAGAGCGTTATTCAAGTTCGTCACATAGGCCGCATGGTGTTTGTCATGGTGAAATTCCAAAGTTGTCTTGCTGATGCTGGGTTCGAGTGCCGAATAGTCGTAGTTTAGGGGCGTAAGTTCAAAGGGGTATGCTTTGCTCATCGAGTAGTTTTCCTTTCAGAGTCGCGCTCGCAAAGCGGCGCAAGTGAGTATAGTGAACTTAGTCTAACATAGCTTTTTTCTTTATTCAAGCGCTATTTTTCTCAGCCTTGCGAGCTCTCAACAGCAGCGTTATACAGCGCATTTTTCGAGTAGCCCGTGTCCTCGGAGGCAAGCTTTGCCGCCTGCTTCAAGGATTTGCCCTC
Organism: uncultured Oscillospiraceae bacterium; assembly: GCA_964459785.1. Lineage (GTDB taxonomy): Bacteria > Bacillota > Clostridia > Oscillospirales > Oscillospiraceae > UBA2658. Next base: position 13,053 of record CAYWNW010000018.1, on the reverse strand, counting down.
GCCGCGGTAAAAATTCAGCCTCTCAAGAGCCTGCGCAAGCGTCATTTCCTGCTCAGGGCTTTTCTCTCTGCCTTTTATAACCAGCACATATTCGCCCCTCGGGGCGATACTCGAATAAAGCTCAAGCGCTCCGTCGATGGTTGTACGCAGAGCTTCCTCGTGAAGCTTTGTTATCTCGCGGCAGAGGGATAGCTCCCTATCCCCTCCGAAAGTGTTCTTCAAGTCCGAAAGAGTTCCCACGAGCTTGTGCGGTGCCTCGTAGATTATCATTGTGCGCGTCTCGTCCCTGAGGCTTTCAAGGTGCTCAGCGCGGTTTTTTGCGGAGGTATTCAGAAAGCCCTCAAAAGTGAACCTCTGCGTGGGCAGACCGCTGACTGCTAGTGCCGTAACCGCGGCGCAGGGTCCGGGCACGCTCAGTACGTTTACTCCCTCATTAGCGCAAAGCCGAACCAAGTCCTCCCCCGGATCGCTGATTGCAGGCATGCCCGCGTCCGAAACCAGTGCTACATTTTCGCCGTTTTTAAGACGCTCAACGATCTTTTCCCCGCTCTGTGTGCGGTTATGCTCAAAATAGCTTATCAGCGGCTTTTTTATGCCGAAGTGGTTAAGCAGTTTTATCGTTACTCTTGTATCCTCCGCCGCGATGAAATCGACGCTTTTCAGTGTTTCAACGGCGCGCGGGGAAAAGTCGCCCAGATTGCCGATTGGCGTCGCGACAAGGTATAGTATTCCGCTCATATTTCATCTCCGTTCGGAGCGAAGGCTCCCCTTTTATAAATCCTTTGCGACTCATGCGAATCTCTTCCGCTTCCGTCAGTTAAAATCAAAGGCGCTTCGATTTTAAGTCCCTTTTTGCCGCCGCGCTTGCCCTCGACAAGGACAAGGCTCGGCGCTTTTTCGGCGCTGTAAGAGACCATGCGCAGCCGTTTAGGCTCAATCCCCGCCTCAGTCATCGCAACAAAAATTTCACTCAAGCGCTCCGGCCTGTGTACAAGTGCGAAATATCCGCCCCAACGAAGCGCCCATTTAGCCGCGGCGCATATATCCCAAAGTGTGCAGTTTAGCTCTTCACGCGCCTTTGCCCGGTGCTCTTTCGGCGCGCTGTATCCCGAATTTTCGGAAAAATACGGCGGATTTGAAACAACAAAGTCAAAGCTTGAAGCGCCAAAAAGGCTTCGAAACTCACGCAAATCCCCCGTAATTATATCCGCTCTGCCGGTAAAGCCGTTTTCCGAGATATTAAGGCGGCTCAAATCCGCGAAATCCGGCTGAAGCTCAACTCCGGTAATTTTCGCCTCGGAGTTCTTCGCGGCTAGCAGAACGCACAAAACCCCCGCTCCGCTGCCCAAGTCAAGACAGTTCCGCACACGCTTCATATTCGCGAAATCAGCCAAAAGCACAGAGTCCGTTGAAAGCTTAAAGCTCTCCTCGGTCTGCATAAATATTGGGCCGCCGCGCCAAAGCTCGTCAAATGCACTCATCTAACCACTCCAGAAAGACAAAAATTAAAGAGCCTGCCGCAAAACAAACGCATTGCAACAGGCTCTTTGAATGTACGACATTCTATTTCTCGGAAATAGCGCCTGTGGGGCAGGTGTCAACGCATGCTCCGCACTGAAGGCACTTATCCTGATCAATCTCGTAGTGCTCATCGCCCATTGAGATAGCGCCGGCGGGGCAGGCATCTGCGCATGCGCCGCAAGCAATGCAGTCGCTGCCGATTACAAAAGCCATATATGTATCCTCCTTGGTTGAAATGATAATCTCACGTTTGCATTATAACATATACTTTTAGTATTGCAAGAATTTTATCCTAATTGTTATCAAATTCCCGCAATTGGCTGAAACATCGAGATAATAAGCGAAAGCAGGAGCTATGCTTACCTAATTTGTAATAACAAGCCCTCATTGGTCAGTATAGGTCAAACCAATATTTGCACATTTGACCTTTGCTGACTATTATTATATCAAAGGTCAGTAATAGTCAAAGTGCAATCAAAAATCTTTACGAGGTGACAGCATGGGAACAAGCGATTTGATAGCAAGCTTCATCCTGGATATTATGGAAGACGCGGGCGGAACCGCGGAGCTTTCGCGCTCCAACTTGGCCGAAAGGTTTTCCTGCGTACCCAGTCAGATTAACTATGTTATTTCAACAAGGTTTTCACCCGAACACGGCTACATCGTCGAATCCCGCAGAGGAGGCGGCGGCTTTATAAGAATAACTCGTGTGCAGGCAAGTCCGCAGAGGCTTATTATGCACACGGTCAATTCCGTTGGCGCAAGTCTTGACCTTCACACTGCTGCGGCTTTTGTATCCAATATGCTCGGCTCTGACGCGCTGGAGCTGAAAACAGCGAATCTGATTATGACGGCAATAAGTGACAGAGCGCTTCGCCCCATATCCCCCGAGCACCGTGACATTGTAAGAGCGTCAATTTTTAAGCAGTTGCTTGTAAGCACTTTGGCAGAATAACGACAAAAAAACTATTTTGGAGGTAAGTATTATGAAATGCGAAAAATGTGAAAACGAAGCTGTATTCCACTATCAGTCAAATATAAACGGCGAAAAAACCGAGTATCATCTCTGCGCGGACTGCGCTAAGGCAGAAGGCCTGGGGGCGATGCTTGAGTTCCGCCCGAATTCAATGTTTGACAGTTTCTTCAGAGCGCCCTTCGGCAGCCTCATGGGGAATATGTTCCGCGAGCCCTTCGGTCTTTTTTCAGACAGCTTTTTCGGCAGAGCACCTATTGCTCCGACCTTGACCGCCCCCAGCGTAAACATCTCTGTGGGCGAAGGTGAAAATGCGACAGAAACCACACAAAACAAAACGGATAATATACCCGTGGATGCGGGAGAGGAATTCCGCGCAAGACGCGAGCTCCACGCCCTCAAGCACCAGCTTCGCGCCGCAGTCCATGCGGAGGAGTATGAAAAAGCCGCGGAGCTTCGGGATAAAATTCGCGCGCTTGAGAAATAATTCCTAAATAACACTCATTTAAATACCTTTTCGAGGAGGAATGTTTATGCGAAACCAAGACAGATTTACCGAAAGAGCGCAGATGGCTCTTTCAAAAGCACAGGAAGCAGCGCAGAATATGGGCCACAGCTATGTTGGTACGGAGCACATCCTCCTCGGAATAGCGAGCGAGGGCGAGGGTCTTGGCGCGAAGATTTTGCGCGACAACGGACTTGACGACGCTCTCTTGACCGAACTCGTGGAAAAATATGTTGGTCACGGCACTCCCGGTGTCCCCGCGCAAGGTTTGACTCCCGACGCCAAGCGCGTTATAGAGCTGTCAATAATCGACGCAAACCGTCTGGGTCACAGCTACATCGGCACGGAACATCTTTTGATGGGTCTTCTGCGCGAGCCGGAATGCGCTGGAGCGAGACTGCTATCTTCCACGGGCGTTGACTTAAACAAGATATATACCGACATTGTAAATGTGTTCCGCAGTGCGGACTACCGCCCCATGCAGCCCCAACCGCAGGCAGCGGCCTCCGGGCGCAGCGGCAAAAAAACCGACACTAAAACACTTGACCAGTTCAGCCGCGATTTGACTGCCGCGGCACTTGAGGGATCTCTCGACCCCGTCATCGGGCGCAGCCGCGAAATTCAGCGTGTAATCCAGATTCTTTCACGCCGTACCAAGAACAATCCCGTTCTCATCGGCGAGCCCGGCGTCGGCAAAACCGCCATCGCCGAAGGTCTTGCGCAGATGGTCGCGTCGGGCGACGTTCCCGAGGATTTGCGCGGAAAGCGCATTGTCTCTCTTGACCTCACCGGCATGCTTGCCGGCACGAAATACCGCGGCGACTTTGAGGAACGCATTAAATCGGCTATAAAGGAAACTCAAAAGGCCGGCGACATTATACTCTTTATCGACGAGCTGCACACCTTAATCGGCGCGGGCGCAGCCGAGGGGGCTATTGACGCCGCCAACATCATTAAGCCCGCTCTGGGAAGAGGCGAAATTCAAGTCATAGGCGCAACTACGCTTGACGAATATCGCAAGCACATCGAAAAAGACGCGGCGCTTGAACGGAGATTCCAGCCGGTCACTGTCGATGAGCCCAGCCCCGAGGAGAGCGTTGCCATTATCATGGGACTTCGGGACAGATATGAGGCTCACCACAAGCTGAAAATAAGCGACGAGGCCATACGCGCCGCCGTAACAATGTCAGGCCGTTATATCAACGATCGTTACCTGCCAGACAAAGCAATCGACCTCATGGATGAGGCTGCCTCACGCGTGCGAATGAAAACCCTGACCGCACCCGATGACCTTAAGGCAATTGAAAAGCGTATTGATGCGCTTATAAACGAAAAGGAAGCCGCAATAAAGGCTCAGGACTTCGAAGCTGCCGCAAAAATCCGCGACAGGGAGAAAGAGGAGCGTGACATCCTGGATTCCGCCCGTCAGAAATGGGAAGAAAAACGGATGGGAATGTGCAAATGCGTAACCGAGGAGGACATCGCCGAGGTGGTGTCCGGCTGGACGGGCGTACCCGTAACAAGCCTGACCGAAAGTGAAAGCGAAAGGCTTCTCAAAATGGAGGAAATTCTCCATAAACGCGTCATCGGACAGAATGAAGCGGTTTCCGCAGTTTCCCGCGCAATACGCCGTGGACGAGTGGGACTAAAAGACCCTAAGCGCCCTGTCGGCAGCTTCCTGTTCCTCGGTCCGACAGGCGTCGGAAAAACAGAGCTTTGCAAAGCTCTAGCAGAGGCGGTTTTTGGTGACGAAAACGCGATGATTAGAATCGACATGTCTGAATACATGGAAAAGCACACCGTTTCGAAGCTTATCGGCTCACCTCCCGGCTACGTCGGCTACGACGAAGGCGGACAGCTCACCGAAAAAGTTCGCAGAAAGCCCTATTCGGTTATTCTCTTTGATGAAATCGAGAAGGCTCACGAGGATGTTTTCAACATCATGCTCCAAATCATGGACGACGGTGTACTTACCGACTCACAGGGCAGGAAAGTAAACTTCAAAAACACTATCATCGTAATGACCTCAAACATCGGCGCAAGAAATATTACGGATAAGCAAAAAACTCTGGGCTTCGCGGACTGCGAATCCAAAAACTCCGGCATCAAAGGCGTCGAAGAAATACGTTCGCTTGTTATGAAGGATCTTAAGAACACCTTCCGCCCCGAATTTCTGAACCGAATCGACGAAACCATCGTTTTCCATCAGCTCAGCCGCGAAGATATAAAGAAAATTGCCGGCAATATGCTGGAAATTGTTTCAGAGCGTTTGAAAGTAATCGGCATTTCACTGAGTGTCACAAACGAAGCACTGGAAAAGCTCGCCGAGGACGGTTTTGACCCTGTTTACGGAGCCCGCCCCCTGCGCCGCACCATTCAGTCCACTATTGAGGACGGCGCCGCTGAAAAGCTGCTTGACGGAAGCCTTAAAGCAGGCGACAAAGCTGAAGCTGCCGTCGAAAATGACAAAATCATCTTAAAAAAGACAGCATAACGTAAAAAAGTCTTTATTTTCAAATTTCTATATGTTAAGATACCCCTAACCGCTTAACGGTTAGGGGCGTCTTTTACCAGTCGCCCACTAAACTTAAAAAGCATATTTTATCGGAGGTAACAAAGCAAATGGCACCGGACTACAGCTATGAAGATACCCTACCCGGTCAGCAGATGACAAGGGAAGAGCGCTATGCTCGCATGATTGAATACATGAACACAGTACCTGATTTTAATCTACACAACGGCATAAAGCTCAAGGAAATTAAGGATAATTACGCCTCCTGCACGGTTGAGCTGACGTCGGAGCTCATCAATGCTCAGGGTTTCGCGCACGGAGGGATTGTTTTTTCTATCTGTGACGTTGCCGCGGGCTTTGCCGCCGCTTCAATCGACCGCCGCCTTGTAACCCAGAGCGCCACAATAAGCTATCTGCGTCCCGCAACTCTCGGTTCAACTTTGACGGCAAAGGCGGAGCCGATCAAGCTTGGCAAGACCATTTCCGTTGTTGAAGCCAGAGTTACCGATGAGCAGGACAGGCTGATTGCCCATGCCACCTTTACGGTTTTTTACAACTGACAAAGCGTATATAAAATCAGTTTAATTAAAGGGGTCAAAACGAAAACTCGTTTTGACCCCTTTGATTGTTGTCTAAATACCGCTGGCTAATCAGCGGTCATATTCCTTGAAGCAGCCAAGGCAGAGCATCTTGCCCTTAACTAGGCGTATTTTGTCCTCTCTTGCCTTTTCACCGCACTGCTCGCATACAACGGAATTAAAGAGCACCGCTTCCCCCGGCAGCTCGAAAACAGGCTTTCCAAAGGAGAAAAGCTCTCCAGTATCTGCGTTTAAGATATAATCCAGCCATTCGGCTCTCGCCATGCCTTTGTTTTCAGCTTTAAAATAAATCCGAATAGATTCGCCGCTGCCTCTAAAGTAGAAATTGAAGGCGATTTTACCCATAGGTCTGTAAATCAGGTTTCCTTTGCCCATTGTGCAGCTTAATAGGCTTTGAACAGCATCCACGGCGCAGGTGTCGTTTTCCGTAACACACACGATCTCCTCGTCTATTGACGCTCCGGTAGGTATCCTTTCCGAAAGTGCCTGGCACGCCTTGAAGCCGATTGCGAGTCCCGGGCATTCGTGCCCGTGAAATTCTGCGGCATGCTTCCATTTTGCCTTATCGTACATTTTTATTCACTCTCCTTTGCAGAACTATAATTTCTTAAGTGATTTATTTGTATAACAGATTATATATTATCACAGGCTAAATCTCAAGACTTGTTTGATAAACTATCTTGCCCCGTCAGCAAAGCTCGGTCTGCGGATAATAATGTGCGAGGATTTCCTTGTAATCAAAGCCGTTTTTTGCCATTACATTTGCCCCGTACTGGCTCATTCCAAGGCCGTGACCGTAACCTGTTACCGTGAAAAGGAAAATGCCGTCCTTGTATTCAAGCACAAACGCCGTGCTGCGAAGCGCGAAAAGCTTTCTCATCTCCGAGCCGCTCAAAACCGCTCCGCCCACTGTCACGCTCCTCACCCTGCCGCTCTCGTCGAGCTCCGTATTTGATACCCATTCAGATGGATTGTCCGAAAAAACGGCATCTGCTTTGAGCAGCAGAACCGTTTCTCTGAAGTTTTCCTTGGTCACCTCTACACTCGTAACATAATCGGGAACGTCATTTTGCGTTTCGGGGCTGTTAACGCTTACAAGGTAAGGCACTTCCCCCCAAAGCTCGGCTCCGTCCTCGGTTTTTCCCGCCGAAGAAGAATGAAACGAAGCCAAAATCGGGTTTGCCTCAAAGGTCAGAACCTGTCCATCGGTATCCGTGACCGCAGCTTTTATGGCGCTCATGTTTTTATCAAAATCTTCTCCCCACACTCCGCGAAGCTCGCTTTCCTCGGCGTAAGCCATGCAGCAGCCCGCTTCGGTGCAAATGTCCGCCTCGGGATGTTTGGGGTTTACGTGCTCCGTGCAATAGAGAATATAAGTCCTTGCCGCAACCGCCTGCGCCTTGAGGGCCTCCTCCGAAAAACTTGCCGGCACCTCCGCCGCCAGTGCATAGGGCAGATAGTCCGCCATGGTGACCTGCTTCACCTCTCCGTTATCAAACACCGTAAAAGTAATTTTATCGTCGCTGATTTTTTCGTATACCTCTGCCGCAGCGCTTTCAGAGGGCGCAGGGGTCTCCGTAACCGCACTTTCGGTGTTTACCGGAACAGGCTCGTCCGAAAGATAAGCCCCGCCGACATTTTCTTTTAAAAACATCATAGGCATTATTATTGCCGCCATGGCCAGCAGAATTGAAGCCCATATTATTCGTTTCACTATAATGACCGTTCCCTTCGTCGTAATCCGCAACAAACCATAGAAGTTCTCATTTGCCTGAAAGGCTCCGATTCCTGTTTTTTGGTTGACGATGATATAAAATAAGTATAAAATAAACCAATAAATCACTTGTACCACAATAATTATATTTTGACTGGAATGGTAATATGCGTAAGAAATCATTAAAACTATGCGGCTTCACGGTAATTATGGGCATATTCGGTGCCTTTCTCCGCTGGCTGCAGATTCAAAATACCTTTGATTCGGAAACCGACCTTTTTACCGCCCATTCACCTTGGAGCTACGCTTTAATTGTCTTTTTAGTCCTTTTCGCAATTCTTCTTTTCCGCTGGGTTCGCGGTATGAAGGATTTACGCTTCCCGTCAAAATACCCCGATGTCTATTCTGAAAATCTGCCTTTCGCTTCGATTTCGGCTGTTGTCATCGGCGTAATTATGGCAGTCGGCGGAGCTGCAACCATCCTGCGTTCCGTTCGCAGCTCACAGTCGGCGTTTGACCTCGTTCTGGGTTTTGTCACCTTCATAAGCGCTGCCGGTTTAGCGACATTTATCATCTCCGCGGGCAAACCCGAAAAGAAGACCGGCGGGCAGTTCGGTGCAGTTTGCAGTGTTTTTTATATCTGTTTCTGGCTGATAGCTGCTTACAAATTCAGCGCCGCCGAGCCTGCAATCTGGGCTTTCGCTCCGAAACTTATTTCTTTGTCGGCGGTACTGCTCGCCTTCTATTTTATCGCGGGCTTTGTGTTCAATAAGCCGCGGCCGCTCTCCGCGCTCTATTTCAGCCTGCTTTCCGCCTTCCTTTGCATAATAACGCTTGCCGATTTGTACCCAATCGGAGAAAAAATTATTACTGTGGGAATTATTATCGCGCTTATGCTTCTTTCTTTCAGTCAAATAAGCAGTGCAAACAGCAGAAACTGATTTTTTCTGCAAAGCCTCCCTGCACTCAAATTGACCGTAAAAGAGCGATACACATAAAAAAAGCACCGCACAGCCAAAGCGACTGTGTCACAAGGGAAAACTAAGAAACGCAAGCTGAATACGGAAAACCTCTACCACTTTCTAATCATAAGAAAATGGTAGAGGTTTTTTATTACAGCATCAATATATTGCTGATACGTATTTAAAATACCCATTGCCGCTTCTTGTAAAATCATCTGAAGGAGGCAAACTAATAATCGCATATCCAGTATCAACTGAGGTGGGGTCTACAAAATATTGCGAATCTGTTACGGAGTAATTTAAATGTTTTGCTCCATTATGTATAAATGATGCCTTTGTCTTTCCCTTTTCATTTTTAGAGAAAGTCATTTTACTAAACTTAATTAATTCAAGAGAATGGTTTAAATGACTAACATCATTTAGTTTGTATTTATAGTCGCCAAAAATAGTTGAGTTCTTGTTTTCTAAAAATGCAAGTTTATTGATATCGGACAAAGTTCCTACTTTCCTTAGTCCAAATGCCAAATCAATGAGAACATTCTCGCTCTGATGTTCAATAGGACAATCTTGTATTATTTTGACTTTAACAATATCAAGGAGGTTAATAAACCGGGTGTAATGTGTTGGAATTCCATCACCATGCTCTGGTTCACTTACAAGTCTGATTAATTTTCCTGTTTTTGTATCGTATGCAGCCACACACTTCTTTCCCCATTTTTCAGATAAGGTTAATATAATAACTTCATTTTCCACAGCATGTCCTCCTTTATAAGTGATTAACCGATGTTTTAAATAATCTTGCAAAATATTGGGCAACTAATCGTCTATGACATTTTTCTGCAATGTCCTCACTGCAAAGCAAACAGATATTTTTATCTTCTAAAAAATTATATTTATTTGTTATATAGTCTTCTATTTGCCTTAAATTCATGATTTCTGCAAAGGTTTGTTCGTATACTTCCCAAGATACACTTTTATTTTTATAGTCTTTTAGCAATTTATCAGTAGGAGCAAATGTGCTATCATGAATATAGTTTATATCACAGATCTCCTTTAAAAAATACTCAATATCAGGTGATTTAGCGAAACCAGCTAACTGAGAAGTATTGTTTAATCTGACATCGATTAAAGTGTCAATCCCGTTGTTTTTGAGTAACTCAAAAAATTTACGTGCTGTTTTTTTAGTAAATCCGATTGTGTAAATTTTCATTTACATGTCCTCCAAATTAAATCCGATTTCTTTATTTCGCTTACGATAGCCCTCACTTATTAAAACATCTTCATCACTTGCTGTAGAAAACAAAGATAGCTGTTGGCGATCTTTAAAATACATATCTAACAGGCGTTTTTCTATCTCACCTTGTGTTTCAATTTTGCCATCTGCCTTAATATGCTCTACCGTAAAACCACATTCTTTGAATCCTTTACCAAGCATAATACTTCGATGACAATTTATTGGATCTTTTTCTGCGCACATAAGCGCAAAAGCATAGCCCTTTTTAATTCCTTTTGTAACCTTATTCACTCCCTCCAAAAACTGTTCAGACGAAATAAATTTACTAAAGTCAAGATAACCTTCATTTGAATAAAAAATTCTATTTTCTTGGCGAGCACCAAATTCATGTGCATAATTTCTATATAATATTCCCCTGTTTCTAAGAGATATTTCCAATGTATCTTTATTATAATCGGAATAATGCTGTGAAAAAGGGGTGCTACGAACGTCTATTACACATGTAATATTATTTCTTATTAAAGTATCTATAAAGTCATTAATCAAAAAACTGGTATAACCAATAGTATATATGTGTTTCATATCTTCACGCTTCCTGTGTTGTTTTTGCATAAAATATTTATAATTATTATAATATTTTTATCACTATGTTTCAAGTTGAATATTATTTGTTTTGCAGTCCGCAAACAATCCAGAATCATTAAAAGTCCTAAACACTTCCACAAAATCAGGTGACTCAACCAATTCTGCAATTAGCTCTGATTTTGATTTTTTATTAATATTGATTAACTTCTTGGCTCCATAAAAAACTCCGAAAGTAGCAGCATGAAACAAACCTGCTCTAAAAGTATCAACACCATTAGAAACTTTAAAGGCGGTTCGAGCCTTGTCAAATCTACGTCTATTTTCATCTGATAGGTTGTCTATAAAGACTTTATACTCTTCACAATGTGCGTAGGCATAAGCATAAACGTCTGGATTTATCACATAAGCTTCTATTGTTTTTTGTAAATTCTTTTCAAAAGACATTTTAAATCTCCTTTTCTTTCGTATAATTTTCTATTACTTTCTCCATCTGATAGGCATATTTGCATTCCCTTAAATCAGATAAAAATGATGATTGCGTTGCTTCTGTAAGCTTGTCCACTAACCCATGAGCGACGTTAAGCACTTCAATCTTTCGTATTTCTTCATTAATTGAGCTTTCAAGTTGTCCAACAATGGCAAGCCGTATCAATCGATTCTCTGTAGAGTAAACCTTTGATGCTATCTTTTTCTTAATATCTGGATCGTCGATAATCTCTAAGATAGCATCTAAATGAGTTTTGATGTAATTATCGTTTTCTTCTATTGACCAAAGTCCTGTGTTCTCTTTTAGCTCAATTCGGTAGTTGTAATATTTAAAAATAGCAAAGCAACATAATGCTGGAATGCCTATCAGTAAATATTCATTGAGCTTGTCTTGATAATACATCCGTGCATCTTCAAGGTATACGTAGTTAAAAAACCAAGATAAAAGCCCTGAACCCGCCAGCAATCCGCTAATAATCATGGGAACCTTTGCCCAGTTATCGTAATACTTAAATCTCATTGGTAGTTTCATTGCTTACTCCTCCTAAAATGGGTCGGTCTCATCGAAAACCTCAGGTTCTGAGACCTTTTCACCTTGTGCAATTCTCTCTTTTATAGAAATTTGATCAAAATTGACTGCAAACTGATCATCAAAGATATCCCTTATTACATACTCTTTAGAATTTAACCAATCTTCTTTGCTGCCATAAAAAACATTATCTATCTTCATCATAATAGCCCTCTTCATCCCAATCTTCGGCATACTCGCTATAGTCATCTAATATGTCACCGGCGTATTCTCTGTATGTTTCAGCCAATTCTTCTACACATTCGTTCTCATAAGCTTCGTATTCTTCATCATATTCAAAAGAATCATCAGTACTAAAATCTGAATCCTCATAAGCAGAATAATCATTATCATAGTATCCAAGTCTTCGATCTGCTTTATATTTTTGGAATTCATCCTTAGTCAAAAACTTGCCAATTAGTCGCTGTGCTGAAAACCGAAGCTCATCATTGGCGTCTACGTCACATTGTAAAACTGTCCAACCGTGATAATACTTATCCCCATTCTGCTTGGAATCAAATTTTACATCCCTAATATCCACGAAATATTTATCCATCTTTAACTGGTATCTATCTTTATGTGGTTGAACCTGCGTGCCAGTAAAATTCACCATAAAGTAGCTCCGTGAATTTTTATGCTCAGAACAAAACGCAAACACCTCAGCAAAGTTATGAATGAAGTTTGGTATCTTAGGATAATGCTGTTCATATTTTTCTTTTAACTTTGGAACATTGCCTTTTCCTAAAATACGGATCGGACTAACAATTCGCAGAGTATTAAGATGAAATTCGCTTTTAATTGTTTTGAATTCAGCTTGAATAATCGTTTGCTCTTTGAGTTGTGCAAACTCATTATGATAACTATGTAAACCGTATTCGCTACCGTTGGTGTCAACAACATTTACAACCTTACCAGTAAAAACATCAATGCCAATTATCCGTAAAAATGGCTTGTTTCCTCTTTTGATTTTCTGGCAGAGTATAATAACAGTATTTCTTTTCGTGACCCCGTCAAAACTATCAAACAACATTCTTTCATCAATGGTAGGCAAATTAAAAACATTAATTAAATCTTCGTTAGTCGAAACGGCTTCTGCGATGACGTCTGTAGACTCTACAGTTATTGGCTCTGGTAGATACTTGCTATATTTATCTTTAATCTTTTGCTTGTCAGGATCTTTAAAATCTTCGATTGACAAAAACAATATAGTTCCCCACACAGAATTAGAAATTTTCTTTTCACCAACATTATGAAAATTGATTAAGACATAATCATCGAATTTCTCAATAACCGAACCAATTCCAAAAACTTTATGCCATACATCTTTTAAAGTCATTATTACTGAGATTCTACGTCAGTACTTTATAAACCACCCTCAAAGCATTGATAAATAT
>CAYWNW010000017.1:0-19920 GCA_964459785.1 uncultured Oscillospiraceae bacterium | reverse complement strand
TTTATCAATTTGTCAATAGCTTCACGGAAATTTTGTGTATTATTTGCTGCCGCGGCGAGAATGTGTATTCTTGACCGCGCTTTTTTATGCGGCTAACAAAATTGCGCTGATATACCTTTATTAGGTTGATTCAGACGCGATTTGCGTGTATACTTAACGCACCCTCTTAAGTTAATTCAGCTAATGGAGGCCTTTATGGAAATTTGGTCAATGTTCATTTTCGGACTGATACTCGTATTAGCACTCCTTATCCCGTGGTATCAGGGTCTGCTCAAAAAGAACAGCTACATTTATATCGCGGTTCTGGCACTCGGACTTGCCTTTGTTCTGCGCGGAAGTCAAATGAATTACCAGAGCGGCGATTACAATACCTTTCTTTCAAAATGGGTCGATTACTTCAGAGTCAGCGGTTTCAGGGGCTTATCTGAAAGCGTCGGCAATTACAATGTTCCGTATCTCTATTTTCTTGCCCTGTTTTCTTATCTTCCGCTGAAGGACTTATACCTTATTAAGCTGCTTTCCGTTTTCTTTGACGTAGTTTTGGCCTTTGGCATGATGAAGCTCACCTCCGTTTTCACCCGCAGCGCCCAGAAGCAGCTTGCGGCTTATCTGATAACGCTTCTGCTCCCGACCGTCATTATTAACGGGGCTATGTGGGGGCAGTGTGACAGCATCTATGTGTCGCTTGCCGTTGTCGCTTTTTGGCTCGCACTGACGGACAGGCCGAAGCTTTCGATGGTTTTTATGGCGCTTTCCTTCAGCTTCAAGCTTCAGGCTGTTTTTATAATGCCTGTCTACCTCGTCCTGCTCTTCGCCAAAAAAATAAAGCTTTGGCACTTTTTTATATTCCCTGCGACATATATTATCGAGATTTTGCCCGCCGTCCTCTGCGGCAGACCTTTTATGGACACGCTCACTCTCTATTTACATCAGGCGGATTCCGTAGGCTCGGGTCTTAATTACAATTCTCCTTCATTTTTTGCAATGGTTTCGGGTGAGGTAAATGTCGCGGCGCTCTCGGCTGTTGGGGTATCCGCCGCCTTCCTGTTCGTCTTTGCAATACTCCTCTGGGCTTGGTACAGGCGCGAAAATCTGAGTAACGCCGCCATTCTCGGAATTGCCTTGCTTTTTGCGGCCGGAATTCCTTTCCTGCTGCCCCACATGCACGACAGATATTTCTTCCTGCTCGATGTACTGTCTCTTCTCCCCGCCGTTATCTGGATTGGCTATGCGCCCTGCGCGGTGTTCGCCTCCTTCGCGTCACTGCTTTGCTATTACTCCTATTTCACCTATTCCTACCTGCTGCCTCTGCGTTACGGCTCGTTTGCGCTCATCGCCGTTTTGCTGATATATTTTACCTTTACCGCTGAAAAGCTGGGTTCCCGAAGGCATGACGTCAGCTTAAGCTGAGCGCACATCGGCACAGCACTAAAAGCCTCCCATAAATTTTGATTTTGCTGTTGACAAAACGCTCATTTCTGCTATAATAACCCTTGCGTCCGCTTTGCGGAGCAATGATTTGCGAGAGTGCTGGAACCGGTAGACAGGCACGTTTGAGGGGCGTGTGTCAACTGACGTGGGCGTTCAAGTCGCCTCTCTCGCACCAACTAGAAGGACAGGCTTGCCTGTTCTTCTTTTGTTTTTCTCTCGTTTGTTTAACACTATACGGTTGATTATTTTCGAGTATAATGATAAACTGCGAGCAAAATATTTATAAGCAGCGTCCGACTTTCGGATTCCGAGATGAAAAGGCTGTCGGGCGATTCGGACACCATCGTATAACAGGAGCTAGACATGAAAAAATACAAATACGTCTTTTGGGATTTGGACGGAACGATAAGCGACTCTGCCTTGGGCATTATAAACTCGGTTTCCTATGCTCTTGAGCAGATGGGTACCGAGATTCCGAGCGACGAAACTCTAAGAAAATTCATAGGCCCTCCGCTTGCGGAATCCTTCGCCGCCTATGTCGGCTACACACCCGAACAAGTTGAGGCCGTTGTTAAGCATTTTCGTGACTTCTACTCAAGAAAAGGTATCGACCAAAACGAGATGTACCCGGGAATCGAAGAGCTTTTAATTAAACTGAGGGACGCCGGCTTCATTTCAGTGCTTGCCACCTCAAAGCCCGAACCCTTTGCCAAAATTATTTTGCAGAGATACGGAATTGACAAGTACTTTTTCTATATCGCGGGCAGCAACATCGACGAAACCAGAACGAAAAAGGAAGAAGTCATTGCCTACGCGCTCGAAAGCTGCCAAATTACGGACAAGTCACAGGTCGTGATGATTGGTGACCGTATGCACGATGTTCTCGGCGCCAAGAAAAATGGGCTGGACTGCATAGGTGTGCTGTACGGTTACGGAGACAGAGCGGAGCTTATTGAGGCCGGCGTAATCGCGGTTGCCGCCGATTTAAACGAGCTTGCGGATATTCTGATTGACGCAAAATAGAACAAAATAAAAAGGGCGGTAAGAAATTTCTTACCGCCCCTTTTCTCTTTTCGTCAGTTGCCCGAACTGTCGCTGTTCATTTTACGGGTAAATACCGCTATCGCCAGAACAGTCAGCCCGAGGGCATAAGCGATTACCCACCACAGCTCGGGAAACACAGCGGCATAATTGCCCGCAAGTGCCGCTCTGCCGACATTTACCGCGTGAATAAACGGGAGGGCGTTTGCGATTGACTTGAAAGCTCCGCCGACAAGATTGACATCAAACCATGTGCCCGAGAGCCATGCCGAAAGGTTTGTCAGCAGCGCTCCGCAGACCGCACCGACCTGCTTGTCGTTGAAAACGCTGCCGCACATAAGCCCAAGCGCAATAAAAACGAGCGCCGCCGGTAAAAGAACGGCAACAGTAACCAATATGCTCAAAGTCGGTGTAAGCCCCAAAAACAGAGCGACTATAAAACAAACTGCGATTTGCGCGATTGCCATCGGAAGCAGCGGAATCGTGTAGCCCAGAATAAAGTTTTTAGCCGTTAAGGGCGAGGTGAAAAGCCGCAGCATAAACGAGCTCGACCTGTCCTTTGCGATGAGTATTCCCGAAAACAGAGAGATAAAAGAAAGCCCGAAAACCGCGATTCCCGGTGTAAGCCTGTCAATTTCAAAAAGTGAAACGGGAATGTTCGACTGAATCATCGAAAGCAGCAGCAAAAGAACAATCGGAAAGCCCAGACCGAAGGCAAGGTTGATTTTATCTCTTATAATTTCCCTGTAAGTTCTGAGTGCAAAGGCTCTTGTTCTCATAAAAGCGCCTCCTTATCTGCGAAAAAGAGGAAAGCATCCTCAAAATTGTCTCTTTTCGACTGCTCGATCAGCTCTTTTGCGGTACCGAGTGCCTTAATCTTTCCCTTTGACATGATGCCGATTCTGTCGGCAAGCGCCTCCGCTTCCTCAAGATAGTGCGTCGTAAGTATTATTGTGATTTTCCCCTTAAGCTTTGAAATGAACTTCCAAAGCTCGCGTCTTGCGATAACGTCAAGCCCAAGCGTCGGCTCATCCAGAAAGAGGATAGAAGGCTCGGAAATCAGTGCCATCGCAATGCTGAGCCGCCTCTGCCAGCCGCCCGAAAGGGTTTTTGCCCTGTTCTCGGAAATCTCCCCCATGCCGAAGGTCTCTATCATGTCGTTTGCTTTTTCCTTCGCGGCTTTCTTTTCATGACCGTAAATGCCGTAAATCATCTCAAGATTCTCCCTGACGCTCAAATTCGGGGCGACAGCTGTTTCCTGCGGCGATACGTTGATTTTTTGTTTAACCGCAAGCGGGGCGTCAATAATACTGTCACCGAGAAGAACGGCTTCGCCGCTTGTCGGCTTTGTCAGGCAGGAGAGCATTTTTATCGCGGTGGATTTCCCCGCGCCGTTCACGCCGAGCAGAGCAAAAAGCTCCCCCTCGGCAATGGAGAGATTAAGTCCATCGACGGCTATAATGTTTTTGTATTTTTTTGTAAGGTTTCTTGTTTCGATTGCTGTCATTTTTTCTCCTCGCTGTCCACGTTCTTCCTGATTACCTCGGCAAATTCGCCCAGATGTTCCGGATCCTCGTAGGGGTAAACTTCCCTGCCCTTTCCGGCAAAAATAGCATCGGCGATTTTTACCAGAACACTCTGGCGCTCAATTGCGATTCCTCTTTTCGGGTGCGCCATTATCATGAGCGACTGCCCCGGCTCAATGTCAAACATTTCCCGAATCTCTTTTGGAATCACTATCTGGCCTTTCGGTCCAACCTTCACGGTGCCCATATAAGGCTTTATTTCCCTTTTCATATATCGCACTCCCGTTATAATAATCAATAGCACTTGTTATACTTGTATAACTTGTTATACCACATGGCTATAATTTTGTAAACAGAAATCCTTGAATTTTTTAAGCAGTAATCTTACAAACAAATATCCCGTTCAGCGGTAATATTTGTAATAAAAATTACCTTTAGCCAATCATAAGCCGTTGACTTGTTCACCATAACGGTGTATAATCATTTTAAATAACTTTTAATCTAATTATTGATATTATTTGAAAGGTAAATAAACATGAAGCAGTTTTCACTAACCGCCTGCTCAACAGCCGACATGCCACTTGATTTCTTCAAAGCAAACGATATTCCCTTCGCTTGTTTTCACTTTATAATGGACGGCAGAGAGTATCCGGATAATTTGGGGCAGTCTATGCCTTTTGAAGTTTTCTATAAAAAAATCGCCGAGGGCGCAAGCCCCACCACAAGTCAGGTAAACGCCGAGGATTATGAGGCCATGTGGCAGCCTTTGCTTGAGAGCGGCAGCGATGTTCTTCATATTACTCTATCCAGCGGTATTTCCGGCACAATTAACTCCGCAAACATTGCAAAGGAAGTAATGCAAGAAAAGTACCCCGAGCGCAGGATTGTCATTGTCGATTCTCTCGGAGCCTCTAGCGGCTACGGGCTCTTGGTTACCGAGGCCTGCCGCATGCGTGATGAGGGGAAAACGCTTGAAGATGCGCAAAGCTGGCTCGAGGGCAACAAGCTTCGCCTGCACCACTGGTTTTTCTCCACAGATTTGACGAGCTATTACCGGGGCGGACGTATATCAAAAACCTCCGCAATCTTCGGAACACTCCTGAAAATATGCCCGCTTATGAACATGAACACCAGCGGTGAGCTTATCCCGCGCGAGAAAATCCGCACTAAGAAAAAGGTTATAGCCGAAATCGTCGAGCGCATGGAACGTCACGCGCAAAACGGACTCGATTACAGCGGCAAGTGCTATATAAGCAACTCCGACTGCTATGAGGATGCGCGCGCCGTGGCTGATTTGGTTGAGGCGAAGTTCCCAAAGCTTGACGGCAAGGTGCTCATTAACAGTGTGGGAACAGTTATCGGAGCGCACACGGGTCCCGGCACAGTCGCACTCTTCTTCTTCGGCGATGAAAGAGTTAAATAGATAGTCAAAATAATAAAGCACTCCCTCAGGCGAAGAAGGTCTTTCACCTTCAGTAACCGAGGGAGTTCTGTTTTTCGTAATTTTAACCTTATGGGCTTTTAAGTCCGAGCGCGCTAGATTTGTTTTCTTTCAGGCAGATTATCGGGGAATTTTTTAAACTCTCTCCATGTAAACCAAGCCATACCGAGAGCCACAGCAAAAACAACGGCTTCAATTATCCAAATACTGACTCCGCCCGAAATCAGCATTACGCCGAAATCGAGAACCGTGTGGATTATAAAGGCGAGCAGCAGCCACAGGTAATTTTTCTCGCGAACGGTCTTCATGACCATGACAGAAAAGCCAATTTGAATTGCCAAGGTTGAGAGCCTCTCAAACCCGCTTGCAGCTATCGTACCTGCGGAGGCGAGCTCCGCGGGAGTAAAAAGCAAAAATACTGAACTTATTCCAACAAGGAGAATTGCCTCAATTCCTCCGTGACCGATTCCGAAGGCAAGGCCGTCCGACGTGCTTGTCTGCTTTTTCATAAAGAGCAACATTACAAGCAGCCTTCCGCCCTCTTCAAAAAGCGCAGCTGTCACGCCGAGAAAAAGCGCGTAGTTTACCGGCTGCGTTGAGCTCATCAGAATAAACCAGCCCTGATTCGGAAGCACAAGCGTAAGCAGCGGTATTCTGATAAGCACCTGAAAAACGGTGAAGGTCAGTGCGCCGAATAAAATCGGTTTCCAAATACCCTTATAGTGGGCACAGAGAATAACAGTAAGCGTAATCGGCAGTATTGCCGAACACAAGACCGCGAAAATACAGCTTAGAATATACATGTTCTCCTCCTAAAATAAACCGCTTACTGATAAGCGCCGCCAAAATCCGGTTTTGGCATATCTCTGAGAGCAAGATAGTAGTTTGTGTACACAATCGAGGTATAGGGAGCAACCCAGATAATAACGAAGGGTACCATTGTCAGTATCCACCAGCCCAAGAAGCTGAGGTCCAGTACGAAAAGCTCTCCTTTTCGTCCGTCCATCATCTGCTTGCTCGCCCTGATACAGTCCAGCGCGCCAAGCTGCGGATTGTCTATCATGATGTATAACGCCATGCGGTAGCGGTAAAGGGCAACTATTCCTGGTATTATAAGAAGCAGACTCCAAAGATAAACGAAGATAAACATAAGGATGTGCAGCCAAACGACTTTGAAAAAAATAGCAAAGCCATCAAAAAGGTTGCCCACGCCCGACTTGAAAAAGCGGCAAACATTCATGGAATATATCGTAAAGCCTATACTCATCATCAGCAGCATTAGAGAAATCGCCATACCGATGAAAAATCCGCCTGCGGTAGGCTGCGGAATCGGCGCAATGTAATCCAAATTGCCCGCCAAAACCTGCTCCATTGTGTTCATATAAGCTTCAAGCTCACCGCTTACGCCATAAGATAAAAACTGAAGTACCATCGTTATACCGAGATACGCAAGCCCCACAAGAATAGGGCTGGGCTTTGTTGACGAAATTATAGTTTTTGCGTTTTGTTTAATCGCCGCACGGCTGATTTTCATCTTTGTTTCCCCTTCACGAAAGAAGTACCGTCTTAGTTTAACATATTCCGCCGCAAAAATAAAAGTTAAATTTAAGTGAGCTCCGTGCGGATTGTAGGATGTCAAGTTTACATAATATTTTACCCTCTGCCACATTAAATTTGCAGAGGGTAATTTAAATTGTTTTTGGTTTACGTAATACTGTTAGCTTTACCGATTTCAGTAATGAAAGCCTCAAACTTTTCCTGCAGGCCTTCGGCCTTATAGAGGATTTTTTGTGAGTAAACGTCTACCCCCGGTTCCGGAATTTCCGCATCGGAAATGACGCACCACAATTTTCCTTCGACAAACCAGACGTTAATAAGCTTATCCTTTTCGTCGGGGTCCTTTTCCTTGTCTACGGGAACATAGAGAGTGAAAAGCGGGTCGCTGTCCATTATTTTAACGTCCTCGGGGGAATACTCAGCTGATTCGTCAGGCAAAGCGGTGAGGAACTTTACCGCCGCGTCAAGTTCTTCCTTCGTCGAAAGCGTAAACAGCAGCTTGTTTTCCGCCTGTTTTTCTTCCTCAAGATAGAACTCACCCTCAAATACACGGATTTCCTTTGCTTCAAAAAGGAACGTCGGCTCCTTGTCATCTCCGCTGCCGTTTTGAGCGGCGGCTGTCATGGTGTCCTCCGAAAAGCCGAACTGAACTACCGTCCCTTCGGAATCCTGCACGGCGGGCATGTCTGCCGTCAAAACAGTCTGACTGTCGTTTTCCTTCAGGCTGCTGCCTGTCATATCAGTATCCGCACTGTCACCTGCGGGTTCCGCTGCGGGCGCTGCCTCCATCGCCACACCGTCTTCGTCAGCCATCCTAAGGCTTTGTGTCGGCGCGGCGGAGCCTAATTTTAATCCGTCAAGCAGCCCGAAATGTGAAGCGCCGAACAGAGCAAGCGCCAGACATGCGGCAATCGCCGTATATCTGCCGAACGCAAAGTGTCTTCCCGCGCCGCGTTTCTTCTGCAGGTTTATTTTGTACATAATGCCCTTTGCAAGCGTTTCGGGCGGAGCTATCAAATCATCGCCCAGAACATCGGAAATGCCCATAAAAGCATCATAAATCTTTGCACATTCTCCGCAGGTATCGATATGAGTGCGAAGCTCCGTTTCCTGCTCCGCACTAAGCTCTCCGTCGACCATCGCGCTTATCATTTCCACATATTTGTCGCAGTCACGCATACTTCACACCCCCTTTGCTTTCTTTGACGATAAGCCCTGCGAAAAGTTCCCGCCCTCGGTCAATATCGCGCAAAGCCTCTTACGCGCGCGGAAAATTCGGGACTTGACAGTCCCCTCTTCCAGAGATAATGCCTCCGCAATTTCTTCATAGCTTAGGCCGTCAATCTCGCGCAGCAGTAATATCGCACGATAGTCCTTCGGAAGGCTCATGAGTCCCTTGTTAACCGCCTCACGCAGCTTTTTTTTCTCCATCAGCGTTTCGGGCGAAAAGCGGTCATCAGGGATTTCAAGTTCCTTTTCATCTTCCTCTTCGCTTATGTATGTAAGAGAGCCGTGAGCGCGTCTTCCCTCGGAGCGCAGAAAATCAAGGCAGACGTTTGTGGTCAGCCTGTAAAGCCAGACGGAAAAGCGGCTGTCGCCGCGGAAAAGAGCTATTGAATTGTAAGCCTTTATGAAGGCCTCCTGTGACATATCATAAGCGTCCTGCTCCGAGCCCACCATGCGCAGAGCAAGGTTATAAACCTTCGTCTGGTTCTCTAAAACGAGCTTTTCAAACGAAGCGCTATCGCCGTTTTGAACCTGCGCGATAAGTATATTCTCTTCCTCACGTGTCATAGTTTCACCTCAATTCCCTTTTTATCTGCGCCGCAAGGCGGTAAATGTCCTCCATCGTTTCGACATGAACTGCCTGCGTTTTGTAATAAGAAGAATGCGCAACTCCGTGGAGATACCACGCGAAATGCCGTCTTGCCTCAAGGCAGCCGATTTTTTCACCCTTGTATTTGACCGTGTTTTCAAACTGGGCAACCGCTGTGTCAATCCGCTCCGAAAGCGGCGGAAGCGGCGGCAATTTTTCACCGCTCAGAAGTGCGTTAGCTCTTGTGAAAAGCCATGGATTTCCGAAAGCGCCGCGCCCTATCATCGCCATGTCGCAGCCCGTGTAGCGTAAAATTCTCACCGCGTCCTCAGGCTCAAAAACATCGCCGTTGGCAAAGACGGGTATGCTCACCGCTTTTTTCACGTCTCGGATAATGTCCCAGTCCGCAACACCGGAATACATCTGTGTTCTCGTTCGCCCGTGAACGGTTATTGCCGAGGCTCCCGCCTCCTGACACATTTTCCCGAACTCCACGGCGTTTACATTGCCTTTGTCCCAGCCCTTTCGGAATTTCACCGTCACGGGAACTCCCGCGCCGCGCACAACGGCCTCGACGATTTTCCTAGCCTTCTCGGGCTCGCGCATGAGCGCGCTGCCGTCGCCGTTTCCTGCGACCTTGCCGACAGGACAACCCATGTTGATGTCGATGATATCCGCTCCCGAAATCTCTCGCGCAAGCCCCGCAGCCTGCTCCATGAATTCAGGCTCACTGCCGAAAATCTGCGCGGCGCAGGGGTGCTCGGCTTCGCCGATTTGCAGGAGGGCTTTGGTCTTGACGTCCTTATAAACAAGAGCCTTAGCGCTCACCATTTCGGTGCTGGTATAGGCGGCTCCCGCTCTGATGCAAACCTCGCGGAACGCAATATCCGTAACGCCCGCCATCGGCGCGAGCGCGAGAAGTCCGTTTATTTCAACATTTCCTATTTTCAGCATTTCTATTCCCTAAAATTCAATGTCCAATCCGACAGGACAGTGGTCGCTGCCGTAAATCTCGGCGCAGATAAACGCCTTGTTGATGTTCTCTCGAAGCCTGTCCGAGACCAGAAAGTAGTCTATTCTCCAGCCGACGCCCTTTTCGCGCGCATTCATGCGGTAGCTCCACCAGCTGTATGCCCCTTCCGTGTCGGGATATAGATAGCGAAAGGTATCGGTAAATCCCGCGGCAAGAAGCTCGGAAAATTTCGCGCGCTCCTCGTCCGAAAAGCCCGGGTTTCCCCTGTTCGATTTCGGGTTTTTCAGGTCGATTTCCTGATGTGCGACGTTTAAATCGCCGCAGATAATGACAGGTTTTTTCACATCGAGCGCGGAAACAAAGTCGCGGAAGGCGTCCTCCCAATCCATGCGGTAAGGCAGGCGCTTAAGTTCGTCCTGCGCGTTCGGAGTATAGACGCACACGAGGAAAAACTCCTCGAACTCGAGCGTTAAAACCCGCCCCTCCGTGTCATGCTCGGGAATGCCCAAGCCGTAAGTGACGGAGAGCGGGGTGTGTTTTGTGAAAACTGCGGTTCCCGAATAGCCCTTTTTCTCGGCGTAATTCCAATAGGTTTCGTAGCCCGGCAAATTGAGCTCGATTTGCCCCTCCTGCAGCTTCGTTTCCTGAAGGCAGAAAATATCAGCCTCAAGCCCGTAAAACAAGTCCTCAAAGCCCTTTTTGGCAACCGCGCGAAGTCCGTTTACATTCCATGAAATCAGACGTATCATCGCTTCTCCTTCTTGGCAACTAATCGGTTTATCTTCATGCCCTGTTCGTGAAATTTAGCCTCGTAATCAGTCATCACACCGACAACACCGTTTTCGTGGAGGTTTCTCGTCACTTCCGAAAGCGTCCAGCCCTCGCGCTCGAAGGTTTCGACGGAGTACTCGAAAAGCGGCTGATTGTCCGTTTTGAAGTGGATCTCCCCCTCGGGCTTTAAAACCGATTCGTATAGTTCCAAGAAGCCGGGAGAGGTCAGCCTGTGCTTCGCGTCGCGGTTTTTCGGCCACGGATCGGAAAAGTTGAGGTAAATGCGGTCAACCTCGCCCTGCGCGAAAATTACGGGCAGCGCGAGCACGTCGGTATCGATAAAGCGGACGTTTTCGATTCCCCTGTCGGATGCGCGCTCCATGCCGATTATCATCGCGTCGGCAACCTTTTCGATTGCCACCAACAGAGCCTCGGGGTTCTGCTCAGCCGTGTCCGCGGTAAAGCGTCCCTTTCCGCAGCCCAGCTCAAGCCAAAGAGCCGAATACTTAGGATTTTGCCCCAGCCACTCGCCCTTGAGGGCGGCGGGGTCCTTTATCTGAACATGCGAGCATTGCTCCATGCGCGGTATAAGGTTTGGTTTCCTGCGAATTCTCATTGTGTCAATCACACTCCTTTTGCGATGATACCATATAGAGCGCAAAACATCAACAAAAAAACCGTTGCAGATTTATTCAATCTATGGTAGTATATCAAGGCTTTCGTGACCCGTATTACGGGTATGAAGATTGTGAATATGTAGATATCCGGGTGTGGCGCAGCTGGTAGCGCGGGTGGTTTGGGAAGGTCGACGAAAATAGCAGTATAATTTAATATCCGGGTGTGGCGCAGCTGGTAGCGCGCGTGGTTTGGGAGCAGCGACTGAGCTATCCACGATGTGTTGGCACAACCTCGGAAAGCCTTGACACACTTGCAGAAACGGCATCTTCTTTCCGCTTGAATACTATGCAGAGCATCCGCAAGACCACAGCTTTGCCCATAGACGGCAAAACACTTGGCAACCTATCCTCAGCGTGTTATAATAAAAGCAATTCAATATCCGGGTGTAGCGGAGCTGGTACCGCGCCAGTTTTGGGAACTGGAGACCGCACGTTCGAATCGTGTCACTCGGACCATATAAGAACGCTAATTTTGATACGGTAAGTGTCAACATTAGCGCTCTTATTTTATGCTCAAAAGGCCTGTAAACACGGGCTTTCCTGTACTTTTTAAGTCTTTTGACGCTGACAGTCCGCCGCTAAAAACCTGTAATTTCCTCCGAAGGAGCGCCATTCCCTATACCCGCGCTTTCGATTGCCTGAAATAGTTTCATTTTTTTCGAGGGTTTCATTTTGAGAAAAAATAGTTTCATATCCGCGCTTGCGATTGGGTGCAGAGGATAAAAAAGAAGGTGGAGCCTCAACGCTCCACCTCAATCTCACTTCCGCTTTTGAACTTGAACACGATCCTGCCGTCGCGGAACACCGTCGCTCGGTCGAGAATTGCTATCCACAGCCTTTCGTCCCATTCTTCGAGGACGAGGGGCTGTTTCTTTAATGCCTCTATGAATAGCCGAAGCTCGCGGTCTTGATTATACTTTCGCTCTTTTTCTGCCGTTAGCTCCGTGAGTCGTGCTGTGGCCTTTTCGTAGCGGGCAAGCAGCCCGTTGTACTTTTTTGCGTATTCATCCTGCGACTGCGCCGTGGAAGCGTTCTCTCTGATACAGGTCTTGACCAGCTCCGCCACGACCGTAATTTCCTCGCTCAAGCTGTCGAGCTCCGCATCCAGCGCCGATGTATCCGAAAGCACCTGCCGCATCAAAGCGCAGTCGGAGATAACGCTCTCGCGGTCAGCCATCAGCCGATTGTAGGCAATAAGGAATTTTTGCTGAATGGTTTCAGTGTCCAGATGAGGCGTGGAGCATTTCGTTTCGCCCTTGAACTTGCCGTTACAGCGCCATATCATCTTGCGGTAAGGGTCGTTTGAGTGCCAGACTTTTTGACCGAAGAAGCCGCCACAATCGCTGCACACCAGCTTTGACGAGAACACGCTGTTGCCGCTGTACGCTCTACCGAGCGACCTGCGTCGAGCAATCTCTGCTTGCACCATATCCCATTCCAGAGACTCGATGATGGCGGGATGGCTGCGCTCCACATAATACTGTGGTACTTCGCCCTCGTTGACCTTCATCTTTTTCGTAAGGAAGTCCGTCGTGAATTTCTTCTGAAGAAGCGCGTCGCCCTTGTACTTTTCGTTGCCTAGAATGCTGTCAACCGTGGTCTGGCTCCATTTCTGCTTACCAGCCGGCGTCGGAATGCCCTGCTGCTCCAAGTGCCGGCAGATGCCAGCAGACGTCTTGCCCTCAAGGAAAAGTCTGTAGATGAGCCGGACGATTGCGGCTTCCTCTTCGTTGACCACAGGCGTTCCATCCTCTCCTTTATCATAGCCGAGGAACTGCTTGTACGGCATACTGACCTTGCCATCAGCAAACCGCTTCCGCTGACCCCATGTGACGTTCTCCGAGATGGAGCGGCTTTCCTCCTGTGCCAATGAAGACATTATTGTGATGAGCAATTCGCCCTTGCTGTCAAAAGTGAAAATTTGCTCTTTTTCAAAATAAATCTCTGTGCCGTGCTCCTTCAGCTTGCGAACGGTCGTGAGACTGTCCACTGTGTTGCGGGCGAAGCGGCTGACCGACTTGGTGACAATGAGGTCAATCTTCCCAGCAAGGGCGTCCTTGACCATCTGCTTGAAGCCGTCGCGGTGTTTGGTGTTTGTGGCAGAAATCCCCTCGTCGGTGTAGACCCCGACAAACTCCCAATCCTCACGGGATTGGATGTAGCGTGTGTAATAATCCACTTGCGCTTCGTAGCTGGTCTGCTGCTCCTCGCTGTCTGTGGAAACTCGGGCATACCCAGCCACTTTGCGTCTTGCCACCGAAGCCGTCGGCAGCGCCGTGAAGCGGTTTTTTGTGGCGGGTATCATCGTTATTGCTCTTGACACTTCTTTTCACTCCTTTTCCTCGTTTTCTCTGCCGCCGCCTGCCGCATTTCCTCTGTCCAGCTCTCGGAGCGTGAGCGGTCTTTCCAAGTAGCCTGCGCTGTATGGCCGTCCGCAAAGGTGTACTCCAAAACGTTGTCAGGCAACGCGGCAATAAAGGCAACACGCTCAGCGAATACGTCCTCATCGAAGGCGCCGAATCCGAGCATGTCAGCGGTCACAGCTTTTAGCGTTTCCTCCGGTATCTGCTTGGAAGCGCAATATTTTTTGCCTTTGGTGTTGTAGGTGGCGCAGACCCATGTGATGCCGGTGTGCGTAGTCTTGCGTCGGTAATTTTTCCCGCAAATATTGCAGCGTATCTTGCTCGTGAATACCGTAGTCGAACCGGGCTTTACCTGAACGCTCTCCGACCGACGGACAAGTTCCAGCTGCACCGCATCGAAGGTCCCACGGTCAACAATTGGCTCGTGCGCGTTTTGAACGTGGTACATGGGAAGCTCGCCGTGGTTTATCCTCGTCTGCTTCGTCAGGTGGTCGGAGCGGAAGGTCTTTTGCAGAAGCAGGTCACCGGCGTATTTCTCGTTGCGGAGCATCTTGCTGATGGTGTCCTGGTGCCACGTCTTTTCAAACCGTGTTGGAACACCCAGCTCATTGAGCCGGTTGGCGATTGCCTGTCTGCCGAGCCCTTCAAGGTACCATTTGAAAATAAGCCGCACCGTTTCCGCTTCTTCAGGCACAATCTCGAAAACGCCGTTCTTTGCCCGGTATCCGAAAATGGTGCAGTCCCACGGTTTTCCTTCCTCGAAGTTTCGTTTGACACGCCATTTCTGGTTTTCGCTTGCCGACAGGCTCTCCTCCTGTGCGTAGGACGCGAGAATGGTCATCATCAGCTCACCCTCTGCACTCATTGTGTGAATGCTCTGTTCCTCGAAAAAAACATCCACCCCCAGCGCTTTCAGCTCACGCACGGTTTCCAGCAGAGTGACCGTGTTTCGCGCGAAGCGGGAGATGGACTTGGTAAGTATCAGGTCGATGTGTCCGGCGCGGCAGTCGGAAAGTAGCCTCTGGAACTCATCACGACATTCCTTGGTACCGGTCATCGCCTCATCGGCATACACACCGGCGTATTCCCAGTCGCCGTGCTTCTGGATCAGCGAGCTGTAATATGCGACCTGTGATGAGAGCGAGTGCAGCATCGCATCCTTGCCGCTTGACACGCGGGCATAAGCGGCGACGCATTTTTTTCGCTCCAGTTTCGGCGGATGAGCCACCCTTTTTATTTCTTTTGGCATATAGTCACCTCCTCGTAGTGTGACATATTACCGTCGTTCACCTTATATAGCAAGTCATTCTCCCTGAATAAACTACACGAGGATAAACCGTATTTTCCGGCCATTGTTGTATCAATTGTGGCGTACTCAGCCTCGCTCACGATGCCTGATGAGAGCAACCGCCGCGCCTGTACCATAGCGGATTTGTAGCCGAGAACACGGTCAAGCACTTCACTCATGGCGGTCACCTCCAAACCGGGCGGTGATGTAGCATTGGTGGGAGCAATACTTTCGCACCTTGTTCCCGACGCTCACAAAGGGCTGACCGCAGTTCGCGCAGACCAGATGGTATTCCGTTCTGGGCTTGCCGCCCCGATTGGCGTACCACCACGCTGCGCGGCATTTATCCGAGCAGAACTGACGCGCCTTGTATTTGCCATTTATTTTAATGGGGCGACCGCACTGCTTACATACCGGCGCAGCCTCAACAGCATCTTTGGCGATCCGAGCCCGGCGGCAGTAGGTCTTTATTGTGTTCTCTGAAATGGAAAGCTTGTGAGCAATATTCGCGTAGGTACAGCCTTGTCTACGCATTTCGGCAATCTTGTCCTTTTGATCGGTCGTCATAACTTTATCCTCCGTTCTGAGGAACCCTTCCTCAAAACTCGCTGGACATCAGCAGACCGTTTTGACGAAAAAAGAGCAAAAAATAATGCCCATCAGAGGGAGGAACCTCCAATGGGCATAAAGGCAAGAGCGCAATCGTGTGTGCCGCTTTATGCCCTTGAATTACTCGCTGTACTTGATGAAAGCGTCAGTGAACCCCGCCGCCTTGACCCTTGCGAGCATGGCATCAGCATTGGCTTTGACAGAGTATGCACCGACTTGAACACGATACAGCTTTTTCGGTTCGGCGGGAACGGGAGGTTTTGACGGTTCTGGCACCGTAAGCAGCCTTTTAACCTCGGCACGGAAGGTATCCATCGATTTTCCATGCTTTGGCCACCAGTGCATCACATCAGCATGATTGCTGGCGATTCCGAGTTTGTAGCCCTCGCTGTGGCAGATGATGTTTTTTTCTGTCAATCCATACTGCTTGCACAGGTACACGCACAACTCCATAGCTTTCTTGTAGACGGCATTGAAATAGACCGCATCCGTCAGTCCATCCTCGCATATCTCAACCCCGATATGGGAATCATTGGCCGAGCCTTTTGAACCAGAGCCAGCATGCCACCCACGATGATTCCACGGCAGCGTCTGGTATGTAGCAATCGACCCGTCCGCCAGCTTGCCGATGAAGGCATGGACGCAGACCTGCCTGCCATCGGGCTTATCCTGATTCCAGTGATTGTTGTATTGGTTTTTGCCGAGCAAACCGTCATCGGGCCCTACATAGCGGCGCAGGTTTGGATTGTTCGACCCGGTGGAATGTACCATAATGCCCTTCGGAACAATGGTTCTGCCCACTTTGTAGCAGGCGTTATTTGTGAATATGACTTTGCGTAGATTCATTTTACACGTCGCCTTCCTTTCCATGCAGTTGAGCCAGCACATCTTTCAGCTTTTCCGGTACGGGCAATCCGATAGCTGTGGCGTTCTCAAGGAGCGATACGCCTTCGTTGGCGATGTAGAAGAAGATAACCGCCGTTCGTAGCGGAGCACCTGTGCCATTAATCAGATAAGCGGCTTGATATGTCAATGGGCGCTATCCGAAACAAGGTGATGCAGGCGATCAATGACGACGAACTTACGCACATTTTCGATATGGATGGGTTTTATATGTGAATAACTAATGGTGGTTGAGATAAAAGAAAATCTCCCCGGCCGCTGAGTAGCAGCCGGAGAGCAAGAAACTGGATCAGAATATGTCTTGGTATTCGTCGTGAAGCAATGCTTCGGCCTTCTTGATCCGCGAAAGAAAGGTTGTGCGTGGAACGCCGATGATATCTGCAATGGCGCTGTCGGAGTACCCGGCAAGGCGGAGCTCCCCTATGCGGCGGGCGTCTGGCATCAGCTCGTCCAGTCGCTTGAGAAGCTGTTCAAAGATGATGCGGTCGGTTACGAACGTTTCAAGGTCAAAATCGTCCGGTCGAATATCACCGAGAATCTGCTGCTCGTAGTCGAGGGATAGATCACCGCCGCCGGTGCGGAACCGGCAAACGGCACAGTCTCCCTCGCAAAGCCACCATTTATCGCCGGAGCAGGAGCACTGTTGATGGCGGTGCGCTTTGCGGAAGGTGCGCCAGATAGGGCGGTAGTATTCATCATATACCACTTTAGTGACGGCAATGCGCTGCTTGGTGCTGGGGATGTAGATGGTATACTTTCTTGTCTGCTGTGGATTGTCTTTCGTTGTCATGGATTTTCCTCCCGTGATTTTTGTTGAGAATCACAGGAAGAAAAAAGCCCCTGCGATCACTCACAGGAACATCCAATAGTTAGCAAAAATATCGCGCTATGGTTAGCAACGATAGTAGCGATAGTAACGATATTAGTTTTTAAGGAGGAAGCCAATGGCGAGTCGGATCATGCCGTATCTGTGCGGCGGCGTCTTTATAACCCAACTCATGAACGCACGAAAGCAGAGGCGCAGTGTGCGTGATCACTATGCTGGTCATGGCGACGGACTCTCCGACCCTAAAACAATGGAGGCATTCATAAAGGTTATGAGTCCGGACTTCCGGATGCCTGCCGGTGGGACATTTAAGGAAAACACCTCCGCATATAAAAACTGCCGAAAAAACCACGGTACGCATTTGCCGTTTGGCACCGCCGCACCGGAAGTACGCGCTTTTGATGATGATGTCCGCCGAAGCTATCAAATAGTGCTGTTAAATATGATTTCCTTCACCGATAGCTTCCTTGCTGTTGGGACAAGTGAAAAAAAAGACGAGTCCCTTATCAAGGAGCTCGTGGAGATAATCGGTGCTGATGAGGAGATACCCGACGATGCTTTGTTCTTCATCAATGAGAACGGTTTGCCGTCAACAAAGACCCAGCTCCTCTCTGCAACCTCGGTTTGCTTTCAAGCGTTTCTCATTGGCGTCTGGCATTACATACTGTTAAACCGGCCAGACAACCGTCGAGGACGTGACACGATAAACGGCTGGGAGCCGTCCTATTCAGATACACTCGTAGAGCGTGTATAGAACAGAGTGCCTGATCTGCTTCGCTCTGTGAAGGATAGCCTGTAATATCTCCCTCCCACAGCCTTTTGAACTTTTCACCGTTCTTTGCATTCAAAGCCTTTTCCAGTACACTCTCATCAGATAAGTAACTTTCTCTCTCCATCATTTCCGCAGATGCTTTTGGAGTAGGACGTTTCATGTGGGTGTCGAGCAGCCATTGCAAGCCTTCCGTGCATTCAACAATATCGCCGCTCTGATATACATTGCCCGTGACGGTCACAAAATGTTTGGTGACACCTGGAACATACATCTCGATATTACCGTGATTGATGTAATAAATATCTGAATCATATGTGTAGCCATCCGGGGCTAAGCAAAGGATGCGTAAGCCTGTACCACTTGGACTGATCTCGATATATGACTGTGGAAACATCTGCACAATGGCAAGTGCCCAAGGCAGCACTGCACCGTCTTTGATGCAATGGTCAAGATCGAGGCCGATAATGCTGTTTGACACGCGAATACCGATGCCGCTGTAATTTACAGATGCTACAACAGCAGTAGTAAAATCAGTAAAGGTTGAAGGCTTGGATACGCTGGCCCATCTTCCCGTCCTCGGGTTATATGGAACCTTGGTTTGCTTCTTTTTTACGGTTTCGTACCGCCAACAGCAGAACTCGGCATTGTCTTTGGCATACTGGGGAATGTTGTCAAAATTCATTTGATTGCTCCTCCTTGTGTATTTCTGCCGCTCTGCTATTCAAAGGACAGATGGTATGTTCAGAGGGAGATTTTTTTTCCTCTACTAATAGCCGAAATATTTAACCCCCTACTTGGTAGCCATGGAGAAGGAGCGAATCTGATGATTTAAAAAAACTTTTTTGAAGCTAAAAATCCAAAGGACAGTTCCTGATGGTTTAAACACCCAAAATCAAAAAAATCGTTACCATACTCAGAAGGAGAGTAAAGTAACGAGATTGATGTGCTATTTAATTGAAGGCATGACAGATAGTCTTAGTGGCAAGAATTTATTCTGGGGTAGAAAAGATTGTAAAATTGTGCTATAATAATGCTATATCAATGACAAGTCGATATAAAAGGAGATAATTATATGAGTTTCTCAGATGAAATAAAAAGAATACGGCAAGCAAGTTTTCTTTCTCAAGAAGCGTTTGCAAGGGAATTGAATGTTTCTTTCTCATCTGTAAATCGATGGGAAAGTGGGAAATCGAAGCCAAACTTAAATGCAATGAAAAACATAAAAGAATTTTGTGCCATTCATGAAATTGACTTTAGCACAATTGAAAGTGAGTGGCTAAAGCCGAAAATGGAGGGAAATAAATAATGGCAAAGAAAGCTAATGCTGAGAAAGCATTGAACATTGATAGTATTCTATTTGAGTGCAGAAATATTTTACGTGCAGCCCGTAACTCAGGATCGTTCTTTGAAAAACGTGATATGATGCTCACACTTGTTTTCTTACGATTCATTGGTGAAAAGTATGATGATGGTATCGAGAAACTTTCTAAGACTCTTGTTGAGCAAGGTCTTGACCCTGACGATGAAAATATTAGAGCAGCATTTTTTGATGATGCAACTTTTGCAGATGGAACATATAATCTGCCAGTAGAGTCACGCTGGTCTACAATTATTAATACACCTGCACCTGGGCTTAATGTTGCACTTGATACTGCCCTTCACAGTATTGCCACAGACTCAAAACAATTAAAAGGTTGTTTTGTAGAAGGCACTTTTACAACACGCAATCTCGCACCTAATGATATAAAGAAGCTTGTTGACGAGGTTAATAAAATCAGTCACAAGAAATTCGGAGAAGAAAAAGACCTTATAGGCTATGTGTATGAGTACTTCCTTAAAGAATTTGCTGTTAACGCACCTCAGGAAGAAGGAGAATTTTATACTCCCCATGATGAAGTAAATCTTATAGCTACAATGAGTGAACCA
>CAYWNW010000016.1:0-25348 GCA_964459785.1 uncultured Oscillospiraceae bacterium | reverse complement strand
CGTGAAATAGTGTTCTTTTAAGCTAATAAAAAATGCACGTGGAATTTAGGTTATACTTTTATATCTCAATTTCTGAAAGAAGGGTCTCTATGTTTAGAGAAATGCGCCGAAAGAAGCAGGCACTCTCGCCAGAGGAGTGCGCCGAGATTTTAAGCCGTGGGACAGCGGGCGTGCTGGCAGTCTCAGGGGAAGAGGGCTATCCCTACGCCGTGCCGCTGAGCTATGTGTACCACGAGGGCAAGCTCTTTTTCCACAGCGCAAAGGCAGGCCACAAGCTGGATGCCATTGCGGGGAACGACAAGGTCTCCTTCTGTGTCATCGACCAGGACCAGATTGTGCCCGACGAGTACACCAGCTATTTCCGTAGTGTCATCGTCTTTGGCAGAGTGCGCGTGCTGGAGGACGAGGGCGAGAAGAGGAGCACCCTTGCCGCCCTGGCCAAGCGCTACTCCCCCGAGCACGAGGAGAGCCGCATCTCCAACGCGGTAGAGAAGGAGCTGGGCGCGGTCGCCATGCTGGAGCTGACTATCGACCACATGAGCGGCAAAGAGGCCGCCGAGCTGATGAGGGCAAGGTCTGCACCCAGACAGTAGCATGATAAAAAGAGGCTGAGGGCAAAAGCCCTCAGCCTCTTTTTATCTTTATGCCCTATAGCCGGGACACAATCTCCATATTATATTTTCCTCACTTACCTCTTATAATATTGAGACCACAAATCATCATGGGGATGTTCATTTCTTACATCTACTGGCATGCCGAAAATTCTTATATGATCCCCAAAACTATTTCGTTTCAGCCCAAGCTTATTAGTATCTAAATCATCACATTTATGTGCTTGTCTACACATTTTACAACGTTTGGGAGGGGCAAATCTTTTTTTCTTATAAAACTCAACTTCATGTTCAGTCATCTCAAATTTATTGCCACATTCTATGCAAGTTATTTTTATAGTACACATATTCATTACCCTCCCTATTGCAAAATTAGACTGGTAACACCTTGGTTTAAACTTAAGAATTTACGCTTAACTCTTGGATTGTAAAATTCTTTCCTCACCATATTCATCAAAGCAGTTCCACTATGGTATCCATGAATTACTATAATTTCTTTAATATCCCGAGGGGCGGTGGCTACTTTATTATTCAAATAAATCGCAGCCTCCCAAACTTTCATTTTGTGTAAGTCGATTTTCATAATTTCAGTTTCTTTAAAGCTATAATCTAACATTTTCATTCTCCTTTAATTTTAAAACGGATAAAATTAAAGGACACCTATAAAAAAAGATCTAATCCTTGAGAACACAACCAACTAAAGCTTATAGAAATATCCTATAAACTAAAGTGCTTTGCTGCGCTAACAGCAAAAGCAGAGTTGTGTCAATCAAAATTAAATCACTTTTTATAAGTGTCCACTATCATAATAAGCCAATATGAAAATTTTGTCAACACTTTTATATTAAATATTTGGTAGCTATTTATAGCTGCCTGTGGTATCCTTTGAAACTAATAAAGGGGGTGCTACTATGCAAAAAAGATTGGATGACCTATACCACGGTTTCTGTAACAAGCAAGACTTTACAAATCGTATGCTTTCCGTTGAAGAAAGCAATAAGGATTTGATCAGCAAACTTTCAGAAGCAGACGGAAAAGCTTTACTACGGATCATTGATATCTTACAAATGATTTGCAATTATCAAAGCAAGGCAAGTTTTATCCAAGGCTTCAAATTAGGCTTTGAGCTAACAACTGAATTACAAACTTACGATTCCCGCAGTGCTGAGATAGACTCTCAAAACTGCGGGAATTCTTTTATGCCCCAGGAGGTGCAGAAAGATGAAGAAGAAAACTAAAATCGTATTAACAGCAGCCACACTTGCAACTTTTTCTCTGACGATAACAGCGTATCAACAGAAGTCTCAGATGCCACCCAGTCAGCCCGACGTTCGCCCCATGTCAGCACTTACAGAGAGCAGTAGGGATAACACCCCACCCGCAGAAAATAAAACCGTTGTTGCGGACGAAAGCCCAATAATCAGCACCCAAAACCCATCACATGACAGCACCCTTACAGAAACCGATTTTGAGCCACCAACTACAGCTGACAGCAAGGGAATTTTGACGGAGAGCAGTCCCCAAAGGGATAACCCTACCCCCACACATGCACCATCAAAAAACACCATCACAACCAAGGCCTGTGAGCCCCAGATGGGAGATACCCGTATCGTAAATGGTCAAAAGCAAAGCTACTTCTTAGGCTTCGGCTGGGTAGACGATATGGGCGAGAATGAGGTTATCTACTGCGAGGGAATGTACGAGAACGGCAACAAAATTGGCAGCATGGGCGGTGGCACCTTTGTAGACGGCGATGGGGACATCAATAAAATGATCGGTATCATGGATTAAATATTAAAACAAGAACAAGGTGACGGTATCAGCCATACCGTCACCTTGTTCTATTTCTTAATCTCCGACAAATATTCCTCAATGTTAATTTCATCATTTTCGGCTTTTGTACGCCACTGGATTGCCCAGCTCGCCCACTGCTCAAATTCAGAAACGGTCATTTTCTTTTTCATATATCTTGCATAATGCGCCTTGTATGCTCGGTTGTAGCCTTGCCATACAGGGTCATTTTTGCATTTATCATCATATCGCTTTCTCGCACCAACTTCTCGACAAGTCTTGGTACTGTCCTGTGGTGCAGTGTGTTCGCAGTAGTCGGTATACTTTCCGGATTGAATGAGGAAATACTGACTGCAGTTCTCGCATTTTTTTGGCAGGTAGTTTGTTTCGATGCCGCTAAATAAATCGTAATATAAAAATGCCCCCAGTGACTTGAACTTATATGTTTTACAAAGAATTGATTTCCCTTTCTCATCTGTCAAAACAGAATGAGAAAACATCCCGTATCCCGAAGTGAAATTCAAATATGGTGTTGTTTTTAAACTATCATATTTTTTCAGAAAAGCGGTAAAGCGTTCTGCTAAAACACTGTTATCCAAAAACTTATGCTCTGCATTCAAATAGTTATCTATAAAATCAATATACACTTCCTTCACACGCAAAATATCGTCAATGAAAGTGATATATCTTTCAAACAGATTTTTTATATCTGTGTTCAGTGTCTCCAAATCAGCAGACATTTCATAGTCGAAAAGCTCCTCTTTTAAATCCCACGGTTCAAATTTTGTAATATAAAAATGATGTCTGTCCTCTCCGCAGTAGGTATCAACATAATGATTAAATCCATATTCGTTGGAAAAATCATCGCTGTATAAAAGCTCGTCCTCCACTTCATCCGTATCGCCTGTTTCCCATATCCAAGGCTTTGTGTTTAATACATCAACTAATTTTTCAGCGTGTAGCTCACTACTGCTTGCAATATGGTTGGCAATGGATAGCTGATTAAAATATTGATCTATAAGGCGCATTGCTCCCTGTGCTTTCTGCACATGGGAGTTGTATTGTTCTATTCTGAAAATTTCCATATTCCCAAACAAATCAAGCTGAGGCAGTTCCCTTACTAAGGTTTCTCTGCAGCCTTTCAAATTAGGTACTTTGGAGTTCAGTATTTCTATTAAAACTTCATTAGTTACAAATGCTTTTTTACCTTCTAAATAGATATCGTTGTCCTTAAAATTTGCTGTAAAAGTAAACATACGAGCTCACCCCTTTAAACATGAAATAGATGATGCAAAACACAAAAATAGAAAGTGCTTTGTAATAGACAATAGCATCACAGAAAATAGAGAGTTTACTAAAATAGATAATGAAAACTCTCGAAATAGAGAATGTATAATTTATTGTATCACATCTATTTACAACTTGCAATAGTTGCTGTATGCTTTTGGTAGATGATAGCTGTCAATCTTACAACATCTATTTTGAAGGGAGAGCAAATGAAAAAGTTTAACACCATAACCGGCGAAGAACTACTATCAAAAGAAGTTAGAGAAATCCCATTCATCGTTAAAGATTTAATTCCTATCGGGCTTACACTTCTTGCAGGCTCGGCAAAGGTGGGAAAAAGCTGGCTTGCACTTTGGCTTAGTATTGCTGTTGCTAAGGGTGAAACTGTTTGGGGATATGAAAGTACAAGGTGCACTACGCTCTATCTCTGTTATGAAGATAATGAGATTCGTATTCAAAACAGGCTACTGGAGATTACAGACGAAGCTCCAAGCAATGTTCATTTCTGTACGGAGGTTTCAAAATTAGGTGGCGAGCTTGAAACACGTATTCGAAATTTTATTTCAGAACATCAAGACACAAAACTGATTATCATTGATACCCTGCAAACAATTCGCAGTCCCAATACCGAAAGCACCTACTCCAATGATTATTCTGATTTGACAATTCTCAAAAATCTTGCTGATGACTACAAGATTGCTATTTTACTCATTCACCATTTTAGAAAACAAAAAGACGGTGATGTGTTTAATCAGATAACAGGCTCAACAGGTTTGCAGGGTGCAGTGGATACCATGTTTACGCTAAGCCAAAGTAAGCGTGGTGAAAAAACAGCAACCCTTTCTTGTGTTGGTAGGGATATCGAAAGTCGAGAATTGGAACTGGAACGCAGCGAGGATAATATCTGGATTAAGGTATCAGACAGTCTTTCAGAAAGCAATCTAAAGGATTTAAGTTTTATCAAAGCAGTAGAAATTTTTATGTGTGATAAGGATATCTACATTGGAAATGCAACGGAATTATCGACCCTGCTTAATCAAATAAGTGACGATAATTTTTCAAACAAATCCATCTCTAAAAATATCAAGAGGTTATCCAAAAGCCTTGAAAAGCTTGGAATACTGGGCTCTGCACGACGTAGCAACGGCAAAAGAATTGTTGAATTAGTTAAGGCGGGTGACGATAGTGCCGACCAAAAGCGTGTCTCATAAGTCTCGACCCTATCGGCACTTCATGGGAACAAACCATTTGCACCGTTGCCCCCTGTTTGCCCCTGTGTGGCGAGATTCACGATGGGATGGCATAACACCACCATATCTTCAAAAACAGCCACCAAGCGAGCAAGTGCCGACATTTTTCTTCTCTGTCGGTTATGCCTTTAACCGCAAAGATTACCGCTACCACTTTCTCTCCTCGGAGAGTGCCAGCATCGCAAACGGCTTGTCGGTGGCGTTGCCCCCGACCGCCGATGCAGCTGGCTGGGCGGAAGCCCAGACCCACTTTAGAAACGGAGGTACATCGCTAATGGGCACGAAACAACGAAGATTAAGCATCAAGCTAACCCAAGAGGATTTTGATAAAATTCACCGAAAAGCAGAACAATCCAACAAGAACGTTACCGACTATGTCACCACCACCTGTCTCGGCAAGGAAATTGCCATTATTACTGACCTTGCTGAGGTGCTCAAGGAGCTGAAAGCTGTGGGCAGAAACCTCAATCAGATTGCCGTACTTGCCCACAGCGGTAGAATTACGGCAATCAATCTCAGCGGTGTGCAGGAGGAGATGGTGATAATCAATCAGCATCTCAAAGAGATTTTAGAGCGTAGGAGGTGGTCAGCATAGCCATTGTAAGCTTTGCAAAGTTCAAGAAAAAGCAGTCACGAGCCAGTATGTCTGCTGTGATGAACTATGCCATGAAAACCGAAAAGACGCTGTTCGAGGGCGATCGTTTGGTATCGGGGCTGAATTGTTCGCCCGAAACAATCTACCATGAATTTATCAATACCAAGCTATTTCACGGCAAAGACAGCGGTAGAATGTACTACCACATGGTGCAGTCCTTCCCAAAGGGTGAGGATGTCCCACCCAAGATTGCACACGAAATGGCGGTCAAGCTGGCGGAGCATTTCAAGGATTACGAGGTGTTAATCTGCACCCACACCGACCGTGACCACATACATTCTCACTTTATTATCAACTCGGTTGCCTTTGAAACAGGCAGAAAGTTTCACATCAGCACCCCGGAGATAGAACCCATTCGGCAGTTAAATGACAAGCTGTGTATGGAATACGGCTTTGAAATTTGCAGACCCAAACCCAAGCACGAGCATAGCAAGTCCATGAGTGTTGCCGAATACCATGCAGCAGCCAAGGGTGAAAGCTGGAAAATGCGGTTGATGAATACCATCGACGAGTGCATGAAATACGCTGGCAGCAAGGCAGAATTTATCGATCTGATGGAGTTTGAGGGGTATGGTGTGAAGTGGACGGATACCCGAAAAAGCATCACCTACACCACACCCAAGGGTATGAAATGCCGAGATGACCGCTTGCACGAATCAAAATATTTAAAGGAGAGGATGGAGCTTGAGCTACGAATCAGACAGGAAATTATCACTGGAAGAACTCAAACAGAGAAACAAATCAGCACCACCATCACCGCTGCCGATGCTCAATGCCTGTCCTCTGGCACAGGAAAAACTGGACAATCTGTTTTACAACCAGAGCATCATTTGGGATGGGGTAGAGGATTTCCAGAG
Source organism: uncultured Oscillospiraceae bacterium (assembly GCA_964459785.1). Lineage (GTDB taxonomy): Bacteria > Bacillota > Clostridia > Oscillospirales > Oscillospiraceae > UBA2658. The sequence goes on along the minus strand of CAYWNW010000016.1, from coordinate 18,897 downwards.
CCAACTAAAATCCTTGCAACAACAGATCAACAGTCTCAAAAACCAGATGGACAGTCTGCCAACACAGGCTCAGCTGGAGCAAATGAACAAGAGCCTTTTGCAGATACAGGAGACTTTATTACAGGCTGGGAGCAAGAAAGAGAGGCGTTTTTCTCTGCCGAAACTGAGATTACCGCAAATAGAATGGACAGTATGGCTTTGGATACTAATCAGCTTGCTACCCTTGGCAGTGATATTATCCGCCTTGGTCGGTCTGTGGAATCTCTTAACCAGTCTGTTCCTGTAAGGGACAGCACCACCCAAAAGGTCGTTAACGAACACAAAAAGGGTGTCGGTCAAAAGCAAGATGACCATAGCGGATACGATTTTGAAATGAAAATGTAAGAACCTCACCCATTTACAAAATCAAAGATTTTGAATGGGTCCCGAGAACCTTGATACTTCGTATGATGGAGGGATTAAATGAATAAAAACACTGGATTTTATGGTGAAACACTACCGTTAACAAGGCTACAAGATGGAAAAGCAATGTCCATCTATCGTGATGCGGGAGTATATTTTGATGAAGCCGGCATGCGTACTGAACGGCAGATGAAGATAAATGGTCAAACCTTCTTTGTCACTTCTGTATTTCCGGCTGTTACAACTGCTACACCCACAGAAAAAATCATTAAACTGATTGACTTAGATGTAATGAAAAAGATTGAATAGTTTCAGCTATTCAGTAGACTTTGGCAAATCGTTTGGGTATGATGTGGTTGCGGTTCTACCGCAACCATCGTATTCAGTTTGCCAAGAGAAAGGAGCCGTAAAAATGGCAAACGATAAGTACACAATTTTATATGCAAGGCTAAGTCAAGATGACGGCAGCCAAGGTGAGTCTAACAGTATTCAAAACCAACGGTTGATTTTAGAAAAGTATGCAAAAGAAAATGGCTTTGAAAATCTAAAATTTATGGCGGATGATGGCTACTCGGGTACGAATTTTAATAGACCATCATTCAAAGAATTAATGTTGCTCGTAGAAAATGGCGAGGTCGAAACCATAATCGTAAAAGATATGAGCCGATTTGGCCGTGAGTATTTAGAGGTGGGCAGATACACAGAAATTGTATTTCCGAACTATGATGTGCGATTTATCGCCATTGCAGACGGCATAGACAGCCTGTATGGGAACGATGATTTTACTCCCTTCAAAAATATAATCAACGAACTGTATGCAAAAGACTGCAGTCGTAAAATCCGTGCAGCTAAGCGTGCCAAAGCTGAAACAGGTGCTTGGCTTGGTGGCAAGCCTCCCTATGGGTACATGCGTGACCCGGAAAATCCAAAGAGCCATCTTGTTCCCGATGAAGAATCTGCCGAGGTTGTAAAGCTGATATTTTCTCTCTGTGTTGGTGGTAAAGGTCCCAATCAGATTGCACGAGAGCTAAAAAAGCGTGAGATACTCACCCCAGCACATTACTATTATCGCAAAGAGGGGAAGAAGAATGCCAAGCTGAATTTGGAGCAGCCATACAAGTGGCACTCTGAAAATGTGATACGCATCTTAGAAAGCGAAGTCTATCTCGGACACACAATCAGCCTTGTAAACACCACCAAGTCCTACAAAAACAAGAAGCGTGTAGTGCGCCCAACGGATGAGCAAGTGCGTTCTGAGAACACTCACGAACCCCTTGTAGACAAAAAAACATGGGATATTGTCCAAAAGCTTAGAGAAAGTAAAATCAGACCAACACCCATGGACAACCCCAATATTTTCTCAGGGCTACTGTACTGTCTGGACTGTGGGGACAAGCTTGACCTCTATCGCACTCATACCAAAGGCGAGAATTACAACAACTTCAAATGCCGAACCTACAACAAAAATGGCAAAGACTTTTGTACATCTCACTACATTCGAGAGGATGCCATAAAGGCAATCGTGCTGGATGATTTAAGGCGTGTTACTCACCTTGCTCGTACACATGAAAGCTTATTTGGAAAGTATCTCAACAAGAAAAACACCTCACAGGTTCAGAGTGATATCTCAAATTTGCATCAGAAAATAGTAAAGCTCAAGCACCGTGAGGCAGAGCTAAAGGCACTTTTCAAACGGCTCTATGAGGATAATGTGTTGGGCAAAATTCCAAATGAGGTGTTTCGTGCCCTAAGCCAAGACTACCTTGATGAGCAGAAAGAAATAGCCACCGCTATCCCAGAGAAAGAAAAAGAGCTTGAAAAGCTCAAAAGCAGTATCGCGAATGTAGATTTATTTATAGCCAAAGCCAAACAGTATCCCGAAATTCCGGAGCTGACCTCTGAAATTCTCCATCTGTTTATTGATAAGATTGTGGTTAGTGAAAAATCCAAACGATACTCAAGAACAGCATTTCAGCAGGTAACAATTTATTATCGCGATGTAGGGTTATTGGATTTAGCAGATACGCAGGCACTGCAAAAGGAGTTAGGTGTGGCCTAAGAATAGCAAAAGGCAGACAGCTCGATAAAAGCTGTCTGCCAAAATGCAACAAAACTATTGAATTAAAAATCTTTCCCTATAACACGGTGGTTAAAGCCGTGCGGTGCTTTTTTATTACCCTATTTCGATTCTTCCAAGGCTGTTATGCAGTCCTTGCAAACATTTTTACCCTTGAATACTACAACATCTCTCGCATTGTCGCAAAAAATACACGCGGGCTGATATTTACGCAGAATAATGGAATCGTCATCAACATATATCTCCAAAGAGTCCTTTTCTGCAATTCCCAGGGTACGGCGAAGTTCGATTGGCAAAACTATTCGACCAAGTTCGTCAACTTTTCTTACAATTCCTGTCGATTTCATATTACTGCCTCCCCGTTTCAGTTTTTTTGATACTATATGTACAGAGTTTTTACTCCTCTATATATAAAATTATATATATTCAAGTAAAGAAGTCAAACATATTTTTGAAAATTTATGAGTTATTCACAATTTTTGTTATTTATCACAAGTACTTTATAGGGGGGATGGGTAATAATGTTGTTTAGCCTTATAATTGTTATTATGGTCATATTTTCCATTATATTCGGCATTCTCAACGGCAGCATAACAATGCTTGCCCCGGCCGCTCTTGACGGAGCAAAAGATGCCGTCACACTCTGCCTTACGCTCTGCGGCATGATTTGCCTGTGGTCGGGCTTAATGGAGCTTATGAAGCGCTCCGGGCTGTCGGAAAAGCTCTCCCGTTTTCTCAGCCCGATTCTCACGAGACTTTTTCCGACTGCCGCAAGCGAGAGCGAAACTATGTTTGCGCTCTCCTCAAATGTTTCCGCAAACCTTCTGGGTCTCGGAAACGCCGCAACTCCCGCCGGCATAAAAGCGGCAAAGGGTTTAAAGCGTCTCTCAGGTATCGATTCGGCCTCAGACGAACTTTGCCTGCTTGTTGTTATGAATACAGCCTCCATCCAGCTCTTGCCGACCACGGTTGCCTCTCTGCGCGCCTCTCTCGGCTCCGCCGCCCCTTTTGACATACTTCCCGCGGTTTGGCTTGCCTCACTGTTTTCAGTCAGCTGCGGCATATTCGCCGCCAAACTTTTCTCACATTTTTCACACTCATGAGGCTCATCGGAGAGCTTTCAGTTCCGCTGATTATCGGTTTTGTTATGGTCTATGCGCTATATCGGGGGACGGATATTTTTTCGGGAATGACTGCCGGCGCAGCCGAAGGGCTCAAAACAGTCGTCGGAATCGTCCCCGCCCTCATCACTCTGCTGCCGTGTATTTATATGCTTAGGGCAAGCGGAGCGCTTGACGCGCTTTGCAATTTTATTCGTCCTGTTTTTTCGCTGCTGGGAATTCCCTCAGAGACCGTACCGCTTATGCTGCTTCGCCCTCTCAGCGGAAGCGGAGCGCTTGCCGTCGGCAGCGATATAATTAAGCAAAACGGCGCTGATTCCTTTGTCGGTCGCTGTGCCGCCGTAATGCTCGGTTCAACCGAGACCACATTTTATGTCATAGCTGTCTATTTCGGCGCGGCCGGCATAAAAAACACCCGCCACGCCATTCCGGCAGCGCTTATTGCCGATTTCGCCGGTTTTTTAGCCGCAGCCTTCTTCGTCAGACTTTTCTGGGGATAAAACAATAGTAAAAAAATCCCCGCCTTAAGGCGGGGATTTAATAATTACATCTTTTCGGGAGCGGTAACGCCAACGATTTCGAGTGCAATAGCGATGACCTTTTCGGTACACTCGCAGAGAATCAGTCTTGCATCCCGAAGCTTTGGCTCGGCGTCCTTAATGCGGCAACTATTATAAAACCTGTGGAACCTTGCCGCGAGCTCCGTTACATAACGGTTTATGCGCGAAGGGTCGTAATCCCTTGCCGCCAGCCGAATTTCTTCCGTAAACATTGCAAGCTGCTTAATAAGCTCGCGTTCCTGCTCGGTGTTTAAAAGCGAAGCATCCAGTTTTCCGCTTGTCGGAACAGCATGTCCCTCCTCTGCCATGGCGGCGATAAGACTGCAAATTCTCGCATGAGCATACTGCACATAGTAAACCGGGTTTTCGCTGTCCTGTCGAATGGCAAGATCAAGGTCAAATTCCAGATGTGTATCCGGTTTCGCGTTGAAGAAAAATCTGCATGCATCGACACCGATTTCGTCCAGAAGATCATTTAGTGTCAGCGCTTTTCCCGTGCGCTTGGAAACCTTAACGACTTCGGAGCCGCGCACCAAGCGAACCATTTGCATTATCAAAAAGTCGAGCTTCTTGTTTTGAAGTCCGAGAACCGGCGCCGTCATCGAAGCGGCGAAGCGGATTGCATGCCCGTGGTGGTCTGCACCCCAAACGTCGATAACCCTGTCAAACCCGCGCTCGATAAATTTATTGCGGTGGTAAGCGATGTCAACGGCGTAATACGTGTAAAAACCGTTTGAGCGGCGCAGGACCTCATCCTTATCCGCCCCAAAGTCGGTGTTGCGCAGCCAGAGTGCGTCCTCTTTTTCGTAGGTATAGCCCGCGTCCTCAAGGAGCTTAACCGTTTCCGCAACATAGCCGCTGTTGTGCAGCGAGCTTTCCAAAAACCAATTGTCAAAGTGGATACGGTAGCGTTCAAGGTGCTGTTTCATAAGCGCGATATTGTAAGGAAGTCCGAACTCGACAAAGCTGCGGCAGCGCACTTCACTGTCCATATCGAGGTATTTATCGCCGTCACGGTCATAGACAGCTTTTGCCAGATTCCTAATATCCTCACCGTGGTAGCCGTTTTCGGGGAATTCGACTGCATCCTCGCCAAGAATCAGCTGAAGATACCTCGCCTCAATGGACTTTCCAAACAAATCCACCTGATTGCCCGCGTCGTTAACGTAGAATTCGCGAGAAACATTATAGCCCGCCCGCTGCATAACGGAGGCGAGCGCGTCGCCGAGAACGCCGCCTCTGGCGTTTCCGATAGTCATGGGGCCCGTAGGGTTTGCCGAAACAAATTCGACCATAACCTTTTCGCCGTGTCCTTCATCGGAGCAGCCGAAAGCCTCGCCCTCGCACAGTACGGTCTCCAGAACCTTTCCATACCAATTGTCGGAAAGACGGAAATTTAAAAATCCGGGGCCCGCAATTTCAACGCTTTCAAAGTAGCTGTCCGACAAATCCAATTCGGAAACAAAAATCTCCGCAAGTGTTCTGGGAGGAAGCTTAAGGCTTTTAGCTCCGGCCATCGCGTGGTTCGCGGCATAGTCGCCGTTTGTTGTGTCCTTAGGTATCTCCACCTTGCCCTGCGGAAATCCGCCCTGCGGCACTGTTCCCTTATTTGCAGCCTTTTCATAGGCTTTTTCCAGCAATTCGTCAATGGAGAGTTTTGCTTCTTCAATCAGATTGGCCATCAAATTTCTTCCTTCTGCTCACTCACTTTAATCTTGAACATATTGTGCCCCACAACCGAGTGCTGAAAGTCCACAATATAGTCTATCTCCATATCTCCTCCGTGTTCATCAAAGGAAACGGAAATATTGGTAGTATTAACGCCCATGGTGGCGCTGCCGAAGGGCGTTTCATAGAGGAAGTTGTGTTTTCTCCCCTTTTCGAAGACCATACGGCTGTTGAGGCTGCCCTCTCGGGTCATAATAACGCCCATAGGACTGATTGAGAACGAGGTTTTCGTTCCGTCAAGCCCCGTCAGTTCGCTCTCGTTGTAGGACAGCGTGCCTTCTCCGTTTTCAAAAGCAAAAACACCGTCCGTCTCGAGCTCTATCACATTGTCCTCTCCGTTCGGGTCGTTTTGCGTACCCTTAATGGAGATTATCACGTCTTTCATTTTCATTTTGCTCTTATACCTCTCGGTTCCCCGATAAAATTTATTGTTAAGCTGCAACCCGCAAGTTATTTTCATAAATATGCTTCGGATAAATATTTTAGTCCGGTTTCGTCTTAACCGCTTATAATTGAACTAAATCGTCGGCGGCTCGGATATTATATTATATATTGCTGTTCTTGTCAAAGGGCTCAATTCCCGTGAGAAACGGCGAAACATCTTGTTTGAGCATAAGTTCGGCTGTAGCGGCAAAATGCTCAGCCGAGCCGGTTGTGCAATATCTTATCCGACCTTCGCGAGTCCCGTTTGTCATATCGTTTTCAAGAAGATACGCGCAGAGCTTCCTTGCCGCCGCGGCTCCGGCGCTGATAAGCTTAACATTGCTGCCCATATATTCACTGATTACATCCGCAAGCAGGGGGTAGTGTGTACAGCCAAGGATCACGGTATCGACCCCCGCCTGTTTCAGGGGAGGAAGATATTCCTCGGCGGCTCTTATTACTCTTTCGTCGTCCTTATCCGTAATACCGTCCTCAACCATCGTTGCAAACTTAGGGCAGGCCTTGGCTGTAACGCAAAGTTCCGGTGTCATCTCATGAATCAGCTTCTGATAAGTTCCTGCGCCAACGCTCGCTCTTGTCGCAAGAAGCCCGATTTTTCCGTTTTCGGTGCATTTTACCGCCTCAACAACCGCAGGCTCAACAACTCCGAAAACAGGAACAGGGCTTTCCTTAATTAGGGCCTCCAGCGCGTTTGAGGTCGCAGTTCCGCAGGCAACGAATATAGCCTTTACATTTTGACTGAGTAAAAAGCGCATATTCGACAGCGACATCTCGATTATTCTATCTCTGCTCTTTTCCCCGTAGGGAAAATTGTATGAATCGCTTAAGTAGATTATGTGTTCATCGGGTAATAGCCGTCTTAACTCCTGTGTTGCCGTAAGTCCGCCCAGACCCGAATCGAAAACGCCTATGGCTCTGTTATCCATTTCAACGCTCCTATGTTTTATATGCCGTTTAATAATAACTCTAATCGAGGGTTTTTTCAAGGAAAAGCGAAAGTATATTGTTATATAAAATTACTGGCATTTTGAATTCATTTTTGTTATAATCTAGTTCAGACGAAAAAACAGATATTGTTCGGGAATTAAACTTCCCTCCGCGCAAACAGGCAGAGCGGTATGCTGAACAATATAATACTATTAGAGCGGCCGCGCGACGCCGCTGATTTTCATTGAAAGGAGGCCGTTATGGAAATACAAATTACAACCAAGGAGTTTCGTCATTTACTCGACTTGGTTTATATAGGAAATTGGATATTGAATTCCACCAGAGCAACCGATCGTTTTGAGTACTATGACTTGTTACAGGAAAAGTTCTTCGCTTTGGCCTCACAAAACGGTTTGCCGGAGCTTGCGCAGACCTATATGGGTCATGTTTTTCCTTCAAAGGCTTATGAAGAAGGCGGAATACATGACGCTATTGCCGATTATGAGGACGCTGTATTTTTCGATATTCTTGCCGAGGAGCTTGCCAGGCGCGATATGACTATCGAGCAGGTTAACCCCGACGATCTTAAAGAGCTCGCTTCGAGAATGGATAGTTACATGACCGAGTTTGAGGCAAACGGAATCGAAAACATCAATCTGAATATCTGATTCTTTCGCCTATATAATTATTCGTGGCTGTCAAAGATCTTCCCTAAATATTTAGCCTCCTTTTGTGGGATAATAACCGCAAGAGGAGGTTTTTTTCACAAATTGAAGCCTTCGGTATTCTTTCGTATGGGAGCTCACTATGCCATTTTTCAATATGTCAAAGGATGAGTACGGGGCTTACGTAAAAAAAGTATCCCCAAACTCAAAAATAATTCCGAATGTTATAAAAGCCTTCGCAGTCGGCGGTGCTGTTTGTTGCCTCGGGCAGCTTGTCTTTGATATTTACACCTATTTCGGTATTGCTGACAAGGCGGCTTCGACGGTGACCAGCATAAGCCTTGTTTTTCTTGGAGCTCTGCTCACGGGCCTTGGCGTCTACGATGATATAGCCAAAATCGGCGGAGCGGGAACACTTGTGCCTATAACCGGCTTTGCCAACGCAGTGGTGTCCCCCGCCCTGGAATTCAAGACAGAGGGCTTTGTAACGGGCACCGGAGCCAAAATGTTCGTAATCTCGGGACCCGTCATCGTTTACGGAATTTCGGCTTCCGTTGTCTATGGTATCATTCTCTGGATAGTCAGACTTTTGCATTAGGGCTGCTAAGCTCTGTCGCAGACCAAATAAAAAACGGTCATTGCTCCGAATAAGGAACAATGACCGTTTTTAAGCCGTTCTTACACGAGCTCGATAACTGCCATCTCGGCTGCATCGCCGCGACGGGGTCCGATTCGAACAATGCGGGTATAGCCGCCGTTACGCTGGGCGTACTTGGGAGCAATTTCGTCAAAAAGCTTCTTCGCGACATCCTCTTTCGTGATGAAAGAAAGTGCCTGACGATAGTCTGCCAAAGACTTGTTCTTACCAAGAGTTATCATTTTCTCGGTCAAGGGTCCGATTTCCTTTGCGCGGGTAATTGTTGTTTCCATGCGGCCTTTTTCGAGCAGGTCGGTAACCTGCTGTCTGAGCATGGCCATGCGCGCATCGGTCGGCTTTCCGAGTTTTCTGTTTGTGGGCATGTCGGTTTCCTCCTTTTTTGAGTGTAAAGGCTTTGCTGAAGGCTCAAGACCCTCTATTTCGGTTGGTTTTGCCTTTCGGCAGAACTTTGCTAGTTGTTGTCATCGCTGGCGAGGGAAAGTCCCATCATAGCCAGCTTGTGCTCAACTTCTTCAAGCGACTTGCGCCCGAGGTTTCGCACTTTAATCATCTCGTCCTGAGTTTTTCCGATGAGATCCTCGACTGTGTTGATGTTTGCACGCTTCAAGCAGTTGAAGCTGCGCACCGACAAATCCAGTTCCTCAATGGTCATCTCAAGCACCTTGTCGCGCATGGTTTCCACTTTTTCCTTCACGGTAGACTCGCTGCCGATCGTTTCCGAAAGGTCGGTGAAAAGAGTGAAGTGATCGCAAAGAATCTTTGCGCCGAGGGAAACCGCGTCTCTTGGTGTGATGGTCTTGTCTGTCCAAACCTCTATTGTGAGCTTGTCGTAGTCGGTTTTATTTCCTACGCGGGTATTTTCAACTGCATAGTTGACTTTAAGCACGGGGGAATAAATGGAGTCAATGGGAATCGAGCCGATAACCTGCTGAGCTCCCTTGTTCTTTTCGGCAACGACATAGCCGCGTCCGTGGTCAATGACCATTTCCATGCTGAGGTAACCGTCAGGTCCGAGAGAAGCGATATGCAAATCGGGGTTTAAGACCTCGACCTCGCTGTCGGCCTTGATGCTGCCGGCACGAACTTCGCATTCACCGCTTGCTTCGATATACACCGTTTTCGGTCCGTCGCTGTGTAGTTTGAAGATACCGCTCTTAATGTTGAGGACTATTTCGGTCACGTCCTCTTTTACGCCGGGAATTGTTGAAAACTCATGCTGAACTCCGGCAATCTTTACTGAAGTGACAGCTGTACCGGGAAGAGAGGATAGGAGCACCCTGCGGAGAGAGTTGCCCAAGGTCGTACCGTAACCGCGCTCTAAAGGTTCTACAATATACTTTCCGTAAGATTCATCCGACTGATTCTCAATGCATTCAATGCGCGGTTTTTCTATTTCAATCATGTTTAATTACCCTCCTTCTGAGTTGGCGCGGAAGCGCGCCTCTTGTGATCAGCTTACCAATGATGAGGGTCTGTGCATTACTTGGAGTACAACTCGACAATAAGCGTTTCCTCCACGGGGAAGTCAATATCTTCTCTTGCGGGAAGTTTAACAACTGTTCCCTTGAGCGTATTTCTTTCGCGTACAAGCCACTGGGGAGCGGAAATGAATATCGCATCCTCGCCTACCAGTCTCTTGAACATTACGGAGCTGCGGCTCTGATCACGAACCTCAATTACATCGCCTACAGAAACGAGATATGAGGGAATATCGACGCGGCGGCCGTTAACCGTGAAGTGTCCGTGGCTTACTGCCTGACGGGCCTCGCGGCGTGTCATAACGAAGCCGAGGCGATATACGACGTTGTCGAGACGGCGCTCAATGGTGGTAAGCAGATTCTCGCCGGTGATGCCGGGAGTCTTAGCTGCCTTCTCATAATAAGCATGGAACTGTTTTTCAAGAATTCCGTATATAAACTTAACCTTCTGCTTCTCCTGAAGCTGCATTGCATATTCGCTCTGCTTCCTGCGCATCTGACCTTTTGGGTTGCGGATGGTTCCGCTTTTGGTCTTTGCGGTGTAACCCATGACGGCAGGAGAAATGTCGAGCGTCTTGCAGCGCTTGACGATGGGCTGCATATTTCTAGCCATAATTTACTTCTCCTTCCTAATTAGACGCGACGTCTTTTGGGCGGGCGGCAACCGTTGTGGGGAATCGGTGTTACGTCCTTAATAAGCGTTACTTCAAGTCCGGCGCTCTGAAGTGCGCGGATAGCCGCTTCACGGCCGCTGCCGGGTCCCTTGACAAAAACTTCAACGGTCTTGAGTCCGTGCTCCATTGCAGCCTTGGAGGCTGTTTCAGCCGCAGTCTGAGCCGCGAAGGGAGTGGACTTCTTGCTGCCGCGGAAGCCCATTTCGCCGGCGGAAGCCCACGAAATAGCGTTACCGTTAACATCGGTGATTGTAATCATTGTGTTGTTAAAGGAGGAACTGATATGAACGACTCCTCTTTCAATGTTCTTACGCTCTTTGCGGCGTGTTCTGACTTTTTTCTTAGGTGCTGCCATTTACTTAGTTCCCTCCTTTACTTTTTCTTGTTGGCTATTGTGCGCTTCGGCCCCTTGCGGGTACGAGCGTTGGTTTTACTTCTCTGTCCGCGAACGGGCAGACCGCGTCTGTGACGCATTCCGCGATAGCTGCCGATTTCGATGAGGCGCTTGACATCAAGCGCTACGCTGCGGCGAAGGTCGCCCTCGACGGTAAAGTTTACGTCGATGCACTCACGCAGCTTGGCTTCTTCTTCCTCGGTCAGATTCTTGACGCGGGTATCGGGATTTATCCCTGTCATTGCAAGTATCTTATTTGCGCTGGTTCTTCCGATGCCGTAAACATAGGTAAGAGCAATTTCGATTCTCTTGTCCTTTGGCAGGTCAATTCCGGAGATACGTGCCATATTTAATAATCATTCCTTTCGCTTATTGTTCCGTCCGCACGGGCGGTTTCGCTTCCGGCAATGCGCTTAAAGCGCAGTAAACTCGTTAAAGCTTTAGCCTTGTCTTTGCTTATGCTTTGGATTGTCACAGATAACCATGACCTTGCCCTTGCGCTTAATTACTTTGCACTTTTCGCACATCGGCTTTACGGATGGTCTTACTTTCATAAACTAACCTCCATTATTTGCTTCTCCAGGTTATTCTTCCACGGGTCAGGTCATACGGCGACATTTGAACTGTAACCCTGTCGCCCGGAAGAATTCGGATGAAGTTCATCCTCAATTTTCCTGAAATATGAGCCAAAATTGTATGCCCGTTCCCGATATCAACCTGAAACATCGTATTGGGCAGCGCTTCGATTACTGTGCCCTCAAACTCAATAACATCATCTTTTGACAAACTGTCTTCCCTCCTCGGTCATGCCGGCCTCGCTGCGATATTTCGCAAGCTCTTTTCGGATTGCACTGTCTGTTGCTTTTCCGGTGCTTATGGCGCCAAAAAGCTCCGTAGATCCCATTTTACCTAAACATAAATGCTTGAGGCTTTTCCTTTTGGGTTTTGTGAGCTTTCTCGTCTTTCCGTCAACAATCAGGGCATAGTCGCCGTCTAATTTAATAACGACAAATTCTCTGCCTTTATCGTGACCGGCCAGAGAGAAAACGATGTCGGACGACCTTGCGGTGTCCATTATAAATCCTCCGCCATGGTCAGAATTTCCGGCTCGCCGTCTGTAATGAGAATCGTGTTCTCGTAGTGAGCGGATAAGCTGCCATCGACTGTAACTACCGTCCAGTCGTTATCAAGGACTCGAACCGCCGCGCCTCCCATGTTTACCATGGGCTCAATGGCGATTGTCATGCCTCTAACAAGACGAGGACCATGTCCGGGCTCACCGAAATTCGGAACCTCGGGAGCCTCGTGGAGATTCTTTCCGATACCGTGTCCCACATATTCACGAACAAGCGTATAACCGTGTCTTTCAACATATTCCTGAATAGCATAAGAGATATCGGAAATACGGTTGCCCTCTCTTGCAAGCTTGAGTCCCTCGAAGAAGCTTTGCCTTGTAACTTCAATAAGGCGTCTGGCCTCCTCTGAAATTCTGCCCGCCGCGAAGGTTCCGCAGCAGTCACCGTGGAAACCTCCGATTAAAGCGCCGACATCAATGCTGACAATATCGCCCTCAATGATTTTACGCTTGCCGGGGATGCCATGGATAACTTCGTCGTTCACCGAAATACAGGCGCTTCCGGGAAAGCCGCCATACCCCAGAAAGGATGGCACCGCGCCGGATTTCTTGATGAACTTATAAATTTCTTTGTCAATTTCTTGGGTTGTGACGCCCGGAGTCACCATCTCCCGTCCGATTGAACGGGCTGCCGCGGTAATCTTCCCCGAAGCGCGCATTAGCTCTATTTCCCGGGGGCTTTTTATTGTTATTGTACTCATAACCCCAGAGCCTTTACTACTGCCTTTGTATTCTCCTCAATTGTCGGCTGGTTGTCGACAATCTTGAGTTTTCCTCTCTTAGCGTAGAAATCCTTGAGAGGTTCCGTTTCTCTGTGATAGACGGCAAGTCTGTCCAGAACGGTTTCAGGTGCATCATCCTTGCGGATTATAAGTTCGCCGCCGCAGTTGTCGCAGATACCTTCAACTTTCGGCTTGATTGTAACGATGTGGTAGGTTGCGCCGCAGTTCTTGCATACACGGCGGCCGGCCATGCGCTTGACAATCTCCTCGTCCGAAATCTCGATGGCGAGAGCAACGTCAATTACTATCCCTGCGTCCTCAAGAGCCTCGGCCTGAGGAATCGTTCTGGGCATGCCGTCCAAAATGTAGCCGTTCTTGCAGTCTTCCTGCGCCAAACGCTCCCTGACGATGCCGATAATGACATCGTCGGGAACGAGCTTACCGGAGTCGACATACTCCTTGGCCTTGAGTCCGACGGGAGTACCGTTTTTCATCGCAGCTCGCAGTATGTTTCCGGTTGAAATGGTTGGAATGTCGCACATACGGCTGAGAACTTCAGCCTGAGTGCCTTTGCCCGCGCCGGGTGCGCCTAAAAGAATTAACTTCATAAGACCATTCCCTTCACAGCGTTAATACTCACAACGAGTGTTTAGTCAAGGAAGCCCTTGTAGTTTCTCATAATCATCTGCTGCTCCAGCGCCCTGACTGTCTCGAGAGCAACACCGATAACGATTATAATCGAGGTGCCTCCAAGTGCAATTCCGCTGTTTGAGGCGGCTTCGCTGGTGGCGGCGATAATTACCGGAGCCACAGCCACTATGCCGAGATAAATCGCGCCGAAGAGTGTGATTTTGTTAAGTGACTTCTGAATATATTCGCTTGTCGGCTTTCCGGGACGGAAGCCGGGGATAAAGCCGCCGTTTTTCTTCAGATTGTTTGCAATTTCCACGGGGTTGAACTGAATCGTGGAATAGAAATACGCAAAGAAGATAATCAGCAGGAAGTAGCAAATTGCGTAAAGAGGTGAGGTCGTTCCTGTCACCTTGAGGAAGCCGGACCAGAAGGTTCCGGTTGCGGGTGCAGGGAAAAACGCCGCCACGGAGGGTATAAGCGAAGCAATCGACTGAGCAAAAATGATGGGCAGAACGCCGGACATATTAACCTTCATGGGCAAATGTGTGCTCTGTCCGCCGTACATCTTGCGTCCGACAATACGCTTGGAATACTGTACCGGGATTCTTCTCTCCGCGTTCGTCACAAAAATGATAAGAACAACGATGGCCAGTGCGCCGAGGAGCAGGAGGATCAGAGCAATAATGGAAAGTCCGCCTGAAGAAACGGTTGCAAACAAGGTCTGAAGTCCTCTGGGGAAACGCGCAACAATACTTGCGAAAAGTATGATTGAAATACCGTTTCCGATGCCGAACTCGCTGATTTGCTCGCCGAGCCACATGATAAGCGCCGAGCCTGCGGTAAAGGTGAGAATTATAACAACTGCCTGCCATAAGCCCGTCGCGCCCGTAGAGAGCAGACCCTGGTTGCGGATAAGCATATAGTATGCAAAGCCCTGCAGAAGTCCGATTGCAACTGTGGAATAACGGGTAATGCTTGCAAGCTTTTTCTGGCCTTCCTCGCCGCCCTCTTTCTGAAGGCGCTCAAGAGCCGGAATGGCAATGGTCAGAAGCTGAATGATAATTGATGCGTTGATATACGGCTGAATGGAAAGTGCAAAAATCGTCGCTTTGGAAAAGGCGCCTCCGGACATCATATTGAAGATGCCCAGAGCAGTATCCTTAACACTGTTAAAGTAGTCGCCCAGCGCGCTGATGTCAACATAAGGGACCGGGACAGCGTTACCTAAACGGTAAAGCAGAACTATGAACAGCGTAAAAAGGATTTTCTTGCGGAGTTCTTCGATTTTCCATGCGTTACGAAATGTTTCGAGCACTTAAACCACCTCCGCCTTTCCGCCTGCGGATTCGATTTTCTGCTTCGCAGCTTCGGAGAAAGCGGCTGCCTGAACGGTAAGTTTCTTGGTGATTTCGCCGTTGCCAAGAAGTTTCAGACCATTCTCGCATTTTGATAAAACTCCGGTAGCAAGCAGTTTTTCAGCTGTTACAACATCACCGTTCTCAAAAACATTGAGAGCGGAAATATTGATTGCGGTGAGCGGTTTTGCAAAAATGTTGTTAAAGCCGCGCTTGGGAAGACGACGAGCCAAGGGCATCTGTCCGCCTTCAAATCCGACTCTGACGCCGCCGCCGCTGCGGGAATTCTGTCCCTTTTGACCGCGGCCTGCGGTCTTGCCTTTACCTGAACCGTTGCCTCTTCCCTTGCGCTTGGACGCATGGGTGGAGCCTGCAACCGGTGAAAGTTCATTTAGTTTCATGCCTGCACCTCCTTATTCTTCCGTAACCTTCAGAAGATAACTGATCTGAGCTATCTTGCCTCTGGTCTGGGGGTTATCGGGCTGCACTGTTTTGTTGCCGATCTTATGCAGTCCAAGAGAGTTGGCAGTGGCGATGTGCTTGTCCATTCTGCCGTTTAAGCTCTTAACCAGCTCAATTTTAAGATTAGCCATTGCTGCGCCCTCCTATCCTTTAATTTCTTTAGCTGTTTTGCCCCTGACGACTGCAATCTGCTCCGCGTCGCGGAGGCTGCGAAGGCCGACCATTGTGGCCGCAACCACGTTGTGGGGGTTGTTTGAACGCAGGCATTTTGTACGGATGTCCTTAATGCCGGCAGCTTCAACAACTGCGCGGACAGCGCCGCCGGCAATAACGCCGGTACCGGGAGCTGCGGGTTTTAAAAGGACTCTGCCTGCACCGAATTCGCCGATTGCTTCGTGGGGAATAGTGCTTTCGGAAAGTGTTATCTTAACGATGTTCTTTTTTGCATCGTCAATTCCCTTGCGGATTGCTTCGGAAACTTCGCCTGCTTTGCCAAGTCCGAATCCGACGCGGCCTTTTCCGTCACCGACAACGCAGAGAGCCGAAAACTTGAAGATACGGCCGCCCTTTACGGTTTTGGAAACGCGGTTGAGGGAAACAACTTTCTCGGTAAACTCCGAAGGTTCCTCAGAGCGTCTGTTATCTCTATTGTTACTGTAAGCCATTTTGTTTCCTCCTCCCGACTAAAAGTTCAGACCGCCCTCGCGGGCTCCGTCTGCTAATGCTTTTACGCGTCCGTGATAAAGATATCCGCCGCGGTCAAAACATACGTTTTCAATACCCTTTGCTTTTGCGCGCTCCGCAATAAGCTTGCCGACTTTTTCAGCGGCTTCGCAATTGCTGCCGAGTCCCTCAAAGTCTTTTTCAACCGATGAGGCTGCTGCCAGAGTTACGCCGTTAACATCGTCGATTATCTGAGCATAGATATTCGCGTTGCTTCTGAAAACGTCAAGTCTGGGAGTTTCGGGCGTGCCGGAGATCTTCGCACGGACTCTCTTATGGCGCTTAATGCGCGCTGTTCTTGTATCAGGTCTATTTACCATTTAGGCACACCTCCTTCTATTTCTTAGCTCCGGTTTTGCCCTCTTTGTGTTTAACCACTTCGTTGGCATACCGGATGCCCTTGCCCTTGTAAGGCTCGGGCGGTCTTTTACTACGCACTTCAGCCGCAAACTGACCAACCTTCTGTTTGTCAATACCGTTGATTACTATGCTGTTCTGGCTGGGAACTTCGATTGTGATGTCGGCAGTATCCTCAACAATGACCTGATGGCTGTAGCCAATGTTCATCACGAGCTTGTTGCCGTCCTTATTAACCTTGTAGCCAACGCCCTGAACAGTCAATTCTCTCTTGAATCCTACCGAAACACCCTCAACCATGTTGCTGAGAAGGGTTCTTGTAAGACCGTGCATAGAACGGCTTTCCTTGTTGTCGTCGGGGCGCACAACTGTCAAAACGCCATCCTTTTGCTCAATTTTCATTGAAGAAACAAGGGTGCGTTCAAGTGTTCCCTTGGGTCCCTTTGCGGTTACGTGATTGTTTTCGTCAATTGTGATTTCCACTCCTGCGGGAACGGTAATGGGGCTTCTTCCTATTCTAGACATTCATATACCCCCTTACCATACAAACGCCAAGACTTCACCGCCGACATTTGCCTTGCGGGCAGCCTTGTCGGTCATGATGCCTTTGGACGTGGAGATGATAGCGATACCCAAGCCCTTGAGAACATAGGGAAGTTCGTCAGCGCCCGCGTAAACACGCAGACCGGGCTTTGACACACGGCGAAGACCCGAAATGGCCTTTTCCTTGCCGGGCAGATACTTAAGAGTAATGCGGATGACACCCTGTCCGCCGTCTTCTATGAGCTGAAAGCTCTTAATATAGCCTTCGTCAAGAAGTATGGTCGTGATTGCCTTTTTCATGTTGGAAGCGGGAACATCGACAGTGTCGTGCTTTGCGCTTCCCGCGTTGCGGATACGTGTCAATAAATCCGCGATAGGATCGGTAATTTGCATACTAATATTTCCTCCTTATTAGAGTTACAGCCGATTTTTCGGTCTGTTTCGGCGGCGAGGTTCCGAGCCAATGCTTGATTGCCCCCGGCCTTTCGTCACTAGTCGTTGCTAGATTGCGTATCCTTCGCTTCCACGCAAGCGTGAAAGCTCACTCATTCCGCGCTCCTCCTCCCCAGCCAAGAACCACGATGTTGGGTTCTTGGCTGGTAAAGGACGATGGAACGAATTTTAAATTAGTAAAGCGTCCTAGTTAAGCATGGGTGGGCAGGGGGCCCTTAGGCGAAGCGCAGGCGCCGCAGACAGTATCGTGTATACGGCAAGGCGTCTTCGCAAAGCATCAGGGCATCCTGCACAGCCTTTAATTACCAAGAAGCCTTGCGCACTCCGGGGATTTGGCCCTTATGTGCCAATTCGCGGAAGCATATACGGCAAACGCCGTAGTCACGCAGATAAGCGTGGGGGCGGCCGCAGATTTTGCAGCGGTTGTACTGCCTTGTGGAGAATTTTGCCGGAAGAGCCTGCTTGATTTTCATTGATTTCTTAGCCATGCTTTTTCCTCCTAAGCCTTTGCAAACGGAGCGCCCATAAGTGTGAGCAGCTCTTTTGCTTCTTCATCGGTAGCCGCAGTGGTGCAGATTGCAATGTTCATACCACGCAGTTTTTCGATCTTGTCGTAGTCGATTTCGGGGAAAATAATCTGCTCCTTGAGTCCGAGGCTGAAGTTTCCGCGGCCGTCAAATGCATCGCCGTTAATTCCGTGGAAGTCACGGACACGGGGAAGAGCGACATTGAACAGCCTGTCGAGGAATTCCCACATTCTGTCCTGTCTGAGTGTAACCTTAACACCGACATTCTGTCCCTGACGGAGCTTGAAGTTTGCAACGCTCTTGCGGGCTACGGTTGCAACGGCCTTCTGGCCTGCAATCGCAGAAATGTCTTTAATAACCGCTTCCAGAGCCTTCTGGTTGTCCTTGCAGTCTCCTGCGCCGACGCTGATAACGATTTTTTCTATCTTGGGAATTTGCATAGTGCTCTTGTATGAGTACTTCTTCATAAGAGCGGGAGCGACTTCCTCAAGATATTTTGTTTTAAGTCTTGGCATTAAAAAGTCTCTCCTTTCTTATATAATTTCGCCGCACTTCTTGCAAACGCGCTCTTTTGTTCCGTCTTTAAGGAACTTATGAGCTTCGCGGGTGGGCTTGCCGCACTTGGGGCAAACGCGCATAACCTTTGAAGCGTAAATGGGGGTTTCCTTCTTGATAATTCCGCCCTCAACGCCGGGCTTAGTGGGCTTAAGATGACGCTTCGCGACATTCACGCCCTCAACGGTGACCTTTCCGTTTTTGGGATCGGCTGACATGACTCTGCCCTGCTTACCCTTATCCTTGCCGGAAAGAACAATGACCTTATCGTCTTTTTTAATGTTCATTTCTTGCCCTCCTATAT
>CAYWNW010000015.1:0-38507 GCA_964459785.1 uncultured Oscillospiraceae bacterium | reverse complement strand
GTGCAAAAAGTGCCCCATGCTATGCATGAGGCACTTTTTTGTCTTCAGTCTGAAAGCTGCGGCAAAGGCCGCAGCTTTTTTACAGCACCTTCTTAACTCCGTACATCGAATCCAATACAAGCCAGTTCGGTGCGAAATAGCTGTTTAAGGTCCAGTAGCTGACCCCGCCCAAATTGTAGATGCCAACAAGCGAAAGCCTTGCCTCTATACTCCTTGCGTCATCGAACCAGACCTCGTGCCGTTTACCGTCGGAATCGTAATAATTGAAAAACGGCGCCTGTGAAATATTGTCATATAGTATGTGCGCTCCTACTTTTTCGGCGAGAACGACCGCCACCTCGTTTGTAAGAATTCTGGCAGCGGAGCCTCTTACAAAGGGCAAAGTCCAGTCATAGCCGTAGTTTGGCATGCCCATAAGGATTTTCTCGCTGTCGATTACGCTTGTGGCGTAATCTAAAACTTTACGCACCTGGTTAATGGGAGCAACAGCCATTGCAGGTCCCCGAAGATAGCCCCACTCATAGGTCATTATTATTACATGGTCAACGAGCGCGCCGAGAGCGGCATAATCATGAGCCTCATATAGCAGACCCTTTTGGTCGGCACTGTTTTTTGGCGCAAGCGCAATCGATACCGAATAGCCCAAGGGGTGGAGTCTATTTACAACCCTGCCTATAAAGTCAACGTAGTTTTGCCTGTCCTCAGGGTAAATGTATTCAAAATCCACATCCAAACCGTAATAATTGCTGCCGTCAATAACTCCGAGAATGTTCTCTATGAGTATGTTCTGCACATTTACGTCGGTTAATATTTCATGCGCAAGTTCGCTGCTGAAGCCTGCTCCCTCCTCAAGATTCGTAATTACCATCAGGGGGGCGACGCCCGCGTCACGAGCTTGAGCGATAGGGCGCGCATCGTCAATGCCCTTAAGACCGCCGTCTGCTCTTACCTGATAGCTGAAAATGCTCAAATAGGTCAGATGAGGCAGACTGCCGCTTAATACCTCGGGGCTGACACTCGGAAAAACATAGCCGTTGACAAAAATCGGTTTGCCTCTTTGCGGGGCGATAGGGATTATTATTTTTTGCCCGACCCAAAGGCGATTTGGGTTTTGAAGTTCGGGATTGGCGGCAAGAATATCTCGCGGTGAAATGCCGAAATCTCTTGCAATCGTATAAATAGAATCACCGCGCTTTACGGTGTAGCTGAAAAAATCGCCGGGAATAACGATTGCCTGCCCGACAACCAGGCTCTCTGGATTTGGCAGGCGATTTGAGGCTATAATCGTATCTGCCGCAACATCATGTTTACGAGAAATTTTATAAATACTGTCATTGGGCTTAACCACATGTATAATCATAAGAAATCACGCTCCTCAAGCAAATAAATGCCGATAATAACCCATTGTATGCCAAAGAAAAAACACATGACATATTAAAAGAAAAGTCAGGCATGAAATGTTCATGCCTGACTTTATCGGAAAATTTGATGAAATCTAAAATTCTTCGTAAACATCGGGATTCTGGTTTTTCATTCTCCCGTCAGAACGCGATAAGGCGTTAATCGCCGCCATCTCCGCTTCGGTAAGAGAAAAATCAAAGATATCGAAGTTCTCTCGCTGGTGTTCGGGTGAGGAGGCCTTAGGTATCGGCAGAGCGCCGAGCTGAAGATGCCAGCGCAAGATTACCTGAGCCGCGGTTTTTCCGTGAGCGGCGACGGCCGCCATGACAGCAGGCTCCTGTAAAACGGCTTTTGTCCTGAAAAGCGGGCTCCAAGACTCGGTAACGATGCCGTTTGCAGCATTATAGCTACGCTGCTCCTGCTGACTGAAGTAGGGGTGCAGCTCGATTTGGTTAACGCTCGGCAGAACTCCCGTTTCCTTTTTCAGGCGCTCAAGATGGTGCGGCAAAAAGTTGCAAACGCCGATGGAGCGGATCAATCCGCGCTTCTTTGCCTCAATCAGCGCCTGCCACGCCTCGACATAAAGATCCGTTATCGGGTTCGGCCAGTGGATTAGGTAAAGATCATAGTATTCAAGCCCTGAGCGAAAAAGCGATTCCTCAACCGTTTCGAGAGCCTCGCTGTATTTGTGATGGCGTCCAGGAAGCTTGGAGGTAACGATTATTTCGCTTCTCGGGATGGAACTTGAACGTATTGCCGCGCCGACTGTTCCCTCATTTTCGTAGTTGAAAGCTGAGTCAAAAAGGCGGTAGCCGATGCTTATGCCTGTTTTTATCGACTCCACACCGTTAAAACCTTTAAGCTTATAGGTGCCTAATCCGATTTGCGGCAGTTTCAAGCCGTCGTTAAGCTCATGGGACAAGTTTATAACTGACATTTTTCCTCCTTGTGCTTCCAAACAATTGATTACCCCGGAATATCGCCGACTCCGTCCAGAATAATTCTGGGTCTGTATGGATAAAGCTTCATCGATTCTCTGGAGGTTACTCCCGAAAGCACAAGAACGGTATCAAGACCGCTTTCGATTCCGGCGATAATGTCCGTATCCATTCGGTCACCAATCATGACTGCTTCCTCGGAGTGAACGCCGAGCATGCGGATACCCGTGCGCATCATAAGCGGATTAGGCTTGCCGACATAGTAAGCGCTGACACCCGTAGTAATCTCAACAGGAGCGACAAGGGCGCGGCAGGCGGGGAAGATACCGTGTTCGGAAGGCCCGGTGAGGTCGGTGTTGGTTCCGATAAGCTTTGCGCCGTTTGAAACATGGTGCATTGCACGGCAGATTTTTTCAAAGTTGTAGTTGACGGTTTCGCCTATAATCACATAGTCGGGGTCAACGTCATTAACCATTATTCCTACGTCATGAAGGGCGTTATAGAGCCCCGGGTCGCCGATTACATACGCACTGCAGCCCGGATTCTGACGGTCAAGAAACTTCGCGGTAGCAAGCGCACTGGTATAAAAATGGCTCTCATCGACATCGAGACCCATGCGCCAGAGCTTCTGCTGAAGTTCCTTGGGGGATTTTCCGCTGGCGTTTGTCAAAAACAAAAACTTTTTATCCTCGTGGTAAAGCCAGTCGACAAACTCCTTAACTCCCGGCAGCAGACGGTCTCCATGATAAATAACACCGTCCATATCGCATATAAAGCCCTTTTTAGCTCTGAGTATATCCATATTTCATCCTCACATCTTACAAATTTATCCTGACCATATTATAATACATATAAGGCGAAATTTCAATGTGCACTAATATATAATTACTTAACAAAAGTGCCTCAGAGCGTTAAGACTCTGCGGCACTTTTACCACTATATTTTAGGCTAGTTAATTACTTCAACCGCAAGGGGGAATTTGCTCATATATTCGCAGCCGTCTTTTGTAATAAGTATCGGATTTTCGTAGCGGAAGCCGATGTCTTCTTCGGGGCAGGCGTACTGCATGGCGCAGATAAGAACTTCATTTTCTGCATAGCAGTGGTCGGGGTCGGTCCAGTAGGGGAAGGGACCGTCGTGTCTGCCGATTCTCCACTCGTCTCCGAGCATGCCGATTCCGTGTTCAAAGCCCGGCACCATGAAGTCGGAGAAGCCTCTCTCCTCGGCAAAGGCCATCATCTCCTCCGCGAGAGAGGAGGGAGAAATTCCCGCGCGATAGGTCTTCAGCGTCAGGGCGACGATGTCAACAAAATTTTTGGCGTGCCAAAGCTGACGCTCTGTTGCGGGTCCGATTAAGTAGTTGTGGGTGTGGTCGCCGCAGGCAAGACCGAAAAGTCCGTGGATATCCACCATAAGAGGCTCACCCGCCACAATTTCCTTGCAGGTCGCGGGAGTGCAGGCGCCGCCCGCAAGTCCCGTGCGGTAGCCGCAGGCAATTTCGTTTCCGCCCGTGAAGCTCCATTCCCAGACGCTTCCGGCCTTGCGCATGGCAAGTGCCGCGATACCGGCAATTTCCGATTCCGTCTTGCCCTTCCAGCCGCCGTCCTTTATTGCCTCAAAAACGGCTTCGTGTCCGACATCAACAATGCGGGACGCCTCGCGGAAGCGGTTGATAGTACCGATATCCTTAATCATCTGAAGTCTGTCAATTATCTCATGCGCGTTTACAAACTCGCACTCGGGCATTGCCTCTTTGAAAGCATTGTATTCGTAATATGTAAGATAGCCTTCGGGCAAATAGTTCGACATGCCGGCTTCAACACCGACACGTCCCCCGTTCGGCAGAAGCTCGTTAATCATATCGGAAATTTGAGTAATTTGGTCCTGTCCGCCCATGGGTGCGAAACCCATTACATGGTCCTCGTCGAGCCAGCTGTCGTCAAGTGCGCGGGCGGCGTCGATGACGAAGGTGAAGGCTGTCGGCATACCCTCCGAAGGGATAACAATAAAGCTGCGCCAGGGGAAGAAAGCGTCCGTGCACCAGGAGGTCGTGCGAAGGCGGCTGCCGAGATAAACGTCAATATTGTTTTTCGCCATTTCTGCCTGAACAGCCTTAATGCGGGCCGGATAGTCAATGAAGTAAGGCCCCTTGTTTTCAAATTTCATAATCAGTGACCTCTCTTCTTAAAATTCAGTTTCGATTGTGGCGATAATCTTGTTGAGCCTGTCGGACAGGGAGGCGAGCTTTAGAGCCTTAACCATGTTGCCCTTGAGCTTGAGCATTCCGCTCATGAGTGCTTTCTGCGAGCCGAGCTCCGCGCGGGAGATTTTTGCGAAGGTTTCATAGTCGCCGGAGATATAAAACTCTGCTTTCGGGCCTTCGCCCTCGCCGACAAGTACTTTGTCAACCTTGCCGTCAGCAAAGCTTACAAAGAAAAACTTGCTTCCGCCGCCGGGACAATTTAAGTATCGATTGTTCATGGATGAGGTTATGTTGTTCATCTTTTCGGGCGATAAGTGTGCACGCAGCTCCTTGTCGACCTCCGCCTGCCACTGCTCTGACAAATATTTTACCATTGCTGTACCCCTTTCGTTATTTGATATTATTGCGCCGAACATATCTTTCGGCGTTACTTGCTTTCGATTCCGCGGAGAATAAGATCCAAGGTTTGAGGAAGATTCTTTTCCAGAAACTCAACCTCGTCCTGCACATAAGCGTTGATAACAAAGCCCTTGTATATTGAAAAGATGACTTCTGAAACCGCTCTGACGTCAAGTTCGCGGAACTCTCCGGTTTTTGCGCCCAAAGCCAATATTTCCGCAACCATGTCAACGGAAGCGGTGTTTATCTCCTCATAAGGGTCAACTGCGGGGAACATTGGGAAAATTGAGTGGTCGCTTTTTAAAAGCTGGCTGAATTCCTTGTCCTGCGCCAAGTAGTGCAAAGCGCTGTCACACAAAACGCTTATCTTTTCGGTTGCGCTTTTTTGCAGAGCAACCGCTGCCTTAACTTTATTCTGCCAGCGGAGCAAAGCAAAGGTTACGGTTTGCTCGTAAAGCTCGCGCTTGCTTTCGGCGTAGGCATATATACCGGCAGCAGTCATATTCAGCTCACTTGCAATGTCCTCAAGCGTAGACTTTCTGTAACCGTAGCGTGAAAACACGCGCAGCGACGCGGCAAGTATAACCTCATTGTCTATCTTTTTTCTCATGCGCACTCCTAATAACTAAATGAAATAGTAACTGATTAGATTATAAACACTTCAGAACTGTATTTACAAGCCGTAATTCTTCACATAAATTTGCTTGACTGCTTATAAATTATGACGGGTGGTTGTTAATTGCAAAATATTATGGGTTCAAAGCGCAGGTTTGATTTGCAATTTGTCACGAAAAGGAGCAAAATAGAGAAAAATTCTTCGGGAGAATGAGCAAATTGCGGATTAAAATATCGGATAAAATTAACTTGGTGCTGACAGAACAGGGTTTCACATATTCAAACTGGATATATATTGACGATGATGTTCAGTCGGTTATTGAAACAGGAATGGATGTAGATGGCCTGCATGACTTAGACTGTGCGAAAATTGACTTGGTTATCAACAGCCATCATCACCTTGACCATACGAGAGGAAATAATCTCTTCCCTCGCGCGAAGATAATGATTCATGAGCTTGAGGCAGGCATACTTAGAAGCGATGACCTTTTCATTTCCTATAATTCTCTTGACCTGTGGGACGAGCTCATGCCCGGGGCGGACGTTTGGGAAGCCTTCGAGGAAGTGGGTTTCAACGGCTACAACAAAAGCTTTAAGCCCTTTGACACCTCGCGGACTGTCGAGCCGATTTTCGACGGTAAAATGCTGGATTTCGGCACGGTTAAGGCGCAGGTATTGCACTTACCGGGACACAGCGTCGGACATTGCTGTTTTTGGTTTCCTGAGGAGGAACTTCTTTTCAGCTCCGATATTTGCCTGACAAAGGCCGGACCCTGGTACGGGGAACACTTGGCTGACCCTGACGAGATGATACGCTCAATAGACAGAATCATTGATTTAAAGCCTCGCCGCGTTGTTTCGAGCCATATTCATGAAGTGATTGAGGAGCCGACTGCCTGCCTTTTGGAGTTCAAACAGCGCATAATCAAGCGTGAGGAACGGGTTTATAACTATTTGCGGGAGCACCCCTCAGATATTCACTCTCTTGCGGCAGAGAATCTTATATACCGCGCACACCCAACTAATTATGTGGTTTTCTGGGAAAAACTTATGCTTTTGAAACACATTGAAAGGCTTGAAAAACAGGGGCTTGTAAAGCAGTCGGACGGTACATATTACGGAGTTTAAAAACTTGTAAATATATAAAACAACCGCGGCAGCAATAACTGTCGCGGTTGTTGTGCTAATTCGTATGAGCTTTCGGCCTATTTTGACCTTAGACTATCGGCAGAGCTTTGAAGGTTACGAAATTCCAAAGGCGTTTTGTCCGTTTCGCGCTTAAAGACCTTAATGAAATAACCCGAGTCGTCAAAACCCAAATTTTCCGAAATGGTGCGGATTGTCCAATCGGTTGAGAGAAGCAGTTGTTTTGCGTGCTCTATTTTGATGTGATTGACATAGTCTGACAGATTGCCGAGTTTCTCCTTGGCAAAAAGCTTGCTGAAATAGCTTGAGGAAATACTGCAAAGTGCCGCCATCTTTGAGAGCGTGATCTTCTCTTTAGGGTGAGTTTCTATGTAGGTGAGGGCAGGCTTTAAAAGCTTGTTTGGCTCCTTAGGCACGCTCTCTTTATCGTTCAGTGAGCGAAAATGCGCAAGAGGACTGTTAAAGAGGTTAGCCGTCTGTGCTCTCGAGCTGAGTTTAATAAACGCCTCTCCGAGTATGGCCTGCTCAACGCAATATCCGCTGATATGTGAAAGCATATTTGCAAGCGCCACGATCTTTTCAAGGCGCATTACAGGCAGAAGCTCGTAGCTGTGAGCGAAATCAGGACTCTCAGGAAAGTCATGGGGGCTGCCGACTCCTTGAAGAATACGTTCGGGCTGATTTTCGGAGTTTTCCTTGTCAAGAAGTACCTGACCCGCCATTAAAGCGCCGAGATATAGGCCGTCAACCATAATCGGGATAGCAAAGTCAACAAGACCAGCATGGCAGAGGTAAATAAACGGCTTACCGATTCTGGCAGCTTCAAGCCCTCCGTGTGAGTCACATTTTTCGCAGAAAACGCCGTATTCCGAGGAACGCATTTTTCTGCAGAACTCGCTGCAATTGCTGTGGGCGGTAATCGGAACGCCCTTGTAATCAACCGTAATAATTGCAAGCTCGGAGGCGATTGAAATGTCGTCCTGAATTTTCTGAAATTTTTCCGGATTAAAAATCTGGTAGATATCTGTAAAAGTTCTGCTCAAATGCCCATCCTCCGAATCCGACAATATTTACAGCCTTATGTAAGATAGAAAAATATTATCAAATAATTGACATATATTACGATTATACAATAGAAAGAAATGGAAAGTCAAGCAAATATACTGGAATATCAAGGCCTATATTAGTGGGAAATGAAATAAGTCAAGGCTTAAAAATTTCTACTGAATATTATCATTAGTGTATAATATTATCTAATGCTATTTTCAAAACATGTTTCTATAATTAAATTATACATAAAAATGACGGAATGCCGTCTTGCCTTTGTGAAACAACTATAAAATATTAGGAGGATTCTTATGAGAAAAGCTTTTATCTGCCCCACAAAGTATGTGCAGGGCGAAGACGAACTGCTGAATTTGGGCTATTTCGTTAAAGGATTCGGAAACTCTGCCCTTCTGATTGCGCATCCCGATGATGTAAAAAGAGTTAAGAGCAAACTTGACGCTACCGCAAAGAAATTTGAGATTACCTTTGTTGAAAGCGGTTTCGTCGGCGAATGCTCCCGCCAGGAGGTCGCAAGACTTCAGGAGGTTGCAAAGAAAAACGGCTGCTCCTGCACCATAGGTCTCGGCGGCGGCAAAGCTATTGACACCGCGAAATGCGTTGCGATGGGCGAAGCTCTTATTATCTGCCCGACAATCGCGGCAACCGACGCGCCTACAAGCCATTCAGCAGTTCTGTATACTCCCGACGGAGCTTTTGACGATTACGCATATTTTAAGCAGAGCCCAAGCGTTGTTCTCATCGACACAAGCGTCATTGCGGCTGCGCCGACACGCTTTTTGGTTTCAGGCATGGGTGACGCGCTCTCCACATATTTTGAGGCGAGAGCAACGGCAAGGTCCTTCTCAAACGTAAACGCCGGACTGCCCTGCGGTTATCGTGAGGGCTTCTGCGGTGAGGCGAAGGGCACAAACACGGCTCTTGCGCTGGCGACGCTCTGCTATCAGACCTTGATTGCGGACGGTGAGAAAGCGAAGATATCCTGTGACTGCAACATGGTTACTCCCGCGCTTGAGAACATCATCGAAGCAAATATTCTCCTTTCTGGGCTCGGCTTTGAAAGCGGCGGTCTTGCGGCGGCTCACGCTATTCATGACGGGCTTACGATTCTACCCGGAACGCACCACTATTTCCACGGCGAAAAAGTTGCCTTCGGAACGATTGCCCAGCTTGTTTTGGAAAATGCCCCCGCGGAAGAGCTGAACGAAGTTCTTGCCTTCTGTGTTAAAGTCGGTCTGCCGGTCTGCCTTGCGGACATCGGAGTTGACAGTATTACCGAAGAGGAACTTCTTGCGGTTGCAGAAAAGTCCTGCATCGCAGAGGAATCCATTCACTCCATGCCTTTCCCGATAACCGTTAAAGCGACTGCGGCTGCCATAATCGCAGCGGATGCAATCGGCAAGAAGTACAAAGCGGGTTAGGAGAGGGAAGAATGAAGAAAATAATTAACAGCCCCGATAATGTCGTTAACGAGCTTTGCAAGGGCATTGTTCTTGCTCATCCCGAGCTTGACTTCATCGAAAAATATAAGGTTATAAAGAAAAAAGAGGTCAACACAGATAAGGTGAGCCTCATCAGCGGCGGAGGAAGCGGTCACGAGCCTTCACACGCAGGCTTTGTAGGTAAGGGTATGCTGGATGCCGCAGTCTGCGGTGATGTTTTCGCATCTCCTTCCACGATTCAGGTTTATAATGCCATTCTTGCAACACAATCAAAAAAGGGTACTCTGCTCATTATCAAGAACTATTCCGGCGACTGCATGAATTTTGACGCCGCCGCAGAAATGGCTCAGGATGACGACATTACAGTTGAAAAAGTCTATGTCAATGACGACGTCGCGGTTAAGGACAGCCTTTATACAGTCGGACGCCGCGGTGTTGCGGGCACAGTTCTTGTCCACAAAATTGCGGGAGCCGCCGCGGAAATGGGAAAATCACTTGAGGAAGTAAAAGCAGTTGCCGAGAAGGTAATCGCGAACGTGCGCTCAATCGGCTTTGCTCTGACCTCCTGCACGGTACCCGCGAAGGGCACGCCGACCTTCACTCTCGGTGAGGATGAAATAGAATTCGGCGTCGGAATTCACGGCGAACCCGGAATTGCACGCGAAAAACTCAGCACAGCGGACGAACTTGCAGAGCGTATGGTTGACAAGATTGTCAGCGATATTCCCTTCAAAGAGGGTGACGAAGTAGCTCTCCTTGTAAACGGTCTGGGCGGCACTCCGCTTCAGGAGCTGTATTTGCTGAATAATTCCGTATCGGGTGCAATTTCCAAGCGCGGCATTAAAATTTATAAAACCCTTGTGGGCAACTACATGACCTCCATCGATATGGCCGGAGCTTCGGTTACTATGCTAAGACTTGATTCCGAGCTGAAGGCTCTGCTGGACAGTCCGTCAGACGCTCCCGCGATGAAGGTCTGACAAAGCAAATAATTATTGAGGGTGGTACCATGGAAAAATTTACTTTAAGCGATATTATCAGCATGGTTGAAAACATGGCTGATGTAATAATTAAAAACGAAGTCCCATTTTGCGAACTTGACTCCGCGGCGGGTGACGGCGATTTCGGAATGTCGCTGGCAAAGGGCTTCAAGGAAATCAAGAAGCAGTGGCAGGAGCTTTCTCGTGACGATATCGGCGCGTTCTTAAAGTCCTGCGGAATGGTTATTACCGAGCACTGCGGCGGCGCATCGGGACCGATTTGGGGCACTGCCTTCAGAAGCGCTGGGAAATACGCCAAGGACAAAACCGAGCTTGACCTTGCCGAATTTGCCGAGCTTATGCAGAGCGCCGTTGACGGAATCCAAAAAACCGGCGGAGCTAAACTCGGCGACAAAACCCTGCTGGACGCCCTGATTCCCGCAACGGAAGCGCTTAAGGCGAGCGCGGCGGCAGGGGAGAGCCTAAAGGCGGCTTTGAGAAAAGGCGCGGACGCGGCTATCGCGGGAGCTGAAAAAACAAAGGATATTGTGGCAACTAAGGGCAGAGCCAGCTATCTCGGGGAGAGAAGTTTGAGCTATCCCGATGCCGGCGCAACGGCTCTGGGCATTATTTTCACTTATATTACAGACAAGTTCGGCTCATGAAATTAAAAATGGGGGAATAGCTGTGGAACTGAAAAACTTCACTTTCAAATCCGATGAGGGCACGGAAATCTATGTTTATAACTGGATTCCCGAGGCTGATGTTAAGCTTAAGGGCGTAGTGCAGATAGCTCACGGCATGGCTGAAACGGCTGCGCGTTACGAGCGCTTTGCCGAGTTCATGACTAAAAACGGATATATTGTCTATATCAATGACCACAGAGGCCACGGCAAAACTGCGGGATCGGTTGAAAAGCTGGGAATTCTTGCCGATGATGACGGCTTTGAATGGATGGTTAAGGATCTCCATAAGCTTAGTGAAATCATTAAGAAAGAGCACCCCGAACTGCCGCTGTTTCTATATGGGCACAGCATGGGCTCGTATATTACACAGAGATACATCATGCTCTACGGCTCTGAGCTTAAGGGCGCATTGCTCTCAGGCTCCAACGGCAAGCAGGGACCGATACTCATTGCGGGCGGAATAATCGCCAAAGGTGAAGTCAAGAAGAGCGGACGCAACCTTAAGAGCGATAAGATGAACCAGATGACTTTCGGCGGCTTCAACAAGGCTTTCAGACCAAACAGAACAGATTTTGACTGGCTTAGCCGCGACAATGCCGAGGTCGATAAGTACATAAACGACCCCTACTGCGGAACGGTTTTTACAAGCGGATTTTTCGTCGACCTGCTATCGGGCTTAAAGTCGATTGAGAAAAAGGAAAACATCGCTCTCGTCCCTAAAAAACTGCCTATTCTGATTTTCTCAGGAGCAATGGATCCCTGCGGCAAAAACGGAAAGGGTGTTACAAAACTTTTGAACACCTATAAAAAGCACGGGATTGAGGATGTAACTTTAAAGCTTTATCCTGAAGCCCGCCATGAGGTTTTGAACGAAACCAACAGGGACGAGGTAATGGCGGACGTGCTGGCGTGGATTGACAGCCATATCTGATTTATTGTGAGGCTGAATCCTTTATAAAATATCTGAAAAAAGGCTCGTGAATTGTTTATTCACGAGCCTTCTAATAATTGCTGAAGAGCTAATTTTACTGTTCTTTTAAAATATTTTCAAGCTCTTCGATGTACTTGTTAATCCTGTTAAGCATAGCTTTATTGTCCGGCTTCTCAAAGTGCTTCTCGCCTATGAGAGTACGCAAATAATCCCAAAATGCGGCAGTCATGTTGCCCTCCGTTATCAGAAAAGCAACAGGTGGAGCAGATATCTTCACAAGAAGAACGCTTCTGTCCTCTTTGGCATAGACAACGAAGTCTTCTCTTTCATGCTTATCACTGATGTGAACGTGGTAGTTTTCACAGGTTTGAAGAAGTTCAGCTACACTCTTAAGGTGAAGAATATACTCGGCGGGAGTATAGAATATCGTATCCGTTTCGAGCAGGTCCGAAAGGGCAAGCCTTATGTTTCCGTTAACAAGCTCTTTCGGCTCGGGCAAGGAGATTATTTCGGTGAAGCCATCAATTTTTAGCGAACTTAGAAAATTCTCGCGGCGGTCAGCAAGCTGGTCGCAAAGCTGCCGACTTTTCGACCCTGTTCTTTCGCTAATTTGAAGTAAAAGCGATTCGGGCATGGTTATCAGCGAAAGCGACTCCGTTTTAATTATCTTTCTGCAATTTTCGCTTTCAAATTGGGAGAGTGTCTTAAGATAAGCAGCTTTGTCCTTGGAATTAAAGATACTCATCAGCGGCAGACATAGGTTTTGATAATTTAGGAACTGTTCCTCATAGGCCTTAACTGCCGAAGGCTCGCGCAGGAGCAGGTTTGCTGCTCTTTTAGTTTGATTTCCGACGGAAGAGGAGACAAGAGCGGCCGTATCATGAGCGATAAATAGAGTGTTTCTGAAAATGCCGTCACGCTTTTTGGGATAAAAATACGGCTCAATTGATCCCGAAATATACAGGGGCATCCATTGACTGATGGCGCTTAACATTTCGTCCAGGTCACGGCTGACAGTGTGTATAATTTTAAGCTGATGTCCCTTTGCCAGTACGTTAAGCATAAGATCTGCCCATTGGCGCGCAAACTGGGGGTCGTCAGTCATCCACGAGGTTTCCTCATCACTGAACAGGAGAAGCGTTTGCGGCTTTTCGGCGGCGGCTACTTCGTTGAGAAAAAAAAGGACCGCCTGACGCTTGCCTTCAACGCCGAAATAAACCGATATATCCTTGTTCGGGAAATTGATTTCGGTATTTAGACTGGGAACAAATCCAGGCTGCGCTGAGGCGAGCTCTCCCAAAAACTGCTCGACAGGGCTGTTTTCGCTATCCTTAACACTTAAAAGCCAGTTGGTAATTGCACTAGTAAGCTCGGCGACGTCCTCGGGGGAGGGGTGAAGTCCGAGAGCATCGCAAAGAGCCTTTTTCTGGTAGTCTTCTTTACAGTGCCGTGAAAAATAAACCGCCATGTTTCGTACATTCCCGTCGTCGCGCAGGGCAGTTCTTTTTCCGCGGCGAAGTCGGCTGATATATGACGCGTCAAGCGAAACATATAGCGAAAGAGCACTGTTAGTGGTCTTTGTAATGTCCATTAGGAAGTTTAGTTTTTCTGAAAACGTCATAAACGATCCTTCCTTTCATCCCTGAATGTCCGATTGCCGACATTATATCAGACATTTTTTGTCCAGACAAGCGAAAGTGTCATGAGTCGTGCCAAATGAGATAAACCTAAAGATTGCTTACATCTGAATTTGCAATTACATAATAGAAAACGGCAGCTAAACACTTTTGTGCTTAACTGCCGTTTCCGCAATGGAGGAGAAGATTATGGATTTATATCAAAGCCGCAAAAGCGGCCGAGATACATAGGTTATATTCCGATTTGTGAGAGAAATTCATTAAGAAGGTTCATGCAGACCGCTTTGCGGTATTCCATGCTGACACGCCCCCTGATCGGAACAATGCTCGTATCATAAGCCTGCAAAAAGTCCTGCTTTAGCGCCGAGGCCTCGCTGAGGGTTTTTCCAATGAACATTTTTTCTATGTCTCTAAAGCGCAAAACAGTGTCGGCAACTGCGCCGAAGGCACAGGCGATATTTGAAATATGTCCGTCCTTCAAGGCAAGTACGCCTGCAAAGGATACACGGGATATTGCCAGAGCGTTTCTCGCCCCGACCTTGAAATAAGAGTATTTGCTAAAATCGGTTTTCGGAATCAAAATCTCTGTTATCAGCTCGTTTTCCGCCATATCCAGTTTCTTGCGTCCGAGATAAAACTTATCAATATCGACAAGGCGGCTGCCCGAAACGGAGGAAAGCTGGAGCTTCGCGTCAAGCGCAAAGCATACAAGCGCGGAATCCGCCTTGGCGGAGCCGTTGCCGATGTTTCCGCCTATGGTGCCGAGATTTCGAATGGCGGGAGCCGCAATCTGACTTACCGCGTCCTTCAATATCTGCGGAACAAGCTCGCTGCCGTGGATTCTCTCATAGGTGCAGGCGGCGCCGATGTGAATATATTCCGCATCTTCATATATCTTGCGCATTTCACAGACTTTGTTGAGGAAGAGATAAGTGATGTTCTCGTTTGCCTCAATCATAAGGTCAGTACCGCCGGCATAGGGAGTGACCTTATGCTCAGAGCGGATTTGAAGCGCTTCCTGCAAGCTCGTGGGCTGATAGTATTCTACCATAGTCCGTTACCCTCCTTTGCAGCAATCGATATGGCATTAACAATTGCGTTATATCCCGTGCAGCGGCAAAGATTGCCCGAGATGCCGACACGAATTTCGCCCTCGGTGGGGTGGGGAGTTTTCGCAAGAATACATTCCGCCGCCAAAACCATTCCGGGGATACAATAGCCGCACTGCACGGCGGAAACGGAAGCGAAAGCCTTGTCAAGAACCGCATAGCGCTCTGTTTCGCAGTAGCCTTCAATTGTGGTAATTGTACTGCCGTTAACGGAACCCATAGCGACCATGCAGGAATTGACGAGAAGCCCGTCCAAAATAACCGAGCAGGCGCCGCATTCGCCCTCTTTGCAGCCGCATTTAACACCGGTAAGGCGAAAGTCTTCGCGCAGAACGTCCAAAAGACGAGCGGACGGGTTTCCTGTGAATTTTACTTCTTTTCCGTTTAATACAAAATCGATACTATTCATAGCTTCACCCCCTGCAAAACTTTCATAGTGTCGTCCATCGAGAACGGCGCCTTGTTGATGGGCTTTCCGAGTGCTTGCTCCATTGCACCGATATAGGCACCCGGTGCGCCGACAAGCGGAAGCTCGCCCGCACCTTTTGCGCCGTAAGGTCCGTCGGGGTATTTTTCGACGTGCATTATTACTTCGAGCTTGGGAACGTCCATCGAGGTGGGAATGATGTAATCCGAAAAGCTGTTGTTTCTTATGCGTCCTTTTTCGTCGGCTGCCATTTGCTCAATAGAGGCGTAGCCGATACCCTGAAGATAACCGCCCTCCATTTGTCCGAGAACGACGTTTAGGTCAACCGGGGTGCCTACATCAAAGCAGCCCCAGGCTCCAAGAATCTTGCTGACACCCGTGAGTGTATCAACCTCGACCTCAATTACATTCACGCCCCAGGCATAGGTCGGGTAGGCGTCACCCTCAAATTTATCAATATAGAAAGGAATGAGGAAATCAGGCTCCTTGAAGCGCTCCTCAACAACCTGGTCCTCGCCGTCAACCCAGCTTTCGCGAAGCTTGATCGAGGCGCGGCGTAAAAGCTCACCGACTGTCATGAGTGAGCGCGAGGCAACTGTGGGACCCGAGTCGGGAACCCTGTCCGTGTCGGGGTTTTCGATGATGACCTTCTCGTAAGGCAAATTCAGCTCGTGAGCTACAATCTTCGAGAAGGTTGTTTTAAGTCCCTGACCGATATCGGAGTTGGAAACGAGAATTTCAACAGAACCGTCGGGATATTTGTGGAGCTGTGTAACCGCCTTGATATGGTCACGCTCGCCGCTTCCCGTAAAACCGGCGCCGTGGAAGAACATAGAACTTCCGACTCCGCGGCGGTATCTTCCGGTCTGGGGTTTTTCGTACTCAAGACGTTTTTTGCGATAATCCGAAGCCGAATCAATTTTTTCAACCATTTCGGGAAGGGGAACAGGGAAGTGATAAATGCCGCTCGTAGAGGTAGCATCGCCCTGTTTAACGACGTTATCAAGCTTGAACTGCAAGGGGTCAAGCCCCAAATCGCGGGCGATGTGATCCATTATCATTTCAACCGCAAAGAAGGTCTGGGGAGCGCCGAAACCGCGGTAGGCTCCGCAGGGGACAAGATTTGTCTTAACCGCGCGACCCTTCACTCTCAGGTTATCAACCTTGTAAACGCCGCTTGAGCAGATAATGCCTCGCTGCAAAACGACTGCGGACAGGGTGGTATAAGCACCACCGTTAAAAATAACGTCAATGTCCATAGCCGTGACCTTGCCGTCCTTTACCGCAACCTTGTAGGTGCATAGAGAGGGATGGCGCTTGCTTGTGAACTCCATATCCTGACGACGGTCAAATATTACTCTGACGGGTTTTCCTGCCTTTTTCGCGGCAACCGCGACCTGGCAGGCGAGAATAGAGGGATAGGCCTCCTTGCCGCCGAAGCCGCCGCCCGTAGTGTCCTGCTTAATCTGAACCCCTTCGGGAGAACTGCCCATTGCTCTGACGACGGCGCCCTTGACGTAATAGGGACACTGCATTGATCCGTGGACGGTCATTTTATCAGGCTGAGGCTCACCAATCATGCCTTGAGTTTCAAGATAGGCCTGCTCCTGATAGCCGGTTTCAAACTGCTCCGTGTAAACCTTGTCCGCCTCGGCAAAAGCCTTTTCGATGTCACCTTTGCCATAGTCGTATTCAAAAAATACGGTGTCGAAATCACGGACATTGAGAACTGCGGGAAGCTCCTCGTAAACAACTTCAATCGCCTTTAATAGACGCTCGGTTTCTGCTTCATCGGGACCAACAACCATCAAAATCGGGTCGCCGATATATTCCACCGTTTCGCGTGCAAAAACGGGAGTATCGTCCTTTACTATGTTTACATTGTTGTCGCCCGGAACGTCGTTTTTATCAACGACGAAGTAGCCCTCGGGTATTTCGGGTAAACGGATTTCTACTATTCTTGCTTTTGGCTTAGAAGAATGAAGAAGTTTTCCGTAAAGAACTCCTTCTACGGGATAATCACCGACATAAAGAGCTTTACCGCTCATCTTCTGGGCATGGTCTTTTTTTTCAATTGAGCCGCCGATGTTCATTGTCATAAACAACCCCCTTCGTTAGATTTTAGTTAAGACATATAATTATTAATGGCGCGAATCTGGAAAAGAACAATATATCGTTACTTTTCCTTTTTATAATAGCTGTCCTTAATGGGCAGGCTGTTTCGGAAAAGACCGTCAAAGCGGTAGTAAGCGTGAGCGCAGGCGGGGGAGGTGGGGATGAGGCAAAGCTCTCCGACTCCCTTTGCACCGAAGGCGTAGGGCAGCTTTTGCCCCGCGGCCTGAACAAACTTGACCTCAAGCTCGGGCACATCGGGAGCACGCATTAAACCGATGGTTCCGAATTTCACCTTCGGATAGCCGCCCTCGTGAGGGAAGCTTTCCGTTAAGGCGAAGCCGAGCCCCATAACGATTCCGCCTTCAATCTGCCCCTCGCAGGACTGAATGTTGACGGGCGTGCCGACATCATAAGCGGCAACAACTTTTGATACTTTGCCGTTATCGTCAAGAATAACAACTTGTGCTCCGTAGCTGTAGCTGACGTGGCTAATGGGATTTTCCTTGTCGCTGCCCATTTTATCGGTCACTGCCGAGAACTCGCCGTAAAACTCTTTGCCCTCCAAATCGGCTAGAGTAAGACCGCGCTTAAGCTCTTCAGAGAGCTTTTCTGCAGCTCTGCGCGTTGCTTCTCCTGTCAGAACAGTCTGACGCGAGGCGGTGGAGGTGCCGGAGTTCGGTGTGCGAACCGTATCAGGTCTTTCAACAAAAACGAGTGTGGGGTTAAGCCCCGTCTGCTCGCAGAGCATGTGAGTACACATTGTCGCTATGCCTTGACCCATGCAGGCAGCCGACGTGAGGACGCGAACTATACCATTTTCAACCTTAAGCATGCAGCGTCCGATATCGCTGTTGCCAACGCCAGTGCCGCTGTTTTTGAAGGCGGCAGCAATGCCCGCGTAAGGGCTTGAATCATAAACATCTTTGAGCGCTAGCAGGCATTCCGCCATCGCACAGTTCTCGTCAGCGACTTGACCGTTCGGAAGCACTTGTCCGGGACGGATAGCGTTTCTGTATCGAATCTCCCAAGGAGATATTCCAACCATCTCGGCAAGCAAATTTAAGTTGTTTTCAGTGGCAAAGCAACTCTGCGTGACGCCAAAGCCGCGATAAGCGCCGCCGACAACATTGTTTGTATAAACCGACATTCCGAGTATGTCAACATTTTGGTAGTTATAGGGTCCCGCCGCGTGAGTGCAGGCGCGCTGCAGGACGGGGCCGCCGAGAGAGGCATAAGCACCCGTGTCTGCGATTAGAACTGCCTTCATACCTGTGAGAATTCCGTTCTCATCGCAGGCGGTTGTGAAATCCATCTCCATTGCGTGGCGCTTTGTATGATAGTTAAGGCTCTCCTGACGGGAAAACTTGACCTTGACGGGGAGCTTTGTGTACCATGCCATGAGTGCCGCGTGATGCTGAACAGTCATGTCTTCCTTGCCACCGAAGCCGCCGCCGACAAGCTTGGAGGAGGAATGAACCTTTTCCGTGGGTATGCCGAGCATGTGCGAAATTTCGTGCTGCTCGTCGTAAACGGACTGCGAGCCTGTGTACAGGAGAAGTCCGTCCTCGCCGTCGGGAATGGCAATGGCACATTCGGGCTCCATAAACGCGTGGTCGTTAAAGGGCGTGCTGTAATGGCGGGACACGACATATTTGGAGTTATTAATCGCTTCCTCGGCGTTTCCTCTTATGAGAACTTCTTTCCTCATAATATTCCCCTTGGAATGAACCAGAGGAGCGTCGGGCTTTAGGGCCTCCTGAGGGTCTGTTATCGGCGTAAGCTCCGTATAGTCAACTATTATAAGGGCAAGTATCTCATTGAGCGATTCTTCCCTGCGTGAGCCGACAAGTGCAAGAGCGTCGCCGATATAGCGGGTTGTCCCGCCGACGGCAATCATAACGTCCCAGTCCATAACGAGATGACCTATTTTATTGTTCGGAACATCGTCAGCAGTCAGAATTTCGACGCAGTCAGGATGCTTTAACGCCTCTGAGAAATCAATGGCGTTTATGACGGCGCGGGGATATTTCGTGCGCAGAGCCTTGGCGTAAATCATGTGCGGGACAATGATATCGTCGACATACTCACCGGTTCCGAGTACCTTTTCGGCTGCGTCGACACGCTTAAAGCGTGAATTCATTCTGGCCTGCGTTTCTGGCGCGGGGACGGGGAGGTCTTCGCGCATAAAGCGCGCCGCGTCCAGTATGGCTTCCTCAATCTTCTTATATCCGGTGCAGCGGCAAAGATTGCCCTTAATCGCCTGCTTCACCTCTTCGCGGGTGGGGGACTTGTTTTCGTCGATAAGGCTCTTTGCGCTGATAACCATTCCTGGAATGCAAAAACCGCACTGAACAGCGCCGGCTTCGGCAAAGCAGTGCGTATAAACGTCCTTTTCGCGCTGAGAAAGGCCCTCGACGGTGAGAATGCTTTTACCCTCCAGCGTGCTTATTTTCGGAATACAGGCCTTGACCTTTTTCCCGTCGACCAGAACGGTGCAGGCACCGCAGGCGCCCTCGCTGCAGCCGTCCTTGGCGGCGGTAAGGCGCAAATCGTCGCGCAGAAAAGCAAGCAGCTTTTTGTCGTGATTGGCTGTATAGGTTTTACCGTTGACGTTCAGAGTAAACATAAGAGCCCCCTTCGCGTTAGTTCGTATTCTCAGGATACAGTGTGAATATTGTACTACAATCTAATTATAGAAAGAGCGAGCGATTAGTTCAACGTATTTGTTAAAATAACTTGCTATTGGCACAGTTTCCTATAGAATATTGCTTACATGGAACTGCTTGTCAAACTCGGTTTGAGCATAATGAAATACATTGCTTTCAAACCGCTGATAAGCCTTCAAAAACGCGACGCCTTCATCAGTTAGTGTTGTTCTTCCCCCGTGACTTCCTCCGTGCCTTCTTGTAACCACAGCGTAGCCCAGTTCCTTTTCAAGCTTGTTGAGCATGTCCCAGGCCTTCCCGAGGGAAAGCGCCATCATTTCGCCGGCCTTTTTAACCGAATTCATATCAAGTATCAAAAAAAGCAACAGCTTCGTCCGCGCATTAAAAAATACATATTCCTTGGCGAGATCGACGCTGACAAAGCTGTGGAGCAGACTTTCGTTGTGTCGATTAAGGTTTGCACGTAGCTGCTCGGCGTTATGGATACTGTGCAGTATGCCCTCGTCGTTAACCTTTGCCCATTTTCTGCGTTCACCGAGCGTTTCGGCGGCTCCGCGCAGCCCGTTTTCCCCCGAATATTCCAAAAGCTCGGGTATAATGGAGGAGGATATAATTACGGGATGGCCTCCGACTCCGTTATGACTTGGTGTAACCATTTCACCCGGGGTATCCATGAGAGTTTTGAGTGTGCTGGGCGAGAACATGGGTACATTTACAGGCACGAACACAATGCGCTCGCACTTGTCCTGAAGATATTTAAGGCCGATTTTCACCGAGTCAAAAAGCGGCGGAGCTTCAAAATTATCGTTGTGCAAAAATATTACATCATAACTTGACAGATGGTTTTTAACCTCGAATTCATCCGTTCCCGTGACTATCACAATGGGGAAAATTCCCGCCTGCTGGAACGACAGTACAATGCGCTTGATAATGGTTATCGAGCCAATCTGCAATAAGGGAAGAGCTTCCTTTTTACTGGCGGCCGCTATTATTCCGCCGGTTCCGCTGATAAACATATTTCTCACGCTCCCTTTCGCTCAAATAAATAACATAAAACTGAAAATTGAATACTTACAGGTTTATATATGCTCATAATGAGGATGAGTGTTTCTACAAACTACCGCAATAGTTGTCTATAAATCTCCGATGTGTTAAAATATGTGCAGTATGCCGCAATTGGCGCTGCGTAAAGAAGAGAGGCATAGATTGATGAAACCGAAAACTTATGCAATCAAGGGCGATATTTGCTTCAGCACGGGAAAAAACGAGCTTCATACTTATGAAAATCACTATATAATCTGCAGGGACGGGCTTTCCGCGGGGGTTTTCAAAGCTCTGCCCGAGCAGTATTCTTCACTTGAGGTTTTTGACTTCACGGGGAAGCTTGTCGTTCCGGGCTTAGTCGATT
Organism: uncultured Oscillospiraceae bacterium; assembly: GCA_964459785.1. Classification (GTDB taxonomy): domain Bacteria; phylum Bacillota; class Clostridia; order Oscillospirales; family Oscillospiraceae; genus UBA2658. The sequence goes on along the minus strand of CAYWNW010000015.1, from coordinate 17,339 downwards.
TGCATTTACACGCCCCGCAGTTCACCTTCCGCGGGCTCGGGATGGACGATGAGCTCATGGATTGGCTCAACAATCACGCCTTCCCCGAGGAGAGCAAATACTCGGACTTGGAATACGCCGAAAAGGCATACGCGGAATTCGCCGAAAAACTCAAAATGAGCGCGACGACACGAGCCTGCATTTTTGCTACCACGCATGTGCCCGCAACGGAGCTTCTGATGGAACTCATGGAGAAAACGGGTCTTCACACATATGTCGGTAAGGTGAATATGGACAGGAATTGTCTTGATTACCTTGTAGAGAGCACTGAAAAATCAATTGGCGACACGGAATCATGGGTGCAGAGCACCTTAAACCGCTTTGAGCACACGAAGCCGATATTGACGCCGAGATTTCTGCCCACCTGTTCGGATGAGCTCATGAGGGCACTCCGAAAAATTCAGGAGAAATATAGCTTGCCCCTTCAGTCACACATTTCCGAAAATCCCACAGAAATCGAACTCGTAAAAGCGCTTTATCCGAAGGCCGCCTTTTACGGCGACGCTTACGACAGCTTCGGGCTTTTTGGGAAAGATGTGCCGACTATCATGGCGCACTGCGTATATTCAGAGGGGGAGGAGCTTAATCGCCTAAAGGAAAACGGCGTGTTTGTAGCTCACTGTCCGCAGTCAAACTTAAACCTTGCTTCGGGAGTCGCTCCCGCAAGGAGCTTTCTTGATATGGGGATCCGCTGCGGTCTGGGCACCGATGTTGCCGGCGGCTTTTCGGAATCGGTTTTCCGCGCCATGGCGGACACCGTGCAGATGTCAAAAATCAGATGGCGACTGCTCGATAAGATGCTTAAACCCCTCAGTTTCGAGGAAGCCTTCTATCTCGGAACAAAGGGCGGGGGAGAGTTTTTCGGACGCGTCGGCAGCTTTGAAGAGGGCTTTGAATTTGACGCGGTGGTCATTGACGACGCTCCGCCGAAGCACTTTGAAAGTATCACGCTCAAGGAGCGCCTTGAAAGATACGTTTATCTCTCAACTGGGTGCGAAATAATTCACAAATTCATCTGCGGCACACAATTATTTTAAAATATCTGCGCGCAATATACAACAATATTTATGCAATGGGACTAGTCTAATAAGACCGGTCCCATATTTGTGCCTCTATATATCGCGTGAGGTGCCCCGCTTTTGCGGCCTTCTCAAAGCGAAATTCTTGTTCCGGTTTTGCCGTTTATTCCGTCGCTTGCCTTCTCCAGAAGGGTAATGAGTGCCGTGCGCCCCGCTTTTGAGGAGGCAAAACGAACCGCCGACTGTACCTTCGGAAGCATGGAGCCGGGCGCAAAATGCCCCTCTTCGATATAGCGCTCCGCCTCGGCAACCGTAATATCCGACAGCCACTTTTGGTCGGGCTTTCCGAAATTCACCGCGGCTTTTTCAACAGCGGTCAGAATGATGAGATAGTCAGCGTCCAGATTTTCAGCGAGCAGGCAGCTGGCGTGGTCCTTATCGATAACTGCGCTTGCGCCCTTCAGGTGGTTTCCGTTTCTCATAACCGGGATACCGCCGCCACCGCAGGCGATGACGAGCTGTCCGGAATCGACAAGAGAGCGTATGGCTTCAAGCTCGATAATTTCAACAGGCTTAGGGGAGGCGACAACACGGCGATAACCGCGCCCCGCGTCTTCCTTAACGATATAGCCGTACTTGCTTTCGGCAGCTTTCGCCTCATCAAGGCTCATAAACTGGCCGATGGGCTTGCTTGGATTTTGAAAAGCCGGATCCTCCGCGTCAACTCGAACCTGTGTAATCATTGTTGCTACGGGGATATTGTGGATGCCCCTGTTGAAAAGCTCCTCACGAAGCGCGTTCTGCAAATCGTAACCGATATAGGCCTGGCTCATGGCGACGCATACGGAAAGAGGTGTGTTAGGCTGCTTCGGGTCCTCACGTGAGAGGGCGGCCATGGCGTTATTTATCATTCCGACCTGCGGTCCGTTTCCGTGGGAAACGATAACCTCGCAGCCGTCTTCAATTAAATCAACAATTGCCTTTGCCGTTACCTTAACCGCAAGCATCTGCTCAGGAAGCGTATTACCCAAAGCGTTTCCGCCCAAGGCAATTACTATGCGTTTTTTATCAGACAAAAAATCGCCTCATTTCTTATTTAATTTTTAAAATCGACAGCTTCGCCCCACAAAACTTTGGTGGGGCGAAGCGGGCTAAAATTGTTTTTCTAATCGCTGACTCTCTTTGCGGCTTTTTCTTCAAGCTGCTTGAGGGTTTCGGCGGGGTTTTTAAATTTGCTCAGGAAAATCATCGCGGCGATGACATAGGGCTTAAAGCTTGCCTGTTTGTAAAGCGGGGTGCGGTAGCGGTCGAATACGGAGGCGTCAACCTCGCCCTCATCACAGCTTACGCCCGTGATGTCGGCGGGCAGGCAGTGCAGATAGAGCGCCTTGCCGTCCTTTGTGGTCTTCATAAGCTCCTCGGTGCAGGCCCAGTCCTTATGCTCGGCGTTCTGAGCGAGAAGTTCCTTTTCAAGAGCCTTAATACCGTCAAAATCGCCGTTGCCGTAAAGGTCTGTTCTCTTTTCCATTGCGGCGAAGGAGGCCCAACTCTTCGGATAAACGATGTCCGCGTCCTTAAAGGCGTCCTCCATGCTGTTTGTTTTTCTGAAGGAGCCGCCTGAAGCTTCGGCATTCTTTTTCGCGATTTCCTCGACCTCGGGCATAACGTCATAGCCCTCGGGGTGAGCAAGCACGACCTCCATGCCCATTCTGGTCATAAGACCGATAACGCCCTGAGGGACGGAAAGGGGCTTGCCGTAAGAGGGGGAATAAGCCCAGGTCATAGCGAGCTTTTTGCCCTTAAGATTCTCAATTCCGCCGAACTCGTGGATAATGTGGAGCATATCTGCCATGCACTGGGTGGGATGGTCAATGTCACACTGAAGGTTGACAAGGGTGGGCCTTTGCTCCAAAATTCCGTCCCTGTTGCCGTCCTCAACCGCCTTAGCGACTTCTCTCATATAGGTGTTGCCCTTGCCGATGTACATGTCATCACGGATTCCGATTACGTCGGCCATGAAGGAAATCATGTTGGCTGTTTCTCTCACGGTTTCGCCGTGTGCGACCTGCGATTTGCCCTCGTCAAGGTCCTGAACCTCAAGCCCGAGCAAATTGCAGGCGGAGGCGAAGGAAAAACGGGTGCGGGTGGAGTTGTCGCGGAAAAGGGAAATGCCAAGCCCGCTGTCGAATACCTTTGTGGAAATGTTTCTCTCCCGCAGATTACGAAGCGCGTCAGCTACAGTCCAGAGCGCCTCAAGCTCGTCCTCGGTTTTCTCCCAAGTCAGGAAGAAATCGTTGCCGTACATTTTGTCAAATTCCAAGCTGTCGAGCTTTTCTATGAATTCTTTTAAATCTTTCAAGTAAAATACCTCCAAATATTGTTCGGTTGATAAGTTCGCGCTTACTTGCAGTAAAGTGCCGGAACCGCAGCGTAAACGGCGGCGCAGGTAACAAGATCCTGTTTCCAGGTCTTTTCGTTCGGGGCATGAGCCTGAGCCTCAGCGCCGGGTCCGAAGCCTATGCAGGGTATGCCGTTGCGTCCCATAATTGAAACGCCGTTTGTTGAGAAGGTCCATTTGTCGGTGAGGGGACGGGCTCTTCTCATTTCAAGCGTCACATCAGAGCCGATTCTCTCAGTGCCGAAAAGCCCCTTATAGCTTTCCTCTAAGGCTTTCGTGACAGGGTGATCTTCCGGGATTACCCAAGTTGGGAAGTAGCACTCGATGGGGTAGACGCAGCCATTCCAAGAGGGGCGGCAATATTCGTACATTGAAACCTTTACGTCGTCACCGTATTTTTTCACAGCGGGGAGGGCGCGGATTTCCTCAAGGCAGCTTTCCCAAGTTTCGCCGACGGTCATCCTGCGGTCAAGCGACACCGCGCAGGAATCGGCGACGGCACAGCGGCTGGGGCTGGTGAAGAAAACTTCGGAAACGGTTACTGTTCCGCGGCCGAGGAAGCGGGCTTCTTTATATTCCTTGTTGTACTTCTCATCGAGCATCTTGACAAGACCCTTGATTTCTGTTCCGTCCTCAGCGTCGTTCTCGTTCAGAGAGCGGATGTTTTGAAGGATGTCCGCCATCTTGTAAATGGCGTTGTCACCGCGCTCAGGCGCGCTGCCGTGGCAGGAAATACCCTTAACGTCAACGCGGATTTCCATTCTGCCGCGCTGTCCGCGATAGATTCCGCCGTCCGTAGGCTCGGTGGAAATTACGAAATCGGGACGTACCTTGTTCTCATTGATGATGTACTGCCAGCAGAGACCGTCGCAGTCCTCCTCCTGAACAGAGCCGACGACTAAAACGGTGTATTTATCGCTTAAAAGTCCCAAATCCTTCATGATTTTCGCGCCGTAGACGGAGGAAACTATGCCGCCGAGCTGGTCGGAGGTTCCGCGTCCGCCGATTTCAGTTTCGGTTTCGTAGCCCTCGTAGGGGTCGAAATCCCAGTTTTTAATATTACCGATTCCGACTGTGTCGATGTGCGCGTCAAAGGCGATGAGGGTTTTTCCCGTGCCCATGTAACCGAGGATGTTTCCCTGCGGGTCAATTTCGACCTTGTCAAAGCCGACCTTTTTCATTTCCTGTGCGATGCGGTTTACATGACCCTCTTCGCCGCTGCTCTCTCCGGGTATTTTAACGAGCTCGCGCAGAAACACGGTCATATCCTTTTCATAGCTCTTTGCACTTTCATTGATTTTTGTAAAATCCATAAGTTTCACTCCTCAATTAAAATTTCTTTATTTCAGCATTCGGCAGCTTCCCAGACTATCGCTTTATTTCCTTCGGGATCGGTGTCGCCCTCGGTTGAGAATAGGAGCACCTTTGAGTTCGCATTAAGACCTATTGCGTCGCGCAAATCCTTGTATTTTTCATCTTTTATAACGGAAGCCAGAAGTCCCATTGACACAGCTCCTGATTCGCCTGAAACGACCTGAGGGTCACCCTTAATCGGTGCCGCCAGCATACGCATTCCGTTTGCGGCAACCCAGTCGGGGCAGGAAACAAAAACTTTGACGTGATTTTTCAGAATATCCCACGCGATTGTGTTAGGCTCTCCGCAGGCAAGTCCTGCCATTATAGTTTGCATGTCGCCGTCAACAATTTCGATTGAGCCGTCACCGAGAAGAGCGCTTTTGTAAAGACAAGCCGCGGCATCCGCCTCGACAACAACCACAACCGGAGGGTTTTCGGGATAGCGATTGTAAAAATAGCCCTGTACCGCGCCGGCGAGGGAGCCGACGCCGGCCTGAACGAAAACATGCGTCGGGCGACCAAAGCCGTAGCCCGTCATCTGCTCATCGGCCTCCATTGCCATTGTTCCGTAGCCCTGCATAATCCAAGCGGGGATTTCTTCATAGCCGTCCCAGGCGGTATCCTGAACGACAACGCCGTTCTGGGTTTCGGAGGCAGCCTGCGCCGCCATTCTTACGCACTCGTCATAATTCGCGTCTTCAATTGTGGCTGAGGCGTTTTCCTTAAGTATATTATCGAGCCTTGTCTTTTTCGTTCCCTTCGGCATAAATACAACTGCTTTCTGGTGCAGCATATTTGCCGCCCAAGCCACGCCTCTGCCGTGATTTCCGTCAGTTGCGGTGAAGAAGGTGGCGTGTCCGAACTCCTTTTTCAGAGTATCGGAAGTAAGTACCTCATAGGAAAGCTCGGAAACGTCCTTGCCTGTCTGCTTTGCAATATATTTTGCCATTGCGAAAGAGCCGCCCAAAACCTTGAAAGCGTTAAGCCCGAAACGATAGGATTCGTCCTTGACAAAAAGCCCCTTTATGCCGAGATATTCAGCCATCTGGTCAAGCTTTGCCAGAGGAGTTCTGGTGTACTGCGGAAAACTTTCGTGAAAACTTTTTGCCTTGGCAACCTCTTCAAGGGACATTATTTGCAAGTGCTCGTCCGACGTTTTCGGTATTCGGTTTTCTACCCAGAGAATTTCTTTTTCCATTATGTTATTTCGCCGCGCCGAAATGGGATATGACGGCGGCAGTCCTTTCTGTTCTAAAGATTGTCGTCCTTGACTTCGCTCATGTAGTTATATAAAGTAAACTTAGAAATTCCGAAGTATTCAGAAACCTTATCGCCCGATTTGGTGACAAGAAAGGCTCCCGCGTCGTTAAGGAACTGAATCGCCTTGATTTTATCTTCCTTTGTCATGCGGGCCACAGGCTTTCCGACAAGTTCAACCGACTGACGGATAAGGCTTTCCAGCAAATCATTTACGTTGCTGACAATAGGCTCAGGACGAATTTCTCCCTGATCGGGCTCTACTGTAATCCAGTTTTTCAGAGCAAGACCGACGGACATAAGATCGGTTATGTCATAGTTGATGGAGAGAATATATCTTATTTTGCCCTCGTCATCCCTGATAAAAAGAGTGCTTGACTTCAGCGTGCGCCCGTCGGACGTTTGTGTCAGGTAGCAGAGGTGATCCTTGATATCCGAGGATTCTCTGTGCATTGTTTCGAGAACAACTTTAGAGGTGCCGCTGCCGGCTGTTCTTCCCGTCACTTGCCCGTTTACAATATAGACGATTGAGTTTTCAAGATCGCCTGACAAATCGTGAATTGCAACCTCGCAGTTCGACCCGAATTGCTTGGCTATTCCGTTAGCGATTGCCTTTAGATTTTCCAGCATATTTTCCAAAATTCCCGCCCCTTATTAACGCTCGGCTCATAAAAAGCGCCATGTTATAGTCACATAATATCACAAATATTTTGATATTCAAGACAAAATACAAAATAATTTAGAATATCTAAAAATAAATTAGATTTTGCTTGAATATGGGATGATTTAGTGCTAATATTACGATATAAGAATGTACTTATTTTTGATAATTAGTTATTAACGACAAATTCGGGAGGCAAAGTTATGGTCATAATTGGAAACGGCAGGCTGATTACCAGAGACTCAGGCAATCCGTTCATTGAAAACGGAGCTGTTGTCATTGAAGGAACGGAGATAACTAAACTCGGAAAAACTGCCGAGATGATTAAGCTTTTTCCAAAGGCTGAGTTTATCGATGCAAAGGGCGGAGTTATCATGCCCGCGTTTATAAACACTCATGAGCATATTTACAGCGCTATGGCAAGGGGTCTGAGTATCAACGGGTATAATCCGAAGGGTTTTCTCGACATTCTTGAAGGAATGTGGTGGACACTTGATCGCAATCTTACTCTTGAGCAGACAAGGCAAAGCGCGAGAGCAACCTACATCGAATGCATTAAAAACGGCGTGACAACGGTTTTTGACCACCACGCGAGCTTCGGCGAGATTACGGGCAGCCTTTACGCGATTGAGGACGCGGCGAAAGAACTGGGGGTGCGCTCCTGTCTTTGCTATGAGGTTTCTGACCGCGGAGGCAAGGAAAAGACCCGTCTTGCTGTCAAAGAAAACGAGTCCTTTATTAAGCACGCTTTAAGCGACAAGACAGATATGCTCGCAGGCATGATGGGACTTCACGCCTCGTTCACCTTGTCGGACGAGACGCTTGAGCTTTGCGCCGAAAGCAAACCCCGGGAAGTCGGCTATCATATTCATGTTGCCGAAGGGATTGAGGATTTGCACCACTGCCTGAAGCACTACGGGAAGAGAGTTATTGACCGCCTGATGGATTTCGGAATACTCGGCTCGAAAACAATAACCGCTCACTGCATATATGTTAACGGACACGAAATGGAGCTTTTAAAAGATACGGATACCATGGTTGTTCATAATCCTGAATCCAATATGGGCAACGCCTGCGGCTGCCCTCCAACCATGGAAATGGTACATCGAGGAATTTTGACGGGGCTTGGAACGGATGGTTATACCCACGATATGATTGAGTCCTACAAGGTTGCCAACATCCTGCATAAACACAGCCTTTGCGACGCGACCGCCGCATGGGGCGAGGTTCCGCAAATGCTTTTTGACGGCAACGCGAAAATCGCGGGGCGCTACTTTAATAAGGAGCTCGGCGTTCTTAAAGAGGGCGCGGCAGCCGACGTAATTGTTCTTGATTATATCCCCTATACACCGTTTGACGGTTCCAACTGCAACGGGCACATTCTTTTCGGCATGAACGGCAGGAATGTGGTTACGACAGTGTGCAACGGCAGGGTTTTAATGAAAGACCGCGAGCTCATCGGAATCGATGAGGAGAAGACAATGGCTGAGATTCGCGACACCTCCGCAAAATTGTGGAAAAAAATAAACGGCTGATAAAATAGGGAGGGGTACTCAACATGGGCGACAGAATGACACCGATTCCGTTTTCCGACTTAATGGAATGGATACTCAGAGAGAAAAAGGCAAAAGGTACGGTTTTCGGCATTAACCGACCCTATATTTACGAACATGACCATGAATGGCGTGTTTTCGGCGGAAAGCTTGAAACGCCCTTCGGACCTGCGGCAGGTCCCCATACTCAGCTTGCCCAGAATATAATCGCCGCTTATTACGCGGGCAGCCGTTTCTTCGAGCTAAAAACCGTTCAGATTTTGGACGGCGAGGATTTGCCTGTTTCAAAACCCTGTATCAAAGCAGATGATGAGGGCTATAACGTCGAATGGTCAACCGAGCTCTATGTTCCCGAGGCCTTCGATGAATACGTTAAGGCGTGGTTTGCCCTGCACGTTATGGCAAAGGAATTCGGTCTGGGCGATACGGACGGCTTCCAGTTCAATATGAGTGTGGGCTACGACCTTGAGGGAATTAAAACTCCGAAAATTGACCGCTTTATTGAGGGACTAAAAAACGCGGGCGATACACCTATTTTCAATGAATGTATGGCGTGGCTTAACGCAAACAGCGGGAAGTTTGAAAACTTTTGTGCCGAGGATGTAAAGACGATTCCCGCAAAAATCTGTTCAAGCGTCACTCTTTCAACTCTACATGGCTGCCCTCCGCAGGAGATTGAGCGTATTGCAGCCTATCTCATGACAGAGAAGAAGCTGCACACCTTTGTCAAGTGCAATCCGACTCTGCTCGGCTACGAATACGCGCGAGAGCTGCTTAACAGCATGGGTTACGACTATGTTTCCTTTGGCGAGTTCCATTTTAAGGACGATTTGCAGTATCAGGATGCCGTTCCGATGCTGAAGCGCCTTATGTCACTCGGACAGGAGCTGGGTCTCGAATTCGGTGTTAAAATAACAAACACCTTCCCCGTTGATATATGCGCCGAGGAACTTCCCGGTAAGGAAATGTATATGTCGGGCAAGTCGCTGTTTGCTCTTTCAATGTCGGTTGCCGAGAAGCTGACGAAGGACTTTAAAGGCAAGCTTCGCATTTCGTTCTCAGGTGGGCTTGACTATTTCAACATCGAAAAAGTAGTAGCGGCGGGGATTTTTCCCGTGACAATGGCAACGACACTTCTGAAGCCGGGCGCCTATCAAAGACTTGAGCAGATAGCAAAGCTCTGGGAAAAAGGCGCAGGCGGAGCCTTTAAAGGCGTTGACTCGGCGGCGGTTTCGAGCCTTGTTAACGAGGCTAAACACTCTAAGCACCATGTTAAGGCGATTAAAACCCTGCCCTCAAGAAAAATTGATAAAAAGGTTCCGTTAATCGACTGTTTCCTTGCTCCCTGTCAGCAGGGCTGCCCGATTGGGCAGGACACAACAACCTATATGAAGCTCGCCGAGGAGGGCGCAATGCTCGAGGCTCTCGAGGTTATAGTCGAGAAGAATCCGCTTCCGTTTATAACGGGAACTATCTGCTCCCATAAGTGCATGACAAAATGCGTGCGCAATTTTTATGAGGAGCCCGTCAATATCAGAGCGATAAAACTCGCCGCGGCGAAGGGCGGCTTTGAGGAGCTTATGCGCGGAAAAACAGTTCCCGCAATTTCCGCCGAGGGTAAGGCGGCCGTTATCGGCGGCGGACCCGCAGGTCTTTCCGCCGCCTACTTCCTCGCCAAGGGCGGCATGCAGGTAACACTTTTTGAAAAGCGTGATAAGCTCGGCGGAGTCGTCAGAAACGTGATACCCGACTTCAGAATTGACGGCAGCGCAATTGACAACGATATAGAGCTCGTGCTCTCAATGGGCGTCAAGGTTGAAACAGGCAAGGAGATTACTTCTCTCGAAAGCCTGAAAAGCGAATACGATAATATTATCCTTGCCGTCGGAGCCTCGGAAAAGGGTGAACTTAAAATCGGCGGAACCGAAACAATGAACGCCATTGATTTTCTTGAAAATTTTAAGGAGAAGAAAGGCAAGCTCGATATCGGTAAAAAGGTCGCCGTTATAGGCGGCGGTAACACCGCGATGGATACGGCAAGAGCGGCAAAGCGCACCGAAGGCGTGGAAAAGGTTATGCTTATCTACCGCAGAACAAAGCGCTATATGCCTGCCGACGAGGAGGAAATCCGCCTTGCCGACGAGGACGGCGTTGAAATTTATGAGCTTCTTGCCCCTAGTGAATTTAAGAACGGAATGCTCGTCTGCAAAAAAATGAAGATGGGCGCGCTTGACTCATCGGGTCGCCCCGGCTTTGAAGAAACGGACGAGACCTTGACCTTCGAGGCAGACACGGTTATTTCCGCTGTCGGCGAGCGCATACCTAAGAGCTTCTACCAGAATAACGGCATTGCGCTCTCGGATAAGGGACGGGTGCTAGTTAATGACGAAACGCTCGAGAGCTCTGTCAAGGGTGTGTATATAATCGGCGACGGCCTGATGGGACCCGCAACGGTTGTCGAAGCCATAAGGGACGCAAGGAAAGCAGCCGAGGGCATACTCGGGAAACCTGTCGCCATCGATTACGACACAAACGAAAAGCCCGAAGTCATTTACGGACGCAAGGGTGTTTTGAAGCTTGAGGACAAGACCGTGCTGGATTCCTCCCGCTGCCTTGAGTGTATTTGTATCTGCGAAAACTGCGTTGAGGTTTGTCCGAACAGAGCAAATGTTTCAATAAGCGTACCCGGCAAGCACAGCAGCCAGATTATTCATCTTGACTATATGTGCAACGAGTGCGGCAACTGCAGGAGCTTCTGCCCCTATGACAGCGCGCCCTATCTCGATAAATTCACGCTGTTTTCAACAGTCGCTGATTTTGAAAACAGTAAAAACAGGGGCTTTGTCGTCACGGATATTGAAAACAAGACCTGTCGGGTGCGGCTTGACAGCGGAGTTTATGATTTCAGAGCAGACGAGAAATTCTCGGCAATTCCCGAGGAAATACGAAATATCATTTCGGCGGTCATCAGCAAGTATCCCTATATGCTTATGCTGCCGACAAAGCACTGAGCTTTGGGGAAAAGAATATGAAAATACTGTTAAAGGGCGGAAACGTTGTTTCAGGTGATGAGGCTTCGCTTAAGGACGTTCTGATTGAAGACGAAAAAATAATCGGAGTCGGGCAGGGCTTGCCCGAGGAAAACGCAAAAATTGTGGACGTTTCGGGAATGCTCCTTTTCCCGGGCTTCATCGACGCGCACACGCATTTTGACCTTGAGGCTGCGGGAACAGTGACCGCAGATGATTTCGAAACAGGCAGCCGCGCAGCCTTACTCGGCGGAACGACAACTGTTATAGACTTTGCAACACAATACCGAGGTGAAAGTCTGAACCACGCTTTTGCGCACTGGATGAAAAAAGCAAAGGATAAAGCCTCCTGCGATTACGGCTTTCACATGGCGATTTCCGATTGGAACCCGGGCGTTTCGGAAGAAATCACGGACATGCTTGAAATGGGCGTATCATCCTTTAAACTCTACATGACCTATGACGACATGATGGTTTCGGATAAGCAAATTTATGAGGTTTTAAAACGCCTTAAGGAATTGGGCGGTATAGCGGGCGTACATTGTGAAAACAGCGGTCTGATTAAGGCACTGGTAGAAGAGCAGAAGAAGCTCGGCAATTCGGGCGCCGCCTGCCATCCTATAACCCGTCCCGCCGAGGTTGAAGCCGAGGCAGTCAGCAGGCTCTGCCGCATAGCGCAGCTTGCCGATACGCCGATTATCATAGTTCATCTGAGCTCAAAGCTCGGCTATGAGGAGATATTGAGGGCGAGAGCGCGCGGACAGAAGGTCTATCTTGAAACCTGCACTCAATATCTTTTGCTTGACGATGAGCGCTACAAGCTGCCCTATCCCGAGGGATATAAGTACATCATCGCGCCACCGCTAAGAAAAATAGAAGACCAAAACTGTCTTTGGAAGGCTTTGGCGGAAGGCGAAATTCAAACCGTTTCGACTGACCATTGCAGCTTTACCTTGAAGCAAAAGCTTGCCTCTGAAAAGGACTTTTCCAAGGTGCCGGGCGGTATGCCGGGAGTACAGGACAGAGCCGTGCTTATGCACAGCTACGGAGTTAAGGCGGATAAAATTTCTTTAACACAAATGTGCAAGCTGCTTTCCGAAAACCCTGCGAAGCTCTACGGCGCTTATCCGCAAAAGGGCAGTATCTCAAAGGGCGCGGACGCGGACATAGTCGTTTTTGACCCTGAAGCTAAAGGCGTTATCAGCGTAAAAAAACAGGCGTATAACATGGATTACGCGCCCTTTGAGGGCTTTGAAACCTGCGGGCAGGTGAACGACGTTTATCTTCGGGGAAATAAGGTTGTCGAAGGCGGCAGAGTGATTGCGGAGCATGGCGGTCGTTTCCTAAAAAGAGGCGGATTTAAACTTTGATTTGCGCCTTGCGCTAAACTCGGTCAGCAGAAATCAAGCAGTGCCGTTTCTCAGCTTTCATTTTCAAGGGGGTCAACGCCAATGGACATTAAAAAGCTCTTAAAGGAACTTACTTTGGAGGAAAAGGCAAGCCTTTGCGCAGGGCTTGACAGCTGGCATACCGTTCCGATTGAAAGGCTCGGTATTCCTTCCATAATGATGGCGGACGGCCCTCACGGACTGCGTAAGGAGATTGAGGAATCGGGAGAGGATTTGCTTACAAAGGAAAGTTATCCTGCAACCTGCTTTCCGACCGCGTCCGCTCTTGCCTGTTCGTGGGACACTGAGCTTATGTATTCGCTCGGAGAGGCGCTTGCTGAAGAATGTCTTGCAGGCGGTGTTTCGGTATTGCTCGGACCGGGTGTAAATATTAAGCGTTCTCCGCTCTGCGGACGAAACTTTGAATACTATTCCGAAGACCCGCTTCTTTCGGGAGAGCTTGCGTCAGGATTCATTAACGGTGTTCAGGATAAGGGCGTCGGAGTTTCGCTTAAGCATTTTGCGGTCAACAATCAGGAAACCGCCAGAATGACGACAGATGTTTTGCTTAACGAGAGAGCTCTGCGGGAAATATACCTTGCTAACTTTGAAATTGCCGTTAAAGGCGCTAAACCGTGGACACTCATGTGCTCTTATAATAAGCTGCGCGGCGAATACTGCTCGGAGAATAGACTGCTTCTGACTGATATTCTTCGCAGCGAGTGGGGTTTTGAGGGACTGGTTATGTCCGACTGGGGCGCAGTAAACGAAAGGGACGACGGTCTTGCCGCGGGGCTTGATTTGGAAATGCCTGCGGGCGGGCAGGACAGTATAGATAAGATTATAAGTGCAGTTAAGAGCGGTAAACTATCCGAGCAAATGCTTGACACAGCGGTTGAACGAATTCTGACACTTGTTAAAAGAGGTATTGAAAACAAAAAGGAAAACGCTTATTATGATAAGCAGGAACACCACGAGCTCGCCCGAAAACTTGCGGGGGAGTGCATGGTGCTTCTCAAAAACGAAAATGTACTTCCGCTTAAAAAGACGGGAAGTCTTGCAGTTATCGGCGCTTTTGCCGCAAGCCCCCGAATACAGGGCGGCGGAAGCTCACACATGAACCCCACCACAATATCAATTCCGCTTGACGAGATTAAAAAATCGGCGGGGAAGGGCGTCAGCATAGCTTATTCATCGGGCTATCGGCTTGAAGAGAGCGGAGATGCTTTTGGAAGCGGTTTTGCCAGTATATGTGATATTCCAGACGATGAGCTGATTGCCGAGGCGGTTCAAACCGCGTCAAACTGCGATATAACCGTGCTTTTCCTTGGTTTGCCCGACTCCTTTGAGTCCGAGGGTTATGACCGTACTCATATTCGCCTGCCTTTCGGGCAGCTTAAGCTCCTTGATGAACTTGAAAAGTCAGGCAAAAACATAGTGGTAGTTTTGATGAACGGCTCTCCTGTGGAAATGCCGTGGCTAAATGATGTCAGCGCTGTGCTTGAGAGTTATCTTGGAGGTCAGGCAGCGGGAGGGGCAATTGCGGATATATTGTTCGGGGATGTAAACCCGAGCGGTAAGCTGGCGGAAACCTTCCCCGTGAAGCTAGCCGATAACCCCTCGTATCTGTCTTTCCCGGGCTCAAACAACAAAGTCGAATACTCCGAAGGAATTTTTGCGGGCTACCGTTACTATGAAAAAAAGCAGCTTACGCCGCTTTTCCCGTTTGGTTTCGGTCTCAGCTATACGGAGTTTGCCTATACTAACATCGAAACCGACAAAGCCGAGATGGGCGACGCTGATACCCTTACCGTCAAGGCGACTGTTAAAAACGTCGGCTCATTGTCAGGCAGGGAAATCGTCCAGTTTTATGTCCGCGACTGCGAGTACAGTGTGATAAGGCCTGAAAAGGAACTGAAGGGTTTTGTTAAGACGGAGCTGGAGCCGGGCGAAGAAAAGACCGTGAGCGTTACCTTGGATAAGCGCGCCTTCAGCTACTACGATGAGGCGGAGCACGACTGGCTCATTGAAAGCGGAGAGTTCGAAATCCTTGTCGGCGGTTCCTCGGCGATTACGCCGCTCAAGGCGACAATCAGGGTTAATTCAAATAATAGCAAAAGAGCTCTTTTTACACGCAATTCAACTATCGGAGATCTGCTTTCCGATCCTGTCGGCTCGGCGATTCTCGGTGAAATGGCGGGTGAGGAGTATATAGCTTCGCTGCCTGCTTTTGTGCTGCAAATGCCGCTGCGCAGTATCCACATGCAGATGCCGGAGGTGGATGAGGCGGTAATCAGCGGTCTGTTGGAGGTTCTTAACTCTTGAAGCATTACCGCATGCGCCGGTGTTAAGATAATCCATACTTGTTTTAAATATCGCCCGCATGACGGTCCGAAAAACGACGGAGCTAAAGTCATGCGGGCGTTTATTGTGATAAGAAGCGCTTGGGTACTCGGAATATAAACACGGGCGTGTAAATGTCTGAAAAATAAGCATTGAGAGCACTATGCCAAAAATTCAATCAATTTAGTCAATCAGTCCAAAAGTAGAACATCAGCTGGAAATTGACTGTACAAAAAGACTAACCCACCCTTTATAATCAGATTCGCAGAAGTACAAACTTCAAACAATTGTACTGTTTGCGACAAATAAAGCTTAGGAGGAATCTTTGTGTATTACAGCAATGGAAATTACGAAGCCTTTGCCCGTCCGGAGAAGCCGGAGGGCGTAGACAACAAATCCGCCTATATTGTAGGCACAGGTCTTGCAGGTCTGGCAGTAGCTGCTTTTCTTGTTCGCGACGCTCAGATGAAGGGCTCGCATATTCACATTTTTGAATCCGACCCGGTTTCCGGCGGTGCCTGTGACGGAGCATTCCTCGAAAAATATGGCTTTGTTTGCCGCGGCGGACGCGAAATGGAAAACCATTTTGAATGTCTGTGGGATTTATATCGCTCCATTCCCTCAATTGAAACAGAAGGTGTTTCGGTTCTCGACGAGTATTATTGGCTTAATAAGCATGACCCCAACTTCTCTCTTGAACGTGCTATTGTTTCCGGCGGCGAGAGCGCACACACCGACGGTAAATTTGATATTACACCGGGTGCAGCAACCCAGATTCTTAAGCTTTTCATGACTCCCGACAGAGAACTTGATGACAGACCCATGACCGATTTCTTTGACGATGAATTTTTTGATACAAACTTCTGGCTATATTGGCAGACTATGTTTGCTTTCCAGAAATGGCACTCTGCGCTTGAAATGAAGCTCTATATCCAGCGTTTCATCCATCACATCGGCGGCCTGCCTGATTTCAAGGCTCTTAAGTTCACAAAGTACAACCAGTACGAATCCCTCATACTTCCTCTTCAGAAGTATCTGCAGGACGCGGGCGTAACTTTTGAGTTCAACTGCACCGTAACCAACATCCTCTTCGATATCAGCCCCGAGAAGAAGGTTGCAAAGCAAATCATTCTCACCCGCGGCGGCAAGGAAGAGAAAATAGACCTAACAGAAAACGATTATGTCTTTTCAACCCTCGGCAGCAATGTCGATAACGCGACCCTTGGAACCAATACCGAGGTGCCGAAGCTTAAGGATGAACCGGGAACGGGAAAATCATGGGAGCTTTGGAGAAACATCGCGGCTCAGGATCCTTCCTTCGGCAAGCCCATGAAGTTCTGCGGCAATATCAAGGAAACCCTCTGGGAGTCGGCAACAACAACAATCGACAAGGAAATCATTCCCTATGTTGAGAAGCTCTGCAAGAGAGATGTTTTGAGCGGCAAGGTCGTCACGGGCGGTATCATCACCGTTAAGGGTTCCAAGTGGCTTCTGAGCTTCACCTTCAACCGCCAGCCTCACTTCAAGGCACAGCCCAAGGATAAGGCTGTCGGCTGGATTTATGCACTCAATAACTATGTTCCCGGTGATTACATCAAAAAGCCCATAATCGAGTGCAACGGTATTGAAATTTGCGAAGAGTGGCTTTATCACATGGGCGTCCCCGTGGAAAAAATCCACGACCTCGCTGTCAACCACGCCAACACCGTTCCCTGCATTATGCCTTATGTTACTACATATTTCGAGAACAGAGCTGCCGGCGACCGTCCGAAAGTTGTTCCCGACGGAGCTGTTAACTTCGGCTTCCTCGGCGAGCACGTCGAGACCCCGCGCGACACAGTTTTCACAACCGAGTTCGCAGTCCGCACCGGCATGGAAGCGGTTTATACCCTGCTCAACGTCGATCGCGGTGTTCCCGAAGTGTTTGCATCGGTTTACGATGTTCGCGTTCTGATGGAATCGACAATGAAGCTTATGGACGGCAGAAAGCCCCTTGAAGTGTTCCTGCCCGTAATCCTGCCCGTTGTCATTATGCTCAAGGAAAAGCTTGAAAACAATGTTGTTGTGGACCTCATAAAGAAAAGCGGTATGATCTAATCTCAGCGTCTTTTTGGTTTTGTTTATGTTGATGGAGCCTTCATTTCTGTCCCGGAATGAGCTCTCTTTGGCAGAGAATATAAACAACAGGGGAATAGCGGCTTGCCCGCTATTCCCCACCTTCTATTTATGCGGGCTTTAAGCCTGCTTTTTTATTTTTAAAGCAATGCTGAAATAGGACTTGCTTTTTTGCTGAATC
>CAYWNW010000014.1:0-43170 GCA_964459785.1 uncultured Oscillospiraceae bacterium | reverse complement strand
CGGAGACGATTGCTCAAAAGCAGAACGTCAACAGCCAGAATCCCAGTGAGGACATCGCCCGCCTTGCCGGTATCCGCTTCGCCAATATCTCGGAGCCGAGCCGTGGGCTGGTGCTCAATGCGGCACAGGTCAAGAGCATGACCGGCAACGATACCCTTAACGCCCGTTTTCTCAATGAGAACAGCTTTGACTTCCAACCGCAATTCAAACTGTATGTCAACACCAACTACTTGCCCATCATCAGCGACATGACGCTCTTCTCCAGCGGACGCGTTCTCATTATCCCATTCGACAGGCATTTCGAGGAATGGGAGCAGGACAAGACCCTGAAAGCCGCATTTTCCGAACCGGAGGCCAAGAGCGCTATTCTCAACTGGCTGCTCAAAGGCTATGAGCTGCTACGGCAGGAGGGCTTTACAGTGCCAAAAGCCGTAACGGAGGCAACGATGGCGTACTCCCACGAAAGCGACAAAATCGCGCAGTTCGCGGATGAACGGCTGCAGCCGGACACTGATGCCGAGACCCGCACAGCCGCTGTGTACGATGAGTACCGTCGCTGGTGCAGCGATAACGGCTGCTACACCGAGAACAGCCGGAACTTCAACCATGAACTGCGCAAATTCGGCACCGTGGTCAGGCGGCGTCCCAACACCGGCGGGGAGAAGACCACGCTACTGCTCGGCTACAAGGTGCGAGAAGGGATGGAATTTCTGAAATAATGCGTGGGGCAGATTGTGGCAGACAAAAACAGTCCTTCTCTATATAGGAACATTTGAGATGACCATAAAAACCTGCCACATACCTGCCCCAGCGTGAGAAAGGAGGCGGTGCCTATGATTGTGGCACTTCAGAAGCTATGCAGAGGTCACGGATTTCTGCACTAAGCGTGAATACCGGTTTCTCCAATAAGGGCTTTGTCCCGGAAAGGATGCTGCAAACATGAATCACAGCTGGTCAGAGTGCGTGATAGCACTCTTTAAATCAAAAATCCACAAAGGCATTTATCGCAAAATGCTTGCCGACCACACCATCGAAAGCGCCAAAAACGCCGGAGCTGACTTCTATCTCAAGGAAGATAGCAGCGGTGTGTTTACCCTCGGCAGAACCGGTAACGGTTTGCCCGTGAACGCCAAGCATATGCGCATCTTCTGTCCTTGGCACGAAACAAACGAACATCTTCTGCAGGCAATCGACAGCAAAACGCTTGTCTGTACAGAATGTGACCCCAGATTAAAAAAACTTATATAACAGGAGGATTTACCATGTACACTTCTTTGGACTACAACAGAGCATTTCAGAACCTAATCCGCTGCAAGACGGATGCCAACACCGATCGTAGCCTGTTTGAGGGCTTTGACAGCGGAAGCTATATGCTGCCCTACGGCTTCGCCGGTGACTACAAAGAGGCACTCACACGTGAGAACCTTTTCCGTAGGTACGGCACGGTACTGACCAGCGTCAGCGACGGCTATCTCCAGACGGTTGCCGCAACCGCAGACGCGCAAGTCATTTCGGAAGAGGTCGCATACCCGGAGGACAGCGACGCTTTCACTAAGCTGACCTTCAGTGCTTACAAAATCGCAGCTCTCGCTAAGCTGAACCACAGCTTTGTCACGGATGCCCATTTTGATGTGGACAAATATCTCAAATCGGATTTTGCCCGTCGCTTTGGCAGAGCCGAGGAAAAGGTGCTTCTGAACGGATCCGGCGATGGCGAGCCTACCGGCTTGCTCACTTCCGCAGATGTAGGCGTTACAGCCGCTGGCGGGACTGCTATCACCGGAGATGAGGTAATTGCGCTGTACTTCTCTGTGAAACCGGAATATCGCAAAAACAGCGTGTGGCTGATGAACGATGCAACGGCACTGGCGCTGCGTAGCCTTAAGGACAGCACCGGCAACTATCTCTGGCGCGGTACCGATGATACCATTTTTGGAAAGCCTGTCGTCATCTCCAACTTTATGCCCGATATGGCCGCAGGCAATGATGCTGTCGCTGTCGGCGACCTATCCTACTTCTGGCTTCTCGAAAGAAAGCCACTTTCGGTGCGTATTCTTACCGAAAAGTACATGGTTTCCGGCATGATTGGCTTTGCCGCTCACGAGCGCATAGACGGTGTGCTTGTCCGAAATGAAGCCGTGAAAGTCTTGAAAATGGCTGGCGCTGACGGCAACTAATAACACCGAAAATCGGTGGATTGTCTGCAATTTGGCAGTCCACCGACCCTGCGGGGGTATATTACCCGTTTGAATTCGCTTTTTATTCACACGAAGCCCCACACCGTTGTCCGAGATGAAAGGGTGTAGAGATTTGCTATCCCCCTATGCCCATCATCAGATGGGGTAACGATTCGAGACGTCATGTTAAGCTGAACGTTTCGTTCACCGTCATATACGATTTTAATTGATAGGAGGAATCCACATGGACAACAAGCCTGTGAGCGTGACCGAAAAAGTCATCGGTGACACGCTCTATATTATAGAATCAGCGGTCAGCGATACCGCTAAAGAAACCGCTTATGACAAGCTGAAACGCATGATTCTGGGCGAACTGGAACGCCAGAAAATAAGGCTGGCATCATAACACAATACTGCTTGACTTCTTCGCAGTAGTACGCGAATATGTAGTACCGCTTGAAGACTGTCGGAAAGGAGGAAAAAATGAATATTAACAGACAGTCTTTTACTACTGTGAAGAATGATAGCAAGGTCACAGCACTCTACTGCCGCCTCTCCCGTGATGATGAGCTGCAAGGCGATAGTAACAGCATCAAGAACCAGAAAGCCATACTCCAGAAGTACGCTGACGACAACGGATTCGGCAACACGCAGCTTTTCGTTGATGACGGGTACAGTGGCACGAACTTCGACCGTCCTGACTGGCAGCGCCTCATTGCGCTTGCAGAGGAAGGCGGCATCGGCACAATCATCGTCAAAGACATGAGCCGTCTCGGTAGAGACTACCTCAAAGTCGGATACTACACGGAAGTGTTCTTTCCCGGCTCTGACATCCGTTTCATCGCTATCAACAACGGCGTCGACAGCGCCAACCAGCAGGACAGCGATTTTACGCCATTCCTCAACATCATCAACGAATGGTACGCCAAGGACACGAGCAAGAAAATTCGCGCTGTGTTCAAGGCGAAAGGGCAAAACGGCAAACCTCTCTGTACGAATCCTCCCTACGGCTACATTAAAGACCCGGAGGACAAAACGCACTGGGTCATTGACGAGGAAGCCGCAGAGGTGGTGCGTCAGGCGTTTCACTTGTGCATGGACGGCTACGGACCGACGCAGATTGCCAAGGAGTTCAACAAAAGGCGCATAATGAATCCCACGGCACACGCCAAAGCGATTGGCGTAGCTATTCCAGACAACAGAGGTCACGATGATGACTATATTTGGCGTAGCAGCACCATCGTCCATATGCTCTCTCGGCAGGAGTATCTGGGGCATACGGTAAACTTCAAGACTTACCGCAAGTCCTACAAGAACAAAAAGCAGCTCAAGAACGACCCATCCGAGTGGCAAATTTTCGAGAATACACACGAGGCGATTATCAAGCAGTCGGTGTTCGAGACAGTGCAGAAGATACGCGATAGCAGGCGTAGAGTGACGCCGATGGGTGAAATGCCGATCCTCTCCGGGATGTTGTTCTGCGCTGACTGCGGAGCCAAGCTGTACCAAGTCCGACATCGAGGCTGGGAGCACGATAAGGAGTATTTCGTATGTGCCACCTACCGTAAAATCAAGGGCGGCTGCAGTTCGCATCAGATACGAAATGTGGTGGTCGAGGAGGCGCTCCTTGACGGTATTCGTCAGATAACGGCGTTTGCGTGTGAGCGTGAAAGCGAGTTCGTGCAGATGGTGACATCCAAGTCAAGGGCAGACCTCGACAAGAGCCTCCGGGACAGCAAACGAGAGCTGGAGCAGTCACAGGCGCGTATATCCAAGCTGGACGATATTATCCAGCGCCTTTACGAGGATAACCTGTCCGGCAAGATTTCCGACGAGCGTTTTGCCAAGATGACCGCCAGCTACGAGGGAGAGCAGCATACCCTGGAAAGCCGTGTGACGGAACTGAAACGCACCATGACCACCGAACACGAAAGTGCGCTCAATGTTGACCAGTTCCTCACCATAGTACGGAAGTACACAGATGTTCGGGAACTGACAGCGGAAATGATACGCGAATTCGCAGGAAAGGTCATCGTCTACAAAGCCGAGCGCATCGATGGCAGACGGGTACAGCGCATTGGAATCGTCTGGAACTGCATAGGTGAATTCACGCCGACAGCAACTACACCTGCACCGGAGCAAGAAAAATCGGCATAGCCGGTACATACATACCAAACTATGCCGATATTTTTCCGGGATGGTTAATCCCTAAGACGCACCCTCAAAGACGGGGCTTTCTTTTTTATCGCTCAATTATTTTGTTCTCGCCCTCAGGTCAACAAGATTCACTATGTCGTTCAAAATTGCCTTTTCGGTTACGTTAATCATAAGCCAGCGTCCGCCGCAGGAAAACGAAGTGCGCCGATACAAGTCCTGCGTGTACTCGGAATATGATGAGAGCGTTTGCTCCAGTTCGTGGGTTTCCTTGTTGCCGATTGTGACAAGCGCGATGAAAAACCCGTCCATCGGGTAGAGCGTGCAAAGCGATTTGCCGCCTTTTTTATATTTCACGTTCCAGCCCGGCTGCGCGGCGCACTTGCTGAAGGAAAGGGCAGGCTTAATGCTGCATCTCTCCTGCAATGCGGAATTAAGCTCCTGCCAGAGATTGCTGCCGATAAACGCCTCGATTTCCTCGAAGCTCGGCTGGGCTGCCTGTTCAAACTTTTTGCTCCATTCCATACAAAGCCCTCCCAAGTTAAAAATTGAACGCTATCAATATGCCTATGCCTCAGAATTGTGCTTGCCGCCGTAAAGACGCTCAACCGCGACTATCATTAAAATGACCATCGTAAGCAGTAAAAACGGATAAAGCTTAACGCTCACTCTCTCAACTAAAAGACCCGCGAGCGGCGGAGCCAAAGTTGCGCCAAGATAGGCGCAGGCGGTTTGGATTCCCATCATGGCCTGTGACTGCTCCCTGCCGAAATTCTCTGGCGTAGTGTGCATAAGGCTCGGGTAAATCGGAGCGCAGCCCAGCCCAATCAGGACAAAGCCGATATAAATCGAGTAATTCGGCAAGGGCAGCAGTAAAACCACCGTTCCGACTAGGGCGATTGCCTGTCCCAAGCGAATCATGCTGCGGGAGCTCAGCTTCATTGTGACAAAGCCGCTTAAAAACCTACCGCCGGTTATGCCAAGATAGAACATGGATATCCATTTTGCCGCGTCGTCGGGTGAAAGTCCTTTCGCCGTTACCATGTAGGTACTGCCCCACAGACCCGTTGTGGATTCAAGTCCGCAGTAAAGAAGAAACGCGAGCATGGCAGGTCTTGCACCTTTTATTAGCGGCAGGTCCTTTAGCTTAAGGCTTTTTACAGCCTTCTGTTCTTCTTCCTTTGAAAGAGCGCTATTTTTCCACAGGGGCAGCGAGATGAAGAGAATAGCGGTCAGCACCGCCTGAATAAGCCCGACAGCGCGAAAACCGCTGTTCCAGCCCAGATTTCCCGTTAAGTAATAGCCCATGATATTCGGTCCGATGGACGCGCCGACACCCCAAAAGCAGTGGAGCCAGCTCATGTGCCTTGCCTTGTAATGGAGCGCCACAAAGTTGTTAAGCGCCGTATCCACCGCGCCCGCGCCCAGCCCATAAGGAATGGTCCAAAGACAAAGAACGATAAATGAGTGCGACATTGAAAAACCGAAAAGCGCGAGCGCAGTCATCAGAACGCTGATGGCGGTCACTTTTCCCGTTCCGAATTTACGGATTACTCTCACGCTGAAGAGGCTTGAAACGATGGTTCCCACCGCTATCAGAACGGAAACAATTCCCGCGTAGGAAAGCGGAACATTTAGTCCGCCGTACATACTCGGCCAGGCAGCGCCGAGCAGAGAATCGGGCAGTCCGAGACTTATAAACGATATGTAAATAATGGCTAGCAGAAGCGAAAGCATTTGTGTTCTCCCCAAAGTCTCATTGAAATCAATGAATTGCGCCGAAAATAATACAAGGAGATTGTAACACAATATGGTAAGCGTTGCAAAACTCTTTTCAAGTGAGGAAAATCTAGATTAAAAGCGCTCAAGCGAAGGCTCGCCTGAGCGCTTTTTAATTTTTTATTCCCACTCGACTGTTGCGGGGGGCTTCCCCGAGATGTCGTAAACGACGCGTCCCGCGCCCTTGACCTCGTTCGAAATTCTCGATGAAATTCTCGAAAGCAGACTGTGCGAAAGCGGCGCGTATTCAGCTGTCATAAAGTCGCTTGTAATAACTGCGCGAACAGCAATAACGTCGTCGTATTTGCGCTCATCACCCGCCACTCCGACGCTGCGAACGCCGGGCAAAACCGCGAAGTACTGGCTGGGCGGCGTTTTCATCTTGCCGATTTCCTCGCAGACAATGCTGTCCGCCTCGCGAAGGATTTCCAGCTTTTCAGGTGTGATTTCACCCAAAACGCGAACGGCAAGTCCCGGTCCCGGGAAGGGCTGGCGATCAACCAGTTCATCGGGAAGCTTCAGCTTTCTGCCGAGCGCACGCACCTCGTCCTTGAAAAGGCCCCTAAGAGGCTCAACAAGACCGTCAAAGCCGATATTTTCCGGCAAGCCGCCGACATTATGGTGGCTTTTAATCGTTGCGGTTGTTCCTCCGCCGGATTCGACCACATCGGGATAAATAGTGCCCTGCGCCAAAAACGGAATATCGCCGAGCTTTTTTGCCTGCTCCTGAAATACCTCTACAAATTCTTTTCCGATTATTTTGCGTTTCTTTTCGGAATCGGCAACGCCCTTAAGCTCGCGAAGGAAGCGCTCCGCCGCGTTTACTCTTATGAAATTGAGCGCTCTGTTTGAAAAGACCGCCTCAATCTTATCGCCCTCGTTTTTACGCATAAGACCATGGTCGACAAAAACGCAGGTGAGCTTACCCGGAACGGCTTTCTCAATTAACGCCGCGCAGACGGACGAATCCACTCCGCCTGAAAGGGCAAGCAGAATTTCCTTGTCCCCCACTTTTTTTCTGATTTCGGAAGCCGCCGACTCCAGATAATCGTCAATGTTATAGTCGCCCTTCGCCTTGCAGATTCCGTAAAGGAAGTTGCGGAGAAGCTCCGTTCCCCTGTCTGTATGCTTGACCTCGGGGTGAAACTGCACTGCGTAAAGCCCGCGTTCTTCGCAGATACAGGCTGCGTTCTTGCAGTGCGCGGTTGAAGCAACGCGAGTAAAACCCTCGGGCAGGTCCCCAACCATATCACCGTGGCTCATAAGAGTCATGGCCTTTTCCGGCAGCCCCTCAAAGAGCTTGTGTCCGGTTTGGAGCTTCGTGCGGATTCTCCCGTATTCTCCGCCTCCAAGCCCCGACGTAACCTTTCCGCCGAGCGTGTGGCACATCAGCTGCATACCGTAGCAAATTCCCAAAACGGGAATGCCCAGCGTAAATATTTCGGGGTCGCATTTGGGGGCGTCCTCACCGTAAACGCTTTTAGGTCCTCCCGTGAGAATAAGCCCGATGGGAGCAATTTTACGAATTTCGGCTGCGGTAAGATTTCCCGGCTTTATCTCCGAATATACCAGCAGCTGCCGCACGCGGGAGGCGATAAGCTCCTTATACTGTCCGCCGAAATCAAGAACCAGAATCGTTTCGTTTTTCATAAGCCCATTCCCCGAATCAAATATAATAATATTACCCGCATTATACTATACTTTTCGTCAGATTTAAACCCTGCTTGTACCATAATTTTTAGGCTGAAAACTGCTCCGCCTTAGTCACAACTCATAAAAGTGACGCATATTTGCTCCTTCAGGCTCCGAAAGCGCCGACTGTTTTTTATCACACCTGATATATTGTCAAAGTTGCGCCGTAAATCAGAAAATTATTGTTTAGTTTGCAGCTTGCATAAGGCAAAAGACAATGCTATTATGTATTTAATATTTTATATAAAATATTTTAAGTATTGTAAAGGAGTATCGCATGCCGACAGATTTTGAGGAAATCTACCGCTATTTACGACTTGTACATTACCAGAATCTATTCGCTACCATCAACGAAAAACCCGGAAGCCTAAGCGCGACTGAGGCGTTTTCAGTCGAGGTTATCTACCTTCTCGGTGAGCCGACCATAGGTGAATTCGCGGATTTCATCGGCATTTCACAGCCGAACGCCTCCTACAAAGTCAACGCCCTTGTGTCCAAGGGCTATATAACGAAGGAGTCCGGCGAAAGCGACAAGCGCGAATGCCGTCTTGTGGTCACAAAAAAATTCCGCGATTATTACGGAACGCAGATGCCCGACCTATCGAACATTACCAAAGTTTTTTCGGAGGAAGAAAACGCGGTTTTGCGAAAGCTTTCGCAGCACCTGGCAAATGAAATTTCAAATGTCGTTCACTCGGATGTGAAAGAACAGAGCTGAAGGAGAATATTATGGATATTTTTGAAAAGTGCGAGCATAGATCAATGGCAGACGAAGCGCGTGACAAGGGCGTTTACCCTTATTTCCATGCGCTCGAGTCCCGTCAGGACATCGAAGTTATAATGGAGGGCAAACGCAGAATTATGCTCGGTTCAAATAACTATCTGGGTCTGACCATTAACCCAAATGTAGTTGAGGCCGGAATTAAAGCAGTTGAAAAATACGGCACCGGCTGCAGCGGTTCACGTTTTCTGAACGGCACTCTTAAAATGCACCTCGAGCTTGAAGCCGAGCTTGCCGAGTTTCTCCACAAGGAGGAGGTTGTCACCTTTTCAACGGGCTTCCAGTCAAATCTCGGCATTATCAGTGCCATCGTCGGACGCACGGACTATGTTATCTGTGACAAGGAAAACCACGCAAGTATTTATGACGGCTGCAAACTGAGCTACGGAAAAATGCTCCGTTATAAGCACAACGATATGGAGGAGCTTGAGCGCCTTCTTCAAAGCGTTCCCGAGACTGCAGGCATTTTGATTGTCACGGACGGCGTTTTCAGCATGGGCGGCGATATAGCAAATCTGCCCGAGATCGTCAGGCTCGCAAAAAAATACGGCGCACGCACAATGGTTGACGATGCTCACGGACTTGGTGTTGTCGGCGAGGGCGGGCGCGGAACGGCCAGCCTTTTCGGCCTTGAAAACGAGGTTGACATTTATATGGGAACCTTCTCAAAATCGCTAGCAAGTCTTGGCGGCTATATGGCCTCCTCATCGAAGGTGGCGGATTTCGTTCGCCACAGCTCGCGCCCGTTTATATTCTCGGCTTCAATGACCCCTGCAAGCTGTGCCTGTGCTCTTGCCTCCCTGCGCGAGCTCAAGGCTCACCCCGAGCTTGTGACAAGGCTTGCTGATATTTCTCAATATGTGCGCGACGGACTGACGGAGCGCGGTATAGCCCATCGCGAAAGCAAAACGCCGATAGTTCCCATTTTCACCTTTGAGGCCTTCCGAACTCTCGGAATCGCAAAGGAACTCTATGAGGAGGGCGTTTACGTCAACCCCGTTCTCCCACCCGCAACTCCACCCGCCGAGTGTCTTTTGCGCACAAGCTATATGGCCTCGCACACCGAGGCGATTCTTGACGAGGCAATGGACAAAATCAAGGAGGTTCTGGGGAGAAGCAAATGGGCAATGTAGTTGTTATAACGGGCGGCAGCAGCGGCATCGGCAAAAGCACTGCCTCCCTATTCGCAGGCAAAGGCTATACTGTTTATGAGCTGAGCCGCACAGGGAAAAGCGAAAACGGCGTTAAGCACATAAGCGCCGACATAACCGTGCCCGAGGACATTCAAAGAGCCTTTAAAGAAATTTTCGACAAGGAAGGGCGGCTTGACCTTCTTATTAACAACGCAGGTATGGGCATATCAGGCGCTGTTGAGTTCACAGATTTGGATAAGGCGCACAGAATTTTTGACGTAAACTTTTTCGGTACCTTCTTGTGCTGCAAAGAGGCGCTGCCCTATCTGCGGAGAAGCGCGGGCTCGCGAATAATAAATTTAAGTTCTGTCGCGGCTCCCCTCTCTATTCCGTTTCAGGCGTTTTATTCCGCAACGAAAGCTGCGATAAACTCGCTGACGCTCGCGCTCTCCAACGAGGTTCGCCCCTTCGGAATCCGCGTCAGCGCCGTTATGCCGGGGGATGTGCACACGGGCTTCACCGCGGCACGTGAAAAGAACGAGGACGGCTCGGCGTTATATGGCGAAACGATAAAAAGAGCTGTTTCTTCGATGGAAAAAGACGAGCTTAATGGTATGACGCCTGATTTTATCGCAGGAGTTATTTACCGTGTCTCGCAAAAGAGAAATCCCAAAGTGCTATATACTGCGGGCGGGAAATACAAGCTGTTTGTTTTCATCTCAAAAATTCTGCCGACTAATCTCTGCAACAGGCTAGTTGGGAAGATTTACAGCTGAGTTAAATAATTAAATTGCGTTTCAAAGAAGGCATCCTTTTGGGGGGCCTTCTTTTTCATACAGAGGGAATTTAATAAAAAAATGAAACTAATGGAAATTTAAAGTAAAATTAAAGCTCAAAATGTATATTTTCGGCAAGCAAATGAAATTTCCGAATTTCATGTTTGAAAGGAAAATTGGGATGAAAAAAGTTCTGACCTGCTCTCTCTGCGCCGCAATTCTGACTCTTTTTCTTACAGGCTGCGGCAGTAATTCCGAAAGCAATTTAAGCAACACCACCGTAACGGGACAGGTAACCGCCGTTGACGGAAATACCGTTACTCTTTTACTGGGTGAACTTGCAGAAATGCCTGCTGCCGAGCCACCCGCTGTTGAAGGTTCAGGCGAAGCACCCACAGGCGAAGCACCCACAGGCGAAGCACCCACAGGTGAAGCGCCATCAGGCGAGGCCCCCACGGGCGGCGGCTCAGGTGAAGCGCCATCAGGCGAAGCACCCGCAGGTGGCGGCGCAATGTCAGGCTTTACCGCGGGCGACGAAAGCGCAACTATGTCGATAACCGATTCAACCGTGATCACAATCGAGAACATGGGCGCGAGCACCGCGGGCACAATTTCGGATATTACCGTCGGCTCAATCATTGAAGTTGTGTTCGGTGACAACAACACAGTAAGCTCCGTAACCGTAAAAAATCTTTGAAGCGGCGGCGATGGCGCCAAAACATGAGTTTTGAGTTATTTTCCTTTGCACAAACCGTGTTTCGGCGTGCGTGAGCATACAGTTACTTAATTTTGCTATTCCTCTCCCTCATATATATTACCCCCCAAAAAGAAAGGGGCCGCCTTAGGGCGGTCCCTTTTGATATATCTTAATGCTAAATATGTATTCGGTACCTTTTTATATCGCAGCCGTATTCGGGCGAGTGGATTACATTTTCGAGCACCCCACCGCAGGCTTCAATTGTTCTGGCGGAGGCCTCGTTGTCACAGGTGCAGGTAATCAGAACATCCCTTACCCCCTGCTCTGCGATTTTCTCCAGTGCCAATTTTAACTGAAGCTTGGCGTAGCCGCGTCCCCTCTCGTCGGGGCGTACGGAGTAGCCGATGTGACCGCCGACCCGAAAAAGAAAGTCGTTCAGGTAGTGCCGCAGATTGACCATTCCCAGAACTTTTTTTCTGACGTCGTCGACCAAAAGATAATGACTTCCCTCTACAAAGCCTGATAATGGATCGATTTTATTCCTGTCCGTAAGTGATTCAAGAAATTTCAGCCACTCGTCAAAATCGGAAAATCTGTCAAGTCCGCCGCAGCCATCCATTCCCGTATTACCCGCGGCATTCATTTCGTCTTTATATTTGAATACATCAAGCGCATATTCTTTGCTTGGTTTAATAAGAGTAATCATAATAGATTTCTGTTTCTCCTGTTCTCATGCAGAGCTTATATTTCCGTTTCACGCCGTAAGGTCGGCTTCCTGTGCGCCGACGAAACCAAAAAGCTCAGTCGGGTTAATTAGTATTTGCTGTCCGCGCACTCCTGCGCTCACGGATATTATCTCAAAAAGCTGCGCCGTTTCGTCAATAAAGGTCGGGTAGAGCTTTTTCATCCCAATCGGTGAACAGCCGCCGCGCAGATAACCTGTCAAATCAAGCAGTTCCTTAACGTGAATCATCTCGATTTTCTTGTTGTTTGACGCTGCCGCCGCCTTGCGCAAATCAAGCTCACAGCACACAGGTATGCAAAAAACGGTTATACCTGTCTTGTCCCCTCTTGCCACGAGAGTTTTGAACACCTGTTCGGGCGGCATTCCGATTTCCTTCGCGGCGTGAAGACCGGAGAGGTCGCTCTCGTCATAGCTGTATTCCGCAGTTTTGTAAGCTATCCCCGCGCCTTCCAAAAGCCGCATTGCATTTGTTTTGGTCATTTTGTGCCCCTTCTATGTTTTTCAATTTCTATGTGCCCACACCATCCTCAATACTTTGCTCTCGGGCAGCGGCTTATCATATAGCTCAGCACAAAATCATAATCCTCGGACGGCACATAAATCTGGTTGTGCATGAGCGTTCCGTTTACTTTGATTGTATTTTGCCGTCTGACCGCCTTAATTCTGCGGGTCGACGCAAATTCAGAGTACATGCTCTGTCTTCCCATGGAAAGAAGTCCCGCCCCGGTTGCGCCCATATTACCCGAAAGCGCCCCCGCCAGAGTGGCAATAATGCCTATTACCTGCGCTTTTTTGTATTGCTTCGGCATTTGTATGTGGTTTATGCCGTTTTCGTCCATTTCAAAAACCGCGCAGTAGCTGCCACCCATAATCGCGGCATATATGAGGTAGCTTATACCGACAAGCAGCATTACACAGGGAACAGCAATTAAAAAGACCTTTCCGATGGATAAAAACCGCTCCGGCCAATAATTGGAGTCGTCGAGGCAAATAATGTTTATGAACAGCCAAATTCCCGCGAGAATACACATGAAAATTTTTGTGGTCAGAATAAAAAGAACAGGGTTTTTAAAAAGCTCCAATTCATAAGTCCAGCGAAACTTACCGTCGGTACAACGGACGACATTGGGAGGCAGACTGCCGCTTTGAAAAAACGAGGTTTCCCGCGCCGTCGGGGTGGGAACAAGCGCCGCTCCGCATTTTTTGCAGAATTTGCTCCCGTCGTCAAGCATTGTACCGCAGTATTTACAGAAAAAAGGCAAGCAAATACCCCCTTAGAAAAATATGACAAATCGTTTAATTCCAACCCTAAGCTTCAAATAAATAGCAGGTCATTGAAAGCGAGCCCAAGAGGCACTCGTTATTGAATACAGTCAAGCTGTCATTTTCATCGGAAGCACCAAGGATGTAAAGCAGCGGGTCAAAGTGTTCGGTCGTGTAGAAGGCCTCCTGTGCGGATTTTCCGGCTTTTCGGTAATCAACGACATTTTGAAATTCACGGCGCTCTATATTTTCCCTGATGTAATCGTCGAATTCCTGCGCCCATGCGTAGCCGCCGCTCATATCCCAGTTAATTCTGCCGAGATTATGGACGACATTTCCGCTGCCCAGAATCATAACCCCTTTTTCACGCAGAACTTTCAGCTTCTGTCCCAGCTCAAAATGATACCGTCTGTCCCCTTTCAGGTTGAGACTAAGCTGGATTAGCGGAACATCGGCGTATGGATACATTACGCGCAAAACCGACCATGCGCCGTGGTCAATTCCCCAGCTGTTATCAATCCGCACATTCGGCGCAAGCTCTCTCAGCATATACGCAATTTTCGGCGCACCCGGAGCAGCATATTTCACCTCATATAAAGCCTGCGGAAATCCGTACATGTCATAGACCGTCTTGGGGTGCTCATTGTCGCTCACACAGCTTCCGTCTGTTGTCCAATGCGCCGAAACGCAAACAACAGCCTCCGGTCTGGGGATTTTTGCGGCAATTTCTGCCCAGGTATTTGTAAATGAGTTTTTTTCAATGGCGTTCATCGGAGAACCGTGGCCGATGAAAAGCAGCGGCATTTTCGACATACAGAATCTATCCTTTCTATAACCGAACCTAAAATACGCTCAGGCTGAATTACCCTGCTTTATGTAGGAAAGAGTCCTTGCGAGTCTTTTCTGCGTTCATTATACAGCACCCCACCGGAGAATTCAAAATAAAAATCCCAAGACTTGCCCGGAGCCCGATATAATGCTAGAATGGATTTAATATAAGCAATACTGTAAAGGATGACAACTATTGAAAAACCTTAAGGAAGACTTCGTTTTTGAAGTCAGAGAAAACGGCGGACTACTGGACTGCGTGCGAAAAGAGCTAAATTCGCTCCCCGCCGGAAAGGTAAAATCCTATCTTGAACACCGCATGATTTCCGTTGACGGCACGGTGACAAGCAAATTTGACTTTCCCGTTAAGCGCGGACAGACCATTAAAATCAGTCAGTCAAAAAGCAGCTCGTACGATTCTCCGCTTGAAATAATATATGAGGATTCCGACCTTCTGGCAATTAACAAGCCGGCAGGCTTACTTTCCGTGGCAAGCGACACCGAAAAAGAAAACACCGCCATAAGACTTCTGCGAGACGCGGGAATTGAGCCGCTCTATGTTGTTCACCGCATTGACCGCGACACCTCGGGTGTTTTGCTTTTTGCAAAGAGCGCGGAAATGCGCGATAAGCTTCAGGCCTCGTGGGAAGAGATCAAAAGACGCGAATATCTCGCAATTTGCGAGGGCATTTTTGCCGAAAAGCGCGGACGTTGCGACAGTCTCCTGCGTGAAACCTCCACCCACCTCGTCTATTCCGTGCAAAGCGGCGAGGGTCAAAGAGCCATAACCAATTATGAAGTCATAAAGGAAAACGCGCGCTACTCCTACCTGCGCGTGCTCATTGAAACAGGTCGCAAAAACCAGATTCGCGTTCACATGAAGGACCTAAAGCACCCCGTGGTAGGCGACAAAAAATACGGCGCGCACGGCTCTCCGCTCGGAAGGCTCGGTCTGCACGCAAGTCTCTTGGAATTCAATCACCCCAGAACCGGAAACGCGGTGGTGATAAAAGCCGCTCCCGAAAGCCGCTTTCGTCTGCCGAAGGAAAAGAGCTGATCTGGGTCTCGGTTTTTCGAATTTTATACCAATTAAAAACGACTGTCCCGCTTATCCGTCGGACAGTCGTTTTTCGTTTCTCAAAGTCGAAATTGCCTCATTATTCCGCTTGCCATGTAATCTCCCATTTCCAGCGCCTGTTTTTGAATGGCGTCAAACTCACTGATACTTGCTTCGTTTTTCCCACTAAGTATTTGCGCCGCTTCGTTTTCGGTCATTTTTAAATGATCATAGAACATGGTCTGCCACGCCTTTTTGCACCAGAAAGGATTCATTTCGCTCAAAAAAGCGGCCATATCATCGGCGTTTGCGTACCATTTTTTGCGAAGCTCGTCTGCGGCTGCGGTGTTCCCCGCCTTTGCCGCGTTTACCAGCTGCCCCGCTATTGAGAGGTGCTCCGTGAGGAGCTCTTGAAATCTTGCGGCAGTGGAAGCTCCGTAAAGCGGTTTTAGCAGCTCCGCAAAATCAGCGGGATTTCGCAGCAGGCGCTTCGTTACATATTCCAAGTCTCCGAGATTAAACGCAGTGCTGACTATAAAAGAACGCGTCCACATCACATGCTCTGACCAAAGCCTTCGCAGGGTGTTAAATAACTGCTGCTGTTTTGAAGTCAGGCTTTTGTCAAAACAGTTTGCTTTTCGCTCATACATCGTGCAGCCTCCTTAATCTTGCTATCACATTGTATGCTAGGCGTGACGTTTTACTGAAAATATTTTGAGGTGCGATTATATAAGCTTTTCTAAAAAGTTTGCACTTCTTTCTCTTTTGCACATTTTTATTCGGTTTTGCGTTAAATAGTCGTCTAAATGCTTGTATTGAAGTTTAGTTCCCGGTCCTGTATAATATCGTTATGAGGCAAGAAAAACGACCCGCCTTTCTTCTCGCACAAAAAGAAAATAAGGGGTGCGCTATGCGGATCTTAATCAGAAGTTTTTTGGCCGGAGTGCTTGTGAGCATGGGCGGCGTTGTCTACCTAATGAGTCCCGACAAAGTAAGCGGCAGCTTTCTTTTCTCCTTTGCTTTGTTTGCAATTGTCAACTTGAATCTTAACCTTTACACGGGAAAAATCGGTTATCTTGTGCTTAATCTCAACTGGAAATATGTCGGAATGTTGGGGATAACACTTGTCGGCAACTTTCTTGGCACTTTATGCACGGCATTTCTTATCAGGCTAACCCGAATGGACATAATGGATACCGTGACAAAAGTTACTCAAATCAAATTAGACGACAGCTACATAAGCATGTTTGTCCTGGCGATTTTCTGCGGAATGCTGATGTTTCTCGGTGTTGACTTGTTTCGTTCAATCGAAAGCTACGTCGGCAAGGCTCTTTCGATAATCTTTGTGGTAATGATATTTATTGTTTCCGGCTTTGAGCACTGCATTGCCGATATGTTTTATTTCAATCTTGCCGGAAATTTAAACTTTGTTACTCTGGCTGTGCTGATTTTAGGCAATTCCGTCGGCGGAACGCTCCTGTGTTTTCTCTGCGAGAAGGGCAAAGAAAACAAGGATGTCACCGCAGCGTGACTTTGCCCGCAGTGAACTCCCTAAATTCCATATCCCCCCAGTCAGGTACATATTTGATAAAACATAAGAAGGGACAAAAACGCTTGTTTTTGTCCCTTCTTCTTTTAATTTCATCCAAAAAGCGCTCTTTCCACCCGTTTTTGCGTGTTCAGCACCTCCCGATATTTATTTTCATGAGAGGCTCTCGCCTCATCCGTCACGCACTTTTCGGCGCTTAGCGCAAACCTTTCGTTCAGCGTTACTTCCCTGTTGTCTATAACAAGCTTGTCCGCAAGATAAAGCACCGTTTTTTCCGTAATGGGGTCGTTTTCGTCCTCACCCAAGTCGTGGTGGCAGGCTATAAGTGCCGCCACTTTTTCGTAGCCCTCCCTTACCAACCATCTTGCCCCTCTTTCGGCGTGATTCGGCAGGGCTCGCGCTATATCGTGAAGAAGAGCCGAGGTAAAAATCAGCTTTTTGTCCAGAATCAGGCCGCCCTTTTCAAGTTCCCCCGCAATTTGTTCGGCCTTGTCGGCGACGACTCGGCAATGGGCGATTACATTTTCGGGCGTGTTATACTTTTTCCAAAGGCTCTCAATTTCCTTTTCCTCCGGAATATCAGAAGGCAAAAATCCCATTCGCCCGACAGTAAGTATTCCGTCTTCAATCATAATCTCGTTAATACAGCCGTAGGGCTGCGGTATAGAATACAGCTCATTAAAATTCTTGTTCAGTACAGTGCATATAAAAAGACGGTTAACGGAAGCATGTGCGACAACCGCGATATCGCCGAAGCTTTCGCTTATTATCTTTTCAATTGCCGCTTTAAAACGGGAAATACCCGCCGAAAAGCTCTCTCCTAGCTCCAGTGACAAACCCTCCGGGTCGATTCCGCGTTTTTCATATTGCCCGGGAAATTTATTTTTTATTTCGTCAAAAGTGAGATTTTCCCACAACCCGCAGTCAAGTTCCTGCAGATCTTCTACCTGTATCGGCTCGAAGCGTCCCTCACCAAGAATTCTTGCGGTTTGCACGGAGCGCGTCAGAGTGCTGCAATAAACGGCGGTGAGAGATTTTTCCGAGAAAAACTCACCCAGAAGACGAGCCCTTTGCTCCCCCTCTTCAGAAATCGGGAGGTCAGTTCTCCCGATGCAGAGCGGAATTTCGTTTGGAAAGTCCGGCTGACCGTGCCGTATCAAATAAATATGCCGCATAATTATTCTCCTAAAATGTAAAGCGGAGCTCGTAAAAACTCCCCGCTCAGTTGCGAAAGATTCTCTTTGTCATGCTGTTCGTTATTTTATGTGCCTCGCTCTGCGCCTGCGATATACGCAGCTCGATTTCATGCCCGAATTTTTCGCCGGCAAGCTGTTGAATGCTCGCTGCAAGTTCCGCGGCGCTTTTTTGTAAATCCGTGTTGTCGTACATAGACAATTCAAGTTCAAGACAGTTATTCTCCGTAAAGGCGGCCTTATAATCCTCAATCTCACGGTGAGCGAAAACAGCCTCGTCAAGTTCCCAGTGGTACAAAATCTCATTTTCGCCGAGGCAGATTCTGTTTTCCAACCGTCCCTTAACACGGCTCATGGTTTTTAGAAATGTTCCGCAGGCACAGGAGTTTTTTGAAAAGGAGGCGATATCCCCGGTCCGATACCTGATGAGCGGCATAGCCTGTCTTGTCAATGTCGTAAAGACCACTTCGCCCGCCTCCCCGTCCGGCAGGCTTTGCCCCGTATTAGGGTCGATTATTTCAAAATACAAATCCGCTTCACGCAGGTGATATCCGCTTAGGGCCTCGCATTCGACGCCACCCCCGTAGCCCATTTCCGTCATACCGTAATGGGTGAAAACGCGGCAGCCGAATTTTCCCGTCAGCTCCTCAATCAGCTTTTCGGGGATATAATCGGTGCTCAGAAGCACCGATTTGATTCGCCTTCCGAAAAGCTCAGAGTAGGTTCTGCTCAAGCTTCGTATCTGTGTCGGAATTCCGACCAGACAAGTAATGTTTTTCTCTATAATCTCCTCGGCTGTTTTCGCGGCGTCGGTGATAACGCCGTGAATAAAGCAGGCTATATGCGCCCCCTCAAGTGCTTTTTTGAGCAGCTGCCCTATGCTCCCGTAGGAATCGCCCGGCAAAAGAACCAGAACTCTGTCCGTTTCATCAACAAGGCAGCTCATGCCGTGGAGGAAAAATTCAACGGTTTGATTCATATCTGACTCGGAAAAGAAAACCCGCCTTTCATCACCTTTTGTGCCCGTGCTTCGCAGGGTCACAATTCTGGCTATCTCGCTTTTCGGAACGCATAAAAAGGCAAACGGGTCGTCCTGAATGTCCTGCGGCAGGGTAAAGGGAATTCTCCGCAAATCAGAAAGCGCATGAATTTCCCGTAAATCCATGTCTTCAAGCTGCTTTTTATAAAAGCGGCTGCGGCTTTTAACATAGCTTAAGGTATCCTTAATTCGCGCAAGCTGATACTCCTCCAAAGCTTCTCGGGCTTGCCCGTCCTTGCCGACGCACTGCATTATCCAGTTTTCAAGCGGCGTTTTTTTCATCTGAGCTCCCGCCTTATTTTCGATACAGCGCGTGTCCCTGTGTATCGGTAATGTTGTAAAGGCAAAACGGAATCAGCTTGCCTTCGGGGCTGACCACATGTATGCAGCAATCCATTACTCTTGCCAAATCAAGATTCCATACGTCCTGAAAGGCCATTGCCGAAAGGTTAAAGGTACTGCTTTTGATACTGTCGATTATTTTGTCCCACGAATCCACCGTCGCTGTTTCGCTTTGCGCAGACTGACGTCGGGCCGCCCAGTTCTTCGCAACATATATTTTCGCCTTTTTTGAGCCCTCCTCAGCCTTTTTTGAACAGCAATCGCGGGCAGCACCGAGTGCCGAAAGCTCTCCGTTGCTTTGCAGCAGGTAACGCCCGTGGAAGGAACAAAAAGAATTCTCACACTGCGGGGGACGAAGGCTCTCCGCCTTTATTTTTCCGTTCGTCTGCTTTTCGATTTCATCCATCAGCTCTGCCAGTGTAATCCTCTCCTCATCCTTCGGAGAATGTGGAATTCTGCCGAAGTAGCTGACAGGCTGGAAATGAACACCGCTGACAGCGTTAATATGCCCAAGCGCGAATTCGATTATTTCACCTATATTTCCGACATTTACCCCGGGAACCAGCGTCGGAACCAGCACCACGCCGATACCGTATTTTTCGCAGGTTTCAATTGCTTTGATTTTTAGATCGAGGAGCTTTGCATCTCTGAGTTCATGATAAATCAAATCA
Source organism: uncultured Oscillospiraceae bacterium (assembly GCA_964459785.1). Taxonomy (GTDB): domain Bacteria; phylum Bacillota; class Clostridia; order Oscillospirales; family Oscillospiraceae; genus UBA2658. Next base: position 23,294 of record CAYWNW010000014.1, on the reverse strand, counting down.
TTCGTTCCGTCAAACTGCAGATAAATCGAGTCAAGTCCCGAGAGCTTCAGCTTTTCGACAAAGCCTTCCTCCTGTGCCAGACGTATGCCGTTTGTGTTGACCTGAATGAAGCCGAAACCAAGGTCCTTTCCAAGTTTTATAATTTGCGGCAGGTCGTCCCGAAGCGTCGGCTCACCGCCCGAAAGCTGAATGTTGCAGGCGCCCGAAGCGTCCAAAACCCCTCTATACAGGGCGCCGATTTCCTCAAGACTTGGCTCTTTGCCGTCGTTTTTAGCGTCCGCAAAGCAGAAGCGGCAGTTAAGGTTGCACCTTTGCGTAATTTCTATCAGCGCTGTACAGGTATGCTGGCGGTGCTGCGGACACAGACCGCAATCGTAGGGGCAGCCTTTCTGCACTTGTGTAAGCGGCTTTTTTATGCTTGCTCTTTCCTTTGTCAGCTTCCAGCTCTCCATAGGGATACTGCCCTTCCACACGGTGGTTTCAAAGTCACCGTGGGTCGGGCAAGTTTTTTTCATTATGTAGCTTTGTCCCTTTACAACAACAGTCGCGTCTATTTTTTTAAAACAAGTCGGGCACAGACTTTCCGTTTTTGCAAACACTTTGCTCACTTTCAAGGCTAATCCCTGCTTCCAAATTCAAAATCGTATTCGCCCAAAATCTCCTGCACCTTTTTATAGCTTTTTTCTAAAATATCTCCGCACTTAATACGATAGCTTTGGTTTGTCCTGTAATCGGTTATGCTGCAAACACCGATAAGCTGCCTGCACTCGGTGCTGCCGAATTCACTCTCAAACCACTCGGTGTATTCGTCCACCATCTCGGAGAAACCCTGTTTGGGGTACTCGGTGTCCCTGCCTTTTCCGGCGTATAAACCAAAAATTGCGACTCCGCCCGTCAGCACGCCACAGGTTTTTTGCGCGCTGCCCGCTCCGAGGCAAAGTCCGTTGACTGCCCGAATCAAATCCTCATTTTCTTTGCCCTCGGCATTGAGCGCCATTTTCATCATAATCTGGCTGCAGCAATAACCTGCGCTCGTAAGTTTGAAAAGCTCAAACCCAAGTTCGTCCATTAAACGCCCTCACTTTCTGGCAATAAGCAAAAAATATCCCGGTTTACATTGCTTTAGTTTCAAGGCAAAATCGCCTCCGTCAACGCAGTTTTCGGTACTTAAGTTCCAAAAACTGCTCATTGAGCCGTAGGAAAAGCCGATTTTCACCACAAGTTCTTTTAAAAACTCGCTGTAATCCTCCGTTAAAACCACGGAGAAGCCGGCTTCACACAGCTTTTCCTCAAGTACGGGGAGCTCATGCATTCCGCGCATACAGCTGTTCACCGCGGTCTCCCGAAGTTCGGGCAGTGCCTGCGGGTTTTTTGCGTAGACATCGCTTATAATAAACCAACCGTTTGGCTTTAAGACCCTGTGGGCATGACGCAGAACCTCGTCAGTGCTGTCCATGAGAGACAGGGTACATTCGGCAAAAACGCAGTCAAATCGATTGCTTTCAAAGGGCAAATCCTCGGCTCTTCCGAGAACCAGCTCCGCCTCGGGAAGCTCGCTGCGCGCATCCGCCAGAAGCTTTTCGGACAGGTCAATACCCACAGCCGAAATACCGTGGTTTTCGCTGAGATAGCGCAAGGTTGCTCCGCGTCCGCAGCCAAGGTCCAGTATTTTATCCGTTCCCGAAATACCACAGTATTTCAGGGCAATTTCCGTAAGCTTGAAGCCGCCCGGGCGCAGGGTTTCCCCCAGCAGGTTTTGCATTGAGCTGCTCTCATAGGCGTTACAGCTTCCCAATCACTTGTCCTCCAGCCCTTTTTCGACCTCGAGCATTTTTCCGAGCGCCAAATCCTCGCCGATAAAAACGGCGCCGCATTCAGGGCATTTCATCAGCTCCACCTCGAAATTTCCGCCGAGATAACTGACTTTCACCTTATTTAGCGCAAGCTCTTTTTTGCATTTGTCGCAAATCCAGGGCAAATTACTTTCCACTTTTTCTTTCATGCAACTATTCCTTTACGAGCTCCATTCTGTGACTGTAAACGGATACCACCCGAATTTTCCCCTCTTCCTCGGCATAGCGCACCCAGTAGGTAAAGCTTCCGATACGAAGGCTTGCAAGATAGGTTCCGTCCGCGGGATTAAAAAACCTCTCCCCTGTTTCCTGCGCGTGGGAAATTACTTTTTCAAGCTCCTCCAAAAGTATATACCGCTCGTCCATAATCCGCCATATTTCGTCGGAAACAATAAGGTCAGTTCTGTGTGTCATTTCGCTTTGCGGCATTTCGTTCCATAGCTCCTTAAGAAGTTTCTTTTTGAGATTCGCTCTGTTTTCGTGCCGTTCGGACAGGTTAGGCATTTTTCTGTGCGAGAGAGCCTCCAAGTCCTCACCGAAAATCAGGTCAAGAATGTGGTAGGTGCTTTTTCCGCCCTCCACAAAGAGATCCTTGCACATTGCGCAATATACCAGCAAATCGTCGCTGCTTTCGTTTATGCGGTCCTTAACAAAGTCCGCCGTCTGTTCCCTGTTGGCATAGTAAACCAGACCGCCGTAACCGCAGCACTTTGTCTTTTCCTTATTATACCTCAGCTCGTCTATTTTGTAACCCAGTTTTTGGGTTATGTTTCTAAGGCTCTCCTGTATGGCCTGATTATGTCTTGTAGAGCAGGCGTCGTGAACGCCGAGGGATTTGCCCTCACCGCTTATTGCTTCCTCGGGCAAACCATATCTGTCGAACATTTCCCACAGAGATACGAAGGGAATCTCCGGCATATACCTTTCAAAAACTGCGCAGCAACTTGAGCAGGCCAGAATAAAGGTCGGTCTGCCTGTTTCGTTCCAGACACGCATAAAACGCTCTGCGCTCTGTTCCATCAGGTCCTTTCGCCCCGCCCAGTCCGCGGGCGCGCCGCAGCAGCCGAGCATAAGTCCCACGCCCTCTTTGATTTCTGAAACCAGGTATTTGTAGGACTTTTCGACATATTCGGGATAGGAGGCGGAGAGCTGACAGCCCGGATAAAACAGATAGTCCATTTTTTCGGTACCGGGTGCGTCTCCCTTGAATATCGACTGTGCATACTTCGAGAAGGAAAGTCGGGGATAGGTAAAAAGCTCTCTCTCCCTTTTCTCACGCAGCTCTTCCGGGATTGGCGGCGGCGACTTAACCATATAAAACAAGCTGCTGTTTGAAAACTCCATATCACGAAGCGCGAAGTCATGGGCGGAAACGGGCATTTTGCCCTTTTCCACCATCCCTTGTCTTGTCTGGCGAATGACTTCCTCCATGTCAATCGAAATCGGGCACTGCTCGGTGCAAAGTCCGCACATTGCGCAGGAATTTATCATCTTGTTTGCATAGCGTGTGCCCATGATGACATTGTCGTTTATCTGGATTTGCCGCGCGTAGCTCTTAGGTACAACGGCGAACTTTCTTAGGTGGGGACAGACTTTTTCACACTCGGCGCATCTGCATTTAAGGCACCTTGAAGCCTCATTCATCGCCTGTTCCTCTGAATAAAGCCCCTCCGTTTTTGGTACTCTCGGGCTCGGTTCAAGCCCCTCAAGATTGTAGTTCAGCGGAGTAATAAACGCACCCTCGCGTTCGCGCGAGGCGGTGAGCGAAATTTTCTTCACATAGCGCTCGATTGAGAGCGCAGCCCTTTTTCCCGAGCTGACGGCATAGATTACAGAGTTGTTATCATAAACAAGCCCTCCGCCGGCGAAAAGCGGCATATCACGAACCATGAAAGTTTGGGAATCGACTTCGAGCTTGCGCTCCCACTCCCCCGTCGCGAGAAAAACGGCATCATATTGCGTTATAAGTTTATTTAATTCGTCACCGTCAACCCTTTGGTTAAGGTGAACGCTAATACTCAAATTATAGAGTGTCTTGAGCTCTTCTTCGATGGCTTCCTTTGTGAGCTTCGCCCCCTCAAAGCTCCAAAATGAGCCTCCGAGCCTGTCTGAAGCCTCAATAATCGTTACCTCGAAGCCCTTTCTGTCAAGCTCATAGGCCGCCGTAAGTCCGCTGATTCCGCCGCCGACAATGGCAACCCTGCCGCCCGTTTTCGGAACTGGCAGCCCCTTTTTCGGCGGTGTCTTGCCGTAGCTCACAGCCGCCCGCTCAAGCCCGGATACGGCGATTGCCTCGTCGAGCTTGTTTCTGACGCAGGCGCTTTCGCAGGGATGGTCGCAAATCATTCCGATGATTCCTGCAAAGGGCATTCTTTTTTCAAGGAGCTTATAAGCTTTTTTAAAGTCTCCCTTTTCCATTTCGCCCATAAAAGATACAACATCCACGTGTATGGGGCACCACGCCGTGGATGCTGCCGGTTCATCATGCAAACAGTTTTCGCACGAATCTATCAGGTTTTTTTCCATCCTTACCTCCCGGTGGGCAAAACCGGCATAAGCCGGTTCTGCCCACATTCTTAGGAAATATTACTTTTTCAATTCCTCCAGGCGTGCCAGAATCTTTTCCGGACGCGCGGGGAGTTTTGTTATACGCACCTTGCAGGCATTGTAGATTGCGTTGATAATTGCCGCGTGCGGTGCCGAGAGCGGCATCTCGCCCGCTCCCGCCATGCCGAAGGGACCGTAGGGTCTGAGGGTTTCCTGATGAATGATATCCATTGCATCGGGCACATCCTTAATCTGAGGAATTCCGCAGCCTGTCAGTGTCGTATGCTTCTGCAGGTCCTCGAAGTCCTCGGAAAGCGCAAGTCCGATACCCTGAGTAAGACCTCCCAGAAGCTGCCCTTCGAGAACTGTTTTGTTCATAACAGGTCCGCAGTCAGAAACGATAGTCAGCTTTTCAACGGCAACTTTGCCCGTCTTCGTATCAACCGCAACCTCAGCAAGCAGAACACCGTACATATAAACGGGGAAGGGATTTCCCTGTCCGGTTTCCACGCTGCAGGCGGTGCAGGGGGCGGACCAGCTTCCCGAATATTTTGTCGGCAGGTTTTCAGCCGTCATCTCTGCGTAGGTCTTATAGCTGCCGTCCGGCTTTTTGAGTGCTGCGATAAGGTTTTCGCAGGCGACTCTGATGGCGTTTCCTGTCATAACATTGGAACGGCTGCCGCCCGCGGGTCCGCTGTTCGGGGTTTTTTCGGTGTCGTTCATGACAAGCCTTATCTGCTCGGGCTTAATGCCGAGAGGTTTAAGCGCCTCATGGGCTATGGTCATCGTGCCCATATCGGCGCCCTGACCGTGATCCTCCCATGAATCGCCGACAGTGACGCCCTTCTCGGTGAGTTCAACCCAAGCCTCCGAGGAATCGGCGCCGTCGAGTCCGCAGCCGTACTCAAGCAGAGTAATACCCGCGCCGTATTTTACATCCCCGCCTTCGGCATTTTTGGCCTTGGCGTTTTCAAGAGCCTTCTTATAAATCGGGCGGAGCTTGTCGAGTGCCTGCGGGAAGGCGATTACATCGGGGGCGCAGCCGTTCGGCGTTGTGCTGCCTTCTCTGTAAACATTCAAATAGCGGAATTCAAGCGGATCCATTCCGACTTTTTCGGCGAGCTCGTCAACCAGAACCTCGGAGGAGAACAGGCTTTGCGGCGCGCCATAGCCTCTGAAGGCGGAGCCCCAGGCGTGGTTGGTTGCGACTGTTCTGCCCGTGCCTCTGATATTCGGAATATTATAGCCCGCGCCGATGAACTGCTGTCCGCGGGTTGTGAGCAGGTCGCCGAATTCGCAGTAAGGTCCGTGGTCGACTGTCCAATCGGACTCCATTGCGACAAGTTTTCCGTCCTTGTCGGCGCCCATTTTGAGGTTGATGAAGAACGGGGAACGCTTTCCTGTATAGGTGATTTGCTGGAACATATTGAATTCAAGGAAAACGGGCTTTTTCGTGACCAGAGCGGCAACACCCAACAGGCCCTCCATTGTCGGGCTGAACTTGTAGCCGAAGGTACCGCCCGCACCGTTCTGAACCAGAACGAGCTTATCCATCGGGACACCTATGCCCTCCGCAACCATAAGAGCGTGGAGCTGAAGTCCGATGCTCTTGGAGTGGATAATGAGCTTTCCGTCCTCGTCGAGATACGCAAAGCCGACATCCGGCTCAAGGGGCAGGTGCGGCTGTCTCTGGACATAGAAGCTGTCCTCAACAACATAGGGGAGCTTCCCGAGAAGAGGCTCAACCTCTTCACCCTTTACAACGTGGTTTTCAAAATATACATTCGGCGTTCCCGGATGAATTTCAATTGCGTCCTCGTCCATCGCGGCGGGAGCGCTCATATAGGCGGGCAGCTCCTCGATTTCAACCTTGACTTTCTTTGCGGCTTCTTCCGCTATCGCGGGAGAATATGCCAAAACCATGGCTATCGCGTCGCCGAACTGGAAAATTTTTTTGTCGTTAAGAATGGGCCTTTCTTTTCCGCTGCCCTTATTCTGCGGGAAAGCCAAGCCGTTGATTCTGTTTGTTCCCGGAACATCTTTGTAAGTGATAACCTTATAAACACCCATCGTTTTTTCTGCCTCTGAGGTGTCTATTGAGAGAATATTGGCGTGGGAAACCTGCGCCTGAACCAGCTTAATATGGAGAGTATCCTCCGGCAGCTTAAGTCCCAAATCCGCGCCGAACTCCCAAGTACCTGTGACCTTGGCGATTGCCGAGGGGCGCGGAAGGCTTGAGCCGAGCATGCTCACGCCATCCTTGAGCTTCGGCCAAAGCTCCTCCTTAGTCACTTCGCCTCTCATGAGCCTTGCCGCGTCCATTACGGCATCAACAAGCGGCTTGTATCCCGTGCATCTGCAGACATTTCTGTTTTTCTGGAACCAATCTCTGACTTCGGCTCTTGTCGGATTGACATTTTGGTCAAGCAGCGCCTTTGCCGATACGATGAAGCCGGGTGTGCAGAAGCCGCACTGTGCCGCTCCGTGTATCATCCACGCCAGCTGCAGCGGATGCAGACATTCTCTTGTGCCGACACCTTCAATTGTGATAATCTGCGCGTCATCGGGAACTTTTTTCATTTTTATTATGCAGGATCTGACGACCTTGCCGTCCAGGATTACCGTGCAGGCGCCGCACTCACCTTTTCCGCAGCCAACCTTTGTTCCGGTAAGAAGCAGCTGTTTTCTGAGAACCTCCGCCAGTGTTGCTTCGGGCGGAGCTACCACGCGGGTTTCCGCGCCGTTTAAGAACAATGTTTTTTTCAGCATTTGATTACTCCTTTACTTATCAGTTTTTTTCCCAAAATGAACTAGGCCATACTTATTTAATTATTTCAGAAACATAATGAATGATTTTTGCGGATAGATTATAAGCTCATAGCCAACTGTCTTGAATTTTTCTTTAATTATTTTTACCCCCTATATAGAGTTTTAGCGCAACGGCAGCTGTCAAAATAAAAAATCCGGATTTCTACTCATCGTGGGTTTTCGTAATATTAACAGCTCTATTGCGCTAATTCTTGTTTATTTTTATTATATTTATGTAATTATGTACAAATTATTAACAACTTGCAAACCTTAATATCCATATTATCACCAAATTAACGTCCTTAGTCAAGAGTAATCATCGATTAAAAAGCCTATCCTACAAATATTTTCGGAAACTCATAAATTCGCCGATACGAGCTTGGACAATTTTGCCCGACTGTTTTTTATAAATAATTCGCGCAGTTTATCCTGCTCATTACGGAAAGCAAGTGGAAATTATTTTTTTCTTGTGATAGAATGTACAGAACTCTGGACAAACAGTAATGATACGCCCCCCGTCGGCGTAAGCGTCGCCGATTTATAATAGGTCTTTGTTCAGTTAATCCCAACAATTTCGGAGGCTTGCTTATGGACAGCTTGAAAATAACCGCGCTGATAGAGAATAAAGCGCACGGAGCTTTAAAGAAAGAACATGGGCTTTCGGTATTCTGCGAGTACGGCGAAACAAAATATCTGCTTGATACCGGAGCGTCCGATAATTATTCCAAAAACGCAGAGTCTCTGGGTATTGACTTGTCTTCCGTGGGCCTCAGTATTTTGTCGCACGGTCATTATGACCACTCAAGCGGATACAGATCTTTTTTCTTTTTAAACGACAGCGCTAAGCTTTTTTTGCGTGCCGAAGCTCGTGAACGCTGCTATCTGAAAATCGGTCCGTTCAGGCATTATGTCGGCATACCGAAGGATATTCTCAAAAAATACGGCAGCCGCTTTGTTTACATTTCCGAGAACACGAAGCTCGCCGACGGCGTTTGGCTTATAGGCCACAGCACGCCTAATCTTTCCGAGAGGGGCAGGCGCGCGCATCTTTACCGAAAGACCGCCGAGGGGCTTGTACCCGATGACTTTGCCCATGAGCAGAGCCTCGTCTTTGAAACCTCATCTGGTCTTGTCATTGTCAACAGCTGCTGCCACGGCGGAGCCGACAACATCGTTTCCGAAATAAAAGAAGCTTTTCCCGAGCATGAGATTGCGGCTATAATCGGCGGTTTTCATCTTATGGGAACCCGCGGCACCTCCACACTCGGAGTTGACCCCCGCGAGGTCGAGGCATTGGGCAAAAGACTGCTTGAGCTTGGTGTTAAGCATACCTACACCTGCCATTGCACCGGGAATCCCGCAAATGAAATTCTCAGCCGCGTGATGGGCGAAAAGGTTTCGTATTTCGCAACGGGCACGGTTATAGAGCTATAAGGAGAATAATATATGCCTTTTTCAAACGATTCCATCAATTTTCTGTTCGAGAACCGAGTTATGGACAGCAGGGTCTGGTTTGCCGAGCACCGCGAGGATTACGAGCGCCTTGTTATAGAACCTCTGCGCGAGCTTGTCACCGCGCTGACGCCGACCATGCTTTCCATTGACCCGCTTTTTATTTGCGAGCCAAAGGTTGACCGCTCCATTTCAAGGATTTACCGTGACACCCGCTTTTCGCACGACAAGTCCATTTTCCGCGACGTCATGTGGTGTGTCTTTATCCGCGACAAGAAGCTTTATAATGGCCTTCCCGGTTTCTGGTTCGAGTTCTCCCCAAAGGGTTTTCGCTACGGCTGCGGTTATTATCAGGCAAGCGGCGATGTCATGGAGGCAATGCGCGCCATGATTCTTTCGGACGAAAAAACCTATAAGGCGGCGCTGAAGGCTTTTAAGAAGCAGTCGGTCTTTAAGCTCGGAGATTCAAAATATAAGCGCAGCCGCTATCCCGAACAGCCGGAGGAAAAGCGCGACTGGCTCGACCTTAAAAGCATCGACTTTCTGACGGAGAGTGATGATTTTGACCTTCTGTTTTCCGAAAAGCTTGCCGAGAAGCTCGCCTCGGATTTTAAGCTGCTTATCCCTATGTACGATTTCATGATGGCAGCCGAGGCCCGAGTATTCAAACAATGAAACACTACCGCAAGAAAGACGGCGCATTTTTGTAATGCGCCGCTTTTGCTATGATTGCAGAACCGTGACAAATTTGACCGAGTATAAATCGCACATAATATGCGAACGGGAATTGGCATCCAGCAGCACGAAGTAGTTTATTCCGACCTCGATGAGCACTCCTGTTTTATCGACATATTGATTTGTGCCTATGATAAATTCCGCCCTGACGTTTTTTCCGATGTTGCTTGCCAGATAATAAGGTATGTAACCTTTTTCGGTGGAGGGAGGCGGTCCCTGCTGGGTTTCGGGCATTATAGTGGTGCCCTGCGTCGGAATTGCCGTCGAAGCCGCCCTTGATACCTGACGAGGTCCCACTGGGTCAAGTACTTTGTTCCCCGTCCAATTAACGCTGCTGCTCATAAATGAAAATTCCTCCTGACTTTAAGTTTGCGCGTAAGCCGCCGTGGGGTTATAGAAGCAATGCTGATTTATTCTCGTAAACCAGTAACCCGTTTCATTGTAGGGAAAAAAGTTCGGACACTGAGGCATAAACGGATTCATGTACCAAAGCGGCTCGGAGGTCACGCCCGAATAGACTCCGCCGTTCATCGCCCAGTCCGCCACCTGATAATGTATGTCTTCCGGGGTTGCGGTCCATACGTTCTGCATGTTTGATACTCCCCCGATAACCGTCTTGTAGCACGAAAACTGACAAGCCTGCTCAATGACATTTCTCAAGTCTCCCCTGCCGGTTCTTTGATATTCTCCGTAGGGCACCCGCACGCGGTTCATACAAACCGTGGCGACCGCCCTCATTCCCGCTATTCCCTCGCCTCCGGCCTCACATTTAATCAGTCTCGCAAATAGCTCCCTTGTGTCCACCGCCCTCACCTCTGCCTTATACTACTCAATACTTCGATTTTTGTTACATAAAAGCCCACAAAAAAGCGGCTGAGGTGCCGAACGCACCTGAGCCGCTTTAAACGAAGCCGTATCCATGGCAGAACTGAAAAAAATATCATATATAGAACATCATTGCGTTTTCCTGCTTGTGCTTTTCCGTGGCAGAAACCAAATCGTCAAGCGTGACCTTTGAGAGAGCGTCTTTGACCGACTCATCCAGCTTTTCGAAAACAGTCAGGCGCATGGCAGTTTCAATATCGGGTGACCTTTCGGCAACAGTTTCCTCCGCGCCTTCGAAAAGCGAGCTTTCCACCGCCGAGAGAATCTCATAAACCGTTATATGCTCCGGCGCTCTGGAGAGCTGATAACCGCCCTGCGCCCCCTTTACCGAGATGACAAGCCCCCCGCGCTTGAGCAGAGAAAAGACCTGTTCGAGATATATTTTTGATATTCCGAGTTTTTCCGAAATACTCAGAACCGTTATAAATTCACCGTTATTATGCTGCTGCGACATGCTGATAACGGCAGCCAGCGCGTAACGTCCCTTAGTGGAAATTCTCATAATGTCATGCCTTTCATACTTTATTGGTATGTATTATATAATAATTTCAATCAAATCGTTTGTCAATAGTATATAATTCATATATATTAAATATTTAATAAAAGTCTATTGACAAAAGAAGCTTCGCGCGTTATTATCATACTATACTTATAGGTTTTATATGTTCAATGCATTTGTGGAGGGAATGAATCATGTCAAAAATCAGTAAAAGCCTTACCGAGCTTATCGGAAAAACTCCCCTTTTGGAGCTTACGAACTACGAAAAGAAACACGAACTCAAGGCCACCGTCATAGGAAAGCTGGAATATTTTAATCCGGCGGGCAGCGTTAAGGACAGAATCGCCAAGGCCATGATTGACGACGCGGAGGCAAAGGGACTGCTGGGACCCGATTCCGTGATCATTGAGCCGACAAGCGGCAACACGGGAATAGGTCTTGCCTCGGTTGCGGCGGCACGCGGTTACAGGATAATTCTTACCATGCCGGAAACCATGAGCGTTGAACGCAGAAATCTGCTTAAAGCTTACGGTGCCGAGCTTGTGCTTACCGAGGGCGCTAAAGGTATGCCCGGCGCAATTGAAAAATCCAAAGAGCTCGCAGACGAGATTCCCCATTCGTTCATTCCGGGTCAGTTTACAAACCCCGCGAATCCTGCCGCCCACAAGGCTACCACAGGCCCCGAAATTTGGGAGGACACCGACGGAAAGATTGATTTCTTTGTGTCAGGTATCGGCACGGGCGGAACGATATCAGGCACTGGCGAATATCTTAAATCAAAAAACCCGAATATAAAAATAATCGCGGTTGAGCCGAACTCTTCTCCTGTGCTTTCCGAAGGAAAAGCGGGACCTCACAAGATTCAGGGCATCGGCGCGGGTTTTGTTCCCGACACCCTCAACACCAAGATTTACGATGAAATTATTCGTGTTAAAAACGAAGACGCCTTTGAAGTCGGGCGCGAGCTCTCAAAAACCGACGGACTGCTGATCGGCATTTCCTCCGGTGCAGCCGTTTGGGCGGCGACAGAAATCGCAAAGCGCCCCGAAAACACGGGCAAGGTGATTGTGGTTATTCTGCCCGATACCGGTGAGCGTTATCTTTCAACTCCGCTTTTCTCCGAGTAGCTCCCCCACCGTGGCTAACTCCTTAATCGTGTGTTTACTCCTCAAACAAATGACCTCTCTCCAAAGTATAATAAGGAACTGTCCGTACGGGGGCAGTTCCTTGTTTTGTTTTTTAAGTCTATTTGTCGGGAAGCGCTTATTCTGCGGTGTATAATATTTCTTGACAGATTGCATAACCAATCATATTATTTTTATATGATTTTTTCGGCTTGATAAATTATTAAAAACCTCTCTATCGGAAGGAACCACAGATGTTAAACGAATTTTCCAGAACGGAACTATTACTGGGCAAAGAGGCAATGGAGAAGCTCGGCTCCTCCAAAGTTGCCGTTTTTGGCTTGGGAGGCGTCGGCTCCTTTGCCGCTGAAGCCCTGGTGCGAAGCGGCATAGGCGCAATCGACCTCATTGACGACGACAGAATTTGTCTTACCAACATAAACAGACAGCTTCTGGCGACTCACAAAACCATAGGACAGAAAAAAGTCGAAGCGATGAGAAATCGTGTTCTTGAAATAAACCCCGAGTGCAAGGTCAATATTCACGAATGCTTTTACGGTGCGGATAATGCAGACAGCCTCCCGTTAACAGACTATGATTATATAATCGACGCTATCGATACGGTTACCGCCAAGCTTCTTTTGGTGGAAAGGGCAAAACTAGCCAATGTTCCGATAATAAGCTGCATGGGGGCAGGCAACAAGCTGGATCCGACAAGGTTTGAGGTTTCCGACATTTCAAAAACAAGTATATGTCCCCTTGCCAGAGTCATGCGCAAGGAGCTTAGACGCAGGGGTATAAAAACGCTAAAGGTCGTCTATTCCAAAGAGGATATTACGGAGCCGACGGAGTCGGAGGAGCTGAGCAGCAAAGATAATTGCGAATGCCCGCCCGAATCCGGGAGAAATTGCAGTTCAAGACGTCAGATACCCGGCAGCATTTCCTTTGTGCCTCCCGTCGCAGGTTATATTCTCGCCTCCGAGGTAATCAAGGATTTGATTAAAAATGTAAGCCCCAGTGACGATTAGAAGCCGTCTTTTTAAATAATTCGCCGCAATATTTTCGGCTCAATATGGGCTTTCCTACAAATATGGTAGTATTTAAAACATTTCCTTGGATTCGCTTGACAAAGCGTCACTTGGTATGCTATAAACATACTAATCCGATATGATTTATAACATACAGGGGTTGACGCCATGAACCTAAAATTCTTCGAGCTGCTCCGCAGCAATTTCCGTTTTGGACGAATGCGGTTTCCGAAAATGAGAACGCGGTAACCACAATCAAAAACAATGAAACGGAGATTTAAGCTATGAGCAAAAATTATAAATTTGAAACCCTGCAGGTTCATGTCGGTCAGGAAAATCCCGACCCCGCAACCGACGCCAGAGCCGTGCCGATTTACCAAACCACTTCTTACGTATTTGAGAACTCCGCTCAGGCGGCAGGTCGCTTCGGTCTTACCGAGGGTGGCAATATTTATTCGCGCATTATGAACCCAACCTCTGATGTCTTTGAAAAACGCATTGCGGCTCTTGAGGGCGGCATCGCGGCTCTCGCTACCGCCAGCGGAGCTGCCGCCATTACCTATGCCATACAGAATATTGCAAGAGCTGGCGACCATATTGTTTCCGCAAATACGCTTTACGGCGGCACCTACAATCTCTTTGCGCACACCTTCAAGGATTTTGGAATTGACGTGAGCTTTGTCGATCCCGACATTGAGGGAGGCTTCGCCGCCGCCATAAAACCCAACACCAAGGCAATTTTCATAGAATCGCTGGGCAACCCTAATTCAAGCATAATCGATATTAAGTCCGTCGCGGAGCTCGCCCATAATAACGGTATTCCGCTCATAATTGACAACACCTTCGCGACGCCTTATCTGCTGCGTCCGATTGAATACGGCGCGGACATAGTCGTGCACTCCGCCACGAAGTTCATCGGCGGACACGGTACCTCCATCGGCGGTGTTATTGTCGACGCGGGCAAGTTTGATTGGGCCGCTTCAGGCAAATTCCCCGGGCTTTCCGAGCCCAACCCGAGCTATCACGGGGTCCGTCTTACCGACGCGGCAGGCACTGCCGCATATATCACAAAGGCAAGGGTTACGCTTATGCGTGACACGGGCGCAACTCTGAGCCCATTTAACTCTTTCCTTTTCCTGCAGGGGCTTGAAACGCTTTCTCTTCGCGTTGAGCGCCATATTTACAACACGCTGAAGGTTATCGATTTTCTCAAGACCCATCCGCAGGTAATAAGAGTCAACCACCCCTCCCTGCCCGACAGCCCCTATAACAAGCTCTACAAGGAGTATTTCCCAAAGGGCGGCGGTTCAATTTTCACCTTCGAGATTCGCGGCGGAGCTGAAAATGCGAGGGCTTTCATCGACAGGCTTGAGCTTTTCTCGCAGCTTGCGAATGTCGCGGACGTAAAGTCCCTCGCAATTCATCCCGCGAGTACCACCCATTCGCAGATGGACGAGCGGGAGCTGCTCGAATCGGGCATTAAGCCCAACACCATCCGTCTATCCATAGGCACGGAACACATTGACGACATCATCGCGGATTTGGCTCAGGCCTTTTGAGCGAGTAATTTGTATCAGGTTTGGGGCGGGCGAAAAACGTCCGCCCCGATTATTTGGGAGTTATTATTATGGCTGAAAAAGTGATGGTTGCAATGAGCGGCGGAGTTGACAGCTCCGTCGCCGCGGCGCTATTGATGGAACAGGGCTTTTCGGTGGTCGGCGCGACACTCAAGCTGTTTTCCAACGAGGATATCGGGCTTGAGCGCACTTCAAGGACCTGCTGCAGCCTTGAGGATGTTGACGACGCCCGTGCCGTTGCATTTAAGCTCGGCTTTGCCCACCATGTATTCAATTTCGGCGAACTTTTCAGAGATCAGGTGATAAATCGTTTTGGCAGAGCTTACGCGAAGGGCGACACGCCAAATCCCTGCGTTGACTGCAATCGCTTCATAAAGTTTGATAAGCTTTTGGAACGCGCTCTGGTACTGAACATGGACTATATCGCCACAGGGCATTATGCTCGCGTTGAATTTAGTCAGGAGCGCGGCAGATACCTTCTTAAAAAGGCCGCAGACCCGTCAAAAGACCAGAGCTACGTCCTTTACGCGCTGACGCAGGAGCAATTAAAACACACGCTTTTCCCCCTTGGCAATCTTAAAAAAAGCGAAGTGCGCGCGATTGCCGAATCTCGCGGGTTGGTTAACGCCAGAAAGCCCGACAGTCAGGATATATGCTTTGTGAAGGACGGAGATTACGCCGCTTTCCTTGAAAACACGCTGAAAATCCCCTCCCCTCACGGTAATTTCGTCGATGGCAGGGGCAGGGTTCTCGGCGAGCACGAGGGACTTATTCATTACACAATCGGACAGCGCAAGGGGCTTAAGCTCAGCTTTGAAAAGCCCAAGTACGTCATACGGAAAGACCTTGAAGAAAACACCGTTGTGCTCGGCGAAGAGCGCGAGCTTTTTAGTGATGAAATGATTGTGAGGGACGTTAACCTCATTTCCGTCGAAGAACTGACGACTCCGATGAAGGCCTCCGTGAAAACAAGATACAGCCAAAAGGAAGCTCCGGCGGTTCTCATCCCTCTGGAAGATAAGTCGATTTTAGTTCGCTTTTTTGAACCTCAGCGCGCTGTGACATCGGGACAGGCCGCCGTTTTTTACGACGATGATACCGTTATCGGCGGCGGAACAATTGTTCACACGCCGTCTCGGCGAGAAGATTTGTTGTAATTTTCTGCGTTTTGTATTAGAATAGCAAAGCTTAGAAAGCGCCTAACAGCCATAGATAAAATCAGCAAATTATTTTAAGTCTAGGACGGGATTTACAGGGAGAAAACCTTATGGGCCGACAGCTCGAAAAATACGAAGAGGTTGAAAGAAGCCTCCACAAAAGCTACCGCAAGCGGATATGGAACCCGTTTATCGAGGGTATTAAGCGCTATGAGATGGTCAAGGAAAACGATAAAATCGCGGTGTGTATCTCCGGCGGCAAGGACTCGATGCTCCTTGCAAAACTCATGCAGGAGCTGCACCGTCACGGGGATGTGCCCTTCGAGCTCGTTTTTCTCGTGATGGACCCCGGTTACAGCGAAGCTAACCGTCAGCGGATAATCAACAACGCGGCGCTTCTCAATATTCCGATTACGATATTCGAGTCGGATATTTTTGAGGTTGTGGCGGGGGCTGACAAATCACCCTGCTACCTGTGCGCCAGAATGCGCAGGGGCTTTCTATATTCCAAGGCGCAGGAGCTTGGCTGCAACAAAATCGCTCTCGGTCACCACTTCAGCGACGTTATCGAAACAACCCTCATGGGAATGCTTTACGGCGCGCAAATTCAGACTATGATGCCGAAACTGCACAGCACGAATTTCCCGGGCATGGAGCTAATCCGCCCAATGTACTGCGTACACGAGGAGAATATAATTGCCTGGGCACAGTATAACGGTCTTGAGTTTATCCGCTGCGCCTGCCGCTTCACGGAAAACTGCGCCAAAAGTGACGACGGCATTGGTGACTCTAAGCGTCAGGAGATGAAAAGGCTGCTCAAAACCCTGCGCCGCGATAATCCCAATGTTGAAAAAAGCATTTTCAGCAGTATCCAGTGCGTGAATTTAAACACCATAATAGGCTATAAAAAAGACGGCGTTGAGCATTCGTTTTTAGATGACTACGACGAGCCACACGATGATTCCGATTTAATTTAATCAGTTTTTTGTCAGAGAAAATCGAAGAACCGCTCCGGTGACGGCAGAGTGCCATCGGAGCGGTTCTATCTTTTGCAGAGATTATATCAACAGGTATAGCCTGCCGACAGCATTATTCCTCGGGAACCTTGATTTCCTTGATGTAGAAATCTCTTCCGCTTAGGATTGCGAAGTTTTTACTGTGACATTTCGGACAGCTGCCTTCGCTTTTGAGCACGTTGAAAACCGTGCTGCAGTCGTTGCACATTCCGTTTCCGGGCATAATTTCGATTTCAAGTTTGGTATTCTCCATGAAGGTGCCGTCAATCGCGGCAGGAAAGCACTCCTCGATAAATCTCGGGACAACCGGCGAAAGCTCGCCGATTTGCAGAACGATTGAGTCCACCTTGCTTATCCCCTGCTCGGCGGCAAGGTCTTGGACCACTCGGACTATTTCCATAACAATTCCAAGCTCATGCATAGATTATAACCGCCTTATCTTAGTTTTGCAACGAATTTAATCTTTTTTTGCGAATGAATCCTTAACTTTTCGAACGGCAATCTTTCCCTCGCGCTTAAGCATTGTTTTAAGAACGACAGGCTTAATCTTCTCGAAGGAAACGCCCTGGCCGTCGTAGACTCTTTCAAGGTGAATTGCGTCAAATTTGCACTTTGTCGTACACTGACCGCAGCCGACGCACATATATTCGTCCACAATCGCGGCGCCGCAGCCGAGGCAGCGCTCAGTTTCCTTTTTCATCTGCTCCTCGGTGAAGGTCACGCGGCTGTCTCTGAAGGACTTTGAGCTTTCGGGGTTGTGACCCGGGGTCTGGCGCGGAGTGTTGTCGTAGCCGCTGATGACAAGACTGCTCTTATCAAGGGAAACATACTCCCTGCGGTCACGGCCGTAAAGCAGATTCTGACCGGGCTGCACGAAACGGTGGAGGGATATGGCCGCTTGCTTGCCTGCCGCAATCGCGTCAATAGCAAATTTCGGGCCCGAGAAAGCATCACCGCCGACAAAAACGTCGCTCTGAGCGGTCTGGTATGTAAAGCCGTCGGCCACTGCGGTATTTCCGCGTCCCAGCTCGACTTTGCTGCCCTCAAGGAGCCTTCCCCATTCGATAGCCTGACCCACGGAGAGAAGGACAAAATCCGCAGCTACGGTTATGACTTCATTTTCGTCATATTTCGGTGAGAACTTGCCGTTATAAAAAACGGAAACGCACTTTTTAAACTCAACGCCCGTTACCTTGCCGTTTTCGACGACTATGCGCTTGGGACCCCAGCCGTTGTTAATGGCAATGTTCTCGGCGTTTGCCTCTTCAATTTCCTCGGGCAGCGCGGGCATTTCGGCTGCTGACTCAAGGCAGTACATATTCACGCTTGACGCCTCCGAGCGAACGGCTGTGCGGGCGACATCTATTGCGACATTGCCGCCGCCGATTACGACGACGTTTCCGCTGAGCTTTTCTGGGTTTCCTAGGCTTACATTGCGCAGGAAATCAACGCCCGTGATAACGCCGGAAGCATCTTCTCCTTCAATTCCGAGCTTTCTTCCGGACTGTGCGCCGATAGCCAGATAGAAGCCCTTGTAGCCCTTTTCGCGCAGCTCGTCGAGCGTGACATCAGCACCGACTTCAACGCCGAGCTTAAACTCAACGCCCATTTCACGGAGGATTTCGATTTCAGCCTCGATAACGTCCTTTTCAAGGCGGAAAGAGGGTATTCCGAGTGTCAGCATGCCGCCGAGCTTCTCGTGCTTTTCAAATACGGTGACGGAATAACCTTCAAGCGCAAGATAGTAGGCGCAGCTCAGTCCTGCTGGGCCCGCTCCGACAACCGCGATTTTTTTATCGCTGTAATCGTGGCGCTTTTTGGGCACGAAGCGAACATCGGCTCTAAGCTCCTGATCGGCAATGAACTTCTTGATTTCGTCGATTGCAATCGGCTGGTCAATCTCGCCGCGGGTGCACTCGGACTCGCAGGCGTGGGGGCAGATACGTCCGCAGACCGCGGGGAACGGATTTTCCTTCTTAATAAGGTCAAGAGCCTCGGCATATTTGCCCTGAGCGGCAAGTCTGATGTAGCCCTGAACCGCGATATGTGCGGGGCAAGTGGACTTGCAGGGCGAGGTACCTGTCTCAACGACATTCTTGCGGTTGATGCGGTAATCCTTGTTCCACTTATCCTCTGTCCATTTATAGTCGCGCGGAGTGACTTTGGTATCAATATTGGTTACGACCTTGCTCTTGGAGCAGAGCTTCTGTCCGAGTTGGATGGCGTTCATTGGGCAGTTTTCGGCGCACTGTCCGCAGGCAACGCAGTTCTCCTTGTCAACCTTCGCTACATAGTTTGAACGTGACATGTCGTTATTTTTAAACATCGTGCTGGTACGCAGAGCGTAGCAGCCGCAGCCGCAGCAGTTGCATATAGCGTGAGTCTTGCCGCTGCCGTCGGTATTCGGTATCTGATGCATGAGGCCGTTTTCTTCCGCGCGTCTGATTATCTCGTCAGCTTCCTGACGGGTTATCTCACGGCCGCGGCCCGTGCGGATATAGTATTCAGCGGCATGGTCGAGCTGAATGCACATATCCTCCTTGAGATGTCCGCAGCCTTCGCCCAGAATCTCTCTGGAGGTGCGGCAGGAGCAGTTTGACACGGAGAACTTGTGCGCGTCGTCAAGATACTTGGAAATTTCCTCGTAAGAACAGGCGCGTGAATTGCCGTCAATCGCCTTTTCAATGGGGATGACGCGCATGAGTCCGACGCCGACGGGGAAAGCTCCCGAGGACTTCGGTCCGCGGATTCTGCCGTAAGCCTCAAACGCCTCGGCAATCTGGGGATACTTATAGGGGTTTGTGGGATGGTTGGTCATCATTTCCATAATGCCGGGAATCCACGAATCATACCAGAAAACGTCAACACCGTCGATGTTGTTGACAAAGCATACTCCGGCGTCCGCAAGCTCATAAAGGCAGCGCTTGGTGGTTTCGAGGTCCTTGCCTGAAGCCTTTGAAATTTCCTCCGCGCTTTTACGAACACGGAAATCCATTCCCATCGCAACCTCGGCCATTTCGTCCGTTACCACGGGCTCCAAAATCATATACTCCGGGTCCGTCCAAGTATAGGACGCTGTCATGCCCGATTTCTGACCATTCTTTTTGTTGCCGACTTTATTGGCAAACATCAGAACTTTTTCTTTGTGTTCCATTTTTGTTCAATCTCTCCTTATGAAGCATTCATTTGTAGGCGGGCATGAACTCTCCAAACGAAGAATTTCCCGCTTTGCTTACGTTAAAATATAAACTATTGAGCGCTCGCCATTCTGGACGGTATAGCCGCCCTGCCACTGGTTGCGCCAATTTTCCTGCTTATAGAATAGCATGCCCCTCCGGGGGTGTCAATAATTCTCGCATTTTGCCTAATTTTTTCAGCATTATCACTTGCATCGTCCTTTGTATTTATGGTATAATATACAGGTGGTATGTGGTTGAACCACATTTAGGAGGTAATTTTGTTATGGAATTTTCAAAGCTGAGTGCACCCACTCTCAAGGAGCTGTTTATAGAACAACTGGAAAACATGATATTATCGGGAAAACTTGCCATCGGAGAGAAGCTGCCCTCTGAAAGGGAACTTGCCGAGTCGATGCATATTAGCCGCAGTGTCGTTAACGCAGGAATGTCGGAAATTGCGGACAAGGGCTTTTTGGAAATTGTCCCCCGAAGCGGCACCTATGTTGCCGATTATCGCAAAAAAGGAAAGCTCGACACTCTGGTTTCAATAATGAAATTTAACGGCGGAACCCTGCCCGACTCGGACATTCTTTCTATCCTGCAGATTCGCAAGGTACTTACGGCGTTGGCTCTGGAGCTTGCCATCCCCAAGATTACGGATGATGAAGTCAAGCAGCTTTTCAAATGCTCGGCTCAGCTCGATAAAACCACCGACAGTGTGAAGGCTGCCGAAATAGTCTTCGAGTTCGACCACCTTCTGTGCGGTTTCTCGGGCAACACCCTGCTGCCGCTCATTTTCTATTCCTTCAAAGCCCCCAACACTACGCTTTTTGAGAGGTTTTTCAGGCTTCACGGCTTTGAAACAATGCGCAGGAGAACTGACGCGCTCTGCGTTGCTATCAGGGCAAGAGATCTGGACGCCGCTAAGGAAACCTTATCCCACTCGATTGACGAAACAATTTCCGGCAACACAACAATTTACAGGTAAAAAAACGCCTCTGACCGAACAAAGAGGGACTGCGCAAACCGACGATTTGCGCAGTCCCTCTTTGTTGATTAGTTTTACTATTTTTCCGAGCTTTCGGCAAAATCCATGAGGTATTTTCCGTAGTCGGACATTTTAATCTTTTCGGCGACGGAAAGCAGCTTCTCGCGGCTTATAAGTCCGTTTTTGTAGGCGACCTCCTCAAGACAGCCGATTTGAAGATTCGTTGCGTTCCTGTAATCGCGTATCGCGCAGGCGGCGTCCAAAAGGCTGCTGGAATTCCCCGTGTCAAACCATGTGACCCCCTTATCCAGAGGCACGACATGGAGCTCGTCCATCTTTAAGTAGGCGTTGTTCACCGAGGTGATTTCAAGCTCACCTCTTGCGGAGGGCTCAACCGTTTTCGCTATCTCGATAACCCTGTTGTCGTAAAAATAAAGCCCCGGAATGATGTAGTTCGACTTGGGATTTGCAGGCTTTTCCTCAATGCTAATAACCTTGCCGGAGCTATCGAACTCGACAACGCCGAAGGGTCTGGGATCTTCCATATAGCAGCCGAAAACCGTCGCCCCGAATTTACTGTTTTTTGCGGTGAGGAGCTTCTCATTGAGGTTGCTCCCGAAGAAAATATTGTCGCCGAGGGCAAGACAGGTTCGCTCGTCGCCGATGAAATCCGCCCCTATTATAAAGGCGTCCGCAATGCCCCGTCTTTCAAATTGCTTTATATAGGTAATTTTCGCTCCGAAGCTGTCCCCATTGCCCAGAAGGTGCTCGAACTGAGCCTGCTCGTCGTCCGGCGGGACGATGATGAGAATATCCGTTATGCCCATTTCGAGAAGGAGGGAGAGCGGATAATATATCATAGGCTTGTCATAGACCGGAAGCAGCGGCTTGCACACCGAATGCGTTATCGGATAAAGACGCGTACCCTTCCCCGCGGCGAGAATAATACCTTTCATTTTTAAACCTCCGAGTATGCAAAATTCATTACTTTGAACGGTAGCATATAAGGCTCCACTATCATTTTCCTGCGTTCATGGACAGATAGGCGTTTATAAATCCGTCAAGGTCTCCGTCCATAACGGCGTTTATATTGCCGTTTTCATAGTTCGTACGGTGGTCCTTGGCGAGCGTATAAGGCATGAAAACATAAGAGCGGATTTGGCTGCCCCACTCAATCTTCATCTGCACGCCCTTGATGTCCTCAATTTTTTCCAGGTGCTGACGTTCCTTAATTTCGGCAAGGCGTGAGCGCAGCATACTCATGGCATACTCTCGGTTCTGGTGCTGACTGCGCTCGGTCTGGCAGGAAACAACAACCCCCGACGGAATATGGGTGATACGGATTGCGCTCTCGGTTTTGTTGACGTGCTGTCCCCCCGCACCCGAGCTTCGGTAGGTATCCACCTTCAAATCCTCGGAACGGATTTCCATATCCGTATCCTCTGTCAGGGCGGGCATGACCTCAATAGCCGCAAAGCTCGTGTGACGGCGGCCCGAACCGTCAAAAGGCGAAATGCGAACTAAACGGTGTATGCCGTTTTCGCTTTTCAGGTAGCCGTAGGCGTTTTCGCCTTCGATTGAAATGGTCGCGCTTTTGATTCCGGCTTCCTCGCCGTCGAGATAGTCCATGGTTTTGCAGGTGAAGCCGTGGCGTTCCGCCCAGCGCTGGTACATGCGGAAAAGCATTAAAGTCCAGTCCTGCGCCTCGGTTCCGCCCGCCCCCGCGTGGAAGGATAAAATCGCGCCGAAGGAATCGTATTCGCCCGAAAGCAAAGTTGCAAGGCGGGTGTCCTGCAGTTTCTTTTCAAAGGCATTGTAGCCTGCCACGAGCTCGTCCAGCATCGACTCGTCATTTTCCTCAATTGCCATCTCACATATTGTGTAAAGGTCGTCGAATGCGTCCTGCATTTTTTTAAAGCCCTCGCGTTTGCTGCGAAGCTGCTTGGTTCTTTTAAGAACCTTTTGAGAGTTTTCGAGGTCCTCCCAAAAGCCGGGTTTCTCGCTCTGAGCCGTCAGTTCATTCAGCTCGCGCTCCGCCTCGTCAAGTTTCAGCGCCGCGCCCAAATCCTCAAGCGTGGGTTTAATGTTGTTAAGTTTTACTTTGTATTCTTCAAATTCAAGCATATTAAGCGCATCTTCTCCTTGCAGTATATCGTATGTAGTATATACAAAAACAGGCTTGTTGTAAATATCTTTCGGCATAATCAACACATTAAGAGCCGTCAGGAAAAAAACCGTCAAATATATGTAAAAAGTTATAGTTTGCACTTTTATTTGGAATTCAAATTTGCTATAATGACCTTGACAAGCTGTGGGCGCTGCCGCGCCCCTAAAATAATTAGTCATACCGCCGCGACTTGACTGTATGATGTAAAGACAGAGAGGACGAAATAAATGATTTCACATGGCAAAGAAATCAATGTTTTTGCCGGAAACTAAAACCTGG
>CAYWNW010000013.1:0-47828 GCA_964459785.1 uncultured Oscillospiraceae bacterium | reverse complement strand
TCAGAATGGCAAAGAAAAAAAGGTTTTTGCCGGAAACTCAAAACGGGCGCGTACAGAGGGAATTTGCAAAAAACTCAACATTGAACTCGGAAAATCGGTAGCAACGGCATTTTCGGACGGCGAAATATCCATATCCATCAATGAACCGGTACGCGGAGCCGATGTTTTTATTGTTCAATCCACCTGCAGTCCGGTCAACAACAATCTGATGGAAATGCTCATAATGACAGACGCGATGCGCAGAGCCTCAGCGGGACGTATTACCGCCGTTATCCCCTATTTCGGCTACGGACGTCAGGACAGAAAAGCAAAAAGCCGCGACCCCATTTCTGCAAAGCTGGTAGCAAACCTCATAACGGAAGCCGGCGCGGACAGGGTGCTCACAATGGATCTTCACGCTTCTCAGATTCAGGGCTTTTTCGATATTCCCGTTGACAATCTTCTGGGCAGTCCTCTTTTCGCAAACTATTACTGCAACAAATTCGGTGCAAACAACCCCGATTGCATAGTCGTTTCCCCAGATGTCGGCAGCGTTGCCAGAGCAAGAAAGTTCTCTCACAAGCTCGGCACAAATCTCGCCATCGTCGATAAGCGCAGAGAAAAGGCAAACAGTTCCGAGGTCATGAATATAATCGGCGAGGTTGAGGGCAAAACCGTCATCATGCTCGACGATATGGTTGACACCGCCGGCAGTCTCTGCGGCGCGGCAAAGGCCTTGGTTGAACTCGGCGGAGCAAAGGAAATTTATGCCTGTGCCACCCACGGCGTTCTCTCCGGCCCCGCTATTGACCGCATAAGTGAAAGCCCCATTCAGGAGCTTGTACTTCTCGACACGATTCCGTACACATCCAAGCAAAAGTGCTCCAAGATTAAATATCTCTCCGTCGATTCTCTTTTTGCCGAGGCTATTGCCCGCATTTATGAGGAAGTGTCCATTTCTTCGCTTTTCGACTGATTATCCTCTGATACCCGCTTTTCTTGCCGACTGATAATCACTCATATTACGATAATAGCGGGGAACTGATACATACGATTTATATTCGGGCAGGCGCCGAAAGGATTTATGCTGTTATGTTTTTAAAAAACGCCTCCGGCGGCGCGCGGTGGCTGCTTGTTTTTCTCGGCAATCCCGGACCTAAATACAGCGGCACTCGGCACAATGTCGGTTTTTCCGCGGCAGACAAGCTGGAAAAGCTGGAGAATATAAAGATAAACAAGCTGCGTTTCAATGCGCTTACCGCCATTTATTCCGTAAATAACGAAAAAGTTCTGGTTTTAAAGCCCCAAACCTATATGAATCTTTCCGGTAACGCAGTGGCTCCCGCCGCGGCTTACTACAAAATCCCCGCTGAGCGTGTCATTGTGGTTTGCGACGACGTTTCGCTTCCTGTCGGAAAAATCCGCATTCGCGAAAAAGGCTCAAGCGGCGGACATAACGGTCTTAAAAGCATAATTTCTGCATTGGGAACCGAAGCTTTCCCGCGAATCAAAATCGGCGTTGGCGCTCCTGCCTCAAATGAAACCGAGGAGGACATGGTCAACTGGGTTTTGGGTACTTTCAGTGGCAAAGACGCACCCATAATAGCGGATATGTGTGAAAAAGCCGCGAAGTCCGTTTCCGTAATTATCAGCCAAGGCACGGAAAGGGCAATGAATATGTTTAACTGACAGCGGGAGAATACTCCCGCTGCTTTTTAAAAGGTTAAACCTTTACTCATTTCAGACCATCTTATTGCTTGTTCAAGCGCTACCGAGTTTTACAAATTTTGCTTGCAGGGGTGTGAATACACTATGACCAAAGCGCGAAACAGTGCCTTTTCGGAAAGCTTTTCAAGCGGGAGAAGCTCGCACGCGGGCGACTATCTCGGCGCGCACAAAACGCAGGACGGCGCAGCATTCCGCGTCTGGGCGCCGAACGCTTTGGGTGTTTCGCTTGTCGGTGATTTTAACGACTGGTCTCCGAATAAAAGCCCCATGAAAAATATCGGCGCGGGTCTGTGGGAAATCGAAGTATCAGGTTTTAAAGAGCTTGACAGCTATAAATTTGCCATAATGTCTAAGGACGGACAAATTCTTTGGAAGGCAGACCCCTACGGAACATTTTCTGAGCTCCGTCCGCAGACGGCGTCAAGGCTCTGCACTCTTGACGGTTACCGCTGGGGCGACGAAAAATGGCTTGAGTACCGCCGCGGGCACAAGGTTTACAACAACCCTCTCAACATATACGAGCTTCATGCGGGCTCTTGGAAACGAAAAGAAAACGGCGATTTTCTCAGCTACCGTGAGCTCTCAAAGGAGCTCATCCCCTATGTTAAGCGTCTGGGCTTCACCCACATTGAGCTTATGCCGCTCACGGAATTCCCATACGACGGCTCATGGGGTTATCAGTGCACGGGCTACTTTGCCGCGACCTCCAGATTCGGCACTCCGCATGACCTAATGTTTTTCATCGACGCCTGCCACAAGGCCGGTATAGGCGTTATAATGGACTGGGTACCCGCGCATTTTCCGAAGGACGCGCACGGGCTGGTGGAATTCGATGGCAGCAGACTTTATGAGGACACCGACCCGCTTATGGCGGAGCACCCGAGCTGGGGAACACGCATTTTCGATTATGCCAAAGGCGAGGTCAGGAGCTTTCTAATCTCCTCCGCCCTGTTCTGGCTCGAAAAATACCACATTGACGGGCTGCGCGTGGACGCGGTTGCTTCCATGCTTTATCTTGATTACGCCAGGAAAAAAGGTAAGTGGAAAAAGAATAAATACGGGGGAAGAGAAAATCTTCATGCCGTTGAATTCTTAAGAAATCTCAACGAAACCTGCTTTTCCTTTAACGACAGCGTGCTTATGATAGCTGAAGAAAGCACCGCCTGGCCGCTTGTTACGGCTCCGACCGATGCGGGTGGGCTCGGTTTTAACCTCAAATGGAATATGGGCTGGATGAACGACAGTCTGCATTACCTTAAAACCGACCCGTATTTTCGGGCAGGCTGCCATAACGATTTAACCTTCTCGCTAATGTACGCTTTTTCCGAGAATTTTGTACTGCCGCTTTCCCACGACGAGGTAGTTCATCTAAAAGGCTCGCTGTTCGGAAAAGCTCCCGGAACGGACGAACAGAAATTTGCCACCGTCCGCGCTTTTTGGGCCTTTATGCTTGCGCACCCCGGGAAAAAGCTGCTTTTTATGGGCGCGGAGCTGGGTCAGCAAAGCGAATGGGATTTTGCCGCAGAGCTTCCTTGGGGGCTGTTGGACAAGCTTGAAAACGCCGCCCTTCACTCCTATTTCATTGAAAGCAACAAGTTCTACAAAGCTAAAAAGCCCCTGTGGGACCTGGACTTCGACGGTCAGGGCTTTAACTGGATATGCGCCGACGAGAATATGAAGAACATTATAGGCTTCATTCGCCGTGACCGTTCGGGCAGGGAAATCGTATTTGTATGCAATTTTTCAGGTGTTACCGCCAAAAACTTTCGTCTGGGCGTAACGGGAGGCGGCAGCTACAAGGTACTGCTTTCAACCGACGACAAGAGCTTCGGCGGACTCGGTCAGCTATGCACGGGAAAGGTCTTTTCTTCAGGGCTGATTCCACAGCACGGCTTAAAACACTCAATTGAAATGGATATACCCCCACTTACAGGAATATTCTTGCAAAAATCCCGTGTTAATTCCCCACACTAAATTGTTTGTTATTTTGCTCGGCGAGAAAATATAGTATAGTACTAATAGAAATCGGAGGCTCGGCGCATGAAAAAAGAGTGCATTGCAATGCTCCTGGCAGGCGGACAAGGCTCAAGGCTCCGTGCTTTGACGAGCGCGGCCGCAAAACCCATCGTGCCCTTTGGCGGAAAGTACCGAATAATCGATTTTCCCCTCAGCAACTGTGCAAATTCCGGTATCGACGTTGTAGGCGTACTTACCCAGTACCGCCCCCTGCAGCTTAACAGCTACATCGGCAGCGGACAGCCCTGGGATTTAGATTCCCAGCGCGGCGGCGTGTTTATATTGCCTCCCTATCAAAGCGATGGCGACAGCGGTAAGTGGTTTTCGGGAACCGCAAACGCGATTTATCAGAATATCGGCTTCGTTGATATGTGGGAGCCGGAATATGTTGTGATTTTAAGCGGCGACCATATTTATAAAATGGACTATGCAGATATGCTCGAGCAGCACAAGCAAAACTGCGCGGACTGCACCATTGCCGTTATTCGTGTGCCGATAGATGAGGCTTCGCGTTTCGGTATTATGGACACGGATGAAAAGGGCTTTGTCTACAAGTTCACTGAGAAGCCAAAGCACCCTGAAAGCGATCTGGCTTCAATGGGTATATATATTTTTACATGGAAAAAACTTAAGAAATATCTCATCGAGGACGAAAATAATCCCAAGTCAGATAAGGATTTCGGCAAGAATATAATCCCCGCCATGCTCGGCAGCGGCGAGAGACTCTGTGCCTATGATTTTTCGGGTTACTGGCGCGATGTCGGAACCATAGAAAGCCTATGGGAGGCAAACATGGATATGCTCTCCCCCACTTTAATTGACCTCTATGACCGTTCCTGGCCGATTCGAAGCCGCAGTCCCATAAAGCCGCCCCATTACATCGGAGAAAACGCAGAAATTCAGCACAGTATAATTACGGAGGGCTGCGACATCCGCGGAACGGTCAGTAACTCTGTTTTAAGTAACAGTGTTACAATCGGCGAGGGTGCGGTGGTTAATTACAGTATTCTGATGCCCGGCTGCACAATCGAAAGCGGCGCTGTAATCGAATATTCAATTATTGGCGAAAACGCGATAATCAGAGAAAACGCTCGGGTGGGCGAGCCGCCCGACGGCTTAAGCAGTATTAAAATAACCACCTGCGGACCCGATACGGTGGTTAAAGCGAATTCACAGGTCGGCGCCGGTGAGATGGTTTACGCTAAAAGGAGGGAAAGCAATGGCTGATTTACACGGACTGATTTATGCCTATCATTCCTCCTCTGCGCTCGGGGAGCTTGTTGCTGCACGCACCAGCTCTTCTCTGCCCTTCTGCTCCAGATACAGACTTATTGATTTCGCGCTCTCCGCCATGACCAACGCGGGCGTAAGCGACGTCGGTGTTATAATGCAGCGCGATTATCAGTCCCTTCTCGACCATCTGGGAACAGGCAAGGATTGGGACTTGAGCCGCTTGAGCGGCGGACTGCGCCTTCTCCCGCCTTTCGGTAAGCACGGGAGTCAAACCGGCGAATACAAGGGCTGTATGGAGGCTCTTTCAGCCGTCAGGGATCATATTGTCAATATCAGCCAGACCCATGTGGTTCTGTTCCGAGGCGATTTGGCGGTTAATCTTAACCTGCGCGACGTTTTTGACGCCCATCTTGCCTCGGGCTGCGGAATAACCGCAGTTTGCGCGGATTGCGGCTATCGCGGCGGCAGCGGAGAGGTCAGGTTCGTCCCCGACACCCCCAACACCTCCAAGAAAATGCTCTTTGCGGGGACGGGGCAAGCGAATGCCCTGTCATCGATTGAGGTTTACATAATTCACAAAAGTATTCTTGTTGACCTTGTCGACTGGTGCCGTGAGAACGGAAAAATCCACTTCCACCGCGAGGCTCTTGTTCATTATCTGGATGAGGGTGGCACAATCGGGCTGTATGTTCACAAGGGCTACACAGCCCACGTTTCCTCAATCGCCGATTATTACAGCGCCAATATGGATATGCTCAGCTATAAAGCCCGCAGGGATTTGTTTGACGACGACAATCCCATTTACACTAAAGGACGCAGCTCGGTTTCCACCTATTACGGTGAGAACGCCTCTGCGAAAAATTCGCTTGTAGCGGATGGCTGCTTTATCGAGGGCGAACTTGTTAACTGTGTTCTCTTCCGCGGCGTCCATGTCAAAAAAGGTGCAAAGCTTACAAACTGTGTCATCATGCAGGATGCGGTAATAGGCGAAAACGCCGTTTTAAACCATGTTATCTCCGATAAATACGCGGTGTTCACAAACGGTCTTGTGCTTTCGGGCAGCAGCGCTCTGCCGATAACCGTGCCAAAGTGTAAAATTGTCTAGCAGCTCGTCCGCAGCAGTGAAATTAAATGCTCAGATTTAAGGGGGCAAAAAAATGAACGTGCTTTACGCCGTAAGCGAGGCGGTACCCTTTGTTAAAACAGGCGGGCTTGCCGATGTGGCAGGCTCTCTTCCGAAGGCGCTGCGCGCCGAGGGGGTTGACGCCCGCGTTATTCTTCCGCTTTACGGCTCAATTGCCGAAAAGTGGCGGCTTAAAATGGATTTCATGTTTTATACTTATGTGAATCTCGTTTGGCGCAGGCAGTACTGCGGTGTTTTCAAGCTTGAATATGAGGGTGTTGTCTTTTACTTTATTGATAACGAATACTATTTCAAGCGCGACAACATCTACGGCAGCTATGACGACGGCGAGCGCTTTGCCTTTTTTTCAAAGGCCGTGCTTGAGATTCTTCCCCTGCTCGATTGGAAACCGGATGTGATAAACTGCAACGATTGGCAGACAGCGCTGATTCCGATACAGATAAGTCAGGACAAATCCGGCTTCTTTGATTCAGTAAAAACCGTTTTCACCATTCACAACATAGAATACCAGGGGCGCTTCGGCAAAGACACACTCGATGATATTTTCGGGCTGCCCCACGAGCTTTTCAGCAGCGGAATTCTTCGTTTTGAAAATGACGTCAATCTTATGAAGGGCGCCATCTATAAGGCCGATCGTGTAACAACCGTAAGCCCAAGCTACGCCCAGGAGCTTCGCGACCCCTACTTCGCCTGCGGACTTGATAAGGTAATCGAGGATAACGCTTACAAGCTGAGCGGTATCATAAACGGCCTCGATGTTGAGCGTTATGACCCTATGACGGACGCTTTAATCGCCAAAAACTACGGCTTTAAGCGTCCCTCCGGGAAGAAGGCCTGCAAGGCAGACCTATGCCGCGAGCTTGGCTTTGACGAGAACGACGACAGCCCGATTTTGGCCTGCATTTCAAGACTTGTCGGTCACAAGGGCTTCGATCTTGTTGAAGAATCTCTTGATAAGATAGTATCTATGAATATTCGGCTTGTAATTCTCGGAACCGGAGATGCCAAATTCGAGAACTTTTTCCGTGAAGCTGCGGAACGCTACCGTGGAAGGGTATCCGCGAACATCATGTATTCAGAAAAACGCGCTTCAAAGGTCTATGCCGGAGCGGACATGATGCTTATGCCCTCCCGCAGTGAGCCTTGCGGACTTACACAGATGATCGCAATGCGCTACGGCGCTGTTCCAATAGTTCGTGAGGTTGGAGGGCTTAAAGACACCGTGCGTCCCTTGCCCGCCGAGGACACTAACGGCTTTACGTTTTACGCTTACACCTCGGACGAAATGGTCAAGGCCATAGAAAACGCTTTGAATACATGGAACGACAAAAATAAGTGGCGGGAACTCATGCAAAGGGATATGTCGGAGGATTTGTCCTGGAGCCGCTCCGCAAAAAAATATATAGAAATATACAATTCATTAGGCAACTAGCGGCAAAGCGAAACCTCACAGCCGTTTTTCAGGGAAAGGAAATAAAGTATGACCCCAATAAGCAAAGATGGGCTTAAAATTGCAATCGAGGACAAACTCGGAGCTCATTTCGGAAAAAAGGCGCAGGAGGCGAGCTCCTCGGAATACTTTTGCGCATGCGCAATGCTTCTTCGCGAGATGAGCTCCCGCAGCCTCGTCGTGGAAAGACCGGAAACAAGACATATCCACTACCTGTCAATGGAGTTCCTGATGGGTCGCTCGCTGTCAAAAAACGCCTTTAATCTCGGCATACTTGACGAGCTTAGCGCCGCTCTTTCAGAGATGGGCGTCGAGCCTGCCGAAATATTTGAAACCGAGCCCGACGCGGGTCTCGGAAACGGCGGTTTGGGGCGGCTTGCAGCCTGCTATATGGACAGTATGGCAACTCTGGGGCTTCCCGCCACGGGCTATTCACTCTGCTATGAGCTCGGGATGTTCTGCCAAAAAATTGTTGACTTCAAGCAAGTGGAGGTTGCCGACAGCTGGACTGTTTCGGCGGACAGCTGGCTTGTTCCCTGCTATGACGACGCCGTTGAAATCCGTTACGGCGGTCAGTGCGAGGAAATTTGGGATTACGGCGGGAAGTGCAACACGGTCGTTAAGGACTACACTACCGTGCTTGCCGTTCCGCGCGACATGCTCATTTCCGGCTACGCTACCGACAGCGTAAACACGCTGCGTCTATGGGACGCGAAATCCCCGAAATCTCTTGATATGCGTCTTTTCTCCAGCGGCGAATATGTTAAATCGATGGAGCAGCGTACAATGGCGGAGGTAATCACAAAGGTACTCTACCCCGCCGATGATACCACGGAGGGTAAAATTCTCCGCATAAAGCAGCAGTATTTCTTTGTTTCCGCAACCGCCCAGTCGGTTGTAAAAAAACACAGGAAGACTTACGGCGATGTACGCAGCTTCGCCGAACACCATGTTTTTCAGATTAACGATACTCATCCGACGATGATAATTCCCGAGCTTATGCGTATTTTCATGGACGAGGACGGGCTCGGCTGGGATGAGGCGCTCGGGATAGTTTCAAATTGCGTTGCCTATACCAACCACACCGTTATGTCCGAGGCTCTGGAGAGCTGGCCGCAGGAGCTCATTCAGGCCCAGCTTCCGCGTATATGGCAGATTATCCGAGAAATAGATGTTCGTCACCGTAAATATCTTGAAGAGAGATTCCGCGGTAACGACGAGGCAGTTCTTCGCAATCTTGTCGTCAGCAGCGGCAAGGTGCACATGGCAAATATTTGCCTTGCGGTCTGCTTTAGAGTCAACGGTGTTTCGTCAATGCACAGCGAAATATTAAAGCACGATCTGTTCCGCGATATATATTCGCAGAAACCCTCTATATTCACAAACGTAACTAACGGCATTGACCACCGGCGCTGGCTGTCACAGATTAACCCCGAGCTTCACAAGCTTATTTGTGAGCTATTGGGCAGCGACGCTTATCTTCTTAAGCCACAGCTTATTTCACAGCTTGAAAACTTCGCCTCCGATTCCTCGGTGCTTTCAAGACTTGAAATTATTAAGACCGGCAACAAAAAGGCTCTCGCCGAATATGTCAAGCGGGAGAACCAACTTGTTCTGAATCCCGAAGCGGTATTTGATGTTCAGATTAAGCGCCTGCACGAATACAAGCGTCAGCTCCTGTGTGCTATGCTGATTTTGGAGCTCAGACAGCGTCTGCACGACAATCCCAATGCTGAATTTCTGCCCCGTAGCTTCATCTTCGGTGCAAAGGCCGCAAGCGGTTATAAGGTCGCAAAGCGCATAATCAACCTTCTTTGCTCGATTGCCGATGATGTTAATTCCGACCCTGTCTGTAAGGGTAAGCTTCAGGTTGTGTTTTTGGAAAACTATCGGGTTTCTGTTGCGGAAAAGCTTATGCCGGCTGCGCAGATTTCTGAGCAGCTCTCAACAGCCGGAAAGGAAGCAAGCGGTACCGGCAACATGAAGCTGATGATGAACGGCGCAATCACTATCGGCACGCTCGACGGTGCAAACGTCGAGATGCACGAGCGGCTCGGCGACGAGAACATGGTGCTCTTCGGACTGCGGGCGGAAGAGATTTCGGCGCTCAAGCAGCACGGCTACGATCCGCTGTCAATTTACAACAAGAATGACAGGCTCCGCCTTATCTTGAACAACATGAGCCGAGGCTTCCGCAACGGCGAGAACTTCTCTGATTTGGTTTCCAAGCTGGTTTACGGCGGCGACGAGTATATGCTCCTCGCGGATTACGACAGCTATGTCGCGGCGCATGACAGGCTTTACACCCTCATGGCGAATACTGAAAAGCGCTCAGCCGTATCGCTCATAAATATTGCCCGCAGCGGTGCTTTTGCCGCTGACCGCGCCGTTTCCGAATACGCCAAAAATATTTGGAGCTTCTGATTCGGCTTACAAACCAATACTTAAATCGCGCGGCCGCCGCCGCGCGATTTTTTTCTCTCTGTGCGACTTAATACAACGCGTTTTTTGTTTTCACTTGAATATACTGCTTGTATGAAAACTGTATATGTGGACGAAATGTTCCTGCTGAATCTAATAATCGACTATTTCATTCTTCTCGCCACAGCCAAGCTCTGCGCCCTGCCGCTCAAGAGGCTCCGCTTCGCGGTCTCGGCGGCGCTCGGCGCGTTCTATTCCGTGCTGCTGCTGTATAAGCCTTTCAGCTTCCTTGCCTCACCCTTTATAAAGCTCGCTTTGGGTTTTGTTATGACGGTTCTTGCCTTCGGGCTTGAAATCAGACCAATCAAGCCATATTTTGCCTTTCTTGCCGTTTCGGCTGCCTTCGGCGGTGCGGTATACGCCGCCACGCTGCTGGCCGGGCAAAGCCTCGGGGACGGGTTCTACATAAACGCTTCTATGCGTGTTCTTGTGCTTTCCTTTGCCGGTTGTTACCTTGTCCTGACGCTTGTTTTTAGGCGCTTGAGCAATCGCCGAGAAAGGGAGATTCGCAGTGTCAGAATCACCTTTTGCGGCAAAACCGCCGAATTCAAAGCTCTTCGTGACACGGGAAACGAGCTGTATGATCCCCTTAGCGGTCTGCCTGTTATGGTGCTTGATGCAAATGAAGCGAATAAGCTGCTTCCCGAGCAGCTTATGGAAGCGCTCAGGCTCGGCGTAACGGAGTTCTTAGAAGCTGCCGGCGGCAGCGAGGATTTCCGTACAAGGTTTCGCTTGGTGCCCTATTCTTGTGTCGGAGTTAAAATGGCACTTTTACCGGTCTTCCGCCCTGATGGGCTTTGGGTGGACGGCAAGGAACGAAAAGATACTTTGGTGGGGCTTTCTCCCAATATTCTAAGCAATAACAGCGATTATTCGGCTATTATATAGCTATTTCGCCGCTGTTTTGGGCTTATGTGGGTATCGTGTAATCTGGAGGCTATTTATGAATGGAGGAGACAACTATCGGCTTATATACAAAACTTTACATTGCTCTGGAGCAGGCACTTGTCAAAATCGGGCTTTTACTCCCTCCCGGGATTCACTACATCGGCGGAAGCGACATTCTGCCTCCTCCCCTTTCAAAAAGCGAGGAGTGCAGGGCAATTGAGGCTCTGGAGCGCGGCGATGAGCAGGCTAAAAAAACACTTATCGAGCACAATCTGCGGCTGGTGGTGTACATCGCCCGAAGATTTGAAAACACGGGCGTGGGTTTGGAGGATCTTATTTCAATCGGCACAATCGGACTTATCAAGGCGATAAACACCTTCATCTCCGACAAAAAAATAAAGCTCGCCACCTACGCTTCGCGCTGCGTTGAAAACGAGATTCTTATGTATCTTCGCAAAATCAGCGCGCAGAAGGGCGAGGTTTCGCTAGACGAGCCGCTTAACACCGATTGGGACGGTAACGAGCTTTTGCTTTCCGATGTACTGGGTACCGACGGCGACGAGGTTTCGCGCCCCCTTGAGGAGGATGCGGATAAAAAAATGCTTATGGACGCAGTGGACGGGCTTGAGGAGCGGGAGCGCACAATTATCGTCATGCGCTTCGGACTTTGCGGCTGCACGGAATACACCCAAAAAGAGGTCGCGGATATTATGGGCATTTCGCAGTCTTATATCAGCCGCCTTGAAAAGCGCATAATTGTACGTCTGCGCCGTGAAATCTTGCGGCAATCACGTTAAATTACCAGCGGAGCGGAAAACAAAAAAGCGCCTTAAGCACAAGCTTAAGGCGCTTCGATTATTTATTTTATTTGAGAACGCTAATGGCCTCTTTTATGGTTTTTTCGTAGGCCTCGCGCCCGTATTTATCAACCTGCTCTTTGTCCTTTTCGCCATGGGTAAGACAGCCTGCGCCTGAGATACAGCCTCCTAAGCAAGCCATGCCCTCAATGAAGTTTGCGTCCAATTTCCCCGCACGCAGCTTTAGAAGAGCGGTTCGGCACTCCTCAAGTCCGCTGCAGGAAACAGGCTTATATTCAAAATCTTCAATTCCGTTTTCCTTAAGCCCCTGCCTTACGGCATCCGCCAAGCCTCCGCTGCGGGCGAAGATGCGTCCGAAATATGATGCGTTGTCAAGCACGTCCTCGGCTGCCTGCGTTATATCCACTCCCTTGCCGTCAAAGAGCGCCTGAAGCTCCTCGAAGCTTATTGCGCTGTCAACATAAGGGCTGACGGCGTCGAGGTGTATCTCTGATTTCTTTGCAGTGCAAGGACCGATGAAAATAACCTTTGCGGTTTTGTCCCGCATTTTTATGTATTTACCGAGAGTTGCCATAGGAGAGAGATTATGCGAAATTTTATCGGCCAAATCGGGGAAATCCTGCCTTAAAAACTTAACGAAGGCGGGGCAGCAGGAGCTTGTCAGAAGTCCCTTTTCATATAGCTCGCGGCATTCCGCGTCCGCAACCATATCCGCCCCCAGAGCCGCCTCAACAACCGAATAAAAACCAAGCTGCTTTATTCCCGTTATAACCTGCCCAAGCTTTGCATAAGTAAACTGGCTTGATATCGAGGGCGCCGCCAGGGCATAAACCTTATAAGCCTTGTTGTCCCTGCTGTTTTTGAGAATATCTATAACGTCCAGAATATAGGACTTGTCCATTATCGCACCAAAGGGGCACTGATAGACGCAGGCGCCGCACTCAACACATTTTTCATTGTCAATTTTAGCGGTCTTGTCCTCGCTCATGCTGATTGCCTTCGCCTTGCAGGAGTTTTCGCAGGGGCGCTTTTTGCTAATTATCGCGGAATAGGGACAGACTTTTGCGCAGCGTCCGCACTCAACGCACTTTGCTTTGTCGATAAAGGCCTTCTGTTCGTTGTCAAACTTTATTGCATCCCGCGGACAGGCATCCTCACAGCGATGAGCAATGCAGCCGCGGCAGGAC
This sequence comes from uncultured Oscillospiraceae bacterium, assembly GCA_964459785.1. Lineage (GTDB taxonomy): Bacteria > Bacillota > Clostridia > Oscillospirales > Oscillospiraceae > UBA2658. The sequence goes on along the minus strand of CAYWNW010000013.1, from coordinate 34,904 downwards.
TCGGTTATTTCGTAGCCGCCGACAGGGCATTCGTCACAGGCGATATCAATGACTTCAATTACGTTGGGGTTTGATTTATTGCCGCCCATTGCAAGCGTCACTCTTTCGGCAAGAATTGCCCTTTCTTTGTATACGCAGCATCTCATTGTCGCTTCTTTTCCCGGAACTATCGATTTGGGAATGTTGTTCACGTTTTCAAGAAGCTCGCCCCGAAACGCGAGCCTTGCGACCTCCGTCAGGACCTTATATTTGAGATACTGCACCTTTGTATCGAATTTTCTCATACAGCCTCCGCCTAGAAATAGCTCACTTTAATTTTCTTGCCCATTTTTTTCAGACACTCCGCCAGTTGCTCAACAAGCCGCATTTTAATACTGAAGCTTATCGGAAGGCTCGGATTCTGATGTGCGGGATTGACCGCCATCCCCACAAAGAAGTTGATGTCGGTTGCCTCCTCAAAAAGCGCTCTGGCTATCAGCGAGGCTCCGTCTTTTTTATAGCTCCAAAGCCTGTATGACTCGTTGTCCTTCAGGTAGTCCTGAGCATAGAGCAGCACTTTGTTTATGGTTATAACGCCCTCGGTCACGAGGTTAACTCCGTCGATTTCCGCTGTCGGCGGAATTTCATTATCAAAGTATTCAAGCTTTGTCTTAAGCGGCTTGTGGAGATATTCCGCCGCGATATTTGAGGTTGTGCCGCCGCAGACAATTCGTTTGCCCTCCTTGGAGAAGAAAAGGGACATCATCTTTCCGCTGTCCTCGGGACAGGAAGGCGGCCCGATTAGAAGATTCATCGGTTCGCGACGGCGGATTTTAACCGTACAGACTGTCGTGTCATCGCCCGGAGTTCCGCCGTAAAGCCTGCAGCACTCATCCAGAAGAACAGTCGTCATTGTTTTTGCCGTTAAACCCACATGACAGAATACCTTCATGTAGTCGATTATATTATCTCGCTGCCAGCCGAAGTTAAGTGTTGCGCCCAGACCTGCGTGGGGAGCACCGTCACTCATTGCGATGAATATATCGCCCTCCTGAATTTGAACCTTGGATTTTTTTATGCTTTTTCCCGCAATACTGACGGTTTCAGAAGCAAAATCGACATTTTCACCGTCCCGAAGCAGAATCACACCCGGATTGTCAAACTGAATAATCTCCGCGTCCCTGCCGTTAATGATATGTATTATGGTGAAGGTCGAGTAAGCCACCTGCCGCTCGGCGCAAACGGGAAGGGTTAGCGCAATTGTGGACACGCAGTCCTCAATGCTCATGTCCGCCGCCATCATGGTGGAGATAATCTTCGAAGTCAGCGTGGAGAGGATGTTTGCCTTAACACCGCTGCCAAGTCCGTCGGCAAGCACAATTACCATTGAGTTTTCGCCTTGTTCAACAACCTCAATATGGTCGCCGCAAAGCTCCTCTCCGAATTTGTTCAGGCTGTTATAGCCAATGTCCGCACAAAGATTATTCATCGGCAAGCGACTCCTTAAGCTTCGTCAGGGCAATCTTTGTTTCGGCGGTGGTTTCGCCCAGCAGCAGCGCGATTTCCTGAACGACACGCATTTGTTTTTCTATGACCTTGTCCGTTGTTTCGACTGTCTGTCGGCTGATTGCCTCTTTCTTCTGGCGCTCGTTTTCCTCGTCTGTCACATCACGCATTATGCACAATAGCATGTGGTAGGTTTTATCGAGCACAATCGTTTTTTCAACATACCTTTTGTATTCGGCAAGGAAAAGTCTTTTATCTCTTATGCTCTTTCCCGAGGTCAGAACCGTGATAAAATCTGTCGGGTCCATAACGCGCACGACATTATCACCGACAATGTCGGAAGCGTTTGTGACATTAAGTATTTTCAGTGCTGCCGGATTGATTTGCAGAACCTCAAGCTTTTCGCTCAAAACGACGATTCCGTTCGGGCTGTTTTTCAAAATGTTGCTCGAAAAGGTTTCGGCCTTGTCGCGCAGGAAGGGCGTGCACATGGACAAATCCGCCTTGCCCTGAAAGACGGCGATAGCCTTCTCGCGGCACGAGTTATAGCCGCAGCCGCCGCAGTTAAGCTCGTCCGCCGAGCTTTTTTTGCCCATCTTAAGTAAGATTTCCTCTAGCTGTTTTTCGTCGGGATATACCTGCGCTCTCTCAAGGTTTTCAAACTGCCTTGTGAGAAGCTCGGAGTTCGGCATAGCAATATCAAAATCGCGCGAACCTGCGTATTTTTGCACGGCAATGTAGTCGCGGAGGGGGTTGTGCCTTGTTTTGCTGGTCACGGGACCGCCGATACAGCTTCCAAGGCAGGCGGACATCTCAACAAAGCATTTTGAGATTCTTCCCACGGTTATATCGCGCAGAGTGTTTATGCAGTTTTCCGGTCCGTCCACGGAAACATAGCTGTAATCCTCAGAGCCGCAGTCCATTGATTTTAGAATGCCGCCTGCAGTCGGAAAAATGCGTGTCCTTCCGCTTTCAGAGGAGTCATTTTTCGGCTCCGGCTCAATGTTTTCGCACCGCAGCCAATTTATCAGTTCGTCGAAGGTCAAAACGCAGTCAATATCCTCCGAAAAGTCGTCACCCTCCGATTTCTTCGATATGCACGGGCCGATAAAAACAGTCTTCGCCTCGGGATACCTGCTTTTAATATCGCGGCAATGCGCCTGCATGGGCGAAACGACCTTCGCCAAAAAGGGCAGTGCCTCCGGAAAGTGCTTTTGAATCATGAGGTTAACCGTCGGACAGCAGGATGAAATTATAATATCCTGCGTTCCGAGCCTAATAAGCTCCTCATATTGCTTTTTTACCAGGGTTGCTCCGAGAGCTGTCTCCTCGGCACCGGAAAAGCCGAGTTTCTTAAGCGCCTCTTCGATGCCGGCTATTCCGATTCCCGGGAAGCTCGCGGCAAAGGAGGGGGCAACGCTCGCGATGACGGGAGCGCCTTCAGAAATAAGCATTTTTGCCTTTGCGGTATCGTCTCTGACTTCCTTGGCGTTTTGAGGACAAGCAATAAAGCATTGCCCGCAAAGTATACAGTCTTCGGGTATTATGTGCGCCTGATTTCCCGAGAAGCTTATAGATTTCACAGGGCAGTGCCTGATACATTTATAGCAGTTTTTGCAGTTCGATTCATTTAGACGTATGTATTCGGACATAAGATTTCCTCCCGAAGCTGTCGGCTTAATTATCTTTAAGCGAAAACGGCAAAGCATTACAGCTTTGTAATTACTTCATTCTCAAAAAAGGTTTTCACGTCTTCAGGCCTGAGCGAGAAAAGAGTCTCGTCAATCTTTACGCTGACTCCTGTCTGGCAGGCACCCAGACAAAACGTGCCGACAAGTTCCACCTTGTCCTCAAGAGCGTTTTCCGCGATAAGTGCTTGAAGCTGTTCCACTATCTGCCTTGAGCCTTTAAGGTGGCATGAGCTTCCTATGCAAACTGTAAGTTTCATTCGGGGTCTCCTTTTCCTTGCATTACTTGAGCTGTTTTATTCGCGCTGTCCTTATCTGACAGCCGCTTGGACAAAACGGCGAGCGACGCCGCCATATTTTCATTTTTCAGAATAACACCCTGAGGCACCGACAGATGAGTCGGGGCAAAGTTCCAAACCGCTTCAACGCCTCCGCTGATTAAGAGATTACAAACCTGCTGAGCCTGCGCGGAAGGCACTGTGATAATTCCGATTTTGATTTTCATTCTTCTGCAGAGGTTTTCCAGTTTTTCAAGGGGCAAGATTTGCTTTCCGCTTTCGTCCTTTCCGCACTTTCGCTCGTCGCTGTCAAATGCGGCAACTATATTAAGCCCGTTTGCTTTAAATCCCTCGTAGGACAAGAGAGCTCTGCCGAGCTTTCCCGCGCCAACCAAAACGGCGTCATTTACGCTGTCGTAACCGAGGAAAGCCTCGATGTCACTTATCAGCTCCGAAACTGAGTATCCGAGCTTTGGCTTGCCCGCGTCGGAAACCGCAGCCAAGTCCTTTCTGACCTGTATTTCCCCAAAGCCAAGCTTAAGCCCCAGAGCCTTAGCGGAAATATTCGTTTCCTTATCAGTCGGCAAAGCCTTTAAATAGTGCAGATACACGGGCATGCGTGACAGCGCCTGTGCGGATATCGGTTTTGACATTTTTAATCCTCCGAGTATGAAATTTTGCTCTTTCATTTCATTTGCGGCGCAATATTACAATTAAATCGATATTCTATTATCGATATACCATTATCTATTGTGTTTGTCAATAGTTTAACACTATATTTCCGGGGAAATTTTTTTCTGTTCCGCAATCGCCCTATCCCCTGGCGCCCCGATACCCAAATTCCGATAAAAAAGCCCTGTGGTAAACACAGGGCTTTTCCCGCTTGGAGGGGAAGTTCAGATAAGCTTTCCCTTAAGCACGTCATATACGCCGTGGGTCGTGAGCCGAAGCGCGGGGATTACAGGAAGGCTCATGAAGCTAAGTGTCATAAAAGGGTCGATCCCTGAGGAAACACCCAGTTCAAACGCGCAGTCCTTGGCGTTTTCGAGCGCGAGATTTACGTTTTCCAGCGTGTCGTCGCTCATTATTCCTGCAAGGGGCAGAGCGAGCTCGGCAAGAGCTTTGCCATCTTTCATGACGACAATACCGCCGTCCAACTGTAAAACCCTGTTTGCGGCGGCGGCGATTTCCTCATCGCTTGTGCCGAGGGCGATGATGTTGTGGGAATCGTGTGAAACGCTCGTGGCAACGGCACCCTCTTTCAGTCCGTAACCCTTAATGTAGCCCAATCCGATATGGGAAGTGTTTTTATGACGCTCGATGACGGCGATCTTCAAAATGTCCCTGTCTACATCAATCCCGTCCGCAAAGCCGCAGTCTGTTGTAACAATCTCCTGAGGTATAAGCCCGATTAGCCCCATGGCTCGCTCAGACACAAAGTCCTTTGCCGAAAGCTCATGAATCCTGAACGAATTGTGGGCGCGCTGCTTTAGCTCAGGCTCGATTTCAGGCTCGGCAAAAACCTTCATTTTTCCGTCAAACAGAAGTTCACCGTTTTTGAAAACCTTCTCAACCCCGAAGTTTTCAAAGTTGTCAATTATAGCCAAGTCCGCCGCATAGCCCGGGGCAATGGCTCCGCGGTCATCAAGGCGAAAGTGCTGCGCGGCGGTAAAGCTCGCCGCCTTAACGGCAGTAATCGGATTGACACCCAAAGAAATGGCCTTTTTTATTATATAGTCGATATGCCCCTTCTCCAGCAGATCGCTCGGGTGCTTATCGTCCGTACAGAACATACAGCGGTCAGCGCATTTCCCCTTCAGAAGCGGGGCAAGCGCCTCGAGATTGCGCGCCGCGGTTCCCTCGCGAATCATAATAAATTGACCTTTTCTGAGCTTTTCCATTGCTTCACTTAGCTCGGAACATTCGTGGTCGGAGCTTACGCCTGAGGCGACGTAAGCGTTAAGACCGTTCCCGTTAAGACCTGGGGCGTGCCCGTCAATTTTCATGTTTTGCATTTTCGCGGCGGTGAGCTTTTTAAGCACATCCCCGTCACCCTCGACAACACCCTCATAATTCATCATCTCGGCAAGCCCCAGCACACGCGAATTTTTATAAAAGGGGTCTATTGCGCGAAAATCCAAAACCGCTCCGGCTTCGTCAAGAGCGGTCGCTGGAACACAGGAGGGCAGCATAAAATAGACGTCGACGGGCAGGTTTTCACTTGCCTCGAGCATATATTCAATTCCGTCCGTACCCATAACATTCGCGATTTCGTGGGGGTCCGTAATGATGGTTGTGGTGCCGTGCGGAAAGGTAGCCTTGACGAATTCGGCAGGTGAAACGAGAGCGCTTTCAATGTGTATGTGTGCATCTATGAACCCGGGACAGACAATTTTCCCGCTCAGGTCGATTTCGTTTATTCCCGAATACTTGCCGATACCGACTATGACTCCGTCTGAAACGGCAATATCATCCGTGCAAAGCTCATCCGAAAACACATTCACATACGCGGCGTTTTTCAGCACCAAATCCGCGCTCTCCCGCCCGGAGGCAACGGATATAATTTTGCGTTTCTTTTCAAAATCTTTTTCAAAATCCTTCATCGAATCACTCCTTTTGAAAGTATTCACAGATAACCCGAAATATTTTTAAGTATAAAAAAAGTAAACAGCAATTATAAATCTTCAAGCGGAATTGAAGACTTATAATCAACTGTTTACGGTAGTTGGTAGAGACGCTCAACCAGATTATGAGCTTATATAAATCGAAAAAGTCTATTTAATTGTTAAGGGTATTATAAAACCTTCTTTGCAAAAAGTAAAGCGTGATTTTTAAAAACCTGTTGCCGATATGAAAAACTGCTGCGCTCGGCGCTGCGATGCCCGTTTGTATGCGTAAAGTTTGGGAAAAACAGTAATCTCACACGTTTGTGTCATTGACAATCCAAGCTCATGGCTATATAATGACTTTATGTTGGCTTTATCTCCGGCATAATTTAAAAACGAGGTATATCATTTAATGGCTCAAGACAAAACCCTTATTTGCAAAGACTGCGGCGCGGAATTCATCTTTACTGCAAGCGAACAAGACTTCTACAACGAAAAAGGCTTTACAAACGAACCCCAGAGATGTAAACCCTGCCGTGACGCCAGAAAAAATGGCGGAGCCGGCAAGAAGGAAATGTTCACAGCTGTCTGCGCTTCCTGCGGACGCGAAGCTAAAGTTCCTTTCCAGCCCAGAGATGACCGTCCTGTTTATTGCAGCGATTGCTTCTCCAAACAGCGTTAGTTTCTGTTTTGCGAAAAAAGATACACCCTTTTCGGGTGTATCTTTTTTGTTTTTTAAAGCATTCGGCGCAGCTTCTCCGCAAGGATTTCGGGAAGCTCCTCACGGTTTGAGTCGCTTACCATAAAAATCTCACTTCGTTCGTGAGAACGGACGGCGTCCAAAAACTCCGTGTGCTTGGGCTTAATGACACCGAGTATGGGCAGCTTGCCGTCCAGTGCCTCCATAACGGCCTTATAGAATACCGCCGCACCATTTTCCATCACGCCCAGCTCGTCCATTATTATTAGAGCCGCACCTTTCGGCGGGGAGGATAGAATTGAAGCTCCGACCGAATCGAAAGCCTTCGGGTAGGCCGTAAAGCGTCCGAATTCGTAGCGGGTACCGACTAAATGGCTTAAGTCCCGCGGCGTTTTCTCCCATGCCTTTTCGAGGTATACCTCAAGTGCAGCTCCCTGGGCGGCGGGAAAGCTGACTGTTCGGAAGCCGCCGCACTCAATCGGCGGAAGCAGGGCGAGCGTCTTGCGGATAACTGTTGATTTGCCCGCTCCAACTTCGCCGGTCAGGAAGAGGTTGCCCATCAGCTTCCCTCCCCGTAATATTTTGCGGCGTGGTAAGCAAAGAGGCTTTTGAGCATGGAGGTAACATTTCCCGTAGTTACCGAGGCGCCTGAAACGGCGTCCGCATCGACGCAGGATAGCTGAGTTCGGTAACCTTCCCAGCCGTCGAAGTCGCTTTTCGTGGCGCCCACAAGGTGCTGAACGAAATTTTCATCCATATATTCCTCTGTATACTCGGGAATATAGTAATTCGGGTTGCTGTCTCCATAAAGGCCCATGTTGTTGCCGAAGCTGATTGTGCGAATGGCGGACTCCTCCGCCGAAGGTTTGGTGTTTAAAATCTCCACATAGCAGACCGAGTAATATGCCACAAGAGGATCACGGCAGGTGCAGGAGGCAAAGGCTACCTGATATGCCGTAAAAGTAGAACAGGTCTGCTCAAAGAGGATAACCGCAGTATATTCCTCCGCCGTTCCACCCGAGGAATAATGAGTATAATTAAACTCCGTGTACTCGTTTTTCGGCTTTTCTTCGGACTTTGAACAGCCTGTCAAGAGTAAAGCGACAGCAATCACAAGAGACACCGGCTTAAGGTATTTCATTACCGTCAGCTTATCGGGTGCAGACGCGAAAAGTCAAGGTATGCGTAGTCCGCGCGCCATGTGGCGTAAATGCTGTTTCCCGCTGCGTCCTCGGGGCTAACAACAAGTTCAAGCGAATGGGTGCCCTTATAGCCCCAGTTGCCTCCGATATTGTAAAGCTTCGAGGCATCCCAGCCGAGGAATATCAGCAGGGCTCTGGTCATACCCGCATAGCCGCCGCCTCCGCACATGAGGAAAATCGCTTTGTCCTTCGGGAAAAGCTCCTCCAAAATCATCATCGACTCCTCATAATTGGGGTCGGCTGTTGCTATTGTCCCGTCCTCATTCCAGGTCAGTCTGAAAAGGCACTCTCCGCTATATGCGTTGCCGACCGGTATGGGAGGAAGCGTGGCTATGTATGGATAAGGCACAATTTTAAAGCCCTCGATAGTTCTTGTTAAATCCGCCTCACCGCCGATGTCTGCAAACTGGGCAGGGTCAAAAAGCATGCGCATATCGCGATAGACCACGTCGTCCCTATTGAGCCAATTGTCTATTGTTTCAATATTGATATTCTTGTCAACGCCAAACTCGTTGTTGATGTCCGGCTCTCCAGCGGGCAGCGGTGTAGGCGTAGTTGCCGCGGCTTCCGAAGATGGCTCGGGACTTGTTTCCGCCGTGGGCGAAGAGCTTACCGCAGCTGTTCCGCAAGCAGCAAAAAGAGCGAGCAGCAGCGCAAGGCTGAGAAAGACAGCGAGCTTTTTCATTTTCATAACTCCTTAAAATACCGTTTATGACAGCTAATACCTACTGATGTGCTAGTATATACTCATTTCGCGGTAATTTCAACAACAAGCTTGCAAAAGCTCTTGGCGGAGGTTTCACTGCAGGGAGCTACCCAGATTGTTCCGTCTTCGCCGACTTCCTTGTCCTTTTCAATTGCAACAAGCGTGTACTCGCTGTCGATTAGCTCCGCTGCAAGCTCGGATTCATACCCATCGTTTGCTTTCACAGTTACGGACGCGGCAGACGAAATTCCGCAGGCTTTGAGCACGTCACTGAGCTTATATCCGGTGTAGGTGGATTCAGAAAGCGCGCCGCTTTTGTCCTCAACTACAACAGTAATTTTGTAAATAGAAAGTCCCTTAAGGGTATCGTTTGTAACGGCGGTTCCGTTAACTAAAAAGCTAAACGGCGCAAACTCGACTTTGTCGGTCCTGTCCTGAATTTCGGGCAGCTCTCCCGTTAAGGCAAGCTCGCTTCCCTCTTCCGTCTCGGGAGCGGCGCTGACTGCGGGAGCGCTCTCAGTGGTATTTACAAGAATGGAGACGCAGCCCTTGAGGTAATCGCCTGTTGTAGCGGAGGAGCAGGGTGCCATCCACGGCGATGAGGCAAAGGGCTCACCGTCCCGTGTCATTGCAAGCAGTGTTGTGTCGCTGAGAACCTTGTCGCCCGTCAGGGTAACCGCATAACCGTCGTCAGCGGTGGCTTCGAGCCAAACGTATGCTTCGGTAAGTCCCGCAGCCGCAAGAATGTCCTTCATCTTAAACCCGACATAGGTTGTGGTTGACTCGGTGCCGGCGCTGTTTGTACTGGTTGCCTGCACGGAATACATGGGATAGGCTGCCATCGCGGCCCCATCAACCGCGACGCCGTTAACGGTAACGGAGAAAGCCGGGATTGTAACGCCCTTGACTTCTTGGGCAACGGGGCCGGAGGCTTCGTCTGCCGCCTTATTTCCGCAAGCGGCAAAACTGAGAATAAGCATGAGTGCAAGTACAAGAGAAATTGTCTTTTTCATGTTTGTTTCCTTTCCTTCTTTCAATTATAAAAATCTTCTTGCGAAGAATTTTTCTATAAACTCGGATAAACGCAGACCTTTCGTCCAAATTCCTCAATATATTTGAGCTTAAGGTCTGAGCCGTAGACCTCCCTGAGCGAGCTTTCTGTAATAATTTCCTCTGTCTTTCCCGAAACGAGCCTTCCCTGCCTGTCAAGAACTGCGGCGCTTCCCCCGAGGAGCATAGCGTGGTCGGGGTTATGCGTGGTGAAAACAACGGCAAAGCCCTTCTCCGAAAGCTCTTTAATTATCCGCAGCACCCGAAGCTGATTTCCGAAATCGAGGTGCGCCGTCGGCTCGTCAAAGAGGACTATTTGAGGCCGAGAAACAATGGCTCGGGCGATAGTCGCAAGCTGCCGCTCTCCTCCGGAAATTTCTGTGTAGGGTCGGTCAGCAAGCTGCTCGAGCCCCATTTCCGATAGGGCATTTTCGGTTAAGGCACGCTCACTTTTGCCCGGGTGGGAAAACAGACCGATGCGCGAGGCGCAGCCCATCTGAACAAAGTCAAAAACCGTGTGACCGAAAGCCGGTATGTGAGTTTGCGGTACATAACCGACTAGCGCCGAAATATCTCTTTCTGACATATCTCCCAGATTCTTTCCCGACAGATATATCTGTCCCCCCTGCGGTTTCAGCAGGCGCAGCATACATCCGAGCAAAGTCGATTTTCCCGCGCCGTTTCGTCCGAGCACGGAGAGCACCTCACCCTGCGCAACTTTTAAATTTACGCCGTCGAGCACGCTCCGCGACAGCGCAGGATAGGAAAAGGACAAATCCCGAATATCGTAGATAATACTCATGAGAGCGTCCTCCTTTGGCGGAAAAGCAAAAAGCAGTAAAACGGCGCGCCTATGATTCCTGTCAGTATGCTCACGGGCATTTCCTCAACACCTAAAGTCCGCGTCAAGGTATCCACAAGAAGCATAAAAAGTCCCCCTAAAAGACCGCTAAGCGGTATAAGCCGCCGATTTGAAGGTCCTGCAAGCATTCTGCCGAAATGCGGTATAATAAGCCCCACCCAGCCTATTGTTCCGGCAATGCAGACGGAACCCGCTGTCAGAAGAGTTGCACAGATAATAATAATTCCGCGGATGAGCCTTACATTCGCGCCGAGTGCCTGTGCCTCCCGCTCACCAAGCGAGAGCACGTCTATCCACCAGGACATGAGCACTATGATAACGGCGGGCACGGCGATAACGGCAAGCACAATGAGAAGTTCCGAGAGCTTTATGTAGGAAAAGCTGCCCATGGTCCAATAGGTTATTGAGGCAAGCTGTGTGTCGGGATCTGCCAAGTATTTTATAAAGCCGAAAACCGAGGACAGAGCGGAGCCGACAATAATACCCGAAAGCACCAGCACAAGGTTTGAGCGGTTTCGGATAAGCGACGGGATTGCCATAGTCAGCGCAACTGCGATTAGTCCGCCGAAAAATGCAAACAGCGAAATATAGAGCGTTGTGAGTGACATAAGAATCGCCGCAGCCGCGCCGATACAGGCTCCGCTCGAAACCCCCAGAAATTCGGGTGATACAAGCGGATTTTTGAAAATTCCCTGATAAGCTGCGCCCGACATTGCAAGCGCCCCACCGACAATTACCGAAGCGAGAATCCGCGGAACCCTAAGTCCCATCACAACATTCTGCGTCATCTCGGGCAGCTCTGACGGCAGTCCCACGATCCGTCTCCAGAGTATGCTCACGCTCTCCCAAGGCGAAACGGAGTATTTCCCGACGCATAACGCCAGAACAATGCCGCATAGCAAAAGAATAAAAACGGCAAGGTCGAGAAGAACAATATTCGGTTTTTTTAATCTTATGGCTTTCTTTTCCAAAGTCAGTTCTCCAAGTCATAGCCCAGATATTCGGGGCTAAAGGTTTTTCCGAACATAAAGAGGTAATACTCGTCAATCTGTGCCTGAAGCTCCTCGGCTGAAAAATAGTCGGGATACATTTGCCGCAGCATATACATAGTGCCGAGAACGCAGCTGATACCGGGCATGTCCCAGGCGTCGTATTTCGCGGGAATTTGATAGACATTTCGGTTTTTCACGGCATTTACAGCCGACCACGCGGAGTCTTCATACAGCCCCTTAACGGTGTAATCAAGAGATGTTGAGCCCGTGCAAAACAAATAATCGGGATTCCATTCAAAAATGGTTTCAGCTCCGACATCCGTCCAGTTGTGGTCAGCCTCAAGATCGTCCGCGGCACAAATGCCTCCGGCTTTTTCTATCATCCAGGATTGGAGCATGTCGCCCCCGGCAATACGTCCAAGCTCACCGCCTAAAACGAGCGCACGCACACGCTCATTTTCGGGTATGGTTTCGACAATTGAATCGATATAGGCAAACTTTTCGTCAAGCCACGCGCAGACTTCATTTGCCCTTTCCTCAGCGCCGAAATACCGACCCATCAAATTGAGCGTGCTTTTTATGTCGTCGAGATTTTCAACGGTAATGCAAAGCACATCAATATCGAGTGCCGAAGCAGCCTCCACGGTTTTCGGGTCATTTGAGCGGTGAATGAGCACAACGGGCGCTAAGTTTGCCAGAGCTTCGAGGTCAACTACCCCGCGTCCGACGCTTCCCGCATTTTTTAATCCTTCAACATTGTCCGTCCAGAACTTCGACTTGACATTTATCGCCTTAACCCTGTCCGATAATCCGATGGCGACTATGAAGGGCACGGAAACGGCATAAACTGAGGCAATGGCCGTGTCCTCCCTGTTTTCGGGTATACTCAGCACCGCCCCCGAGCCGTCGGTGACGGTGTTGCCTTCATTAGCCGCAGGGGGCATCTGCTTTGCCCCGCAGCCGAAAAGAGATAAAATAAGCGCAAGGGCGAGAAACAGTAAAACCGCTTTTTTCATTTTTTCTCTCCCCTATTTTTCGGTATCGAAAATGCTGTTATCGACTGAGATGTTTATCTTGCCTGAGCCGGGAACCGTGACCACAAGTTTAGTAACATATTTCACCGAGGCGCCCTGATTTGTTTCGGCGATTACGCGCAGAGGTCCGCAGGAATTGCCCGCAAGCCCCGTATAGCCCTCGTGGCTTTCCGAATCCACAAACGGGTAGCCCTTAACCGCGTAGGCCAAAATCAGCGCCTTGCGATCACCGTTTTCGTCCTCCACCCCGTTTTCAAGCCCGTCCATATAAAACACGCTGAGTAGGTCATTTTTATAACCGTCGGAGGCGTAAACCGTAACGGAAACGGGCTTATCTATCCCCGGCACAGTTCCCGCGATGAGTTTCACGAACTGCCAGATATTTATACCCTCGCACTCCCCCATATCAAGGACGGAATAGGTATCGCGAACTCTGATGCCGTCGAGTGCCTCAAGCTGCTCAAGAGTGAAAACCTGCGTCCATTCGCTGTCGTCATTTTTAACCGTAAAGGTAAATTCGTAGTCGAGAAATTCCGAATACACGTCGCTCATTGCGTGACCCCAGGTGTCGATATCATTGGCGGAAACTTCAATGGCCGCAACATTTTTCACACAGAGTTCCGAGTTAACGGAGTCCTTTGCTTCCTGCGGCATGATGAGCATGAGAGCTCCCCCGTCATTTCCGTAGGCGACCATATAGCCGTCGGAGCTTAGCCTTTGTACCAAAGGCACGCCGTCCATAATATCGCCGCCCGCCTTGCCGCAGCCGTAGGCAAGTATTGCGCCCAGCCCCGTCTGACTCGGAGTAAGGTAATTCGAGAAGTTCTGTTTTTTTAGCTGCGAGAGCGAGAAACGCACGCTTGTTCCGTCCTCCGCGTAAACTGTGACCTCGCCCGCGTTATTCTTTAAACCGATTTCGGCAAAAAGCTCATATACCGAGACGCCGCGATACCGAGCCTCGGTAAGCTCGCCGTCCTGTCCAAGTATGCTGTAATCCCTTGTAACAGCGCTTCTCTGCATGCCCTCAAGTTCGGAAACCGTGAAAGTTTTCTCGGCGTTCAGCCCTTCGCCGTAAAAGCGCACGGACTTGTTTTGAAGCTCGGAATAGGGTGCGGCGCTGTGGGCATAAGCGTCGGGTACCAGATTTACCGTGATACTCTTGACATTCATTACGGACAGGGCTTTGCAAACCTCCGCATCAGAGCTTGGTATGATTACGGCGAGAGGTCCCCCGTCATTGTCGATGGCGTAGAATCTCGGGTCAGTATCAAGGAACGGCGACAGCTCGTACTGCTCCGTATAACCGCCACTTTCCGCGGTTTCCACCATCGGCGAGCCGTTTTTCGAGAAAGCCAGAAGCGAAGTAAGGCCGCTTCGTTCAAGACTCGTGTTGTAACCCTCGGCGAAAAGTTCCGACATTGTTACCGTGAGCTCATTTGTCCCGTCAGAAAAAGTAACGGTACCGTTAGTCCCTGGCAGGGCCAATTCTTCCATCAGAAGATACTCAAGCCCAACGCCCTCGTAAACGGAACTTTCCGTCCCGCCGTTTTCGTTAACTTCGTAAGTATCCTTAACTCTCGCCGCCTTGGCGGCATTTCCGTCAACTCCCTCGCCGTAGACGATATCCTCAATATCCCCCACCGTCATTTTGCGCTCAACGAGGGTTTCGCCGTTTTCATCATAGACAAGAATCGACAGCTCGTCCTCCGCGAGAGCGTTCTGAGAGGCAACATCCGTGTATTTATGGGTGTTGTAATATACATTTTCGCCGACAATAACATCGCTTAAATACTGCACCTGATAGGAGCCGTTGGCGTGATTGTATTGATTTTTGCCGAAAACCACCCGCATTGGTCCCCCGTTGTTATTTAGTCCCGAAAGATAGCCCTCATCCGTTTTGCCGATTGTATAGGGGTAATTATTGACCCCGTAAGCCAGAAGCACGGGATAGCCGAGTTTTACAAGGTCTGCATTTGTTGGTTTATAGCTGCCGTCTCCCATGTCCGCGGCATTCTTTTTGTAAAAGCCGAAGGCATCGGGATAAGAAAGCGTGTCCACCGAAAAGCTCTCCGCAGCCGGAACTCCGTCCGCCGCCAAAAAGCTTATAAGAGTTGTTCGGGACTTTGCCGTACCCATCTCCTCGCTGCTCTCCATACCGAGATACATGAGAAGCTTGTATAGGTCAAGCCCCTCGTATTCGTTGACGTACCAATAAGTGGTGTTTGCCAGACTGTAAAAATCGGAATATCCGATGCCGCCCTCAATCAGTTTGCCGTCTTTGTCATAGGGCGCCAAGGCCTCCAGCTGCTCCACCGTAAAATCAAGCTCGCGCCCCAGTGCGTCGCCGCGGAACGTAATAATGTAGTCGGAAAGCTTGGAGGCGCCGTAGGCTTCGCCGCTCTCCTTTATATGCTTAAATCCAGGCTCAGTACTTTCGCGAATATAAACGTAAGCAACATTACCGAAACGCTTATAGTCTCTGTTGTCCCCGTAAGTATTCAAATCGTAAACAAGCCTTAAGCAGCCGTCATCGTTTTTAAGTTTCTTTACATAGCCCAGCGAATGTTCTGATTCGTCCGCCGCGTCAAACACAAAGGGCGCTGCGAGCTTTCCGTCCGTTGTACCCTTGCCGTAGGCCAGAAGAATGGGACGTTCGTCACTCGAGGCTGAGTTCACTTCATCCAGCGTAAAGGTGGCAATTGTTTCGCGGTTGCAGTCTTTAAGGTCCACAAGATAAGCCTTATCCGTCAGAATTATGCCGTTGTCGCCGTCTGTCATGTCTTTGAGCAAATAGGCAAGGTCAATACCTTCGTATATGTATTTGCCGCTCTTGTCGGAATACACTCCGCGCGAAAGCCCCTCGGTTCTGTTTTCCAGCTCGCGCACGGAGAGGGGTATGCTCGAAACAACACCGGGTCCTTCGACGGTAAGTGTTGCGCTTGTTATGGCATCCACATTGTAGGGCAAAACGTCATCCTCCGAGAGCCCTCCGTTGTTAATGTGTTTATAAACACTTGCAGCGTAATCCACGCCCGAAAAATCGAGCTTTGAGGCATCATCGCAGCCTGCTATAAGCGCAAGCGTCAAAACAAGCACAGCCAAAATCGCAGCATTTTTCTTCACAATTCGACCTCCGACATAGAATTACAAAAAAATAACGGTCAGCGCAAGACTGACCGTCAAGACGCAGGTATTTCCTGCGCCTATAAAGGTTCATTCTTTCCGCAATGGGAGGTAATGCTGTTTCCGGCATTACCCTATCGTTTGAGTTTCATGGTTTCCTTTAGAAAAAACAAATCGAATGAATTTAAGTATCAAGTTTTAAATGCTGTGTCTGCGAGTGCTTAGCAGCTCTCGGGTCAATACCGAGCCGTACTTATGCTTCAAGTTTGCCGCAGACTGGACATTTCGGGTCGCGGCGGAGAAGAATTTTGTCAAAGCTCATTTTTTCGCCGTCAAAGAAAAGAAGCTCGTCCTTCAATGGATTAGTCTGACCTAAAACCAGAAGGAGCGCCGCCTGCGCCATCAGCGACGAAATTGTGCTGACAACGGGCGCAAAGGAGTTTGCGGTTGTTTGTTTTTGATTCTCGCCTAAAAGACAGCTCAAGCACGCCGTTTTGCCCGGCTCAATCAGCTGAAGGCTGCCGTACATGCCGCTGACTCCTCCGTTGATAAGCGGTTTCCTGCGTTTTACGCAGGCGCGGTTGAGCACATAGCGGGTTTCCATATTGTCCACCGCGGAGATGACAAGGTCATAGGGTTCAATCAAGCTTTCCGCATTATCCTCACTCACCTTTATTCGATGGGCGTTGAGGTTTATAAGCGGATTAAAGGCTTTAAGGCGCTCAAGGGCAGAATCCAGCTTGTCCGTGCCAATACCCTCAGTAGTGTGTAAAAACTGACGATTGAGGTTACTTTCGGCAATCGTATCGAAATCCGCTATTCCGATAGTCACCACGCCCGCCCCGGCGAGGCAGAAGAGCGCAGCCGAACCGAGACCCCCGGCACCCACCACAAGAATTGAAGCTTCCGTAAGCTTCCGCTGACCCTCAGCGCCGATTTGGGGTATGTTAAACTGCCTTAAATATCTTTCCACGCCCAAGCTCCTCCTTCAATATATTTCAGGTTTCACTTTCAAGCGGCGCCAGCAGGGCGCGAAACGCCTCCCTTGAGCTACCGAGCAGGTCAAACTGCCCGTTTTTGCAGCACCACGCGAGTAAAATCCCCGCAATCATGCGGGTTGCAAGATATATAAGCTTGCTTGCCTCCAACATATTTTTAACCTGACCCGAGTTTTGACAGCTTCGCAGAAGCGGAATAGTAACAGTCTCGCTGACGTAGTATTTCGTCAAAAAATCCCCGTTCCCGTCAATATTTACCTTAATAAAGGCACGGCAAATGCTTAATCCTTCATTTTCAATACGCTTAATGTGCTCTTCGAAAATAAACCATAATTTTTCCAAATCATTCGGAAGCGTCTTGAGCTTTTTGAGAAGCGTTTCTGTAAAATCCGGCACATTGTCAAAATAGGAGCTCAGCAGATCTTCCTTTGAGCTGAAGTAATAGTAAAATGCGTTACGTGTCACATCTGATGCTCTGCAAATTTGCAAAATGGTCACATTTTCGTAACCATGCTGCCTAAACAGCTTCATTGCGTTTTCAAACAGTACTGTTTTTGCGCTTGGTTTTTCCATTATCTATCTCCGTAAGTCTATTTTTCTGTTTTTTCGAGTGTACACGTAAATTAAAGGGCAATTCTCTCGTACTCTTGTTGACATTATATAACAGGTATGTGATAATATACAATACATCTGTATTGTATATTTGCATATATTTTTTCAATGTTGTTTTCCCTATTTGGCATTTTCAACACCGACACACTGCGAAAGGTGTGAGACTGGCACTCCGAATTGCTTATCCGCGCGACATTCTTAACATTTTTTTGAAGGAGTCAAACATTATGGGAACACTTAAAAAAGCTTGGTATCGCGTATTTCAGTGCAGCTTCAGCGCAGCGCAGTTTTTTTTGCCGCAGCACAGCCCCGAACTTCTGACGGGAGCGGGCAGCGTGAAAAAACTGCCGGACTTCATTAAGTCCAAGGGAGTCGGCAAGGTTCTGATAGTCACCGACGCCGTGCTTTCAAAAATCGGCCTGCTGGAGAGCCTTTTTGCCGCTTGCAGAGAATCAGGACTTGACTATGTTCTCTATGACGGAGCTGAGGTCAATCCCTCCATCGAGTGTATTGAAGCGGCTCTCAAAATGTACCTCGACAATAAGTGTCAGGGCTTCATAGCCTTCGGCGGCGGCTCCTCAATGGACTGCGCCAAGGCGGCAGCCGCGCGTGTGGCGAGGCCCAAGCGCAGTATTGCGCAGCTTGGCGGAACTATGAAGGTACTTAAGAAAATCCCCCCGCTGTTCGCCGTGCCGACCACAGCCGGAACAGGTTCCGAGGCAACACTCGCCGCGGTTGTCACAGATTACAGCACTCACCATAAATACGCCATTCAGGACCCTGTTCTTCTTCCCCGTTATGCCGTACTCGATCCCGAGCTGACAGTCGGACTGCCTCCTCATGTTACTTCGACAACCGGTATGGACGCTCTTACCCATGCCGTTGAGGCATATACAAATAAATTTGCACCCAAGTACACCCGAGTTCTTGCGGAAAAGGCGACAAAGCTTATATTTGATAATCTCGAAAAAGCATACGCTGACGGTAAAAACCTTGAAGCCCGCAGCAACATGCTGCTCGCCTCTTTTTATGCCGGCCGTGCTTTCAGCCGCGCCTGCGTCGGCAATGTTCACGCAATTGCCCACACGCTCGGCGGTCTCTACGGAACTCCGCACGGACTTGCAAACGCAGTTATCCTTCCTTATGTTATGGAGGACTTCGGACCCGCAGTCTATAAAGACTTGGCTCGTCTTGCCGACATCGTCGGAATTTCCGGCAGCAGCGAGGAAGAGAAGGCACGCGCCTTTATTCTCGCCATTCGGCAGATGAACAAAGACATGAACATAATCGAGCAGTTTGACAATATTAAAGACAGCGACATTCCGCAAATGATTGAATGGGCACTGAAGGAGGCAAACCCCGTTTACCCCGTTCCTGTTATTTGGGACGAAGCTCAGATGGCAAAAACCATTGCCCGTCTGCGCAAGGCTCCCGTTCCCGCCGAAACAGTCAGTTAAAAAACCGTTTCCGGGGCACATTAAACGACCGCCCGAAATGGGCGGTCGTTTAATCTTCTCTTTCGGAAGAAGCCCGCTAGCCTCCGCAGCACATCGGGAAAAAGCCAACCTCGGAGTCGCTTTTCAGCTTAATTTTCCGAATTGACAGAACCTTCTCGTTGTCCGCGACAATCAGGGATGATTTTGCGGCTTTCTGCGCCTTTTTTCCGTAAGTTTTTCCGATTACTTTCAGAAGCTCCGAAAGGCTTTCGGCATCGATGCTGTCTTCAGTCTTTCCGGAAAGTGTTCTCATGTCGCCGTAATAAGATATGTGAGCCATTTTCGCACCTCCGCTTATATCTTAATGTCTATGCCGAGCTTTTTAAGTTTTCTCGGCGTAGGCACACCGTTCTTATCCCAGCCGCGCACCTTATAGTAACGCGGCAGCATTTTTGCAAGCGGCACGACGGTGTCTTCCCTGCTCGGGTCCTGCGGCACCTTTGTAAGTCTTTCGCAAAGACTGTCGTCCGCGGCGGTTAAACCCTCACGAAGGTTGAAGAGGCGTTCCGTGTTAAAGCAGCGTTCGCCGATCTGCAAAAACTTTCCCGAAGTCATAGGCATGCCAGTGGCGAGTTTAAGCGACTGTGTATAAGGCAGCAGATACATCCAGTTAAACGGCAACACCCAGGGCATCATTCCCCAAAGCGCCCCCAAAACCGGGCGAGCCGTAATCAAAAACTTGCTCACGAATCTCGTTACAGGATGTGCCGGACCAAGCTGTGAAAGGAAACCCGGGATTATCGCCATCGAGGTAAACAGGCAGAAGCCCGCCGAGGAAGCCGCCTCTATCATGTTCTGGAAGAATATGCCCAGCTCCGCCTTGCCCTTTGGTGTTTGCGTGTCGACTGATACAACGCCGACGGTTTCGATAAGCGCCACATAGCCGCCGTTTAAGTGGCAGCCGCCCCTGTTCGAGGTTGCGTAGCCAAGACCCATTCCGACAGATCGGCGCGGTTCGTAAGCCGCAAGCTCAAGTCCTTTTGCATTAACGGCAAACTCCTTGCCGCCGTATTTTTCGGCGAGCAGTTTACTGCCCAGCCCGAGCTCCTTCGCGGCGCCCCTTCCGTAAGCTATGTCGCGTATTGCCTCCAGAACACCCT
This sequence comes from uncultured Oscillospiraceae bacterium, assembly GCA_964459785.1. GTDB lineage: Bacteria > Bacillota > Clostridia > Oscillospirales > Oscillospiraceae > UBA2658. Next base: position 14,972 of record CAYWNW010000013.1, on the reverse strand, counting down.
CCTTTGAGCCGAAGTGCAGGCCAAAATCCGCCATGCCCTTTTCCTGAAGTTCCATGGCAAAGGCGATAGTTCCGCCGAGGGAGATTGAATCCATGCCCAGAATATCGGCCTCAAAGTTGACGACGTTTATAAAGTCCAAATCATCGATTTCAATGTTCGAGCCGAAAAGTCCGACAGTTTCGTATTCGGGGCCCTTGACCTCCTTGCCGTTAACCATGACGCGCCGTTCGCAGCGGATGGGACAGCTAACGCAGCCGCTGTTTCGTGTTAATACCGTATCCGCGAGAGTTTCTCCCGTGATCTTCGAGTGCTTTTCATATTGTCCCCTGCTGAAATTCTTTGTCGGCAGAGCGTGCGAGGCATTAGCATTGTTTAACAGTCCCGCAGAGCCGTATCTCGGCAGGGCGTTGCCCGTCATCGGATGGGTTCTGAGGAAATCTATAAATTTTCTGTTGTAAACATCGAATTTTTCCTTATCGTAAAGCTCAACTCTCTTTGTTCCGAAAGCCACAATTGCCTTAATGTTTTTAGCTCCCAGCACCGCGCCCGCACCGCAGCGGCCCGCGACGCGCTCACCCGAAACGGCAGCGGCATAGTGTACTCCGTTTTCTCCTGCGGGTCCTATAACCAGCTTGCCCCAGTGCGGATTAAACTCCTCCTGCACCTTTTCCGCATCCATGCCCCAAAGATGTTCGGCACTTTTAATACTTACGTCGCCGTCTAGAATTTCAATGTAAGACGGACTTTTCGCCCCGCCCTTGAGAATAATCCCGTCGTAGCCCGAAGCCTTGAGCATAACACCGAACTGCCCTCCGCAGTTGCTGGAGGCTATCCCGTTTGTCATGACATTTTTGAAGGTCATGTTGAAGCGGCTCGATGAGGGCGCGCCTGTTCCGTTCATGGGACTTGTGTTTATGATAATTACGTTGTCGGCCGAAAGCGCCTTTACCCCGACAGGCATTAAATCGAAAAGAAGCCTCGCGGCAAGGGCTTTTCCTCCCAAATACTTTTCATACAGTTCCTGCGAAATAGGGTAATCGCTTACACTGCCGTCGACCAGGTCAATCAATATGTATTTCGGAAGCTTCATTTCTGCTCACCGCCCTTCATAGTTATGGCATGCAGCGGACAGTAGGATGCGCAAAGCCCGCAGGAAACGCACTTTTTTTCGTTGGCGAGATATGCGAAAACCTTAATATCGCCCCGAAACTGCGGCAGAGAAATCGCAAGGCAATCTTTTCCGCAGGCATGGACACATATAGCGCAGGCACTGCAAAGCTCCTTGTCGACTACCGGCTTTTTAAGCTCCGCCTTAGGGATTTTAACGGCTTTTTCGCCTTTAGAGTTCAAAATCGCGGCGTTGTTGCAGGCATTTCCGCAAACTCCGCATTCAACGCAGCGTTTCGGGTTAATTACATGCCGTTCCTTTACTTTTCCCGCAATCGCTTCGACGGGGCAGCTTCTGGCGCAGAGCGTGCAGCCGATACAGTCCTCCGTGATAAAATACGCCATCTTGTATAGTCCTTCCTTCCAAAGCTCTGTTCTTTATACGGTCAACCAGACCCGAAAGTTCTATTTTTTCCCTTTTATTATACTATAACAATACAGCTGTATTGTCAATTATCACATTGCATAAGCGCTGTAAAAGTGCAGTTTTGGTTACTATTGAGTTAAAAAATATATTCACTTTGCCGCGGAGCGAAGGCCCGTTGTTTTACGGTTATCAGGAACTGTTTTCGACATGCAGCGTGTTTTTATTCACTTTCGCCAATATTCGAGCCGATATAACAAAATCTTATGGTTGTATTGTTTAATCTCAATTGCTATTATATGTTTAAAGGCTCCGACAATTGAACATAAGTGCGTGCACCGCAAATGCGATCCGCTTAAAAAAAGCCTGCCTGAGATTAGTAAATAATCACGGCGCTTATATGAAAGGAAAAAACGAAATGGAGCAGACACAAAACGCGCCTAATCTCGAATACCCGAGCTATATTCATGAAAGCAGACGTCCGCAGCGTGCGCCCTCCGCAATCGTCACGGAAGGAAAGTCCGTTTTCGGCGCATTTGACGGGCCGATTATGAATCTCAACATTGTCGACGCCAGAAAACCCGTTTCGCCTGTGCTTCCCCACTTTGCCAACAGCCTCCGCATAAGGGAGTGGGAGGCTTATGAGGTCTGCTTTGACGAGGGCTTTATCTGCGGCGCAATTTACGACATGGGAATTGCGGTTTTCAACATCATGATGTTTTATGACAGGGCGTCCAAGAAGGTTCTCACAAATCAAGTTTTCGGTCCGCCGCGCAAGTGCGTTCAGAATTCTCTGTTTAACAGCGTAAACCACCTTAAGACAGGCGCTTTTGTGACGAGTATTAACAATCAAATGCAGGACGGAAAGGTTTTTATTAAGGCGGATTACTCCCCCAAGTCCGCTAAGAAAATCCCCATGTCGGCGGAACTTGCCTTTTCCAGCTGCGCCGTCCCGAGCATAACTGTAATGCCTCTCGGCGAAAACAGACCGCTTTACACGCAGAAGGAATTTTTCAAGGCCGAAGGTACAATCAAAATCGGCGACAGACTGTTTTTTATGAACGAAAACTCCGTAGGCATCATCGACGATCACAAGGGCTACTATTCCATGCACATGCATTATGACTGGCTGACCGGCATGGGTGTGGTGAGCGGCAGTCCTCTCGGCTTCAATCTCTGCAGAAATCAGGCGGAGGAGCCGGAAAAACACAGCGAAAACCTTCTTTGGCTGAATGGTGAGTGTCACTTGCTTCCGCCTGTTGACTTTGAACATCTGCCCGACGGGACTTGGCACGTTTTTGACAAGTACGGAGCGGTTGACATCATGTTTGAAATTGACGACGCTTATAATCTTGTCAAGGGTTTTGGACCTGTTTCAACAAAATATGTTGCGCCCTTCGGAAATATAAAGGGCTATGCCAAGGATCTTAAGGGAAATAAAATCGTTCTCGACGGCCTTTGCGGCATGGGCGAGGATATAACCGTAACCCGCATGTAGAGTGCGTTCTCCGAATCGAAGCAATCAGAGTATGTTGGGCAAAGACCTCCTCTCGTCTGCGCCTTCGCCCGAAGTCTTGAATAACTGACTAAATTGTGCTACACTTCCGTTTAGAAATTATTTAAGCGAGGTGCACTCTATGTTCAGAAAAATGCGGCGGTTCAAGCAGGAAATGCCCCTTGAGGACACAATTAAGATTTTTGAAAACGGCTCCTTCGGAACTCTGGCCGTCTCGGGCGATGACGGCTATCCCTACGCGGTACCGCTAAACTATGTCTACGCTGACGGAAAGCTCTATTTCCATTGCGCAAAGCAGGGACACAAGCTTGAAGCACTGCAGAGAAGCCCAAAGGCTTCCTTCTGCGTGGTCAGTCAGCACGCGGTCGTTCCCGAAAAGCTAACGACCCTTTATGAGAGCGCAATCGCTTTCGGCAGAGCGGTATTTGTAGGTGACGAGGATAAAAGAAGGGTGCTGGAGCTATTCTCAAAGAAGTATTTCTCCTCGAACAGCGACGAATTAAATGAAGGGGAAATCCAGCGGCATTGGAATAATGTGTGCCTGATCGCTCTCGAAATCGACCACATAAGCGGAAAAGCTGAGATGGATATTATAAACAGCAGAAAATAAGGGTAAAACGAGGGTGTCATCTTAAAAGATGACACCCTTCAAATTTGCCTTTAGTTCTCAGGACATGCTGGCGTAGATTTTGCTCAGATTGCTCTCCATACGTTCAAGATAGCTTAGATTGTCCTGGGCACTCTCTATCGTGTAAATGGTTTCTACCTTTGCGCCGACATCTCTAGCCAAGGTTTCCGAAACCTCGGGACTTGCCATTTCCTCGGCAAATATTGTCTTAACGCCGTTTGCCTTGCAGAATTCCGCAAGCTCGGCAAGCTGCATCGCGCTCGGTTCACCCTCCGCGAAAACATCCTCGACACTTCTTTGGGTAAGTCCGAAATCACGGCACAGATAGCCGAAGGCCGCGTGCCCCGTGACAAAACTCTTTTTTTGTGCCGCCGCGAATTTTTCACTGTATTCGTTATACAAAGCCTCAAGTTTTGCTATATAGGCCGCGCAGTTATTTTCGTAAAAATCCTTGCCCGCCGAATCCGCTTTAACCAGCGCGTTTTTGATATTGGTCACTTCCGTTTCGGCGCATTTAAGGCTAAGCCAGATATGCGGGTCATACTGTCCGTGTTCGCTCAGCTCCGCCTCATCGGTATTTGTGATTGGTGTTACGCCGCTTGAAGCGTCAACGACAATCAAATCCTTGTTGTTCGCGGCGGCGACGGCATCCTCCGCCCAAGCCTCCATTCCGAGACCGTTAAAAACAAAAACCTGCGCCTTAGCAAGCGCAACAAGGTCTTGTGCCTTCGGTTCAAAGTCATGCGGCTCCGTTCCGGCAGGAATAATGGTGGATACCTCTACCCTGTCCCCCCCGATAGCTTCGACAAACTCGCAAAGCGCATTAAAAGTGACAGACACCTTAACTTTTCCGCTTTCTCCCTGCGAGTTATTGCTGCCGCAGGCACTTAAAGCGGCAAGCGCAGAAAGGCACAGCAACAGTGACGTAAACTTTTTTAACATCTTATTAAGCCTCCGCAGAATCTACTTGCAAATGATTCGCATTTGCGTATAATAGATGATAGTCTTATCTGCGTGAATTTGTCAAGCTAAATAGGCCTTCACGAAATATAAATATTCAGGAGAAATTGGTGAAAACCCATGATAAAAGCAGAAAACCTCACTTTTTCCTATAAGGGCACGCCCCCCTTTGTACTGGACTCAATAAGCCTTGAAATAAAGAGCGGCGAATATGTATCTGTCGTCGGGGACAACGGCTGCGGTAAAACCACGCTGATGAAGCTGATTCTGGGCTTTCTGAAGCCGACAAACGGTAGTATCGAAACCCTCTCCAAAAAAATCGGCTATGTGCCGCAAAGGAGCGATTCCGTAAGCTCCGGCTTCCCTATTACTGTCCGCGAAATGCTCAATTCCTATCGCAGACTTCTGAAAATAAAGGATAAAAGCGTGGTTTCAGAAAGTCTTGACAAGGTCGGCCTAAGGGAAAAGTCAGGCTCTTTGATGGGCAATCTATCGGGCGGTCAGGCGCAAAAGGCTCTTATTGCCCGCGCTCTTTTGGGAAACCCCGAGCTTATTATTCTCGACGAGCCCTCAGCCGGAGTTGATATTGACAGTCAGCGCGAGATTTACGCGCTGCTCAAGCGGCTCAACACCGAGCAGGGCTTAACGATTGTGTCCGTCGAGCACAACCTGGATGCCGCGATTTCAAACTCTACGGCAATTTACCATCTCCACGGCGGAAACGGACATTTTTGCACCCCGCAAAAATATTCAGAGGAATACCTCGGAAAGGGGGAACGCCATGCTTAGCTATCCGTTTATGCAAAACGCTTTCTTAGTTTCACTCTTTATCTCGGTTCTTTGCCCCTGTATCGGCGTTTTTCTCGTTCTGCGCCGCTATTCAATGATTGGCGACACGCTTTCGCACGCTTCTCTGGCAGGCATTACAATCGGACTGATGTACGACAAGAGCCCGGTTCTGGGCGCGTTTATATTCACTTCAATCTGCGGCGCTCTGATTGAATTTCTGCGAAAATACTTCAAAAAATATACCGACCTGATTCTCTCCATTGTTTTAGCCCTCAGCGTGGGAACGGCGATTACCATAATCAGCTCCGGCAAGCTCCATACAAGCGCCGATTCTTTTATGTTCGGAAGCATACTCACAGTTACGAAAACCGATATGGTGATGGTGATGATTTTAAGCGTTATTTCGGTTCTTACGCTTGTGTTTCTTTATCATCAGATGGTGTACATTGCCTTCGACGAGGAGGCGGCAAAGGTTGCGGGCGTCAAGACCGGGCTTATAAATTACGTTTTTTTCGTTCTGGTTGCCTCCGCCATATCTGTTTCTATCAGAATAGTCGGCGTTCTTGTTTTAAGCTCAATGATTGCGCTTCCCGTGGCAACTGCTCTTCAGCTTGAAACGGGCTTTAAAAAAACTCTCAATTTTTCAATCCTTTTCAGCATGGTCGATATTATGTCGGGGCTTATAATTTCGTATTACTTAAACGTCGCACCGGGCGGCTTCACTGCTCTGGTATCCGTTTTTGTTCTCATAATCGTAATGGCGGCTAAGGCGATACACGCTCGTGCAAGAGCATCATATATTGTTTAATAAAAAGCAGGTTTCCGGTTAGTTCGATTCAAAGAGGTGATTTAATTGAAAGACGATAAATCTGTATTTCCCGCAGGAATTAAGAGAACAAAGCACAGAAGGAGCGTTTATTCTGTGCTCGAAAATGCCGCCTCACCGCTCAGCGCGCCCGAAATCTTCAGTCAGGTGCGGGAGGGGGACGCGTCTGTCTGGCTTTCAACAGTTTACAGGATTCTTGACTGTTTTGTAAGCGAAGGTCTGGTACTTAAAACCACCGTTATGGACAGCAGCATGGCCTTTTACGAGCTTAACCGTGAACAGCACAGGCACTATGCTGTCTGTGTCAACTGCCGCAGGGTCATTGAGCTTGTTAACTGTCCCATGGAGAAATTCGTACCCGAAATTGCGGAGAGCGATTTTCACGTTCTTGGGCATAAGGTTGAGATGTACGGATATTGCAAGGACTGCGACAAGAAAATATCCTCGCTGCACTGAATTTTCATATAGTAAAAAGGGCATCGCAATGCGATGCCCTTTTTACTATATGAACGCTTAATTGCTTTAACCCGCTCTCCTCGCGCGTGCGAGGAGCACTTCGCCTGTGTATATGCCCAGCCCTATAATCATCAGCAAACCGCCCACCGCCCAATAGGCAAGCACATATCCCGAACTCGTGCCGTAGATATCCAGCACGCCCTTAACACAGCTTCCGACTGTCAGCGCCGCAAGTCCCGAGTTATAAATTCTCACCGCCGATCGCGAAGGACACGCGGCGCTCGGATAAAGTCCCAGAAAAGCGTAAGGGACTGTTCCTCCTACCAGCGGAAACATGAACAGATAAACCATAAAATTGGAATAAACACCGTGGCTGTAGTACTCATAGACTGCACTGAACAGACCACAGAACAGAGCCGCACAGATAAATATCAGCGAATTCCTGCACATACGCTTTTTTTCAGGCTCAATCGGCGAAACAAACAATGTCGCTCACGCTCCTTTCCTTAATACTTGAACCGTTGGTTGTAGGATTATTTATTACTGTGCCGTTGAAAACCATTGTCGAGGACCCGCCGCCGTCCAGATTGTAGGCAGTCGTAACGCCTAGACCCTGCATGAATTCCGCAAGCTCGTTGAGTGAAAGCCCGCTGCTTTCGTTCGTGCGTCCGTCGCTGACCACCATAACATAGTGCAAATCCGAAATCTGACCGATTGCGGTGCGCGGATTGCTTGTCTTTGCATTGTCGACCTCCTCATTTTCCGTTACCGAAATTTCGCCGTTTTCTATCAGCCCCGGTCCGAAGGAAAGCACCTGCACGGCACCGCCTACAAGCAGTTCCGAAGCGCTTATGGAGCCCTCAGTAACGATTTCAAAGCTGCCATCCTCGTAAATCACCAGATCCTCCTGCGAGGAATCGGATACCGTATCTCTGTAAATCTTGCCGTTTCGTATCACATAGCCGCTGTTTTGTGCGCCGTAAAAGTCGCCGTTAATTGCCAGAACAGCTCCGCTTTCGTCCGCGATGACCGATGTTTTTTCCGTTATATTTTTGCCGTAAGTCGAATCGGCAAAGGCTGTCTTCAGGTAGGAAGCGTCCGTTACGGTCACATCGGCAACATAAATATCGGTGTCATACTCTCGGTATTTTGTTATTGTTATGCTTATGTTCCCGTCGCTGTACGAGTTTTCCGTAACTGTAGCTGAAGCACCTTCCGTTGTATTCTCCTCAGCGTCCGAAGTATTGCTCACTGATGACGCTGTATTTACACTTTGCCCCACAACGCCGTCGTTTTCAATCACATAAGCTCTGGGTATAACAAAGGTGTCCAGCAGGACAAAAGACGTAAAGAGTATGAGCACAATTGAAAACAACTTCGTCCAAAGGCTCGTTTTTCCCGCTTTATTCATTTTTAATCACTCCATTTTTGCAAGCTCCGGGCTTTTATCTCTGTTTGGTTTTTCACTGAAAATAAATATTTTCTGAACAAGCCAGCTTGCTGTGAAAAAGACTATTTCCGTAAAGATTTTTGCTGTGTAGGCATTTATTCCCAAACCATTGACCATAAAGCTGAGCAGCAGTGTGTTTCCGACAAGAATACAAGCGGCAAGCGTGAAATATTTAAGTGCCGTCTTGGCGACGTTATCCTTGTTCTTGAAAACAAAGTTTCGGTTGATAGCATAGTTTGCGCCGCTGCTTACAATTCTCGCCGATATATTTGAAAGAGGAACGCTTACCGACGGACTCATGGCGGCCGTTAAAGCAACCATGAGACTGTAAAAACCATAATCCACGGCAAAGCCTGTCAACGACGACATTGAGAATTTTATTATCTCGCGATAGATTCTGAAGGAGTCCTTAATCGAGTTGAAATGTGAGCCCTCGTTATTATCAAAGTATATGGTTGCAATTTCCACCTCTTTGATCGGAATCTTTTTGCTTGCACATTTCAGCAAAACATTCATCTCGTACTCGTAGCGCTGACCGCCAATACTCAGCAAAAAGGGTATGAACGAAGCGCTGAAAGCGCGAAGGCCCGTCTGTGTATCACTCACGGCGGCACCCGTAACTGTTTTAAAAGCGAAGCGGGTAACCCGATTTCCGAAACGGCTTCGCTTCGGGACCTTCCCGCAGAAGCTGCGGCTTCCCAGAACATAACTGTTTCTATCGTTTGCCGCCGCCTGCGCAACCTTTATAGCGTCTTCAACGCTGTGCTGGCCGTCCGCATCCATGCATACAACAATTGAGTCTTCGGGATAGTGCCTCTTTATAAACGCAAGCCCCGTCTTTAGCGCGGCGCCTTTGCCCTTGTTGGTTTCATGTATCAGCACTTCGGCAAAGCGCTTTGATGCGGAAAAAATTCTTCGGTAGTTTTCCCCGCTTCCGTCATCCACCAGAACAACCTGAAAATGGGCGTCACTGAGTAGAACAACCAGATTGAGCAGATTGTCTGCCGGCTCAAACGACGGTATCAAAGCGATTTTCGTAAAACCCTGCATTTTCGATTCCTTCCTGTTCCTGAAGAAGTATTTATGTGTGTGCCGCCCTTAGGCAGGTTTTTAACTCATGTGTACATTACAGCGCATAAACCTTAATTCAGCCTAAAAAGAAGAGGAAAATAATTTGCCGCTAAAAAAGAAGCTCTGAATCCGTTTCGGACTCAGAGCTTCTTTATTTATGTTATTCAAATTCCCAGATATTCTTTCTGCTGCGCACTCAAAACATCAATCTCTTTTCCCATGGAGCGGAGCTTTCTTGAGGCGACCTCTTCGTCAATTTCGCGCGGAACGGCGATTACGTCCACGGGGAGCGCGCCCCTGTTGTCGGCAAGATATTTAGCTCCGAGCGTCTGAATCGCAAAGCTCATGTCCATTATCTCGGCAGGATGACCGTCGCCCGAGGCGAGATTTACGAGCCGACCCTCCCCGAGGACAAACAGGGTGCGTCCATTTTCGAGCACGAAGCCCTCTATATTCTTTCGGGCGAAGTAGCGCTCCTTCGACAGTTCCGCAAGCTCTGTGAGGTTAATCTCTACATTGAAATGTCCCGCGTTGGAGAGGATGGCGCCGTCCTTCATTATGGCAAGGTGCTCCCTTGTGATAACGTCCCTGCAGCCTGTGACCGTGACAAAAATATCGCCGTATTTCGCGGCCTCCGCCATAGGCATGACTTCAAAGCCGTCCATATTCGCCTCAATCGCCCTTATGGGGTTAATCTCCGTCACGATTACGCGGGCGCCGAGCCCCTTGGCGCGAAGAGCCGTTCCCTTGCCGCACCAGCCGTAACCCGCGACTACCACGACCTTGCCCGCGACAATGAGATTGGTTGTGTTGTCGATACTGTCCCAAACTGATTGTCCCGTGCCGTAGCGGTTATCGAAAAGGTGCTTGCAGTCCGCCTCGTTAACCATGAGCATTGGGAAACGAAGTGTGCCTTCCTTTGCCATTGCGCGCAGCCTGTGGATACCCGTCGTGGTTTCCTCACAGCCGCCGATAATCTTCGGGATGAAGCCCTGATACTTTGTGTGCAGGAGGTTAACAAGGTCGCCGCCGTCGTCGATGATTATATCCGGCTCACATTCTAAAACCTCGCAGAGGTGGCGGACATACTCCTGAGCGCTCGCCGCATGATAGGCATGGACGTCCATGCCGCCGCAAACGAGCGCCGCCGCTATGTCATCCTGCGTTGACAGGGGGTTTGAGCCCGTAACGTGCATTTCCGCCCCACCCTTTTCCAGAGTGCGGCACAGGCAGGCGGTCTTTGCCTCCAGATGTACCGACAGCGCGATTTTAAGTCCCGCGAAGGGTTTTGTCTTTTGAAAGTCCTCCGCCACGCTGTTCAAAACCGGCATATTGCGCCAGACCCAAGCGATTTTTTTCTCGCCCTCGGAGGCAAGGCTTAAATCCCTGATATCGCTCATTGTGTTACTCCTTTTCAGCTTAAAGGCGCTTAATTAGCTCCCTGATTTCGTATCTTACGCGCTCGGCGTCTATTGTCTTGAATTCGCCCTTTTCGAGCAGAAGCTGCCCGTTAACCATCACAGTTTCGGCTTTAAGCCCCGCGCTCGAGTAGCATAGGGCGGCCTTCGGGTCGCCGACGGGGAAAAATCCGGGGCTGTTCAGGTCAAAAAGGCTCAAATCGGCACACTTGCCGACGGCGATTTCTCCCACTCTGCCGCTTAGCCCCAGAGCCTTTGCCCCGTTTACCGTCGCCATGTCAAAAACCGCGGAGGCGGGCAGGGTTGTCGCCTCGCGGTGCGTTCCCTTGTGGATGAGAGCCGCAAGCTGCATTTCGCGAAGGATACTCTGGTTGTTGTTGCTCGCGGCGCTGTCCGTTCCGAGGCAGACATTGATTCCGTGCGCCCGCATCGCGGGGACATCCGCAAAGCCGTTGCCGAGTTTCATATTGCTCGCGGCGTTATGCGCGACGCTAGTGCCGCGCTTTGCCAGAAGCTCCATATCGCTCTCGGAAAGGTAAACGCAGTGGGCGCAGACGGTGCTGTTGCGGAGTATTCCGTGGCTGTCGTAATATTCGGCGGGGGTCACGCCGTAGCGCTTCATTATGGTATCCTGCTCGTCCTGACTTTCGGAAAGGTGAGTGTTTATTCCGAGCCCCATATCGTCCGCGAGAGCCGCGATTTCGTCCAAATAGCTCCCGTCGCAGGTGTAGGGCGCGTGAGGGGCGAGCATAAAATCGATAGTGGGAATGCCCTTGTACTTTTCAATGTCCGCCTTGGCTTCCCTTATCCGCCTTTTTCCGCCTTCTAAATCCTCCCTGCCGCCCTGAAAGCCGCGGGAGATTACGGCGCGCATTCCGGCGTCGAGCGTCGCTCTGACAATAAGGTCGGGAAACATGTGCATATCGAGAAAGCAGGTAATTCCGCTTTCGAGCATTTCCATGCAGGCAAGCTGAATGCTGAAATAGGCGTCCTGCGGCGTCAGCTTATCCTCCATGGGTATGACTTTATCAAAGAGCCAGGTCATGAAATTCAGGTCGTCCGCCTTGTTTCTCAGAGCCGTCATGTGAACGTGGGTGTGCGCGTTTATAAAGCCCGGCACTAAGAGCTTATCGGACGCGTCTATCACCCTATCCGCGGCGAAATCGGCAGGCACGCTGTTTACCGCTGCGATTATATTGTCCCTTATGCAGACCGTCACGTTTTCGGAACAGCCCTCGGGCAGAATGGCAAGAGCGTTTTTTATAAGAATGTTCATTTTTACCTCTCAGTCAGGGAGATGTTGTTTATTGCGGTATTTTACCACAAGAAACCGAATAAAACAAGCCGCCTCGGGGGTCGAACTCAGCAGGATACGACACAAAAAACGGCGTCGGACAGGATAAACTTGAGCTGTAGCCTGTCCGACGTGCATTTTTTCATTTTTCATTAAAGCGGAACGCTTTCGTTCCTTCAGACTCCACAGAGGCGCAGGGCAATCCATGCAAGACCCGTTGCGGCGGCGCCTGCCGCGATAAAAAACGGCGCGGGAAATCTTGATATGAGGCGCCGTGCCTTCAGCGGTTTGTTTCGCCCCGCGACATAGGAATTTGCCGCTTTGCGGGCCTCCTTCAAGACAGCTTCGCTGCTGGCTCCCCTGCTTTTAAGGACATCCTCGCGTATCACGAATATTGCCTCCTCAAAGTACTTGTCCGGCGACTTTACAACGATAACCCTGTGCGAAACACCTTTTACCACATCAAATCCCCCTTGCGGCTCCATATAATGCCAGTGTAACCGCGAAAGGATACGATTATTCAGCTTATTAGGGCGTGATTCATCGGAAAAGCGTCTTTTTTTCCTGCCGTAACTTTCAGCGTTCATGTGCTAAGCCCTTTCGTCAACGCGAACCGCCAGCACGGTCATGTCGTCCTCGCAGCCGAACTGCCGAACTGCCGCTTTAAGGGTTTCCTTCGCCAGTGCCTTGGTATCCGTCGTGTCGCTACTTAGAAGCATTTCACGCAGCCACGCGTCACTCTGCTCAACCAGAACGCCGTCCGACGCTATTAGCGCCACGTTCCCGGGCTTAAGCTTCATGCGCACTATATCGGGGGCGCTCCCCTCTCCCGCGCATATCCCCGCGGCCAGACTTTCACAGCGGACACGCCTTATAGTTTTGCCGCTGCGCACGAAGGAGGGCGCGGCTCCGTACTTATAAAAGCAGGTTTCGCCGGTGAAGAGGTCGACGCACATGAGGTCGATGGTGGAATAGCCCCAGTCCTCGCCGTTTTTCAGCAGAAGTACGGAGTTTAGAATTTTCATCGCCACTGCGGGGTCAACCCCCGCCCTTAGAAAGGCCTCCAGAGTTTTAACGGCGTTTATGCTCTCTTTTGCCGCCTCCTCACCGCTACCCATGCCGTCGGCGAGAATAACGCAGAGAACACCCTGATCCGTTTTAAAATATGTACCCCGATCTCCGCTGACAGGCTCGCCCTTTTTCTTCATGCCCGCTATGCCGACGCTGACGACCAGAGGCTCGGCCTCGAGCACCACAAGCCTTCTGTCCGTAATGCCCTCGTCCGTCGGGGGCTTGCACAGGCGCACGCCGAGAATTCCCGAGAGTATCTCAAGGTAATTGCCCTGCCTCAGCAGAGGACCCAAATGTCCGCTTTCGATGATCGCCCGAAGTCTGCCCCGATTGTCGCGGAAAACCGAAACGTCCGCCTCGATATCCATGGCACGGAGAAATCTTTTCAGCCTGCGTTCGGAGAGCGGATCCGCCCCCTTTGCGTAATTAAGCTCCTTTGCCACGCCCTCAATGATATCGGCAAGCTCCTTATACTGCCCATAGGCGGCGATTCGGTTTTCGTTTAATCTGCTGCGGAACTGCCTTCTGTACATCAGTCCGCGCAGTTCCGAGTTGACAGCCGAGATGAAGGTGTAGTTCGAGGGGCACTTTTCGAGAAAGCGCTCAGCCAAATCCTCCTTTACGAGCCTTCCTCTTTTCATCATCGCGCCTGTCGCGTCGTTCATTATTGAAAGCGTATCCATGAAGTTTTTTTGCCAGCATTCCTCCTTGTTTTTGCAGCTTACGCAGACGGTACCCGCGGCTCTGTCGAACACCGTTGCAACATCGTTATCGTTCTCGGTTCCCGTGAGGCTTTTAAAAACAGTGCCGTAAAGCTCTCTGAAGGCCGCGCTTATGCGCTCTGCCCTGCCTGCCGCGTAACGCCGAAGTCCCGATTCTCCCGTTCCCGGCGCGGGCAGCACCGCGATTCCCCCGACGTATTCAAGGAAGGAATCGGGCAAAAGGGCAAAAATTACGGTGGCGGCAAAAACCTCGTACATGAGATCGAGCCTCATCGTCGCGCCCCAAGTCCAGAGCACGGCGACCGTATTGGCCATTACATAGCTAACAAGAAACATAAGCCGCCCGTGCTTTGAGAAGGTGCCGCCGATTAGCCCCGCGAAGGCGTAGGCCATCGAAAAGAAGACCTCGCCGCCGCTAGCCATATCCATCGCAAGACCGAGCGCAGTTCCTGCCGCACAGCCCGGGAGCATGCCGCCCTTGAAAGCTGCCGTCAGCACGATGATAAGCGCGAAAAATCTTCCGACCGAGATAACGCCCATGATTTCGATTGAGCTGAGTGACATAAGCAGACATGCAAGCAGAACAAGAAGGCTTATCGCCTGTCTGCGTTCCGTCTTTTCATCGCCCGTTTTCTGCGGTGTCAACGCTATCGAGAAGAAATATGTGCTTGCGCCCGCAAGTACAAGCTCGGTAAAGACGCTTACTATGCTCGGGAAGCTGTCCAAGAATTCGTAGGTGTTGAGAAAAGAGGTCAAAAGTGTAATCAGGGAAACGACGGTCGGCATGAACCACCCCTTGTTGATTATCCGAGTATCCCTAAACACAAAAGAAACCGTGAATACGAGCGTGATGGTTGCTATATACTTAATTCCCCAATCGAAACCGCCGAGCATAATATAGCCTATGCTTGCACCAAAAAGGCAGCAGATTCCGCCCCAGCCCGCCCTTGCCCTTCCGACAATGCCAATGCCGAAGGGCGCAAGATTCGTCATGATTATTGACCCCGACATCGCGAAGCCCAGAACAAAATTGAGCAGATACCCCATGATGCTCTTTATCCTTGGATTATCCTTAATTTGAATCAGACCGACTAATACAGCCCCCCTTTTTTTGATTTTTTGATTAACCGCCATTGGACACCCCTCCGTTGGTGTTTTTTAAAATAATTATAGTTATTTTTAAAAAAACGAAAGGGTGGCTTTTGGCTGCTTAAAAAAAAATTTTTAAATTAGGAAATTG
>CAYWNW010000012.1:0-55473 GCA_964459785.1 uncultured Oscillospiraceae bacterium | reverse complement strand
ATTGTTATCAGAATATTCACATTTCAATTATCCGACTGTGATATAAAATTGTTAGGGATCAGCATTTAGCAATAAAAGCAAGAAGAGGACAGCTATATGCACACGAACATCGTTGATAAAAATGAGCGGCCTTTTCCTTCGAGCATGCCTCTTGATAACGCGGCAAAGATATATCCCTCCGCGAGGGGAAGACGAAGTCCGTCAATTTTCCGGCTCTCCATGGAGCTAACCGAAAATATTGATAAAGAAGGCTTAAGCCGTGCACTTGACCGAACTTTAAAAAGAATGCCGAGCTTCTCCCAGCACCTGAAGCGCGGCTTTTTCTGGTATAGGCTGGAGCATAACACGGAGCTGCCTCCGATATTTGACGAAATTAGAAACCCGTGCGTATATTTTAATGAGAAGGCAAACAGAGGCTTCCAGTTTCGTGTCAGCTGCTATAAAAACAGAATAGCGGTGGATTTCTTTCATGTGATAACAGACGGCACGGGCGGAATGTCGTTTTTGAAAACGCTGGTTGCAGAGTATATCAGTTTAAGGTATGATATAGTTATCCCGCGTGGCAACGGAATATTGGACTGCGCTGAGAAACCGCAAAAATCGGAATATGAGGACAGTTTTTTAAAATACGCAAAACCGATGAGTGTGAGCCGCCTTGAACCCACGGCTTATCACATTCGCGGAACACGAGAAGAGTACGGTACTATTCATATAACAACAGGAATAATGCCTCTGGATGAAATAAGCGCAAAGGCAAAGGAATACGGCGCAACAATAAACGAACTGCTCACTGCCGTTCTGATACTCTCAATTTATAACATTCAGCAGAAGGAAAGACTTCCGTTTCACAAAAACCAACCCGTTAAGGTAAGTATCCCGATAAACTTGAGAAAACATTTCCCTTCGCACACCCTGCGAAACTTTACAACGTATGCTAATCTTGGAATAAATCCAGCTCTGGGCAGCTTCACAATCGAGGAAACTATCGCAGTAATAAGGCATGGACTTGCTCTTGAGACGAATAAAAAGATGCTGACGGCGAAATTCAGCACAAATGTTGCCGCCGAAAAGAACATTTTGATAAAAATGGCGCCGCTTTTCATAAAAGATCCCGTTCTGAAGCTCTATTACATAATGAACGGCGACAGGTACAACAGCTCAACGCTGTCGAATCTGGGCTTAGTCCGTTTGCCTGAAGAAATGGAAAGGTATGTTGAGAGAGTAAGCTTTATGCTGGGCGCGGGGATGAATCCAGTGTTTTGCGGCTGCGTCAGCTTTGGCAATAAGCTCTGCATGAATATCGCAAGAACCATAGTTGAACCGCTTGTTGAAAGACAGTTTTTTGCACTGCTTTCCGGCATGGGTATACACATAACACTTGAAAGTAACGGAAGGTGAAGCTTTGAAGAATACATATTGTTCAAATTGTAATATTGAACTATCGCATACCGAAACCGTATGCCCCCTCTGCGGAACAAGGTTTAAGGCCGAATCAGCGGAAAACTGCGGTGCGTATCCTTCAGATGTCGAGCAGGTGCCGCTAACACGCAGGCACGTTGCCCTGAAAGGTCTTATCGTTCTGCTGTTTCCCGCCCTTTGCTGCTTCGCCGTTGATTTCATGGAGCATGGTTTTTTAACCTGGGTGCTCTATATATGGGGGGCGGAAACCTGTTTATTTACTTACGCCTTCTTGCCGAAGCTCTTCGCAAGACCGAAGCTCAGCCTTTGCCTTGCGGCGGATTGTGCCGTTACGACTGGATATCTCTTCCTCATAGGCTTGATAGACGGCTCAACGGCTTGGGTGCTTCCTCTCGGCTTGCCGATTACGCTGCTTGCGGGATTCATGGCATATTCTTTCATAGAAATCCTCCGTATCAAAAAGCTCTCTCAGCTTTTCAAGTCCGCCGCGCTGATATGTACAGCGGGATTCTATGCACTGGCTGTGCAGCTCGTTATCGGAGTGTTTAAGCACGGAGCGCTCGTTGTCGGCTGGGGCCTGCCTGTTTTGCTGCCGTCACTGTTTGTATCCTTACTCCTGTTTTACATTGAATCTGACAGTGAGCTTAAGGAAAGAATTCGCAGAGCTGTTTCTCTATAAAGTCTAGTATACAGAAAAGGCATTATAAATGGATTTTAACGAATACATGGAGCAGGGGATTTCACAGATCGCCTCAACTTTATCAAATTTCTACCTTTCAGACGACAAGGGGAGCGAGTTCCTTTTCTCGTTTGCCGAGCAGCTCCAAAAGAGCGCTCTTATCAGAAAAGAGCATGAAGCAAGAGGAAGGCATATACCGACATTTTTAATTGCCAGCATTGCGGCGCAGTGCAATCTTCACTGCGCCGGCTGTTATGCCAGAGCGGACGGAATGTGCGCTGAGAATCATGCACAGGCAGAGATGTCCGCCGAGGATTGGAAAAGAGTATTTTCGGAAGCCTCGGAGCTCGGAATTTCCTTCATTCTCTTGGCGGGAGGAGAACCGCTGCTTCGTCGTAATGTAATTAACATTGCCGCCGAATTTAAGAATATTTTGTTCCCGATTTTTACAAACGGAACGCTGATAGACGATGATTATCTTGCATTGATTGATTTAAGCAGGAATCTCGTTCCTGTTTTCAGCATTGAGGGCGATAAAGCTCAAACTGACTTGCGGCGAGGTGCCGGTGTATCAAAGAGCGTTGAAAACGCGATGAATAAGCTCTCAAGGCGCGGTATTCTCTTTGCGGCCTCAATTACCGTTACAAATGAAAATTTGAAATCTGTTGTTTCGGACAACTTTTTGTCTCAGCTTCACTCGAACGGCTGCGGAGCGGTGTTTTTCGTTGAATACGTCCCCGCTGAAAAAGGAACCGAAAACCTTGTCCTTTCTGACGAGCAGAGCGATTGGCTTAATAAGATGACCGCCAAGCTCAGGGCCGACTTCAACGACATGAACATTTTTTCTTTTCCGGGGGATGAGAAGGACATGGGCGGCTGCTTGGCGGCGGGACGCGGCTTCTTTCACATCAGTCCCTTTGGCTCTGCCGAAGCTTGCCCGTTTTCTCCTTTTTCAAAAATGAACCTCAAGGACTGTTCGATAATCGAAATTTTGGATTCGCCGTTTTTTGCAAAAATTCGTGAAATCAGCAAGCGGGGCAAGGATAACCACAGCGGCGGCTGTACTCTCTTCAGCTATGAGGATGAAGTTCGCAAGCTTTGCGACGATTAAAATTAGTCTTGTACGTCAAGACTAATATATACTGCAAAACCTTCTTAAAACAGTAAAAGCAGATAGTTGGCCACATGGATTTGACAAACCGCCATTCATGTGTTATATTGTCGTTTGACAATAATATCGCTTTTTTAAAAACGAGGATTTCGGTCCCCGTTTTATTTTTTAGAATTGAGGAATTCCATGACAAAAGTACTATTTTCCGAAATGAGTCTTACGCCAAAGGTCGAACGTGCAGTTTCGCTGATGGGCTTTGATTCCGCGACACCTATCCAATCCGAAGCTATTCCTGTTATAAGAACAGGGGTTGATGTCATTGCACGCTCGCAAACCGGAACGGGAAAAACACTTGCCTTCGCCATCCCGGCTATAGAAAGGGTTGATACCCACGAGGATAAGCCCACCATACAGGTGCTTGTTCTTTGCCCGACCCGCGAACTTGCCGTTCAGGGCGAGGAGGAAATAAGAAAGCTTACACGCTTCAAAGAGGGAATACGTCCGATTGCCATTTACGGCGGAGCTTCAATCGAACAGCAGTGTATAGGACTTCGCCGGGCAAACATTGTTGTCGGAACGCCGGGACGGATAATGGACCACATGCGCCGAAAAACAATCAAGCTCGGCAATCTGAAAATAATTGTACTTGACGAAGCCGACGAAATGCTGAACATGGGCTTTAAGGAGGACATTGAGACCATTTTGTCCGAAACGCCCGCGGATAGGCAGACGATTATGTTCTCTGCAACTATGCCGCCCGCAATAATGAAAATCACCAAAGAGTTTCAGAAAGACCCTGTGCTCATTGAAATAGATAAGAGTCATGTCACCATTGAAAACATTGAGCAGCGTTTTATAGATGTCCCGCATGCGAACAAAAAAGAGGCGCTTCTTATGCTTCTGAAGTTCTATCAGCCGAAAAGAGCGATAATTTTCTGCGGCACAAAGAAGATGACGGACGAGCTGAGCGAGTATCTAAGCAATCACAACGTTTCGGCTGAAAGTATACACAGCGATATCAAACAAACCCAGCGAACAAATACAATGCGCGATTTCAAAGCGGGAAAAACAACAATTTTGATTGCAACGGATATCGCGGCACGCGGAATTGACGTAAACGACGTTGAATATGTAATAAATTATGATATCCCTCCGAATACTGAGTATTACGTCCATCGCATAGGCAGAACAGGCAGAGCAGGCAAGGACGGCTGCAGCATAACAATTTGCAGCAGCAAGCGTGAGGTAAACGAAATTCGTCAGATAGCCGTTGCCGTTAAATCGGAGATTAAGGAACTGCCTCTGCCCAAGCCCGAAGACATTCTCGCCGCAGCCGCCGATAAAGCGGTAAAAGAGATTGAAGCAAGGATTCAAGAGGAACAAAACTCTGTATACAGCGAGATGGTAAAATCTCTTACAGAAAAGGGATTCTCGCTTGAGAGTGTTGCCGAAGCGGCGCTGTCTCTTTGCTTTCCCGAAGTCGGAAAGCCTTTAGCTGGCTTGTCGGTGGCGCAGATTAAGCATGAGCCGGGAGAGCTGACAAGGCTTGAACCTCGCGCAAATGTTAAACGCGACATACCTAAGCCAAAACCCCGTCCCATGGATTACGCAATAATTCTGATAGACGTAGGGGCAAGCAGCGGTATTAAGACCAATCATATAATAGGGGCCGTTACAGACCGAACAGGGATTTCGGGAAAGGAAATCGGAAAGGTGGATATTTCTGCCGACCAGAGCCTTGTCGAAGTGCCGTCGGAAAAAGTCGACGAAATTCTTGAGGCAATGAAGAGCTGCAAAATCTGCGGCAAAATGACGCATTCCTACCTTTTAGCGGGGTCTCCGCGAAAGCATACCAGAACGGCGAACACGGGCAGCGCGGCAAAAAGGGCAAATCTTAACAAAAGCGCCGGCGGAAACAGAAATAATAAAAGCAAATAGTAAACAGCGCGTCAGACGATCCGGTCCGACGCGCTGTTTACTGTTTTGATTAAACTTAAATTTCCTTTGAGAAACTGCCTCGTTAACCCAATCCTTGAAAAATCACGGCGCCTCTTGTATAAATCCAGCTTCGGGTAAGACGCCAGGCAATAATAAGCAGCAGGGTGTATATTGGCATATAAGGAATCAATGAAGTCTTGCCCGCGAACAGAGCAATATAGATTCCTCCCGGGACAAGAACAAGAATGGAACTGAAAAGCATTGCAAACAAAACGCTCATACTCTGTTTTACTACCTGTGTTTCATTTACCCAATCGAAGTTTGGACTTTTAAGGTTGCAGATAAGCCCGACATTCGCCGAAAGCATAATGAAAAATGACGGTGCCAAGAGTATAACGACTGCCGCGGAAATCGAGGGCTCCAATACATAGATGGCGGCGAGAGAGGCGAGAAGAACAGCAGGAAGCGACAGATATATATGGAGATCAAGCTTTGCCTTTAAAATTTTCTCTTCCGAAATCGGCAGAGATTTAATAATCCACAGGGTTTTGCCCTCGAGCGAAATAGAAGGCGCGGTGAAAAGAATTACTGAGGACATAAGACAAAGTGCAAAAACAAAGAATGCGGCCAAAGTGTCCTTGCCATAACCGATTTGAGCCATAAGCCCGAGAATGTATGCCTTCTTAATAACGAGCGCGACAGCGGCAATAGTGATAAAAACAACTCCCAGACCTGCATTCAAAATGTAAACAGGGGAGGCGATGAGGCGTTTAAGTTCACGACGGAACAGAGCCTTTGTCGGAGATACGCTCTGCATCTCGCGCTCCTCATACTTGACTTTAGCTACGCCGCGCTTTGATGTGATGACCTTGATAAGCGTTGCGGAGAGAACATAGTACATCAAAACGAAGGGGAGCAGCATAATCAGAAGCGAATAGACTAGGTAAAGCGCATTTGGTTCAGCCACAGCGGAGCCAATCCAAAATAGGGGGGAGACTGAACCGAGGGAACCTGCGATTGCAGTTCCGTTCAGAACCAGCTTCTGAATATATACATTGATTTGGCTGAAGCCGACAATATAAAGACCGAGAAAAAGCACGGAGAATATAACGGTCATGAGTGATTTTTTGCGCATCTTGCTTGTGGAAAGCGCAATAAGCCAACCGAACAGACCGGAAATTGCCATTGCGAGGAAGGGCAAAGCTATTACAATCAGAAGAAACGATATAAACGCTAAGACACTGACGGAAGCTGTCCGAAACCAAACAATTGCAGCAGGAATGGCTACAAGCAGCTCAAAGACGTAATTCATAACCATCAGCATGGTCATACGACTTGCAAGAATATATTTCGGAGGTATTGGCAGCGATAAAAGCATATCGTTGTCCCTTGCCTCATAAAGCTGGGATTTTGCCATGAATACTCCGCCGATAAACATCAGCGCGAAGGCTGACATTGCAAACAGGGTAAAATACAGCCAGCCGATTCCGACTGAGAAAAAAGGCTTCGCAATCTGAACAAAATAGGCGTAAAACATCATTATGAAGGCAAAAGCGGCATATAGCATAAGAGCCGCAAAGCCAAGCATTTTGAGCTTGGTATTTCCCTTTTTTGACGTATTGCCTCTTTGAAGAAGCCATGCGCCAAGAGCAGCCATTCTTGTTCTAAGAAGAGCTTTAAACATTGCCGTCACCTTCCAGTTCCAGGAACACGTCCTCAAGCGAACTTGTTCCCTTAACCTCATCCATGGTTCCGGAAACAATTAACCTGCCCTCTTTAATTATCGCAATTTTGTCACAAAGCTTTTCAGCCACCTCAAGAACGTGTGTAGAGAAGAATATCGCACCGCCCTTGTCGCAATGCTCGTGCATAAGACCCTTTAGGGTGTGGGAAGCCTTCGGATCAAGCCCGACAAAGGGCTCATCCATAATAATGAGCTTAGGTTCATGTATAAAGGCGGCAATTATGGCAAGCTTCTGTTTCATACCGTGAGAGTAGGCGGATACGGGTTGAGCCAAGTCCTGCGTGAGCTCAAAAAGGTCCGCATATTTTTTGATTTTCTCCTCACGCTGCTTAGCCGAAACCCCGAAAATATCCGCGATAAAATTGAGGTACGCAATACCTGAGAGAAACTCATACATATCGGGATTGTCGGGGATATAAGCCAATCTTTTCTTGCATTCCAAAGGGTTTTCCTTGACTGAAATTCCGTCAACAAGGATTTCGCCCTCTTCAAAGCGCAGAATTCCGCAGCAGGACTTTATTGTTGTTGTTTTACCTGCTCCGTTGTGTCCGATAAATCCGTAGATTTCTCCGGAGGCTATATGAAGGGTAAGGTTATCTACTGCCTTCTTCTCGCCGTAGAGCTTGGTTAAATTACTTATTTTCAGCATTATGCTACCTCCAGTGCCGTGTTAAATAAATATCAAACTACAATATTCTTCAACGGGTCAAATTTGCCCGTCATCGAGATTGAATATATCACTTTTTTTAAAGTTGTCAAGGGGTATTTAGAAATAATTCTAAATACCCCTTGACTGTTATAATTGTTTTGTTATTGCTTTCTGAAAACGCTTTTGGGACTGCCGCATTTCGGACATTTCCAATCCTCAGGCAAGTCCTCGAAGGGGATATCACCCGTATAAACATATCCGCATACGCTGCAAACCCATTTGGCGGGAGGCTCAGGCGCTTTGCCCGACTGCTTATATTTTTTGAATGCCTCCAGAGTCTTTGGCTTCATGTCCTTCTGATAATCGCCGTAAATAAGGCTTTCGCCTTCGCCTTGAAGTGCGTCAAGCACATCGCAGAAGAATACGGTGTGAGTTGAAAGCTCCTTAGTATCGGTCACCTTACAGCGCAGATAAGCGGAGGCCTTTTCAAGCACAGGTAAATCGTCAACAAGCTCAAAAGGCACATTAGCCCATTTGTCGACATCCCTTCCGGATTGGAAACCAAAGTTGCCGATAATGAAGGGGTCAACGTCTTCGCTGAGAACAGAAATCATGAATTCCTTTGTTTGCTTAATTGCCGCATTGGTTTGGTTGGTATTTATGCTGCACAGAATAACCGTGGGAACCGGAGTGCTTGTGGACTGAATGAAGGCGTCGACAATGCAGCCCGCATTTTTCCCGTCGATTTTCGTACCGACAACATAAAGCCCGTATGAAATTTTAAACAGAGCAGCTGTATCCATAGGACCCTCCGACTAATTATTTTCCGAGTAAAATCTATGCGATTTCTTCAAAATCGGATTTTGGAGCGCCGCATACAGGGCATACCCAGGTATCGGGCAAATCTTCGAACTTTGTTCCGGGAGCAATTCCGCCTACGGAGTCGCCGGCCTCCTCGTCATAAACATAACCACAAACGGTGCAGGAGTATTTTTTCATAGTCTAAACCTCAATTCTATTCTATTTAGCCGATCTATACGTCAGCTTTCCACAAACCGTGAAGATTGCAATAGGCGAAGGCCGTCACCAATTTATCGTCCTCAGTGAGAGCAAAGGAAACGGAAGGCTCTCCAGTAAAGTCGAGATTTTTGCGCTGGCCGCCCTTTTCGGTTTGTATGTATACCCAGCTGATATGATGAGCTTCTGTCATGGGATGAGGAGCAGAGCCAATTTCAATCGTAACCTTGCTGCCCGAGATTTTGATAACCGGAACGTGCTTTTCAACGGAACCGTCAGAGGTGTTAGGAACAAGCTCTGCCATGTTCTCGCCGCAGCATACAACGGGTACGCCCGAGGGTTCAATCATTCCTATAATGTTCCCGCAATGCTTACAAATATAGAATTTCTGCTGTTGTTTACTCATGTCGACCAACCTTTCATTTTCATTGATTATTTTTTTCCTTTTTTAAGGGCTTGCTGGCAATAATATTGGAAGCTTGTCTTGCTTGCCTATAATATATACCAAATATTGTTTTTTCGCAATGCAATATTGAGTAAATTGCAGCTTATAATGAAGAATTGTATAGTTTTATAAAATATATACTGATAATAGTTATTATTACTACTATATATACGAAGGAATGTTTTTAGTTCTATTATAGTCTCGAATAATTCATAAGAATGTTAAAGACGGCAGGCATTTAAAATGCCTGCCGTCTGAAATACTTCTTGTATTGCAGAAATTATTCCGCAAGTTCCTTAATTGTCTTATAAGCCTTGAGATCAGAATAGATGTCGTTTGTATAGGGGTTCTTCTTCGCCTTGACAACCTTGTAAATCATATAGACAAGGACACCAATGTTGAAGGCAAGGGCAAGTCCGCTGACTATTGTGTAAATTGTGGGATTATAGCTGGAAACAACGGTGAACTGGCTGTGATCCTGGAAAAGCGGGAAGGTCTGCGCAAACATGCACCACAGGGCGAGAGTTTGTGCTCTGTGTTGAAGCCAAGCGCCCTTGCCGACTGTGAACGCGCAAAGTGTCGGAGCCAGAAGAAGGGCAAGTCCGCAGTACCAAGCGTGATGAGGCAGGCAGTTATAGGTATAAGCAAAGTTCCAGAGGTCGTAAGCGATAATCCAGAACCAAAGCATATCGGGCCAGAGCATATCGTGGCTGCCGTCTTTTGCTGTTTTCTTCTTGATAACGATTCCGAACCAGCCGGTAATCGTAACGATGTTCAAAAATCCCGCGATGGCATTCATTACATTCCAAGAACCACCCATTAGGTAAAACTTGGTTGCTCCATTTGTGCCCTCTTCTTCAACAAGTGTTTTGACGGCATAATAGAGCTTTCCAACTTCGAGATCTCTTATGCAGGCTTCAAGAATGTTGATCGCAAGTATCAGAAACGCAAGGAACAGGAAACCTTTTTTATCAGCCAATCTCCATTTTGTTCCGTCCTTACGCGTTCCGCCGACAAAGCGAATGCACCAGAAAATAATGCAGCCCGCGGTGGAGGAATAGACCTTGAAAAGATGGAACCAGTCTGTATACGAAGAACCTTTAAGAACTGTGAACCAAAGAATGCTGAGAACGATTGGCATAACCACAAATGCGGTAAAGCCGACCCACTTGAATCTGCGGGTAAACTCGTTGAGAGCAAACAGAGCCGCAAAAACCATAAGCCATCCGAGGATAGCGGTAATTGCCCCGCCGCCTTGTGAAAAGTCAAACATAATATAATCCCCTCATCATAAAATATTGAATACTTCCACCAAATTTACTTGGCATTGTTATTTTATTATTTAAGTTCGGAGGATATCAATAGACACATTTTGAAATGTGTCTGATTTGTTAAAAAAATGCTATTATTTTTTGTTGGTTTCTTTCTCGTAATCGACAAAGGCCATTACAGAACGCCGAATGCTGCCTGAAATCATTAGCTGAAGCTTGTCCAGCATGACTTGAGGTTCCTCCTCCATGCCCTCGTTTACCCAGTCGACAAACAGACCGTTGAACACGCGGCGGTAGAAATTTATAATAAAGTTCTTATTTTTTTCAGATATAATAACGCCGAGATTTTCAATACACTCATCAACAACGTCAAGCATGAGCTTGTTTGAAAGACCCGCAAAAAAAGCGTTTGCCTCGGGTAAGTAGGAGGAGTTGTAAACATGAAGCACCAGTTTAGTGTTGTTTTTCAGATAATTCATCGTCGCTAAAAAGCCGCCCTCCCAGGTTCCGTAGGTTCTGTTATGGGCAATGTCACGTGAAAGTTCCTTGAAAAAAACATACTTAAAAATGTCCATTATGTCGGTGAAATAGTAGTAAAACGTTTGCCTGTTAACGTCGCACTGCTGACAGATTTCCTTTACGGTAATCTTATCTATTGACTGCTTGGCCAAAAGTTCCTTAAAGGATTTGATAATCTGCGCTTTTGCCCTTTGGGTCACAAACATAACCTCCTTTTAACATTTGATATGGCCTGATACTTTGATAATCAAGTCAAATCATCGCCCGAAAACATGAGTCTGAAACTGAAAACACCCTTATTCGCCGAATAGTCAAAGCTTGCCTGATACTTGCGGATAAACGCGAAAATGCTCCGTCCGCCGATACCGTGACCCTTTTTATGTGAAATTGGGAAACCTTCAGCGTCGAATTGGACTTCCCCTATATATGAATTGCAAATGTCCAGCACGAACTGCTTATTATGTTGTACAAATTTCAGCTCTATGAAGCGCTCCGAATTGCGAGGCAGCTCCATACAGGCGTTAAAAGCGTTTTCCAGCGTGTTGGACAGAACAGTGCCTATGTCCATGTCGTCCGTCGGCACTTCGCCATAAAGTTGGACTGTTGCCGAAAAGCCAATCTCTTCTCTTTTTGCAATAGCGGAGTAGTAAGAAATTATAGCGTTTATAACTGCGTTTGAGCAAAAACTTTCTTATTTAACCTGAACCAGATTGTTGCCGAGCTGGCTTAAATATGTTTGAGCGGACGTTATCTCCCGCTTATCAATTAGCTCCGACAAAGTGCTTAGATGGTGCCGAATATCATGGCGCAGAATGCTGAGGCTTTCATCCTTTTCTTCAAAGCTTTGAAGGCGCTCCCTGAGAGCTTTTCCCTGAAGGCTGAGGGCTGTTTTTTCATACCTGAACTTTTCGGCCTGATAAGTCATGGTAATCATTATTAAGATTAAAGAAACAGTGTAAAGCACCATAAACATCAGCCCGATAAAAAGGGGAATGTCCTGCGGATAGATGTAACCCGCGTATGGAAGGTAGGCTTTGTTTTCTATATCTATGTAATGAGATGACGCACCGCTGTACATTATCCATGCGGCTATAGAAATAACAGGAAGAATGCAGTATAAAAGCCACCATCTGCCCTGATATTTCGCAGCTTGAAAAAAACGGTTTCCAAACAAGCGTCGGCAAACAAAATAAATGCCTGTCAGCAATGCTGTATGAAAGATAAAAGGCAAAGCATCAAGGCGCCAGGGGATAAGATAAGCAAAAATATAGGAGATAAAAGTAGTGATTGAGGCAATGACACTAACAGTGAGATAGACGAAGAAAAAGCTGCCGTCTCTGTGTTTTGACAGATAAAAAAGTGCAATAAAGTTTGGAACAAGTGTTGTAATCCATGACTTGGAATATACTTGCGTGCTCGCGCTGCCGTGCATGTAATACCAGCTGTCTAAAAAAAAGGTTACAAAAATGGCAAGCCCAATCAAGAAAAGCCGCCGCTTTTTATCAAACCGAAACTCTATAAGCGTTCCCATAATGGCGTAAAGAAGCATCAAAGTGAAAAGAGATTCTAACAGGAACCAGAACATCAATTCGCTCCTTTCGCGTATCTGGCAAGCAGATAGTCGGAATACTGCTTTCGCACTCTGGAAAATTGCTTCTGCGGAATTGGGATTAAAGCACCGGTTGTCATTGATAGCTGGAGCTTCCGCAGGCAATCTACATAGTTGAGATTTACAATAAAGCCCCTGTATGGTGAGCAAAAAGAAGTTGACGGAAGAACACAGATGAGCTTTTCAAGAGATAAAGAAGAATCCAGAGTTTCAATCATGCTGCCGTCCGAAAAATGAAAGGTAATAATATGGCGAAACGCTTCGGCGTAAACAATCTTGTTTATGTGAAGTACATGAAGTCCTGTTTTTGTCTGTATAGGCAAAGTGTCGTCATTATTTTCGCCTAAGTAGCGCAGGGCGCGGTCCAGAGAATGAAAGAGCATTTCCCGTTTGACAGGTTTATCAAGATAATGCAGAGCCTCAACATCAAAGGCATCCTTGTGAAATTCATCGGAACCGGTGATAAAGATAATGACACAGCAGCTGTCAAGTCTTCGTATTTCGCGGGCAAGCTCAAGTCCCGTAAATTCAGGCATCACGATGTCCAAAATATAGAGGTCAAACTTTTTGCCGCATCTAAGGTCTGACAGCAGTTCTGCGGAACGCAGGTAAAGAGTTCTGTTTAACTTAACGGGATACTCGTTTGTAATCTCGTAAATAAGCTCCGCGGAGGATTTGTCATCATCGCAAATGGCACAGTTAAGCATTCTTCTATCACTCCCTTCGACATTATATCTTATAAAAAAACTCAAGTCACGCTTTTTGTGCTGTGAAAAAAGCCATTGGTGCGGCAGATATTGAATAAATCTGCGGAACAGGTAAAATACAAGTGAAAAGCTGTGCGAAAAGAGGAGAATACATTATGAATCCAAAAGATAATTTAAAAATGAATGCTTCCTCTTCCTTTCCTCTGGTAAAGGAGGACGACAGCTGCCGGTTCTGGGAATACAGCGGAGACGCGAGCCTTTTGCCGATGCGTGAGTGCTGGTACTGCAAATACTCGGATTTCAGAAAAAAGCATGGTGAGCATAAGACGCTGAGCGTTTGCCGCTGCCCGCAAAATGTGATTGAAAATGACATCGCGCAATGATCTTTTAAGCGATTTGATGGGAATATAGATAGGAGGATTTATTTGTGAAGCTGAAGAAAAAACTCTCTCTGGTCCTGGTGTTGTCTTTCATACTTACATTGGCTTTGCCACTCAGCACAACTGTCTTTGCGGCTAGCAACGAAGCGACCTACACCTTCGACATTTCTGAAGGAGACATAACAATTCTGGCAGGTACAGCTGCTAACACGCTGAAGGTTACTTACGGCGCGACGCCGACAACAACATCGGATTTTGCTAATTCACAAGCCATTACAATAATAGGTACAAGTACCGAACATAAGGTTCTTGTTAATCTAAACAATAGCACAGACGAGGCAAATATTACTCTGGATAATGCGGACATTCAGTTTGCAACAGGTGACAGCTGCGCCTTTCTGATAGCCTACGGAACGGTAAATCTGACTTTGGTGGGAACCAGCACTTTGAAAAGCTCAGGCTCTTATGCCGGTTTGCAGGTGCAGGGTGATAACGCGGTTACAATTGGGGGAAGCGGCACCCTTAATGCAACAGGTGGACTTTATGGTGTTACTGATGGAACAGACTCAGGCGGCGCCGGTATCGGTGGCGGACTTACCGGTTCGGGCGGATATATTACGATAAACAGCGGAACGGTCAATGCTTACGGCGGTTATCGCGCGACCGGAATCGGCGCATGGAACGAGACTATAGTCATTAACAATGGTGATATAACTGCCCAAGGCGGTTCAAATGGGTCAGGTATCGGCGGTGGATGGTACAGTTTCAGCAAAAAAATTGAAATTAAAGGCGGAACAGTTATAGCAACTGGTGGCATATTTGCCGCTGGAATCGGCGGAGGTTATGGCGGGAGCGGTGAGATTATTACCATATCGGGCGGTGATGTCACGGCCAGCGGCGGCTCGGATGCCGCGGGTATCGGCGGCGGATGTTACGGCTCGGGAGGCACCGTCACAATTTCAGGCGGCAGTGTTAAAGCCATCGGTGGTAATTACGACGGAGCGGGTATCGGCCCGGGATATGGCGGAACGGCTGCCACCACAGCAATATCAAGTTCGGCTGCTGTAACGGCTTCTGCAAACGGAATCTCTCTGGCAATCGAGACTGCAGACGGTTCACTTACAGTCGGCAGCACGGCTTATGTGCTTCAGGCAAATTTCTCTTCTGGCGCAAATCCCGCCATTGATCTTTATCTTAAACCAGACTTAACAAGTTCAGTCAGAAGCTTCGCCCCAACAAAAAGCTGCAAGTCTATTGCGTTTACGGTTTCTTCAACCGGAACTTATGAGCTGCACAGAGATAGTTTGCAGCAGCAGCATGGCAGCAGCACACCGAGCACGGACTTTGTTATTTCCGCCGTCGGATTAACTACATTCAGCAATGTGACGGATTCTGATGCGGCCTGCGTGGCAGCGGATAAAGCAGCTTTGACAGCCGATGTGATAAAAGGAGGCAATGCCGACTTAGCTCATGTTTTTACCAATCTTACAAACCATCTGCCCTCGGGCGGTGCTCGCGGCTCGTCAATTACCTGGGTGTCGGACACAACGAGTGTTATGGCGTCCGACGGGCAGACGTTCAGCAGACCTGCAGCAGGCAATCCTGATGTGACACTTAAACTTACGGCGACCATAACAAAAGGCACCGCAAGCAGCACAAAAGAATTTTCGATTACGGTTTTGGCAATGCCAACAACTGTGTTCGACATATCCAACGGGAATATCACCGTGGAGGCCTCAAGCCTTGCAGATATGCTGAAAGTCACACATGGAACCCAAGTAACGGACGGCATACCCGCCACACAGGAAATCGTTATTACGGGTACAAGTAATGATCACAAGGTAACAGTAAACTTAGAGAATAAAACAGTCAATATAACGCTTGATGACGTTGATCTTGAGCTCAGCACAGGGGATGACTGCCCGTTTTCCATTGATAAGGGCACGGTTAACCTCACCCTGTCGGGAGCTAACAAGCTTTTCGCAACAGGAGGTAATCCCGGTATACGAGTTGCGAACGACTCGAATTTTGGCATTGGTACTCTGACTATAAAAGGCGGCGGTTCTCTTGTTGCGAAAGGCGCGACGAACGGAGCGGGCATCGGCGGAGGCAACGGTCGAAGCGGCGGTAACATCACAATAGAGGACGGCACTGTCACCGCGATCGGCGGCGGAGGCGGCGCCGGCATCGGTGGCGGCTGCAGCGGTTCCGGCGGAACAATAGTTATTAAGGGCGGAACCGTAACCGCAATCGGCGGCAGCGGATATGTTGTAAATGATGCAACTGTCGGCGGCGCGGGCATAGGCGGCGGATATAACGGCTCCGGAGCGGATTTAACTATTTTTGCCGCTGCCTCGGTAACAGCCGTTTCAGACGCAACATATCCTGCTATCTACACAGGCTTCGACTCGCTTAATCAGAACAGCACGGCTTATGTGCTGATGGCGTCCTACAGCGGAATTAAACTCGCCGACACAACAACGGCCGTGTATTTAAAGTCGGATTCTACCCTTAAGGCGAGCTACGCCCCCACAAACCCTTACGGTTCCATCGCTTTTACGGTACCCTCCGCGGATGTATATGAGATTAAAACTGCGGACAAGCTGCAAAAATACGGCTCGGGCTGGACTACCGATTTTACGGTTACAAGCGATTATTACGGACTTAACTCATTTGTCAGCGTTCTAGACTTTTCTTTGATTGATTGTACTGTGACGGTAGATCTGGACGATGTTAACTGGACAAGCGGCGCTCCCGTAATGAAGCTGTCAACATCAAGTTCAACTTTGTCAGAAGACGCTATTGCGGGTACTCTTTCGGGCGCTGTCTACACTTTTGAGGACATTGATCCGAGAGTAAGCTACTATGTTTGGGACTCAACTACCGAAGAATACACGGGACAAAGTGTTTCGGGCGATAGCCCCAATGCTGCGGTGGATTACTACACAGTAACGCTTACGTCCGGAACAGGTATCAGTTCGACAATCGGCAGCGGCGCTTATCTGGCTGGAAGCAATGTGGATATAAGCGCCAATGTATCAACCGATTATGTATGGAGTAAATGGACTTTGAGCTCCGACAGTTCAACGGTTTCCAACGTAAAAAGCTACTTGATTGAAAATATTTTAGGCCCCATAGCCTACACAGCAAACGGAAAATTACCTTACACGGGGGACGGAACCTACTGGATTGACTCGGGAAATTACGATGCACCACTGTATGCGACACTGACGTCTCCCGAATTTGATGAAAGCACGGTTGAAATATCTTCTCCGGGTGAGCTTGCGGCTCTTGCCAGAGCGCAGGATGTAAACGGAATTGATTTTTCGGGTGTGACCTTCGAGCTAACACAGAACATTGATTTGGCTGGGCACCTCTGGGATCCGATCGGAATAGGAGCAGACGAAACGCTCCACGGAGCTTCTGATGGATTGGACCATCCTTTCAGAGGGAATTTTGACGGAAACGGCTTTACCATTTCCAACATGACGATTGAGGGCAGCTACATTTCGGCAGGCCTGTTCGGATGCATAAACCTGACGAGAATAGATGATTTATTCTCAATTGAGCCGGAAAAGGTTGCAATTTCAGATTTAACCGTCGAGGGTACGGTTGATGTGAGCAACGTTGTAACCGTCGGCGGCCTTGTCGGTATCGGCGAATATATGGATATCGAAAACTGTACAAACAAAGTTGCTGTCACAGCTTATGGGAATGGTGTTTACGGCGGCGGTATCGGAGGGTTTGTCTTCGCCGCGGTGATGAATAATTGCTTCAACGAACAAGCTGCAGAAATTCTAATTTACTCCGGTCCCGATTCAGATGAAACAAGTTCAACGGTCAGCTGCGCGGGAGGTCTTGCTGGAGTTGCCTTTTATGTTGCTATATATAACAGTGCAAACTTCGCACCGATAAGCGACGCGACAGAGCGTGCACAGTCAGAAGCTGGCGGCATAGCTGCAATGGGCATATCCGCCGAGATTTACAATTGTTATAATACAGGGGCGGTCACCGCTGATACAAATGAAACAAATGAAACAAATATTCCAGTAGCGGGCGGAATTTGCGGAACGAACGGGGCGATGGATAATTCTGAAATTGCACTGGTCAAAAACTGCTACAATTCGGGCTTGGTAAACGCCGATGTTGCGGGAGGAGTTGCGGGTTCTGTCTACTTGCTCGACAACTGCTATTATCTTGAGGACTCTGCGTCTTGTGCTTACTATCAAAATGTTTACGATACGAGCACATACGTAGAAGGAAATGCCCTGTCAAGTTCGGAAATGAAGGCTAAGGAACTCCGCACTGCCCTCAACGAATGGGTTTCAGACAATCCGACCTCAAGCGGCGCAGTTGAAACCGGGTTGGGTATTCCCGGAATATACTTCCAAACATGGACGCATTCCGAAAATATCAACAACGGCTATCCAATTTTCGGCGAGATATCCGAAGATGACGAAAGCGTTGTCATTACACCGTCCGACAATACAATACTAATAATTGACGGAAAGGACTATCCCATCGGTCATGAAAGTGTCAACGAATCAAAAATAATCGCAAGTGTTGAGCAGGGAGGACTGGTTGACGGGCTCAATAAAGCTTCTCAAGGCTCCTCGGCAATATTCTCAATTTCCGTTAGCGGCAGCGTTGAAGCACAGCTATGTCTGCAAAATATCATAGACATGGCAAAAAAGGGTATGATCCTAACCGTTAAAACAGGTAAAATTTCTTATGAACTTATCACAGACGCAATTAACACTAAGGAAATAATGGATTCACTCGGGACTACGGATGCAAATAATATTGTCTTTTCCGTGCGGATTTCAAACAACACGGCAAAGGTCGAGGGTGCAAGCCTTGTTGTTTCACCTGTGGATTTCGTCATCAGTTGCTCGTATAACGGAAAAATTGTTTATGTCACGAACTTCTCGAGCTTCGTCAGCCGCAGCATAGAAGTCACGGCCGCACAGGCAGCTCAAATCACAACGGCAGTTGTTGTGGAGCAGGACGGAAGCCTTCGTCAGGTGCCGACAAAGCTTATGAGCAAAACAGACAGCAGCGGGCTGACACGTTATTACGCGGTCTTCCAAAGCCTTACAAACAGCAGCTATGCTTTGATTCACAATGTTGCCGAGTTCAGTGATATATCCGCAAGCTGGGCGAAGGAAGCAATAAACGACATGGGCTCAAGAATGATAATAACAGGCGTTGACGGTGAAAAATTTGAGCCGGATAGAGATATAACGCGAGCCGAATTTGCGGCGGTTATCGTAAGGGCTCTCGGACTCAAGCCGATTTACGGCAAAACAATCTTCAGCGATGTCAGCACATCAGACTGGTACTGCGGTTATATCTCAGCCGCAAGCCAATACGGACTGATTAACGGCTATGACGACGGAACCTTTAAGCCAAATGACAATATCACCCGTGAGGAGGTCATGGCTATTGTTGAGCGCGCAATGAAGCTAACAAAACTGGCTCCGAGTTTAACGGAAGAGCAAATAGCTGACCTGCTTGCACCCTACACCGACAGCAAAGAACTATCCTCTTGGTCACGCCAGAGCGCTGCGGCCTGCCTCGAAATCGGCATTATCGAAGGACGGACAACTAAAACCCTCTGCCCGAAGGACAATATAACACGTGCGGAAGTTGCCGTTATCGCGCAGCGACTGCTCAAGAAATCAGGTCTTATATAATATAAAATCTGCGGGGAGCCGGAAACGGCTCCCTGCGCTTATCTCAAGAAAAAAAGAAACGGCACAGCCGCTAAAAGCGACTGTGCCGTTTGCTGTAATTTCTTTAATTAGCTTATATTACTCGGCTTTCTTTTCGCCGATGCTGAGAACGAGGTTGAGGAAAATTCCGAAGATTGCAGCGCCGGCAATGCAGGGAACACTGATTCCGAAGAAGGGGATGCTTCCGCCGAAGGCATACTGGCCACCTACTCCGATAACCATAATCGAAGCGATTACGGCGATATTCTTCGCGCTGAACATATCGACCTTCTTGTCTATCATGATTGCGATGCCCTGTGCCGCAATCGCGCCGAAGAGGTAAATCTCAAGTCCGCCGATAACAGCTGTGGGGATTCCGTAAATAACCTTGATAAGCGGGGTGAAGCAGGAAACAACCATTGCGATGATTGCGGCGCCTATCATAACGGCAATTGAGAAGACCTTTGTGATAGCCATGGTGCTGATGTTTTCGCCGTAGTTTGTGCCTGCGGGTCCGCCTATGAAGCCGGTAATCATGTCGCAAAGACCGTCGCCTATGAGGTTTCTGTCAAGCAGATCGGAAATGCCGTATTTCTTTTTGCCTTTTTTCTCGGCGAGATCGTTTACATAGATGTCAAGCTGATAGATGTGAGCGGTGGATTCGGGAATTGTAGCGATTGCAATAGGCATAATCGCCGCGACTGCTACCCACGAAACTTTGGGGAAGGAGAAGGCGGGCAGAGCAAAAATGCTTCCGTCGCCGAGCTTCCATGTGGAAGCGGCAAGCGCCTCTGCGGGGAGGCTGCGGAAAAGACTCATATCGGCACCGCCGACCCAGAAAAGGATAGCCGCAAAGAGGCAGCCGACACCCGCGCCGAGGAGCAGGGGAAGCTGACCGAGGAAACCCTTGAGGTACTTTGAGAAAAATACAGTTGAAAGAAGTGTTACGAGAGAAACAGCCCAAACCCAGCCGCCGTTAAAAACAGTTGCTGCTGCGCCCTCGGCTACAGCCTGAGGTGCGGCGTCAGCCAGCGCGTTTCCTGCGAGGGTAAGTCCGATAATCATTGCGATTGAACCTGTGATTGTCGCCGGCAGGACCTTCTCGACTGCGTTTTTGCCGGAGAATCTTACGAGGAAGCCTGCTGCGATTGAGACAAGACCGGAAGCGATGATTCCGAACTGAGCAATCTGGATTGCCTCTGTCGGA
Organism: uncultured Oscillospiraceae bacterium; assembly: GCA_964459785.1. Lineage (GTDB taxonomy): Bacteria > Bacillota > Clostridia > Oscillospirales > Oscillospiraceae > UBA2658. The sequence continues at coordinate 35,064 of CAYWNW010000012.1, read as the reverse complement.
AGAATTCCGTTTGACTTAGCGAAGCCCTGTGCCGCAACCAGTCCCGAAATTGCGGACAGATAGGAAAAGCTCGAACCGTAATACATAGGGATTTTTTTGCCGGAGATGAAAACGAAGCAGATTGTTGCAAGACCGCTGGCGAACAGTGTGGTGGAAACCTGGAAGCCGGTGATAAGTGCAACCGCAATGGTTGCAGGGAACATGACGATGACCTGCTGAATTGCGTAAAGCAGAAGCTTTAGCGGTGCCGGTTTTTCATCGGGCAGATAGCCGATGACTTCTTTTTCTGTACCTTTTTTCATGTGCGCTCTCCTCTATAATGTTTTTTCACTTATGCTTACGTTTGTAACGCCGTCGTGCTCGGCAAGATGAACCGAAACAACTTCGCTGAGCGAGGTGGGGATGTTCTTCCCGACATAGCTTGCCTTAATCGGTAACTCGGTGTGACCTCTGTCAACAAGTACTGCCAGCTGAATTTTTTTAGGACGTCCGACTGCCATAACGGCATCCAACGCGGCACGGGCAGTTCTGCCGGTGAAGATAACGTCATCAACAAGAACAACCGTCTTGTCCTCAACCGAAAAAGGGATTTTGGTATCGCTGACTATCGGATTTCTGGCAAGCATGGTTAAATCGTCCCTGTAAAGTGTTATGTCCAGCTCGCCAACCTCAATGTCACTGTTTTCGATTTTTTTGATGTTCTGAGCGATTCGGTATGCCAAGGGGATTCCGCGTGTTTTAATGCCGATAAGACAAAGGTTTTCCGTTCCGTGGTTTCTTTCGATGATTTCGTGAGAGATTCTGGTAATAGCGCGATTAACGTCCTCGTCGTTCATAATCTGAGCTTTGAACTTCATGATCACCAACCTCGTAACTGATTTAATTTGCGCAGAATATAAAAAAGCCTTGTCTGTAAATGCAGACAAGGTTACAATTCGGCTGCGAAAACCGCAGGCGGATAAACAGTATAATAACCTTGACGGCATCACAGTACCGCATTTAAAGATTCCTTTGTCATAATATCTCAAGTATTCCAAAATTTCAACAGCAAATTCACATTTTATTCATGTTTATTGCACGCTAACGAATTAGGGAAATAAATAGAGAACCGGAAGATGTAGTCCGGTTCTCTGTAATATACTCAATATTTAGCGGTTGATATGTAATCCATTGCGCGCAGGGAGGAGGGCGTTTTCGATTGCGGCAAGGATTTCGGCGTCGGTCAAATCAGTTGTATCGATTTCCATTTCTTCAGCAAGAGCCGTCAGTTCGGCAGAGTCAAGAGCTTCAATTGCGGATTTAATTGCTGTTACAATTTCCGCGCGGTTCATATCGCTGGTGTCGATTTCAAGATAAGCTGCAAGAGTTTCAAGATTACAGTCGCGGTTGTCATAGGCATAAAGATGTTGTTCATTCAAACAAGTCTCATTTTCCAGACAAATCTTCTCCATGTTTTGTTCCCTATCGCACTGCATCGTTAGAGCTTGAGACATCATCTGATTGTGCATTTGGGTTCGATTTATATCTCCCGACCCATATGACATTCCCGACTGTAAACCGCCTTGGCCGCCAAAAGCAAAAGCAGCAGAAAGAGATGCTAGGAGGACAACGACCACCAATCCTGAGATAAACATTTTATTCTTCATAGAACCATTCCTTTCTTGTTGAATAAGGCATAGCTGCTTTTTAAGAGCTATTGTCGTATTCTATAAGTAATACGAATGGAGAGTGTGAAACCTTGCAAATCTAAAACAATAAAAATCGACCGAGCATTGACGGCCGATTCGGAGTGTTGTTATTATCTTTGGAAGGTTAGTTCGGCGACATGGCGGCATTTGTGTTACCATTTGCATTAGATTGATATTCCTGATTGCTGCCGCCGGAATATGCTGCCGAATTGTCTGAATCGCTTGATGCAGGCTGGGAGGAGCTTGACGGACTACCCGCATTTTCGCCGAACTGACCTGAACTATTCTGATTGCCCGCCGGAGAAGACGTTGCTTGCACGCCGTAAGTGTTGCCGGACTCAGAGCCTGAATTAAACTCATCGGGGCATCCGTCGGTTTGCATCTCCTGTGCCCGTCTGTTTTGTTCAATACATTCTATCTGCGCATTTACGCCTGAAATTATATTTTGAATATTGGCTCTGCTTTCCTCTGACGCACCTGTACCATTCTCGGCGCAAAGACAAGTCAGTTGGTTTATTATTGAGCTAACAGATTTGTTTCTGTAATTCTCCATTATTGCCTTGTTGTCGAGCGCCTGAATCATTTTGATTAGTCCAAGTTTTCCCGCACTGATAGATGCGGCTTCAGCTTCAGACTTGAGTTCATCGGAAACAGTGGCTGTGTAAACGGCAAGTTCACAATACTGATTTTGTACGGTTTTGGTGCATCTTGCAAGCAAATCCTGTGCTTTTTCTGTGTTTCTGCCATAAGCCGCCAATGAGACAACCGATGTTTCGTCTTCTAAAATATACCCGTTGGCACTTGCAGCCTGAAGAATCAAGGCCACGGCAGTCTCCGTCTTGCAGCCCGTTAAAGCATCTGATTCAATAAGCTTTTCCGCATCAGAGTTAAAATAGGTAACATCTATGACGCGGTTGAACGCATTTATCTCCAACTCGAGGCTTGGGTTGATGTCGACGTCGATATAATTGACAGGGTGTTGATAATAGGCATAACCGCCAACCGACATAATGCTGATAATGAATAGAAGACTTGCGGCGACAGCTAAACTTTTGTAAGACTTAAATTTTCTTTTGTTCACTTTTGCCGTCAGCAGAAGTTCAGTCCTTGATATTAAGTACGGGTCAGGGCTGATAGTGTCAAGAGCATCCTTAATATTCAAAATCATCACCAAGCCTTTCTTTCAGCATTTGTCTACCTCTTGATAAGTGAGAATAGACTGTGTTTTCGCTGCATTTCAGCATTTTTGCAATCTGAGCGGAAGTATATCCCTCGTAATAATGCAGGTAAATAGCATCCTTATATTTTGACGGAAGCTTTAATACCTCCCGCAGGACAGCCTTTTCATCCAAAGTTTCATAATATGGTTCGGGAATTGAGTCAATATCGACAAATTTGAACCGAAAGCTTTTTAGAATGTCCTTGCAGCGGTTAATTGAAACACGGCAAAGCCACGCCTTCTCATGCTCTTCGCTTTCGAAAACCTTTTCAGACTGTATGTATTTAAGAAAAATGTCTTGAAACGCATCCTCGGCTTCTTCCTTGTTCTTCAAGTACATGAAGCAAATCCGGTAAACCATTTTCGAATGTTTTTCAAGCGCTGTTTTGATCTTGTCTTTAGATTTTAATTCATGCACTTGACCAACTCCCTATAACATAAACGATTGAGGTACGAATAACCTTGCAGCAGTATAACAAAATTATTGTATCATTTTTTCTAAGCGATGAACAATTTTTGATGAATTTCTTATTTAACATATTATAACAAGAGTTTGATGATATTACATTAAACTGCTTAATATGCAATATTGAAAGTTTAAATTATGCATTTGAAATTGACTTTGCCCCCACAAAGTGGTATTCTTAACAAAATTAGCGAATGAGCCGTCGCCTCTCTTGCAAGAACGATAAATAAAGCAGGCGGTTTGTTCGCTGAATTTTAGAGCCACAGGCTCAATGGAAAGGAGAAAATTAGATGAAATTAGCAAAACAAATCGGCGTTCTTGTTCTCGCGCTGGTTATGGTGCTCGCCCTTGTAGGCTGCGGAACCACTGCCACAGAGACATCTCCCGCTGCTGATGAATCAGCTGCTCCCGCCGCAGGCGGCACACTCAATGTAATGGTAGAGGTTGAGGTGCAGAGCCTTGATCCTCAGGTAGCAACAGACGGAACCAGCTTTGAAGTTATTGCAAACTTCACTGACGGACTTAAGCAAATGGACGCTGCGGGCGGAGTTATTGACGCTCTCTGCGCCGAAGAAACAGTCAGCGACGACGGACTTACATACACCTTTAAGATTCGTGACGACGCCAACTGGGCAAACGGCGAACCCGTAACTGCGGCAGACTTCGTTTTCGGCTGGCAGCGTGCGGTTGACCCTGCGCTTGCTTCCGAGTATTCCTACATGCTCAGCGATATCGGCCAGATTAAAAATGCCGCCGAAATCATTGCAGGCGAGAAGCCTGTTTCGGACCTCGGCATCACAGCCGTCGATGAAAAGACCCTTAAGGTTGAGCTGAATGTGCCCGTATCATATTTTGACCAGCTTCTCTATTTCCCCACCTTCTATCCTGTGAATCAGGCATTCTTTGAGAGCTGCGGCGACAGTTACGGTACCAGCCCCGAAACTACTCTTTCAAACGGTGCTTTTATCCTCACAAGCTATGAGCCCGCTGCAACAAACTTCTCCCTCGAGAAGAACCCCAACTATTATGATGCTGCAAAAGTCAGCCTCGACGGACTTAACTATCAGGTTATCAAAGAGAGCCAGCAGGCTCTTCTGAGCTATCAGAACGGCGACCTCGATATTATCCAACTCTCCGGAGATCAGGTTGATCAGGTTAAGGATGACCCCGAATTCCTGAGCGTCGGCGCAGGCTATCTCTGGTATATCAGCCCCAACGTTGATAAGTACCCCGAGCTTGCAAACCTCAACATGCGTATGGCTCTCACCTTTGCTCTTGACCGCCAGACAATAGTTGACAGCGTTGTTAAAGACGGCTCCACAGCCACATTTACAGCTGTTCCTCCCCAGTTCGCAACTGGCCCTGCCGGCGATGACTTCAGCGCCGACCAGACTGAATTTGCTGATGTCTGCGCTTTCGACGCCGCAAAGGCCCTTGAGTTCTATAACAAGGCAAAGGAAGAGCTCGGCAAAGATACATTTGATTTTGAGATGATTGTTGACGACACCGAAATTCAGCAGAATGTCGCTGCCGTTATCAAGGAAGAGCTTGAAAGCACACTTCCCGGCATCACCGTCACCCTCAGAGTTGAGCCCAAGAAGCAGCGCGTTGAAGACTGCCAGAGCGGCAATTTCTGCCTTGCTCTCACACGTTGGGGACCCGACTATGCGGATCCTATGACTTATCTTGCAATGTGGGTAACCGGAAACTCCAACAACTACGGTCTCTGGAGCAACGCCGATTACGACGCGCTTATTGAAAGAACCACAACAGGCGATCTCTGCACCGATCTTGAGGGACGCTGGGCGGCTCTGAAGGAAGCTGAAGGCATTGCGATGAAGGAAGCCGTTATCTTCCCGCTCTACACTCAGGCTAATGCCGACATGATTAAGGCAAATGTTACCGGAATCGAATTCCACCCATGCGCACTGAACAGAGTTTACAAGAACACTGTTAAGGGTTAATGGTTATAAACTAATTAAGCCCGTGTAAGACCATCGTGCCGCGCGGTTGCTTTGAGAATAAATCAAGGCTTTCGCGCGGCATGTGCTTAGCTTGCGCATACGAACCCGCAGCGCTCGGACCGCTCCGCGGTAACCGGGGGCGCGGGCTTATATGCGTGCGTTATGCTATAAAGAGAGGGAGAAACATCTGACGTGAAGAAATACATTTTCAAACGTGTACTTATTTCAATATTCACGCTTTTGGCAATCACACTTGTGCTTTTCATTTTGCTCCACTTAATGCCTGGTTCGCCGTTTAACGATGAGAAGCTGACGGCAACACAGAAAGCGGCGCTAAATGCAAAGTACGGTCTTGATCAGCCGCTCGTCGTGCAGTTTGCCAAATATGTGTACAATATGTTCCGTGGCAGTTTCGGAGTAAGCTACAACATCAGCAAAAATACTCCCATTAGCCAGCTTATTCAAAGCCGTTTGCCGATAAGTATAGCAGTCGGCGGAATGGCAGTCGGACTGGGGGCGATTGTAGGACTGATTCTGGGTATCGTTGCCGCACTCAAGCACAACACCTTCTGGGATACCTTCTGCACCATCGTATCCGTTTTGGGCGTTTCAGTTCCGAGTTATGTTTTTGCGCTGGGACTTAGCTATACCTTCGGCTACACGCTAAAATGGCTGCCCATGCTTTATTCGGGCGGCAATCCCTTTGCAAGCAGCGTGCTGCCGAGTATTGCACTGAGCTTATTTACTCTTGCTTCTATCGCACGATTTACGCGAACGGAAATGCTTGAGGTTCTTGGAAGCGACTATATGCTGCTTGCCGAAAGCAAGGGCATCAGCGGCGGGCCTCTTATTGTTCGCCACGCTTTGCGAAATTCCATGATACCCGTTATCACTGTTCTTGCGCCGCTGATTGTCGACCTCATGACAGGCAGTCTTGTTGTTGAAAAGATATTTTCAATTCCCGGTGTCGGAAGCCTTCTTGTAACTGCTATCCAGTCAAACGACTATAATGTCGTTATCGCGCTAAGCTTTATATACAGCGCCATGTATATCGGAATTATGCTGGTCGTTGACATTCTTTACGGTGTAATTGACCCGCGTATCCGCGTTGCAAAGGAGAGTGAAAACTGATGGGACGCACTTTCAAAAAACAGCCAGCAGTTGTTTCGGGACCCGAAAAGGAAGCAGAAAATTTCGAGTTTCTGCCCGACGATTTCACTCTGCGCGGCAATACGGACAGTACGAGAATCGATAAAAACTTTGCAAGTCAGGACTATTGGTCCGAAGTTCGTCACCGCTTTTTTGCCAATAAGGGAGCGGTTATATCCCTTGTTCTGGTTATTATAATCGGAGTTCTCGCGGCCTTCGGACCGATGATGACGGATTATTCCTATTCCGAGCAGAAGCTGACCGAAAAGAACTTCGCCCCGCGAATTCCGGGACTTGAAAATATCGGTATTTTCAACGGCGACGAAGTGCTTCGCACAACAACCGGCACGAAGTTGATAAACGGCTATGAGGAAAAAAATCTGACCGACGTTTACTACTGGTTCGGCTCAGATACTCTCGGCCGCGATATATGGACGCGCGTATGGGAGGGCACCCGCATTTCTCTGGGAATTGCCCTTTGTGCGGCTATTATCGACATGATTATCGGTATGAGCTACGGACTTATAAGCGGTTATTTCGGCGGCAGGGTGGACAGCATTATGTGCCGAATCGCGGAAATTATAAACGGTATTCCGCGTCTTGTTATCGTTACTCTGCTCATGCTCGTGCTGCCCCGCGGCTTCATAACAATCGTCTTTGCTCTGATGATAACGGAATGGATAGGAATGAGCCGTCTTGCGCGAGCGGAAATGCTCAAGCTGAAGGAGCGCGAGTTTGTTCTTGCCTCACGAACTCTGGGTGCGGGAGATTTCCTCATAATCTTTAAGGAAGTCCTCCCGAATATAATCGGTCAGATTATAACGCAGCTCATGTTCTGCATACCCACCGCAATCTTCACAGAAGCGTTTTTAAGCTTCGTAGGTCTCGGAATTCCTGTTCCGATGTGCAGCCTGGGAAGTCTTATAAGCGACGCCTTCAACAGTTTCACAACGCATCCGTATCAAATTGTGCCGCCGATTGTGGTGCTTGCCGTTCTGATGCTTTGCTTCAATATGCTTGCTGACGGTCTGCGCGAAGCGTTTGACCCCAAGCTCAAGGAAATGTGAGGTGAGCGATATGGGAAAAAACGGACGTGAAAAAGTTCTTGAAATGCGAAATCTCTCCATATCCTTTATCTCTTCAAACGCAAGGGTGAACGCAATTCGAAGCGTTGATCTTGACCTTTACAAGGGCGAAACACTGGCAATTGTCGGCGAATCCGGCAGCGGCAAGTCCGTTACAATGAAGGCTGCCATGGGAATTCTCGATAAAAACGCCGTCATTAACAGCGGTTCTATAATCTTTACCTATAACCATACTGACAATGAGAAGAAAACAGTTGATTTGCTTTCGCTTTCAAAAGCGGATATGCGCAAGCACATTAACGGCAAGCGTATCGCCATGATTTTTCAGGACCCCATGACCAGCCTTGACCCAACTATGACTGTGGGAAAGCAAATCATGGAGGGGATGATTTGGCATTACGGAACGCCCCGTAAAGAGGCCTTTGAAAAGGCACTTGACCTGCTTAAGGAAGTCGGAATCGACAATCCCGAAAAGCGTATTAAGCAGTATCCTCACCAACTGTCCGGCGGTATGAGGCAGAGAGTGGTTATAGCTATCGCGCTTGCCTGCGACCCCGAACTGCTCATCTGTGACGAGCCGACAACGGCGCTCGACGTTACCATTCAGGCAAAAATCATCGAGCTTATTCAAAGGATTCAGCGTGAGCGCGAAATCAGCGTTATTTACATCACCCACGACCTCGGCATTGTCGCGAAGGTTGCCGACTATGTAAACGTCATGTACGCCGGAAAGATAGTTGAAAAGGGGACTATTGACGAGATTTATTTCGACCCGAGGCACCCTTATACCTGGGGACTTCTTTCCGCTATGCCGGACCTCAATACCGACGACAGCCGTCTTTACACTATCCCGGGCTCGCCTCCGAATCTGAAAAACGAAATTCTCGGCGACGCCTTCGTACCGCGCAACATCTACGCCCTTAAAATTGATGAGCGCGCCGAACCGCCGATGTTTAAAATTTCGGATACACACTACGCGTCCACATGGCTTCTGGACGAGCGCGCTCCCAAGGTGGAAATGCCGACGGAGCTTAAAAACCGCATAGCCCGTATGCAGAAGGAGGGTGATTTGCGTGGCTGACGAAAGAAAAACCCTGCTTGAAGTAAAAGGGCTCAAACAGCACTTCAGAATGAATAGGAACTATACCTGCAAGGCAGTGGACGGAGTTGACTTCGTCATATACCCGGGCGAGACCTACGGACTGGTAGGGGAGTCCGGCAGCGGCAAGAGCACAATCGGCCGCAGTCTGATTCGCCTTTACGACCCGACAGGCGGAAAAATCACATTTGACGGTATGGACATTTCGGGGAAGCTCTCGCGCCAGAACAACAAGCGCCTTCGCACTGAGATGCAGATGATATTTCAGGACCCCATGGCATGTCTTAACCCGCGCAAAAAGGTTGAGGACATTATAGCGCAGGGGCTTGACATACATCATCTCTACAAAAACCGCGCCGAGCGCAAGGAAAAAGTTGCCGACATTCTTGTTAAGGTCGGGCTTGCTCCCGAGCACGCAGAGCGCTATCCACACCAGTTTTCGGGAGGACAGCGTCAGCGAGTGGGCATAGCGAGGGCGCTCGTTATGAACCCGAAGCTGATTATTGCGGATGAGTGCATAAGCGCACTGGACGTTTCTATCCAGGCGCAGGTTGTAAACCTGATGAAGGATATTCAGAAGGAAACTGGCACCGCGTACCTCTTTATCGCACACGATTTGTCAATGGTCAAATATATATCCGAGCGTATCGGCGTTTTACACATGGGACATCTTGTGGAAACAGGAACAAAGGATGAGATTTTCGCAAATCCCGTTCATCCCTATACTCAGAGCTTGCTTTCCGCAATTCCCGTTCCAAACCCCAGAACGGAGAAATCACGCGTTACACAGTCTTACGACTATAAAAAAGCGGGAATCGACTATAATGTCGGAACCTCGCACCACCTCGGCGGAAGCCATTATGTGCTGTGCACCGATGAGGAACTGGAAAAGTGGAATAAAGCTTAAAAAGATGAGGCGGCGCCGGTAACGGCGCCGCTCTTTTTTTTAACGATATGTTTTCAAAATGTCTTTATTCTCAATGTCTTTCATATACGTACACAAATTCGAAATAATACATACACGCTCAACAAATACTAATTTTAAAGCATACAAACAGAGTCATTTGCGTTTTGCATCAGCAGTACTTTTCGAGTGATTATTGCAGCGAAAAGTTCTTATAAATAGTGGTAATTTGAGCAAGGAAATATTTACATAAATAGAGCGGAATAATATATAATCGATTAGTTATAAACATTCTCAACAGGTTTTTCAACATCAATATAATCCTGATTCATAAGCAAAAATAAGCTGAAATGTCAGATTATTACAAACCTTGTATATTGATAATAAACCAGCAGCACAAACAATAATGGTTAACATAACAACATTTAAGACCGTTTTCTATAGCAAAATATTAGCTCTTTTTTTGCATTAAAACAATCTTATTTAACATTTACAATAATATAGCTGTAATCCGCATTAAGAGCATGGATCTGCAAAAGAAAATATGGCATAAGTATTAACAAAATGCATATCAAGATCGAAATAATAACAAATTCAGAGCAATATCAAAACATTAGCCCCAATAGTCGCAAATAATTGTGAATAAAGAAGGATTTTACCTTGCAAATAGAGTATTTCTGCGCTATAATACTAAGCGTAGTCTTGCGAGGACAAATGTCCACGCAGGACGGACAAAACAAAATTCGCGGCGCGATATCCGCGAAAAAATGGAGGAAAACAAATGAAAAAGTCTTTGGCCCTCATCCTTGCTTGCATGATGCTCGTCTGCCTGTTTGCAGGCTGCGGACAGACCGCAACAACCGCTTCTCCGGACGCTTCTGCGACAGCCGGCGAAAAAGTTGTTAAAATCGGCGTTTTCGAGCCCGCTTCCGGCGACAACGGCGCAGGCGGAAAGCAGGAATCTCTCGGAGTTCAGTATGCCAACACCGTTCAGCCGACAGTTGACATCGCAGGTGAGACTTATAAGGTCGAGCTCGTTCCTGTCGACAACCAGTCTTCCACAGATAAGGCTGTTTCCGCGGCTCAGGAACTCGTAAGCGCGGGTGTCTCCGTTGTTCTCGGATCTTACGGCTCCAGCGTCTGCATGGCTGCTTCCGACACCTTCAAGAATGCCGGCATTGCTGCTATCGGTATTACCTGCACAAACCCCAACGTAACGGCAGGCAACACACATTATTTCCGTATTTGCTTCCTTGATCCTTTCCAGGGCACCGTTCTTGCTAACTTTGCCAAGGATCAGTTCCAGGCCAAGAAGGCTTACTGCCTTGCTAAGCTCGGAGATGACTATTCCGTCGGCCTCTGCAAGTACTTTGAAGACGCTTTCAAAGCCCTCGGCGGCGAAGTTGTTTATGAAACCTTCCCCGAAGGCAACTCCGACTTCAGCTCCTATGTAACAAACGCAAAGAACGCCGGCGCTGACGTTTTCTTCGCACCGGTTTCCACCGAGGCTGCTGCTCTGATCATTGATCAGGTTAACGCTCAGGGCCTCTCCATGCCGATACTTGCCGGTGATACTTGGGACTCCAACGTCATCCTCAACGCTGCAAAGGGCAAGAATGTTAAAGTCTATGTTGACACCTTCTATCAGGAAGGCGGAAATAAGGAATTTGACGATGGCTTCAAGGCATGGCTCAACAGCGATTCCACCGCTCTTTCAAATAACGGCGGAGACACCACAATAGCAGCAGTTTCCGCAATGGGATATGACGCTTACTTTGTTGCTCTTGAGGCTCTCAAGGCTGCAGGCACAACAGATCCCAAAGCAGTCAACGATGCTATCTGGAAGGTTACTTATGAAGGCGTTTCCGGTGCTATCGCTTTTGATACCACAAACGGCGACGCAGTTCGTGATACTGCTTATGTTAAGACTGCAAACACCGAAACAGGTGTTTGGGACTTCGTAGGCGTACAGAAAGCCGGCTAATCAAAACATAACTTGCACATTGGCGGCATGGGCGGGGACAAAAGTCCCCGCCATGCCCTTGTTAGATTGCTCATAAAAAACAGATAATTTGGGCTGCCTCGAAAGGAAGCGACCGCTCGCCCCCTTTCGAGACAGCTCAATTTGGGGAGGCTCCTCTATGGATTTTTTTTCTGCCAATCTGCCATATATACTATCGGGTATTTCGGTCGGCGGTCAGTATGCGCTTATTGCAATCGGATACACGATGGTCTATGGTATTCTGAGACTGATTAACTTTGCCCACGGCGATGTATTTATGGTTGCGGGACTAATGATGGTATATCTGTCGTCTTGGGCACCGCTCTATATAACCATTCCAATCGTTATTGTTGCGACTGTTGTACTCGGATTTGTTATTGAGCGCGCGGCCTACAAACCGCTTCGCAGCGCACCTCGTATGTCAATTATGATATCTGCCATCGGTGTAAGCTATCTTCTCCAAAACGTCTCGCTCTACATTACCGGTGGATTAAATAAAAACTATCCTTCAATTCCCTGGATTTCCGATACGATAACAATTGGCACCGCTGTTACAAAGCGTGTTACTTTAATTACTCCCGTGCTGACAATTGTACTTGTTATTGCGCTTGTAATTCTTATTAAACACACTAAAATCGGCATGGCTATGCGTGCCGTATCCAGAGACTTTGAGACCTCTCAGCTCATGGGCATAAAGGTGGACAGCGTTATTTCGTCGACTTTTATTATCGGCTCTTTTCTTGCGGCTGTTGGTTCAATGCTCTATTTTACAAATTATCCCGGCGTTGTGCCGAACTCGGGCGCCATGCCCGGACTTAAAGCCTTTGTTGCCGCGGTGTTCGGCGGCATCGGTTCGATACCCGGAGCTGTTGTAGGTGCGTTTATCATCGGTATATGCGAGAATATCATTAAAGGACTTGATACGATTCTCGTTAATTCCGGAGTAATCAAGAATCCTTTGGGTCTTGCTACTTTTTCCGATGCTTTTACATTCGCGCTGCTGATAGTTATTCTCATCGTCAAGCCCACGGGCCTGTTTGGTGAGAAAAAGACAGACAAGGTCTAGGCGGTGACGTATGAATAAGAAAAAAAAGACAATAATCAACTTTGCACTACTGTTTTCGCTGATATTGGCAGTACTGGTACTCAGCATAACTCTGAAGTCATCTTCAATGATTTTCGTCGTTCTCAAAAAAGGCGCCATATACGCGCTTATCGCAGTATCGATGAACCTTCTGAACGGTTTTACGGGACTATTCTCACTCGGGCAGGCAGGCTTTATGCTCATAGGCGCCTACACCTACGCGATTTTTACGGTTCCTCTCGAGGCAAGAACACAGGTTTATCAGTACTTTAACGGCGGAATTATTCATTTCACCCTTCCGGTCATTGTCGCGCTGGTTTTGGCGGGACTCGCGGCAGCGGTATTCGCATTTCTTATCGGTTTACCGGTGCTGCGCCTGAAAAGCGACTATCTAGCAATTGCGACGCTGGGATTTGCGGAAATAATCCGCGCGATTTTCCAGTGGAACACGCTCGGACCCGTCACAAACGGCTCAAATATGCTGAAAATGTTTCCGTCCTTTGACTCCATTGTAAAGGATTTGGCTAAAGATGACGGCAAGCATGAATTTTTTAAGAATCTGTTTGCTTCAGCGCCATGGCTTGAAAATTTCCTTATTACAATTCTTCCGATTCTTTTGTCAGGTATCTGCATAGCCATTATAGTCTTGCTTATTAAATCATCCTACGGACGCGCTTTCAAGGCCATAAGAGATGACGAAGTTGCCGCAGAAGCTATGGGAATTAACCTTGCCCGTCACAAAATGATGTCCTTCTGCACCAGCGCATTTTTCGCTGGAATCGGCGGCGCGATGCTTGCCATGTTCCAGGCGACTATTCAGGCTTCCGCTTTCAAATCGGCAATGACCTATGAAATACTGCTCATTGTTGTTCTCGGCGGTATTGGCTCGGTAACGGGCAGCTGCATCGGCGCCTTCCTTTATATTGCCGCCTCCGAGTGGTGGCTGCGCGGTCTTGACGCCGGAAAGTTTCTCGGCATCTCTGCCCCGGGAATTTTCAGAAACGGTTTCCGTCTTGTCGTATTTTCCGTTATTATCATGTGCGTGGTTTTGTTCTGGCGTAAGGGCATAATGGGAGATAAGGAGTTTGATATTGAGCGCATAGCCGGCCGCTTTAAATCAAAGAAAAGTAAAGGGGAGGTGAGCGGCAATGAGTGAGAACGTTCTTCGCCTTTCCGACGTTACAATGCAGTTCGGCGGTGTCGTAGCCGTAAACAACCTTTCACTTGAGGTTAACAAGGGCGAAATTGTCGCACTTATCGGCCCTAACGGCGCAGGTAAAACAACGGCTTTCAACTGCATTACCGGCGTCTATGAACCGACAAACGGACAGGTTGAGTATTACGGTGAAATTATAGTGTCAAATCATCCCTCGGGCAAAATGAAAAAGCTCTATGCGGGTGAAAACAGCGGTAAGTACACAAAGATCGTGAGCAAAACTCCCGATAGAATAACTGAATACGGTATAGCCAGAACCTTCCAGAATATAAGGCTTTTCGGCAGTCAGACAGTTTTTGAAAATGTACTTATAGCAAAGCACATGCGCGCAAAGCAAAACATGCTTTCGGCAACCTTTATGATAAACCACAAGGAAGAAATGCGCATGCGCAGGGAGAGCATGGAACTGCTGGAACGTCAGGGGATGGCTCATCTTGCAAATGAAAAGGCTGTGAATCTGCCTTACGGTATCCAGCGCCGGCTCGAAATTGCGCGAGCCTTGGCAACAGATCCGAAGCTCCTCCTGCTCGACGAGCCCGCTGCCGGAATGAACCCGCAGGAAACGCAGGAACTGACCGATTTTATCCGACAGATAAAGGATGAACACAATCTGACCGTATTCATGATTGAGCACCACATGGATTTGGTTATGAAGATTTCAGACCGCATATATGTGCTGGACTTCGGAAAGCAAATCGCACATGGGTCGCCCGCCGAAATTCAAAACAATCAGAGCGTTATCGACGCGTATTTGGGGGTGGCTGAGGATGCTTAAGATTGATAACTTAAAGGTCAACTACGGCGGAATCGAAGCCGTAAAAGGTATCTCGTTTGAGGTTGAAGAGGGCAGCATAGTCACTCTGATTGGGGCGAACGGTGCAGGAAAATCCACGACTTTGCGAACCATTGCGGGTCTGGTTTCCGCAAAATCCGGCACTGTTACCTTTAACGGCGAGAATATCACCGGTATGCCTGCCAACCAAATCGTTTCAAAAGGCATTACGCTTGTTCCGGAAGGCCGCAGAGTTTTTCCCGATCTTACGGTTCTTGAAAACCTGAAGGTCGGCGCATATCTTCGCAAGGATAATTTAAGTGAGGATATTCGCTGGGTTTACAGCCTTTTCCCGCGTTTAGAGGAGCGCTCATGGCAGGCTGCCGGAACACTCTCAGGCGGTGAGCAGCAGATGCTCGCAGTCGCCCGCGCTCTTATGAGCCGCCCGAAGCTCATGATGATGGACGAGCCCTCGCTGGGACTTGCCCCGTTGGTTGTCAAAGGAATATTTGACATCATCAAGGAGATTAACAAGCAGGGCGTAACAATCCTTTTGATTGAGCAGAACGCCAATATGGCGCTGCACACAGCAAACATGGGTTATGTATTGGAAACGGGACGAATAACGCTTTCGGGCCCCGGAAAAGAACTCCTTAAGGATGAGGCCGTCAAAAAGGCCTACCTGGGAACATAAGCGCCTGTTACGTTCTCGGCGCCAGAAACTTTTACTTAACAGAGCAGGGTGTTCCCTAAAGAGGGGAAACACCCTGCTCTTTGTAAAAATATATCATAATTGTAAAATTATGATGACATAGGCCAGAATTTGTGCGATAATCTATGGCAGCATTTTTAGAAAGCAGCGCTATCAGCGCTTTAAGGCAGGAGAAACAAATAATGGACTATACAAAAATGGCAATTGAAACATTTTCCGATGACGTCTATGCCGTCCAAACAACAGGGGTGAGAATTGTGGCTGCAGATGTTAATTACGCAAAATGCAGTTTAAAAATAGACGAACGCCATTACAATGTTGATGGAAATGTGATGGGCGGAGCAATTTTTACCCTTGCTGACTACGCCTTCGGCGTCGCTTCCAATACCGGGAATCCGCAGACTGTGTCTTTGTCCGGCGCAATCAATTTTATGCGACCGACAAAGGGTCCGATTCTTTATGCGGAGGCCAAATGTATTAAAAACGGCAGAAGCATAACTTTCTTTGATGTTGTCGTTACAGATGATGACGGTAATATAATTGCGACAGTTCTGGCAAACGGCTATCGGAAAAAGTAGCTGTAATTCTTTTGAGGATGTATTAAATGAGAAAACTATTAAAACCATTTTCGCAAATACTGTTATTTCTACTGCTTTCAGTCACCTTCAGCGTGTTAACGTGTGAAAATGCACTGGCGGCAGCGGACACTTTACAGAGTGATTTAACATCGGGTTACAGTTCCGGACAGTTACCAAATGGCGAAATATACGCGAATAATGGTGTTTATTACAGCTCTCACGTTTGGACGTTCCGTGAGACGGATGAGAACATTGCAAATCTGTCAAACGATATTTATGGCTCGGCCAGCGGTGTAATTAACCCGGCAAATTATCGACATGATTTTTTGCTTGATAACCTATGGAGAAGATACGGTGAAAGAATCTATGTGATTCTGTTTTTCACTTTACTCGGTATTATTTTTTGGATTTATACCCTCAGAACAAGGGCAAATAACTATAAACGGATTGCCGCAAGTGAGAGTATGCTCAGAAACATAAGCAGCAACATAAACGGCGGAGTTCTCCTTTTGAACCCGCAAAAGGAATATCAAATATCGTTCGTTAATGAAGGGCTGCTTAAGCTCATGGGATATACCGAGGATGAGCTTAGAAGTATTTACGCAAGAGATTACTTTTATTTTATTCATCCTGATGACAGACAGACGCTTAATAAGCTGCTGACTATGAAGGGCTCGTCCGCAGCTCAAGGTAATGAGTTTTCTGTACCGCTCAGGGTAAGGACCAAGGAAGGTAAATTCATTCCGTCGCTGGTAAAAGGATCCTTTGTTAAAAATGAGAAAGGTGAAAAAGAGCTGTTTTGCATGATTGTCGATATTTCAAGAGAACAGGCAATTATGGAAGAACTTAGATTCGAACAAGAATCTCATAGAATTCTTTTGGAAAAATCGGATGAGATACTGTTTGAGATAGATTATAATGAGCAAACCGTCAAGGTTTCGCCTCAATTCAAAGAAAAATTCGGCTGGTCACTTCCGAAAAAATACTGGGGCGACGAAGAGCCGAGTCTGACTAAAATTTACGAAGAGGACAGATGGAAATTTTCACAGACGCTTGAGGACATAAAAAACGGAACGATTGACGGTGAACTTATCGTCAGAGTCTGTAAAAGCGACGGAACTCCTTGCTGGTGTAAGGCTATATATCATGTCATGCAGGTCGGCGGTGAGAATAAGAGGCTCATCGGAAAGCTCACCGATATCGACGATGAGATTAAAGAGAAGCAGTCGCTTATGACAAAAGCGCAGGTTGACGCCCTAACGGGAATTTATAATAAGGACGCTTTCAAAGAACGTTGCATAGAGTATCTGAGCAAATTCCCGGATAAAAACAGCACCTTGATTTTCTTTGATGTCGACAATTTCAAGGATATCAATGACTATCTGGGTCATGCGACAGGGGACAGGGCTCTTAGGGACATTTCTCAAATAATGATGTCGATCTTCTCAACCCGTGATGTTTTGGGCCGTTTCGGAGGGGACGAGTTCTGTGTTCTGCTCAAGGATGTAACGCAGGAAGAACTGACAAAGCTGCTTAATCGCCTGATTGAGGAGCTCAGGCTGGAATATAGCGACGGGCAACAGAATGTATCCGTATCCGTCAGTGTCGGGGCAGTGAACAGCGGCGAATTCGGCAACGATTTTAATAAGCTGCTTGAATATGCCGACAGAGCTCAGTATTATGCCAAAGAGAAGGGAAAGAACGGCTATTGTATTTATAGCAGCTCGCTTCGCTTAAGAGGCTATAAAAGCAGGAAAAAGGAGCTTTAAGAACTTAAATGAGCGCGCAGAAAGAGCAGCCGGGAATTGCGGGTGCTCTTTCTTTATACTGCGGTAAGACTATCTGACCATCATTCCCGGCATAACTAGCTCATGGTCGCGGTAAGCCGGCATATTGATGTCGCCCATGAGCGAAGCGGAATAAACCGAATGCTTTCCGAAACGCCGCCTGATTTCTTCAACGCAGTCATAAAGCTTCTCACCGCGCTCTGTTCTTGCCGCGTCTGAAAAGATGCTTATCTGCTCCGCCTCGTTTATTCCTCTGAGGTCGATGGCTCTGACTGTTACGGCCCGAACAGGCAGAGCCCAATCATAATTGTCCTTAAACAGGGCTCGGGCTTTCATGGCTATGTCGGTGGGACTCGAGCTGGAAAACGCCAGCTTGCCCTGAAACTGCTTGTAATTAAGGGAACTGTCTTTAACAAAAATCTGCACGCCTGAGGCTTTGCACTCGTGCGCCCTGAGCTTGTGTCCAATATCCTGTGAGAGCTCCAGCATAACGCGCCAGACCTCCTCCTCGGTCTGTAAGTCGACGGTGCAGGTTATCCCGTGCCCGATGGACTTAATCGGTGAAACGAAATCCTTATTCATAACGGGAGCGCTGTCACGCCCGTTCGCGTACAGCCACAGCATAAGACCATTCTTCCCGAATACCTGCTGTAAAAATTCGGGAGAAAGCGCCGCAAGCTCTCCGATTGTATGAACGCCGTAGCGGGAGAGCTTTTTTGAGGTCGCTCTGCCGACAAAGAAAAGGTCGGAAGCGGGGAGGGACCATACCTTGTCTTTAAAGTTCTCGCGGTCGATTACGGTAACGGCGTCCGGCTTTTTCATGTCGGAGCCGAGCTTTGCGAATACCTTGTTGAAGGAAACGCCTATGCTCACCGTAAGCCCCAGCTCGGATTTTATCGCTTCGCGAATCCTCTCGGCTATCTCCAAGCCTCCGCCGTACATGTCCGCGGAACCCGAAACGTCAAGAAAGCACTCGTCCATGCCGTAAGGCTCGACGAAATCGGTGTAGCGCTGATAGATTGAGCGCGCAAGCTTTGAATATTTCAGATATTGCTCAAAATGAGGCTGCACAAGAATCAAACCAGGACACAGGCGCTCGGCCTCCCAGTTGACCATTCCCGTTTTTATGCCGGCTTTTTTTGCAGGCTCGGACTTTGCCAGAACGATTCCGTGGCGGGTTTCCGTTGAACCGCAAACTGCCACGGCCTTGCCTCTGAGCTCGGGATGAAGCATCATTTCAACGGAAGCGTAAAAGCAGTTCATATCGCTGTGGAGTATTACCCGTTCGCCCATTTTCAACGCCTCCAAACATTTGAGTATTTTGCCGCAGCTTAAAAAAAGAAGCTCTTGACATATATAAATATAGCGGATATAATGTGCTTATAGTTGCTAACAATTGCTACTAATGTCAAGATAAATATAGCAAATATCCGCAATAATGTCAAGAGCAATGACGCAATAAATAGCAACAATACTACGGGGGAGGGTGCGCAGGATGAAAGCATTCGGAGAAAAGCTTGTGGCGCGAAGGGCGGAGCTTGGCTTAAGTCAGGCTGAGCTGAGCGCAAAGGCAGGAATAGGCAAAAGGACAATCACCTCTTATGAAACGGATGGGAGAATCCCTCAGCCGGCACAGCTTTATAAGCTGGCAAAGGCGCTTGAAGTTACTCCCGAATACCTAAAAAAAGACGAGGTAACAAATCCGCTTCACGGTATGGACAGCATGCACTACATAGAAAGCGCAAGGCGCAGGTATGGGGTGCGCCAATCCAGAGATGTTGAGGCTCTTTTGAGTGCCAACGCGGCTCTTTTTGCAGGAGGCGACATATCCGAGGAGGCTAAGGACGCCTTTTTCCAAGCTGTTATGAAGGCTTATATCGACTGTAAGGAAGCAGCAAAGAGCACTTACGGGCGCAAATCCAAGGAAAAATAGAGCTATGACTGCTGTATAACGAGTAAAAAGGGGGTGACCTTCAGGATGAAAAACGAATTTGTGCTTCGGGAAGTAGCCCGAATCAAAAACGAGTATGGCGAAACCGAGCCGAAGAAGCTGGCAGAGGCGATGAAGGTCATCGTCAAATATGAACCGATGGGCAATTTTGACGGCTGCTGTAAGGGCTTTTTTGTTTCGCTGTACCGCCAGAAGCACATAACGGTAAATTCCGACCTGCCGCAGGAGCTGCAGCGCGTTATTTTAATGCACGAGCTTGCGCACTCGGTTCTGCACTGCAATAAGGACAGCTCCGCCGCGTTTCACGACTTCGCCGTTTTCGACAACGCGAGCGTTAAGGAGTATGAGGCGAATGTTTTCGCCGCGGACTATCTTATGAGAGATGAGGATGTGTTGGGGCTCTTGAACGAGGACATTTCGTTTTTCGGCGCCGCGGCAAGGCTCGGCGTTCCGCCGGAGATGCTGGATTTCAAGTTCAGGCTGATGAAGCGCAGAGGCTATGAGATGATAGAGCCTCCGCTTATGGCGAAGGGAGATTTTTTAAGGAAGGTCTAGCCATGGACAATATTAAGGTTTATGTCAATGTCCGCGCCTCCTTCGACGCGGAGGGGAGAATGCTGCCACGAGAGCTTACGTGGGAGGACGGAACTGTCTATGAAATTGACAAAGTGCTGGATATTCGTCAGGCCGCCGCAATGAAAGCGGGAGGTCAGGGCGACCGTTTTACGATTTTTGTGCGGGGTCAGCGCAGCTATCTGTTTTTTGAGCGCAGCGCGGAAATTGCGGGTAATAATGTCGGGCGCTGGTTTGTTGAAAGAAAGGCTCTCGCAACCTGAAACTGCAAAACAATTCTATCTAAGTTGAGTTTCAATCAGCTGATGACGCGGATAAGGAGAGGGCGGCTTGCTTATGCAAACCGCCCTCTCCTTATCAAAAAAACAAAATTATTGGGTTTCGGTTTTGGCTTACAGC
The DNA here is from genome assembly GCA_964459785.1 of uncultured Oscillospiraceae bacterium. Lineage (GTDB taxonomy): Bacteria > Bacillota > Clostridia > Oscillospirales > Oscillospiraceae > UBA2658. Next base: position 14,416 of record CAYWNW010000012.1, on the reverse strand, counting down.
TTTCTCGCAAGCTCAATTGCCTGTGAAACAGCGTCCGAAATTTTTCCGACCTCAAGAGAATCGCCGATATTGTAAATCTCGTGAATATCGGATTTCAGCGCATTATAAAGCTCGTCATTCGGAACGGAGCCTGCCGCGATAACGATTGTGTCGCAGGGAAGGCTTAAATGCAGGAGCTTTTCGGGCTCGATTATGCCGCTTTCGCGCTCTCGGGCCTTTTGCTCACGGGTTTTGGGTTCAGACGCCTCAATTTCAACAGTTTTATCGGTTACTTCGAGGATTTTTGCAAAGGAATACTGTTTCACCCCAAAACGGTTAAGCTCCTTTAAAAGGGGCCACGCGGTGCCCTGTTCAAAGCCTGTTCCGATTTTCGCAACATCAACAATTGCGATGTTTCTGCGTGTTTTGTCTAACATTTCAAGGACTTTTTCAGGCTCTTCAGAGCGCTGTGAGAGTATAAAATAAAGTTCATCGGGGGACAAAGCTGCTTCATAAGCGAGGTAATCGGCGGTTTCGCAGCCCACGGCGGCTCCGCCGACAATAACCACATTTCTGCCTGCGACAGCTTTTCTGCATAAAATGTCGGAGTAGCTGTAAACGGGGATGGAACTTTTTCCGGGAAGAGAAATTGTTTTCGGGGTGTTGCCCGTTGCCGTCACTATGACATCAAAGCCTGATGTCTTGATTTCATACACACCGGCGTTCTTATTCAGAAGGAGTCCAACGCCGAGCTTTTTAAAAGCCGCCGTGTAATAGGAAGCCAGAGTTATAAATTCGCGCTTTGCGTGCGGCGCAGCGGCAAGATAAAGCTGACCGCCGATATGGTCTGATTTTTCCCAAACGGTGACGTTATGACCGCACATAGCTGCCTGAACGGCAAACTCACAACCGGCTACACCCGCACCAAGCACAAGAATATCTTTTGGTTCCTTTGCGCGGGGCATTTTGAGCTCGAACTCATGTCCCGCAAAGCCGTTAACGAGGCATTCCACAGGCTCGGCAAAAAAGGTCTTGGCTAAGCAGCCCTGATTGCAGGCAACGCAGCGGCGAATTATTTCGCTTTGGCCGTTTTGCGCTTTTTTCGGCCAGTCAGGGTCGGCAATCAGAGGGCGACCCAAACTGACGAGGTCCGACTTTCCGAGTGCCAAAGTCATTTCGGCGGTAAACGGATCGTTAATTCGATTTGAGGCTGCGACAGGAATGCTGACAGCATCTTTTACAGCGGAGGTGAGATATGTAAAACCGCCACGCGGAAGCTCCCCTGTAAGCTGCGGAATAACGGATTCGTGCCAGCCGCCTGTAACATTTATCATGTCGACTCCGGCCTTTTCAAGCAGCTTGGCAAACATAACGGCTTCCGTGTTTGTATTGGAACCCGGAACCAAATCGTTGCCCGCAATACGCACGGAAATCGGAAAATCATCTCCGACTGCCTGCCTGACTGCAGCGATAACCTCAAGAGGGAAGCGAGTTCGGTTTTCCCAAGATCCGCCGTATTCATCGGTGCGCTGATTAGTCTTTGGAGAAAGAAACTGACTTATGAGATAACCAGCCGAAGCGATGATTTCAACAATGTCGAAGCCCGCGCTTTGGGCACGTTTTGCTGCCTCCGCCCATTTTGAAATGATTACGCGCATTTCTTCGCGGGTCATTTCTCTGGGCATTTCCTTTGTGAATTTGCTCAATATTGCACTCGGAGCAAGAGCTTCGCGCCCGTCATTGGCGATAGAGTGGGCATAGGCGCCCGCATGATAAAGCTGGACGCCGACCTTTGCTCCGCGCTTGTGCATACCGTCTGTAAATTCACGATATCCCGGTATAAAAGCATCGGTTTCAAGGCTCATCACGCCGGGAGAACCGCCGTATTCATCAAAGCGGCAGCCGCCTGTAAAAATGAGTGCGGCTCCGCCTTCCGCCCTTCGCCAATAGAACTCGTTAAAGCGCGCATTGGCATAGCCGTCCATGTTGTACATGAGATGGATGGCAGGCATGATAATACGGTTTTTCAGCTCGAGATTGCGTATTTTAATAGGGAGAAAAAGTCTGTCGTAGTGCATTATTACTCCTTATAGACATGTAAGCGCAAATGAATTGCGCTTACAAAGTTAAAACAACTATTTGTTCCAGTCGCGAATTTTCGCCGCGAGCCAGTCGGTCCATTCCTTAATGCCCTCGCCTGTCAGGGCGGAAATCTCAAAAATCGCTATATCGGGGTTGAGCTTTCTGACGCGCTCACGCACTGCGTCGGAATCAAAGTTAAAGTAGGGCTTAACGTCGATTTTGTTGATAAGCAAAGCGGAAACCTGCGAGAACATAAGTGGGTACTTAAGCGGCTTATCGTCGCCTTCGGGAACGCTTAGCAGCATTACGCTGAAGGAAGCTCCCGTATCAAATTCGGCGGGGCAAACGAGGTTGCCGACATTCTCCAGAACAACAAAGTCAAGGTCCTTTGTGCCGAATTCGTCAATCCCGCTCTCGGTCATGCCCGCGTCCAGATGACACATTCCGCCTGTGTGAAGCTGAATTGCCTTAATTCCTGTCGCGGCAATAGTTTCCGCGTCCACGGCGGAATCGATATCCGCTTCCATAACTCCGATTTTAAATTCATCACGCAGCTTTTCAATAGTGCGCAGAAGCGTGGTGGTCTTGCCCGAACCGGGTGAGGACATGAGATTCATAAGGCAGGTTTTCTCCGCCTTCAAACGTCCTCTAAGCTTTTCGGCCTCCAGGTCGTTATTTTCGTAAACGCTCTTTTTGATTTCAAATATTCTTACGGTATCCATTTTTGCTTTTCCTTTCTGATGTAGAGATAGTTTATGTGGGAGCCGGAAATCAGTTCATGCCGAATTCCTGCATTCTTCTATAAAAGGTACTTCGTGAAAGACCGAGAAAATCTGCGGCCTTTGTTCTGTTATTGCGGCATTTTCGCAGAGCCATCTCGAACTTTTCCTTTTCGTCCAGCCCGTAAATATCGAAGGTTGTTGCAATAACCGGTTTTTCTTCAGGGAGAGTTTCAAGAAAATAGTCGCCGAGATAATTGTGTATTTCCTTTTCGGTTATCAGGGTTTCCTCATGCGTGCTGATAATTCCCTCAAGCAGGTTTTGCAATTCACGCAGGTTGCCCGGCCACGAGTATCTGCCTAAAAATTCGAGCGCGTTCTTTGAAAGCCTTATATCGGGTTTGCCCATTCTCGCGCAAAGCTTTTTCAAGAAATATTCCGCGAACAAATAGACATCCGCGCCGCGGTTTTTTAGAGGCGGAATATTGATTCGAATAATACTTAAGCGGTAAAACAAATCCTCACGGAAGAGCTTCTGCTCAATTAGCTCCTTAAGATTTTTGTTTGAGGCGGCGATAATGCGTACATCGACCTCAATAAGGTCATTGCCGCCGACCTTGCGGAAGGTCTTTTCCTCCAAAACTCGAAGGAGTACGGACTGAACCTCCATCGGCATATCGCCAATTTCGTCAAGGAAAAGAGTGCCGTGATTTGCAAGCTCAAATTTTCCTATCGAGCCCTCACGTTTTGCTCCCGTAAAAGCGCCGCTTTCGTAGCCGAAGAGCTCGCTGGCGATGAGTTCCTTGGAAAACGCCGCGCAGTTGATTGCAACAAAAGGTTTGTGGCTGCGTTTGCTGCTGTTGTGGATGGCTTGGGCAAAAACGTCTTTTCCGACTCCGGACTCACCCTGAATAAGTATGTTGCTGTCGCTTTGCGCAGCTATCTGGCTGCGTTTGATTGTTTCAAGCATCAGCTCGTTTTCACCGATAATATCGCCGAAGGTGTAGCGAGCGTTGTTGTCGGTAAACTTTGAAGCAAGCTTATTTGCCCTGCCACTCGAGCTGAAGGAGATGGTAATACCGTCGGGGTGAAACTTGTTCTGCTTATATGTCGCAGTTGACATGTTGACGTAGACCCTGCCGCTTGAAACGGAGAGGGGCAGCACCTTGTCGCTTACAAGCTTTTTGGCATTCAAAATATTCCAGAATTCGCGGTTATCGGGCAAGGGTAAAATGATTTCCTCAAGAGTCAGGTGGTAGGTGTCAGGTTTTTTAATTCCCAGTATTTTGAAAACCTGATCGTTTATGATGACAACTTCATTACGGTCCTTATTTTGCCGAAGAAATATTGAGCCTGATTCCTCATCGCTTGAGGTAAACATATCTATGCACTGGAAAAAGAATACGTCAAGTTCAATCGTTCTGGATAATGTTATCGCAAGCGAAAGAAGATAGGTGTCGGTTTTTTCCTGCGGAACTGCGAGAACGATACCGCCGTAAATTTCATTTTCTATCAGGCAGATGGGGGAGAAGTAATAGGAACCGTCAATTAAAAAGCGGGAGTAGTTAAGGCAGCCCGGCAGTTCAACCGCGTGTTTATTCAAAATTCCGAGAGAAAACGGATTTGTACCGATGCTTTCCTCAGACCATTTTGCACCGTTTTTAATTCCGCATTTGCTCAGCCAGTCATTCTCGGCTGGAACACCGTAAATTCGCAGCAAAACACCGTCCTTGCTGAAGAGCAGAACACGAAAATCTTCCTCAGTACTGTTTGCTATGAAGTGGTTAACCACCCAGTCGGAACACATCATGAGCCGTTTATAGGTCTTTTTTGTCCTTTCAAGCTCGCTTTGGACAAGCTCCTTCGGCAGGGCTCTTTCATAATCAATATTTCGGCTGTCGCTGCGCTTCCAGGAACTCATAACGCTTTCATTCGGAAATTCCGAACTGCCGTCGCCCTTATGAAGACCAAGCCAGTTTTCAAAATTCTGCTGTTTCTGCATTGAATAATCGTTCCTTTCATGGAGTGTTGCTTTTTGCTCGTAAAAACATCGACAAATTAGATAAAAAATTACAAAATGTATAAAAATGACACGAAGCAATTGAAATATGCTCCTTTACTGTGCCAAAGCATTGTACCACATTTAAATATTTGTATCAAGTGCTCAAAGTTAAAGAAATTATAAATTCCATATAAAACTTGACGCTTAACTCTACTTGCTATATTTTATTAGTAGCCCTTAATTCGGGAAAAAATCAAAGCATGGAGTGATTGTTTGAAAATCGTTATTTTAGAAGGCTATATTATAAATCCTGGTGATATTTCGTGGGAAGCTCTTTCCGAACTGGGAGAGTTGACGATATACGACCACACAACAAAGGAGCAGGCGCCGCAGCGCATCGCCGATGCTGACATCGTGCTTGCGGGCAAGATTAACTTCAACGCAGAACTCATGGATAATGCTAAAAACCTGAAATTTATATGCGAACTAGCAACAGGTTATAACAACATCGATATTGAGGCGGCCTCCGAAAGAGGCATAACAGTCAGCAATATCCCGGCTTACAGCACACCGTCCGTCGTTCAGCACACCTTTGCATTGCTTTTGGAGCTATGCATGCGCACAGGGCAGCACAACGAAAGCGTCAAGGCCGGGAAGTGGAATACCTGCCGCGACTTCTGCTTTTGGGAGACGCCTCTCAAAGAGCTTTGGGGTAAAACTATGGGTATAATCGGCTATGGACAGATCGGAAGAGCCGTTAGTCAGGTTGCCGTCAGCTTTGGCATGAAGGTGCTGGCCTGCGCCGCTCATCCTAGGGATAGCTCCGGAATTGACGGCGTTCAAATGGCAACCGTTGATGAAATATTTGAGAAATCAGATGTAATCAGCCTGCACTGTCCGCTAACAAATGAAAACAGAGGTCTTATCTGCGCCGACACGATTTCAAAAATGCGCGACGGAGTTATCATAATCAACACGGCCCGCGGCGCGCTTGTTAATGAGACGGACGCGCTTGAGGCGCTAAACAGCGGAAAACTGTTTGGTTATGCAACAGATACGCTCTCACTGGAGCCGCCGATAAACGGAAATCCGCTCTTCGGCGCGCCGAACTGCATAATTACTCCGCACATTGCTTGGGCTCCGATTGAAAGCCGTAAAAGGCTTATCGGCACGGCGGTTGAAAATGTGCGGGCATTTATCGAAGGCAAACCGGTGAATGTAGTAAGCCATTAAACGGAGGAAAATTTTATGCCACTTTCAAAAGCTAAGGTCACTCAACTGAGCGAGCTTTGCAGGACGTTTCGGATAGACGTGCTCAAAGCCATTCATAACATCCAGTCCGGGCACCCCGGCGGAAGTCTCTCGGCTTGTGAAATACTGACGCTGTTATATCAGGAGCGAATGAATATCGACGCTAAGAACCCCGCCGACCCCAATCGTGACCGCTTGGTGCTTTCAAAGGGGCATGCCGCCCCGATGCTTTATAGAAATCTAATTGAAAAAGGATTCCTGCCCAAGGATTCAATGTCCACCCTGCGACATATTGACAGCGCACTGCAGGGTCATCCCTCAATGCATACACCGGGAGTAGAAATCCCCGCAGGTCCTCTCGGACAGGGCCTTGCCGCCGCACAGGGCATGGCACTCGGTCTGCGCCTTAACGGCAGTCGTGCCAGAGTATATGTTGTTATGGGCGACGGCGAGCAAAACGAGGGCGAAATCTGGGAGGCGGCGACCTCTGCTCCGAAGTATAAGCTTAACAACCTTACGGCAATAATCGACTATAACGGAGTTCAGCTTGACGGTACAACCGATGAGATTATGCCGCTGCGTGATCTTTCGGCAAAGTGGCACAGCTTCGGCTGGAATGTAATCGAATGCAACGGACATGATTTAAGACAGCTTAACGATGCACTTGACGCTTGCGCTAAGATAGAGGACGGACCCTCTGTAATTATAGCTAAAACGGTTAAGGGGAAGGGAGTTTCCTTTATGGAGGGCAAGGCGGCATGGCATGGGAAACCGCCTTCCGATGATGAGCTTGCAATGGCGATAGCGGAACTCGGGGGTGATAAAAATGCCTAAGGCAATAAGAGAAGTTTACGGCAGCGTTCTGGCGGAGCTCGGTGCGGCGAACGAGGACATAGTAGTTCTGGATGCCGACCTTTCGGGTTCGACAAAAAGCGGTATATTCGGCAAGGCATATCCGGAACGCTTTTTCAACATGGGTATATCCGAGAGCAATATGGTAGCAACAGCCGCGGGGCTTTCGACAACGGGAAAAATACCGTTTGCAAACACATTCACAGCATTTTTAACAACGCTTGGGCTGCTTTCAATAAGGTCACTGATTTGCTACGGTAACCTCAATGTAAAGCTCGGCGGAGCTTACTGCGGAATGTCGGATGCTTTTGACGGAAGTACCCATCATGCAACGGAGGATATTGCCGTTATGCGCAGCCTTCCGAACATGAAGGTCCTTGTTCCCTCGGACGAGAGAAGCACGAGATGGGCGACAATATTCGCAGCCGAGCATAAGGGACCCGTTTATCTTCGACTTTCTCGCGATGTTTATCCCGACTTATATCCGGACGACGCAAAGTTCGAGTGCGGAAAAGGCGCGATTGTCCGCGAGGGAACGGATGTCACGGTAATTGCCTGCGGTCTTCTCGTCCACAAGGCAATCGAAGCCGCCGAGATTCTTGGGCAGAAGGGCATTTCTGTCAGAGTTGTCGATATGTACAGCATTAAGCCGATTGATAAGGAACTGATATTGAAATGCGCAGCAGAAACAGGAGCGATAGTTACTGCCGAGGAACACAATATTTACGGCGGTCTCGGCGGCGCTGTTTCAGAGGTTCTTGCATGGGGCGGCGCAGGTGTTCCAACTGAGTTTGTAGGTATTCAGGATACCTTTACCGAGAGCGGACCGTATGCTCAGCTTCTCGCCAAATACGGAGTTGACGCAAACGGAGTTATCTCGGGAATAGAAAAAGTTCTGTCAAGAAAGAAGTAAAATATTACGAAAACAGACGGCATTTCGCTTGAAATAACCGTCTGTTTTTATTTGTCGTAACCGGCGTTTTTAAAGTTATAAATTGTAGATAATAAGTATTGACACAACGAAACATGTTTAGTATAATAGCACTTGCCTGTTCGAAAGAAGCGCAAATATGGCGGCGTAGCTCAGCTGGCTAGAGCACTCGGTTCATACCCGGGGTGTCACCGGTTCAAATCCAGTCGCCGCTACCAAATGGGAGTGCAAAAGCGCTCCCAGTAATATGGCCCGTTGGTCAAGCGGTTAAGACACCGCCCTTTCACGGCGGTAACATGGGTTCGAATCCCGTACGGGTCACCACAGTTTTTAAGGGAGCAGCAGCTCCCTTTTTCTGCATAAGGAGGCTTAGCTCAGCTGGTTAGAGCGCATGCTTCACACGCATGAGGTCGACGGTTCGATCCCGCCAGTCTCCACCACAAGAAAAGCCCTAGAAGTATTGTGATATCAATGCTTCTAGGGCTTTTGCATATTATTGAAAATATGGTATGCTACTTCTTAATTTGCTAATATTCATATAACATAGTTGCTTTTATTCGATGTTTCTCAATACTTTCAGTTCTTTCTTAATTTCTCTTTTTTCACAATACATTTTCTCATCGGCGCGGTTAACAATTGAATCAATATATTGATGGGAATCACACTGAAATGATTCAATACCGTGACTAACACTAATGAGATATTTTCTATTTTCAGTTCTATTTACATTTTCGTAAGCATCTACAATACGCGTCCATATTTCTTCTGCGCTGTTTTCGTCAAGACCTTCAAAAATGATTAAAAATTCATCTCCACCCAGACGAGCCACAAAGTCGTTTTCTCTCGTGTTTGTTTTGATACCTGAAATGACGCTAAGTATCAGTTCATCGCCAGATTCATGCCCAAGGACATCATTTACTTCCTTTAATCCATTGATATCAATAAAACAAATACTGATTACAAAAGATTTGCTGGCTGTGTTTTTATAAAGCTGTGAAAGCTTTTCAAACCCGGCACGCCTGTTATAAACCCCAGTCATCTCGTCGTATTCAGAAAAATATTTGATCTGTTCGGTTTCGTTTTTGTTCAGCGCAACCAGAGCAGCAATCGTGATGGCAAAAAATAGAATTAAAACATATATATAATAGTTATTTTTTAGATTTTCTAAAAACGTAAACCAAACGTTATTGTTGAATACACCCCCTATGTCTGAATTAACTGGTATATACGAGATCAAAATCCAATCTCCCGTACCCAAAGCATAAGTATATCTATAGTTTTCCGGAGTGAACACCCTGCTTGTTATAACATTAGAAGATATAAAAAGGCCATTTTGACTAATTTGATATCCATCATTTTTTTCCTTAATCCTATTCCACTCAACAGGAAACTCGTTGGAAAAACTGGTGTCCGCCTTGTCTTCATACATAAATGACCATTCTTTATCGGTATTATCGCTATTAAAAAGCCAGTACCCATCTGAGTTGAGCATAAATATATTGCCGTTACTTGTTGATGCTACTTGCGCTACTTGTTTCAAAATATCATCAGCTAAATAATTTAATACAATAATTCCTTTAAGCTTTCCATTTACATAGTATGGCGTTGAAATTCGAAGCATCGGTTTTATTGGCTGCTCAATTTCATTGTTTTCAATATTTAAGTCAAGTTTTGATAAATATATTTGGTTTTCTTCCAGTTTTATTGTATCAGTAAAGTAGTAACGATCTTTTTTGTTCTGCAAATTATCTTTATCAACTAGAACCGCTCCATCAATAGAATAATTTACTCGAATAATTTCATTTCCATCCACATCAATAAAGCGAATTTGGTCATATATCATCTTTCGATTGGAAAATGCAAGCCATTGCTTTTCAACTTCTGAGTAATTGGCATCGCCATTGTCATTTAAACGCAAACAATCGGCCACATACAACAAATCACCAGAAATTCTATTTATTCTATTTGCAATAACCGTATTCTCAGTGTTGATCAAATTCTGCTCACTATCCAGCAGGTTGCTTTTTTTAACTTCGTCCAACTTATACTGAAAAAATGAGGTTAAGAATAATACTATAAAACTTAATATAAGGAATAAAGCTATCGTGTACAGAAAGAATGCTTTCTTTTGCTTAGACAGGACTTTTAACATATTCTTATTCCTTTCCAAAAATGTCTTTATTAGTATTATTTTAAATATATAACTAAACAGATTTTTGGTCAAGAAAAACACAAATATAATCATGTTCCGGTCTGCTACAATGTCAAAATAATCGTCTTCCATCAAACGGGTTAGGTAATTGCAGCGTATCTTGCATTTTCCTTTTTAGAGAATGCCGTATTCATCAGCGGTTATTGAAGAATCTGCAGTCGCGCTAACCTCGTCAACGCAGCATAACTACTGATAGGGTAGTGGGTGTTTGTATTGTTCTTTCTTCGGCGTTTGGTTGTTTTGCTTGCATAATATCAACATTCACATACAATACTAATAAGCCTTATGCTTCATATGCATGAGGTCGACGGTTCGATCCCGCCGGTCTCCACCATAATTAAAGAAAAAAGGCCGTTTATTAACGGCCTTTTTAACGTATATAAGCCTTAATCAGGATCCTTACAAAGTGCATGCCAAAGTTTATTGAGGACTGCATTTTTCGGCTCTTTCCGACTGTGCGTCAGGTTTTGACATAACCAGGGAAAGTGCCTGCTCCATACTGTACATGCCTATATCTTTTGCCATTATCCATTTTGCCGCAAATATAGCTCCCTGACCAAAAGCGCCGCGATTATGCGACTCGTGGACTATGCGTATAGTCTGATTCGGCAGCCCGAACACAACTTCATGTTTACCTATGATACCGCCGACACGTATTGAGTTTATGTGCTTTTCCTTGTCGAGTCCCAAATCTTCTGCTATTCGTAAGGCCGTGCCTGAAACACCCTTTTTTTCCTTGAAGTGCTCCTCAACAATTTCAATATCGGCTGTCGGAACAATATTCTGAAGCAGCTTAGAAGCCTCGATTAAAAAATTAACACCTAAAGTGATATTTGGAGAATATAAAACAGCAGTCTGTTTACTCAGTTCTTTTAAATGTTCAAATTCGTTCTGGCCATAATGAGAAATCGCCGAGACAATCCTTGTTCCGTGTTTAACTGCGTCTTTATATTCATCGACAGCGCTGGCTGAGGAAAAATCAATAATTACATCAACTCTGTTTTCCGAATAAAACTTATCGAAATCAATGTTATTCATGGAATAAATTAGGCCTTCGTCATGATCAAATCCGAGGTGTCGGCTGGCAAAGGTTCCTTCATGGATTGATGACTTACGGATAACCCATTTTAATTCGCAGCCCGAGTCCTTTATAATTTCATTCGCTACAACAGAACCGGTTTTGCCGAAGCCAAAAAGTCCTATGGTTAATTTCATTTATACTCCTTTCACAAAAGAAAATTATACTTACATTATTAGCAGTTAATAATAAATAATCAAACACCCTTTCTTTCAACGCTTACGAGATTAGCTGACGGATTCGGATGGAAAGTTCACCCTGTGCGCATAGCGCACTTCACCCCAATAATGGTTTTCCCGTTCCAAAATGGATTCAGCGAATTTATGTATCTATATAAAAAGGCGGGCAGCCCAAAAACAGGACTTCCCACCCAAGAAGACGTATCTTGAAAACGACAAAAGCCGCCCAACCGTCACAGAAATATATCTCTCTGCTTATAAAATACCACATTGCGGAGACAAAGTCAAATTTGGACTGTAAAACTGTTTACTTGCTATACCCAACGGCGAATTATTGTAATAAGTATCAGAATATTCTAAAAATATCATAAAATGCTTATCAATATTTTGACAGCTAAATTATGACTTTGAACCAGATTTAAAGCTGTTGACAAAGAAAATGGAAAAAGGTATAATCAAGTTCGCGCATTGTCTCAAAGTTTGTTCTAAATACGCTAGTGTGGCTCAATGGCAGAGCACATCACTCGTAATGATGAGGTTGTGGGTTCGATTCCCACCACTAGCTCCAAGAAGCCCCGCGGTAAATAATCGCGGGGCTTCTTGATATATTTAATTTAAAACAAATGTGTCAAAATCTATTCTTCATTCCAACGATATTTCTTGTTGCTTCGGAGCTTTTCAAGCCCGCAGTTTAAGCACAAACCGTTGTGACAGCAAATAGTTCCGCCGCAGTCGGAACAGCTCCATTTCAATATTTCCTTATCAAGAAACGCTTCCATTCCGCTTTCATCGATAAATAGAAGGTTATCAATCATGCTCATGCGGTATTTTGTGCGGTATCGCTTATCAAGGCTTCGCAGACGCTTGCAGGGAAAATCACCGCACTCATAGCAAAAGCGAACGAGCCTGTTTTTAAGTTTATCGCAGGCATCTCCCATGTGAAGACAGACTTCGCCGCGCGGAATACAGCCGTCGCAGTACTTTCGATGAAAGCCCTTATTGTTTATATCAACAAGCTTGCCCTGATACGCAATGCAAAGAGCGCAGTTCATTCCGCAGGGGGCAATAAGAATTTCATTCAAAAGTGTCACCGCCTTTAGGATTTTATGAAATCATTTTAGCAAGAATAAAATAGAAAAGCTATACTCAAATTGAGATTTGAGTATAGCTTTTCTAATCAACTTGGGAAGAAAACCTTACGCGTAGAACTTATGATTGCCGAAAGTTGCGACATAAGTGCGGGTTCTTGTTATCCAAGTGCTTGTTGCTGTAGTCGGATTGAAGAAAAACAGGCTGTTTCCCGCAACCGAAGCTCCGTCCAGACAAAGTTTTGCGGCAAGTATACTCTCCTCGGAAGGATTATTGTAAATTGTCCCGTTTGCAACCGGAGTAAACTGTACTCCGCCCGTTCGGTCAAAAATTACATCATAAACGGTGTCGGGAAAATCCGGATTTGCTACTCGATTGAGGACCACGTTACCAACCGCAATTTTACCGAATAAAGCTTCGCCGCCGCTTTCGGCGTTAATAATTCGAGACAACCAGTATAGAGAGTCGCTGTTATAATAATCGCTTCCCGAAGCAATTGTGCCATTGCCGCTTGTTAAAGAAACCATTTGGGTTGAAGCATTCCATGTTACAGAGGCTCCAGTAGCTTTTGCAAGTACACGAACAGCAACCATGGTTGTTCCGTTAACCAACCTGACGCCGTCCTTTAAAAAGAGTTTGCGCCCGTTTGCGTCTATGTAATACGCCCATGGCCTTGCGCTTATTGTCAGATTCGAGCTGCGGACATAGGCAGTATTATTCTCCCAAGATACTGCTGCTTCGGGGCACAAAAGCAGCGAAACTGCTCGCAGTGAAACATAAGTGGTTCCGTTATAAAGTGTTGCGCTTACGTTTTGCGAGCTGCCGTCAAGCTCAAGCGAAAGCGCCATAGCCTTCGTATTAAAAGATAGCAGCAAACCCAGAATCAGAAACGCCGAGAGAATCCTTTTCATGCAAACTCCTCCTTGCTCTTATGAATATATTGTAACTATTTGTTACACTCGGGGCAAGGTGTAAGTTTTTCCATCGCTTTCAGATTAAAAACGAAATGAAATATAATATATAAAATATTGAAATAATGGCAGAACTTAGCTTATAATTATCTCAAGATTTACTGTAAATTCCGATAAGCGGACACAAACGTTTATGAAATCGGCAGCACTTAGCTGAAAGCACAAATAGGGAGGAAACGTATGAAGAAAATAATCACTATTGCGCTCGTTCTTTTATTCTCACTTTCTCTAGCGGCGTGTTCAGCCAGTCCGAAAGAAGAAAGTCCGGCGTCTTCGGAAAGCTCTGAAAGCACGGCTGTTTCGGCAGAAACCGTGCAGTTTACAAACGAACCTCTGGAGGCAAAGATTCGTGAGGCCTTGAACAAGCCGGAAGGGGAGATAAGCCTCGAAGAAGCAAAGACCCTGAAGAAACTTGACATTTCAAACGCTTCATTTGATGAGATGAATTCTAAAAACGGCGGTATAACGGACATTAGTGACCTGAAATATTTCACGGGGCTTGAGGAGCTCAATCTCTCCTTTAACAATATTCAGGATTTCACGCCGCTTGCCGAGCTCAAGTCGCTTAACAATCTTGGGTTTACCGGGGTAAGACCGGTTGATCTTTCGCCACTCAAGGGGTTAACCAATATGGTTTGCCTTGTCTATGACTGGTGCTATGCACCCGATCAGGGTTATACGGTTTGCTCAAATCTCGATTTCATGTCTGATATGAAAAAGCTCGAAATTTTCGAGGCAAAGGGAGCGGGAATTACCGACATAACGGTGCTCGGTACGCTGCCTAAGCTTTGGAGCGTATTTCTGGACGAAAACCAGATAACGGATATATCCCCGCTTGCGAGCCTGAAGGATTTAATCGAGCTGACACTTTCCAAGAATCCTGTTACGGATTACAGTCCAATCAAGGATATTTACCCCAATCTGCGCATTGCAGATTTTGAGCTAAAATGAATAAAAAAGTCCCGCAGTCGTTTGACCGCGGGACTTTTTAATGGTGCGCGAGGCGGGACTTGAACCCGCACGCCCTAATGAGCACTAGAACCTGAATCTAGCGAGTCTGCCAATTCCACC
>CAYWNW010000011.1:0-74245 GCA_964459785.1 uncultured Oscillospiraceae bacterium | reverse complement strand
GGTGTGCACGACATATACCTTAAAATTAAAAGATTATTTAGAAGTGGCAACAAAAATAGGAGGGCTAAATTTAATAGACATACGTTCCGAAACTAATTTAGAGATACTCATGACATTTCAAAGAAGTAATCTTCAGATAACATATTATTTTATATTATGCTAAAAGCTTTTGTAAAATAGTAGTGTTACGGAGCGTTACATTGAATTATATTGCCTATATCATCGCAGGTGTAGCCACCGAGTTCCTCAAGTTTTTCTCTAAAACCATCACATTTTAAAATTTCAATAAAAGCCTTAACATGATCTTGATCCAAGTATTCATTGGGAATTACAAAGTCGTATTGTTCCATTCCTATAGGTACAAAATCAAGATCCATGGCTTTTGCGGCAGACTGAATACCCATTCCTGCATCAGCACCTTCGCTTTTAACCAAAGCTGCGACAGCCATATGTGTTGTCATCTCTGTTTCATATCCATTAATTTCGTCTGGCAATACACCTACAAGTTTAAGTTGATAGTCAAAGAGAATTCTAGTGCCAGCTCCGCGCTGTCGGTTCACATATCTGCATCTTTTCAAGTCCTCTATGCTATAAATTCCTAAGGGGTTTCCTTTTTTAACGATTAAGCCTTGAATCCTGCCAACGCCTTTGATTATAGACATCTTTTCTCCGAGCAATCGTTTTACATAGGAAACGTTATATGCTCCTGTATCCTCGTCAAGCAGATGAATAGGAGCAATGTGTGCCTCCTTGCGTTTTAAAGACATCAAACCACCCATGCTGCCAACATGAGTGCTTGAAACAAACATGTTATTATAGGTGTTTGGCATCATATCTGCAATGATATCTATAATTAAGTCATGACTGCCAATTATTACAAGCGTGTGCTCAATCTCATCAAGGCTGCGATAAAGCTCAACACGTACCGTTTCTCCAGCATCTACGCCCTCGCTGTTTTGTTCAATTACACAAATACCGTCTGCCCGCACAAGTGACATGGCAGCGCCTGCCCCACGGGTCAAAGGCGCAGCAACGAAATGATTTTCCACTTTTCCTAACTTAACACGAACATATTCTTTATGCTTTAGACTTGACACAATACGCTTAGATATTATTGCATCCACTGTTTCGTAACTTTTTATCTGATTGTCGGTGTACATCGCAATTACCGGCAAAACAAAATTCATAAAGCCGATGTAAGCTGATACTGGATAGCCGGGCAAGCCTACGACCGGCCTACCGTTTACAATGGCTAAAATAACAGGCTTTCCGGGCTTTATTGCAACACCATGGATCAGAACTGTTCCAAGCTCTTTCAATACATGAACGGTAAAATCCTCCGTACCTGCACTGGATCCGGCGTTTATAATTACAAGATCGAACTCTCTGGATGCTTTTTCGATATGTTGTTTGATTTTATCAAAGTTATCTTCAATAGGAGGAAACCGCTCAGCAATTCCTCCCGCCTCTATAACCATATTTTCAAACATACGAGAGTTGGATTCGATTATATCACCGATTTTCGGGGTATCTGTAGGCTCAATTAATTCGCTTCCTGTAGGATAAATAGCTACTCTTGGCTTTCGGGCTACCTCTAGCTCTATGATACCAGCTGATAAAAGAACGCCAATATCAATAGGCCGGATATAGTGCTTACTTGGAATTATCATCTCACCGGCAACAATATCTTCACCGATCGGTCGTATATGTTCCCATGGAGCTGCTGAAGCACGAATTTGTATTTTACCATTACCAAGATCAATCAGATTTTCCGCCATGATGACAGCATCAAAAGGAGGGGAAATAGGGTCTCCTGTATCAACTATTTTGCAATCTTCATCAATTTGCAAATCAACTGGATTTACCTCGCTTGCACCATTTGTTCTAGCAGAGATGACTGCTATTCCGTCCATAGCAGAGGCATTAAAGAGGGGAGAGGAGTATTTGGCATAAACGGCATTTCTGGTAACTCGGTGAAGCGCTTTGGTTGTTGGAATAGTCTCATAGGAGACTCCAACTATATTCTGCAAAGACTTCAAATATACAGTGATAGCCTCATCCATTGGTGTATTGCTCAAATATAGATTTCTTTCTCCCATAGCTTCTCCTATAGTAGGAAGACCTTTACTTGCTCGCCCTTCTGAAGACCTTCCTTATTCATTTCGATAATTGTGTAACCGTCTGCTAATGTTAGTGTAGACATCAGCCCGGATTTACCAAATACGGGGCTTGCGATATATCCATTTTCATTCTCACTGAGCTTTACGGTCTGAATGGTTGTTTTACCTGGATCGCTGGCAATATTTATATCCATCTTTGCAAAGATAGCTTTTTTCTCAGGGCGCCATTCTAGACTGTTTTTTAACCAAATTGCAATAAGTTCAAAAATTAATAACGCTGCAACGGGATGTCCGGGAAGTCCTAAAAGGACTGTGTCACTTTCTTCATCGTATCCCAAAATAGTTGGTTTTCCAGGCTTTATTGAAATACCGTGAATAAAAACTCCTGGCTTTGACAGCTCGTCCAATACTTTAGCGGTCATATCCTTTTTCCCTTTTGAGCTTCCGCCTGAAACAGCTATAATATCGCTGCTAATCATTGAATTTGATATTACAGATTTGAGCAAGTCTTCATCGTCATTTAATACATGAGCACCCACGACTTCAAAGCCGTGTTTTATTGCGAGAGATTTAAGGGCATATGTGTTAATGTCTCTAATCTGACCCAATTGTGGTTCGTCTCCTAGCGCTACAAGTTCATCACCAGTAGAAATTAACGTCAGCCGCATTTTCTTATAAACAGGCACAACAGCTATTCCTAAGGATGCCAGGGCGCCTATTTCTTGAGGACGAAGCATAGTTCCTTTTTTTAATACAAGCTCTCCAGATCTGATGTCTTCGCCGATGGCTACAAGATTTCGTCCCACAGAAACCGAGTCATTAACCGCTAAACTGATTTCGTCAAGCTGTTCGCAATATTCCACCATGACAACAGCATCTGCGCCATCAGGCACCATACCTCCAGTTGGAACGTATGCACACTGCCCGCTTATAATATTAAATTCTGCCTCATATCCGATTCTAACCTCATTAGTAATATTCAAAAAAACAGGAATGCTTTCACTTGCTCCCTGAGTATCTCTGGCGACCACAGCATATCCATCAACAGTAGAACGCCTGAAAGCTGGGATGTTACAGCTGCTTTTAATGTCTGCTGCAAGAACCCTTCCTTCTGATTCCAATAGCTCTGAATATTCAATATCCTGCTCACGCTTTTTTAAATGCAACAATAGTTTTTCTCTTGCTCCTTGCAAGGTGTCTGTCTGTAACAACTTCATACGTTACCTCGTTATTTCAAGCGCTTGTTTTTTTACAAATGTTTTTATAAGAGGATTATCAGAGTTGAAAATAACATTATCTTTAAGCCCGCTTTCAATGACCTTGCCTTGAGAAAAGAAATGAACCTTATCGCAAAGAGTATTAATATGCGGAAGTTGATGGCTTATAATTACCCAAGTAATTTGATCCGTCTTTTGATTTTCTAAAATCCAGTTTTCAAATAACTCTAAACTATCGCTATCTAAATTCGACAGGCTTTCGTCTATGATAACCAGCTTTGGCTTAAAAATCATGGTTCTCAAGAATGAAAGCTTTTGCTGCTCGCCGCTAGATAGAGATCGGGCGTACTGCTTCTTTTTATCTAGCAGATTATGTTTTTCAAGCAGTGCATCAATCTCATCCTGTTGAGGCTTGATTCCTCTGAGTTTGAGAGGATAAATCAAATTTTCATAGACTGAAGAATGGAGCATATACGGTCTTTGACTTGTCATCGTGATTTCTCTGGGGCTTACACCGTTGTACGATATTTCACCGCTGTCTTGCTCCATAATGCCCATGATGAGTTTTGCTAAGGTTGTTTTTCCACTTCCGTTTGCCCCGATAAAGCCATGAATGCATCCATTTTCCAGCTCCAGATCGTCAATATCAAGCTGGAAAGCACCCAATTTCTTTTTCAAATTAGTAATTTTCATAATCCACTTCTTTTTTTTGTAAGAATTCTGATGCCCACTGTAATAAAAAGGCTAGAATTAGCAAAAGTATTCCCAACGTTACACCCTCAGTATAAATACCCTGGCTCTTAAGCAGCGCGATTGCGGTTGTCATTGTCCTAGTCCTATCCTTTATGTTGCCGCCTACCAGCATCACAGCCCCAACCTCGCTTATGGAACGCCCAAAACCTGTTATGATAGCGAAATAAATCTCGTTCTTCATTTCTTTTATGATTAAAATGCCCTTTTGAAACTTATTAGCGCCCATTGTTGTAGCAAAAACGCGAATAGCAGGGGCGGCTTTTACTGAATATGAATAAACCATGCTGCTGATGATTGGCGTTATGATTATTACCTGTGCAATTACCATGCCTTTAATCGTAAATAGCATTGACAGTGAGCCCAAAGGTCCTCTTTTCATGATAAGCAAATATACGATTAATCCGACGACTACCGGTGGGATACCTAACATTGTTCGGTTTATTCTTACAACTAGTCTTTTTCCGGGAAATCGAAGCTGCTCTAGCATTAATCCAAATAGTATTCCTAAAGCTGAAGAAATGGCGGTTGAAGAAAATGCAAGGATAAGAGTGACCCTAACTGCATCAAACACTCCGACATCGGAAAATATGCTGTCAATTAAATCCTTTAAATATCCCAAGAAACACCTCCAGGATTGGAAATGCGTTGTTATTATTTGAACGCCCAAGTGGTTCTGTTTTGAACACTCCCCAAGCTAGGGCTTTAGGATTCTGTTCCGGCATTAGGGGTAAACAGAGCCTGACCGTATTTGTCAACTCCGAATTCTCCAATGAGTTTTTGAACCCTCTCTGAACAAATCCACTCGATAAAGGCATTTGCTCCCTCTGAATTAACATCAGGGTATTTTTCTGTGCTTACGGCAATTACACCGTACTGGTTTTTTAGACTGGGATCGCCTTCACATACGATTTCTAAATCGAGCGGGATTGTAGCATCGGTTTTCATCTTAAGCCATGTCCCACGATCGGCAAAGCAATAAGCATTTTTTTCGCTTGCCATTGTGATGGTTGCTCCCATACCCTGTCCAGACTCAACATAATTTGTATTCGCAGTTGGATGAAGTTCAAGCTTTTTCCAAATCTTTTTTTCTGCTTTATCAGTGCCTGAGTCATCACCTCGCGACACAAAAGATAGATTTTGGTATACGATTTGCTTAAACACGGCTGCAACATCGCTGGTTGCGATGATCGGCTGACCTGGGCCGATGACGACAAAATCATTGTACATAACTGGGAAACGCTGTACTCCATACCCGTCTGCTACAAATTCTTCTTCACTGGCCTTGGCGTGAACAAAAACGACATCAACATCGCCATTTTTACCCATTTCCAAAGCCTCACCCGTACCGACTGCGCTCCACTGTAGCTCCCAGCCGGTGTCGTTTAGAAAAATGGGCGCAAGATAATCAAGTAGGCCTGTATCCGCTGTGCTTGTCGTGGTTGCCATTAATAACACACCTTTTTTCGCAGCAGGGCTATTTACCGATTCCAGTGACTGATTTGTGCCTTTTGCGACAGTTTCATCCTGCTTTAGTGTACCGCAGGCAGTAAGGAGAAAAATGGCAGTTAAAATTGTAAGGATTAGAAAAAGATGTTTTCTAGTTTTCTTCATGCTAATTCTCCTGAGACTAAATAATTTAGAGGATTTCCAGCTGATCGCCCTCTGTAATTGTTCCCCCATTTATGACCTTTGTAAAAACACCCTCTCTGGGCATTATGCAGTCACCCATAAGCTGAAATATCTGACAACCATGATGGCATTCTTTTCCGATTTGAGTTAGCTCAAGTATCACATCATTGCATTTAAATCGAGTTCCAATAGGAAGAGTACGAAAATCAATGCCCTCAACAATCAGGTTTTCGCCAAAATCACCATCATGAACTTCAGCACCTTTTGACTTGAATTCTTCAATTTTATTGTAAGAAAGCAGACTGACCTGGCGGTGCCAATTACCAGCATGCGCATCATTTTCAATCCCAAAATCTGCGATGAATCTCGCAGAGTGAACATTTTTCTTCTGAACCCCTTTTTTTTCGCTTGTGCATACAGCAATAACGTTTCCCATACTATACCATTACTTTCTGGCGCAGTTTGATGCTTGGCCTGTTAGAATTTCAATTCCATGTTCAAGCTCAGGAATAATATATTCAAGACACTCTCTTACGGCTTTTGGACTTCCGGGTAGATTAATTATCAAGGTGGATTTTCTGATTCCCGAAACAGCGCGACTCAGCATTGCTCGCTTTGTAAATTGGGAACTATAAGCTCGCATGGCTTCGGGTATTCCCGGAACTTCTCTTTCAATTACAGCCCTTGTAGCCTCCGGCATACAGTCTCTGTGTGAAAAGCCTGTACCTCCAGTTGTGAGGATCAAATCGGCACGTCCTTCGTCTGCGATTTTTGCTAACTCGCTTGCAAGTTTTTCTTGCTCGTCTGGAAGAATGATGGCAGAAACTACTTGATAACCGTTTACCTCAACAATTTCTTTGATAACCTTACCGCTAAGATCATCCCGCTGACCCATATAACCTGAATCACTTGACGTAATAATAGCTACTCTTTTCATTGGTTTTTAGCCTCCAATTTGAAACATGGATTTGGTCTCTCTTCGAGGAACCCTTACTTCAGTAAAGCTATGTTCTGCTGGCTTGCTTTTTATTGTATTAGTGATTGCTTCCTTCAACTCCATATCCGATCCGCCGCTCCTGATGAGTTTTTTAAGATCAAACCCTGTGTTGTACTGCAAACAAGTTTTTAGGTGACCGTCTGCGGTTAGTCTGATTCTGTTACAGTAGTCGCAGAATTTGTGGCTTATGGCGCTTATAAAACCGATTTTACCCTGAAAGCCCTCAATGCTGTAATAGTGGCATGGACCGTTGCCAAGTTTTTCGTTATAAGGAACTAAAGGACCATATACCTGTTCCAACTGCTTGATAATTTCGGTTTCGCTAGTAAATGTAAAATTGACGCCCAAACCGATCGGCATCATTTCAATAAAACGAACATGAACGGGATTGTTTTTTGCAATCTCAGCCAGCTCAACTAGATTCTGTTCAGGATACCCCATGGGTACACAGTTGATTTTTAACTTGATTTCAGGACTCTCAAGCGCCCTGTAAAACCCTTCGAGAACATTTTGCAGAAAATCATTACCTGTTATTTGCTTATAAAGCATAGGGTCTAAGGTGTCGAGGCTGAGGTTGATGCCATCAATTTTAGCATCTATTAGCTCATCGAGCTTATTTGAAAGTTGCGTACCGTTAGTCGTTAGAGTTACCTTTTCTATCCCGGAAACATTCTTTAGTTTTTTTATAAAATCAGTTACATCAGCCCTGATAAGTGGTTCTCCTCCCGTAATTTTGATTTTTGACAAACCAAGTTCGGAGAAGCATTCGGCAATCCGAAGAATCTCTTCGTACGTAAGAATATCACTGTGAGGTAGAGCAATGACACCTTTTTTGGGCATACAGTACAGACAGCGCAGGTCACACCTATCCGTAACCGAAATGCGGACATAGTCTATTTTTCTATTAAAATTATCAATCATTTTTCTTCACCGGAGTTCCAATGAAATTCACCGCTTTTTCCGCCTGACTTACTTACTAGGTGGATGTCTGAGATTTCCATATACTTATCGATTGCTTTGCACATATCGTAAATTGTGAGAAGTGCAACGGCAACACCTGTCATGGCTTCCATCTCAACACCCGTTTTTCCTTCAACTTTTACTGAGCATGATGCGGTTATAAGATTCTTATCAAAATCTGTATTGAATTCAATTCCGCATTTGGATATAGGGAGAAGGTGACACATGGGAATAAGAGCCGAAGTCTGCTTTACAGCCATGATTCCGGCCACTCTTGCTACGCCCAAAACATCACCCTTTTCAACTCTTCTATCCAATATGGCGGACATGATGTCTGTGCTGACTTTAATGCAGCCTTGAGCCACAGCTACCCGAGATGTTAAATCTTTTCCGGATACATCAACCATGATTGCATTCCCGTCGCTATCAAAATGTGTAAACTCAATCATTGTGACCTCTCCTTAATCAACTTTTATGGTCCCGTGAATAGGACAGCTATCTGATTTTTCAACGCGAACTTCGTCCCATGAACAACTGAGCCCATCATAGTTCAACATACGCCCGTATATAGGTTCTCCGATACCTAATAGCAGTTTGATGCATTCGTTAGCCTGCATGGTGCCTATCACTCCGGCTGTTGCACCAAGAACCGAAACAGGTGTTTTTTGAGTTACCTTATCATAGCCAATACATGAAAGACATGGGAAATCTCTTCCGATGCTCATAATATAGCCATAAAACCCGTTAATACCGCCTTCGACAAGAGGAATATCTAATTCCAAACAAGCTCTTGCAACTGTAATTCTGGTTTCGATGTTATCAACACAGTCTACAACAACATCAGAGGCTGATAATAGCTCTTTTGCATTGTCGGCATATATAGTTGTGTTTTGAACAATGATGTTTATTTCTGGGTTAAGTCGTGAAAGCTTTTCTCTTGCCGACTCAACCTTTAATTTACCCAAATCATAAGTATCATGAAGAAATTGGCGATTGAGATTTGATTCAGAAACTACATCCCGGTCTAAAATGCAAATTGTTCCCACGCCTGCGCAGGTAAGGTATGTGAGCACAGGGGAGCCGAGACCACCGCAGCCAATTATGGTGACCCGGCTTTTACTTAGCTTTTCTTGTCCATGTGGGCCTATTTGAGGTATTAGAATTTGGCGATCATATCTCATTTAGCCGCCTCCTACCGGTGGGAAAATTGCTAGTATATCACCATCTTTCACTGGGGCATCTTTTTTAGAATGACGTCCGTTTATGAGAAGTATTGCCACTTCATCATGCGGTATGCGAAAATAATCTAATATATCCCCAGCAATAGAAAAACTATTCGAATCAAGCATCGATATTTTGTCCCTGCCTTCACGAAAAGTTGCAAACAAGCGTACTTCAATCATAAGAATATCACCCATAAATCATTTATTATGAATTCTGTACATTTAAGCAAAAGCAGGGGAACTGCCAACGACAAATCCTCTGCTTTTGCTACTAATAACTTGATATATGCAATGTTTTAAAAATTATGCGAGTTGGAGTCTGACCAATGTTTCCTGTGTTGGGAAAGCATTTTCCCAACCCCTTACTTTGTAGTATTCGGGAAGGGTGATTTCGATGTGGCTTATCTCTCCCTTGGATGGACCGTTTGAAATGGGCTCAACTGTGAGTCGCGTCGGTAAGCGGTCGTCCTCTGGTTTCATTCCAGCTTCTTTGTTAAATAGTCTTTCAATGTTATAGATTCTCTCGCCGGCGAGCAGAAGTTCTTCAGGTGTATAGTTTGTTCCTGTTGCCGCATTGAGTATAGCAGCATAGTCAGCTGCTCCCATGGCAAAAGAGGTGAACAGGCAAAGACCCATAGAGTCGATTACAGCAGTGAGATCTTGGAAGATTTTGCACCAGAGAGCTTTTCCCTCGATGCTTGATCTGTCTAGCTGCTCTGGAAGCCCTAAAACTTCGGGGGAGATCAGATAGCCTCTAACATGACAGCCGCCACGGTTGCTAGTCGCATAGGTAATTCCTATTCCCTGAATGCCTCTTGCATCATAAGCAGGCATTTCCTGTTTTTTGACGCTCATAGAGATTTCTGGATGTCCATAGTATTCACACAAGCGGTATGATCCGTCGGCCATTAGCTTGGCAAGAGGAATTTTGCCCTCGCCCATGCGTCTAGTCCACTCAATGATAGCCTCAGAGCTTCCCCAAGTAAGAGGAATACCTTCACATTCTTCTTCTTTAATATAATTATTCTGATAAAGCTCCATTGCCGCAGCAATAGTACATGGTGCACTGATCGCATCAAGTCCGTATTCGTTGCATAACATATTTGCGATGTTTACAGCATTAAGATCACTTACTCCACAGTTTGCACCATATGCCCAAAGCGGTTCATATTCTGGTCCGCCAACAACTTTGTTGTCGGCATTTACAACTCTTCCACATGCAATTGAACATCTGTGGCAGGCAGAATTCTTTACCAAATACTTTTCATTCTGGGTTTCACCGGAAATGTCGTCTGCTTTTTCAAAATAAGACTCCTGCCAGTTCTTTGTAGGGAAAGAGCCTGTGTTGTTGATAATGTTAACAAGTACTGCAGTTCCGTAGGTTGGAAGACCAGAGCTCGTTACACTGTTTGCCTTTAATTTCTGGAAGCTTTCCTTTGATGCGTTAAGCATAGCGTCATCATCGGTAGCATCGGTTACGTTTTTGGTTGAGCTTACTGTTATGGCCTTCAAATTTTTTGAACCCATAACTGCGCCAACACCGCTTCGTCCGGCAGCTCTGTCTTTGTCATTCATAATAGCTGCAAGAAGCGACTTGTGTTCGCCCGCGGGTCCGATATTCAAAACGGAGCTCTTGGGATGAACTTCTTTCATAGCATCACACAATTCTTCGGTGTGCATACCAACGTACTTTTTAGCATCGCAGAGCTCAATTTTATCATCCTCGATGTTGATGTATGTCGGTCTATCTGCTTTTCCCTCAACAATAATAGCTTCCCAACCAGCATATTTTAGTTTTGCGCCCCAAATGCCGCCTGAGTTTGAGGAAGCAATCATCCCAGTAAGAGGAGATTTAGTAACAACCATGTATCGACCGGATGATGGGGATTTAGTACCTGTAGCTGCGCCTGTAATATAAATCAGTTTGTTATCTGGGGATAGAGGATCAACTTTAGCGATTCCTTCATCAAAAAGAATCTTTGTTCCGAGGCCTCTGCCTCCGATAAATTTTTTCGCAAGCTCAAGATCAAGCTCCTCTGTTCTAACTTCTCCTGTAGTAAGATTAATTCGGGCAATTTTTCGATTATAAGCTGTTTTCATGCAAGGTTTACCTCCCTTTAAATTTGTATGAGTGTTAGGTGCCCGCGTTTTGAATCGTATTAATTATTACCATTCGTAACAGGGGAGGCATTGATTAAGCGGTCAATGCCTATAGGTCTGATCGCTTATAAATAAGATTAAATATAGTCATATTATACTAGCAAAGGGTATGAATGTCAATGAAAAAGTGAGCCACATGATAACGAATTTTTGAGCCACAAACGCGCACGAAAAAGTGAGCCACTTGCTCACAAAACTACTTTTCTAGAGTGGCTTTAAGCCGATAGGACTCTCCGTTCATGTCAAGGACATGAGATTTGAAAGTAAGTCTGTCAATAAGGGCAGCAACCATAGTTGTGTTCTCAAACAACTCCGTCCAGCGGGAAAATTCCAAATTAGTTGTAACAATAACACTGCCACGTTCGCTGCGGTCAGATATGACCTTGAACAGCAGTTCAGACTGATGCCTATTGAAACTGAGGTAACTCAATTCATCAAGAATCAGCAAATCCGCTTTTTCTATGCTTCGCTCTATTTTTCCAAGCTTGTAATTATCTCTGGCTTCACATAGCTCTGTAGATAAACTTGCAGCATTTTTGAATAGGACATTGAATCCTAAAGAACACGCTTTTAGCCCTAGGGCAATTGCAAGATGCGTCTTGCCTCTCCCAGGAGGGCCAATCATAACGATGTTTTGCCGATTCTTAATAAATTGACAGCTAGCAAGCTCCTGAATAAAAATTGGAGAAACGGTTCCGTTTAGCTGCGTAACATCGAATTCGTCAATTGTTTTATGGTAGGGAAATTCGGCGTTTTTGAGCCGACGTTTATTCTGGTTCTCTTGCCTTGAAGAACCTTCTCGTTTCATCAACTCCAACAGCAACTGTGCAAATCCTGCATCCGGAGGACACTGGCGCAGAACGTCTGGATATTCTGAGAATGTTGGGATTTTGAGCTGCTTAGCATAAAGCCGAATGCTCTCCTGTATTACATCTATTGTCTTAATAGATTCATAGACAAAGCTAAAAAAGGCGCCGACATCCTCCTAACAGAAGGCACAATGTTCGGACGTCAGGAGGAAGAAGTTATAACAGAGCAGGAGCTTGAAGAGAGTATTATTAAAAAGATACAGGGTTTCAAAGCCCCGATACTATTCCAGTCATCAAGCCAGAATATTGACCGCCTCGTTAGCTTTTATAGGGCGGCAGCAAAGCTCGGGAAACTCTTCGTAGTCGATGTCTATACCGCCAACGTTTTGTATGAGCTGAGGCAGCTTGGCAACAACCAGCTGCCTTATCCGTCGGTAGATTATCCCAATATAAAGGTGTTTTATCCATACCGGCTCACGCAAAAGATCTTCAAAGAGATCGGAGAGGAATATGCGAAGCGCTTTTCACCATATCACATGCCCAAAGATAAATTATGCGCCGAGCAAAACAATATTGTAATGGCTGTGCGTCCGTCAATGAAGAGGGATCTTGAGATAGCCGATCTCAAGAATGGCTTGTTCATTTATTCGATGTGGAGCGGATATCGTGACAGCTTATATCAGAAGGCTTTTGAAGATTTACTTGTTAAAACAGGGTTTGCTACGGACGAGCTACATACCAGCGGGCACGCAGCGGTATCAGATATTCGCCGGATGATATCGGGCTTGATGCCCAAGCAAATTGTTCCAATCCACACCATGATGCCTCAATTATTTTTAGACCTTTCAGAGCGTGTTACGTTGAGAGCAGATGGAGTGAGTTTCGAAGTATAGCAAAGATATTCCGCTATTTTCCATTAATATTGAAACCTACAAGCTGATGTTTATTTGATGTTTATTGCCGTAAAAAGTCACTTTAAATCGTCAGAGGTAGCGTTAAACCGCTACCTCAAAAACCTCGAATTATCAAAGATAATCTCAAATTACCTTAATTCATATTATGTTAATATGATTACTCATAACCCGAAGGTCGTAGGTTCAAATCCTGCCTCCGCAACCAAAAGAAACCCTGTAACCGCAATGGTTACAGGGTTTTTAATATTATCCTCGCAGAGAACAATATCGGCGCTTGGTGTTTGTTTGGTGCTTATCGAGCAAAACTGTCGTTTCTCCAGACATAAAATAGCGATGTGCTTACCTTATTAGAGAGGCACATGGCCGGTTATTATCCGAGCTTTTTTTGGCTGACCTTGTTCGGGCTAAGCATATCTTCAAGTACTTCTGCCACAACTGCGTCGGCCGACTAAATTGAATGAGCGTATATCTTAGTGGTCGTGGCGGCGTTTGCATGGCCCAGCCTGTTGGCCACGGTAGTAACGGGCATGTGTCTTGCGATTAGGAGTGTGGCGTTGGTATGCCTCAAACTATGGATGCTGATCTGTGGTTGATTACTCCGGGCAACGAAGTCGTGAAACCATCCTGTAAGCGTGTCGGGAGGCATCGGCTTCCCGTCCCATGCGGTGAATAGTCTGTCGCTCTGCTGTCATTGATCGCAAAGTTTCAGTCTCTGCTCGTTCTGCCATATCCTGAACTCCCGAAGGGTTTGGAAAACTGGGAACGACACCTTAATTGCTCTTTCGGAGGAGATGCTCTTCGTATTGTCCTCAAATATTCCTTTGTCTGGTAGGTATAGGGAGCTACGTCGTACATGGATGACTTGATTCACGAAGTCGACTCCGGCCACTCTAACCAGAGCAGCTCGCCACGCCTAAAGCCCGTATAGAGTAGGAGCTGAATTGCGGTGCGGCATTGGATTTCCTCGTTCTCGAGCGTCCTCCTCAAGTGGCTTAAATAATTGAGCTAGCGGCATCTCGAGGGCTTGGACTTACAAAAAACGAGGCTGTAAAAGTTTCTGCCAGCATTTACGAAACAGTGAAAAAGAACTGGGTGGGGCTTGCAGAGACCTGCGGTATCAGCCGCGGCACAGTTGAGTATAAGCGGCAGCCTTTTCGTTTTAGTCTAATTATATAACAAGATACCGGTCAGCCTTTTACGGAATGACCGGTACCTCATGTTTGGGTGCGCAGGAGGAAATTTTCTCTATCTCTATTTAGGAGCTTTACTCAGTTTGGCGAACATATCTCCGAAAATGCCGTCGCGGTACACAAAGTTGCACACGCGCATCAAGTGCCTGTCGGGATCCAGACGCCAGGTCAGTTCATCCGTGAGATATGGAGCGGGGACGAGAGCTGAAGGGCACCAATACGGATTTATAACATAGCCGATTGTCGATATATCCCATATGATTCTGGACGGCGCAGAACCGCAGAACGGAATGTTCTCAGTCATGCTCCGGTCATAATCGTCAACGCCTTTAAGGTAAGTTAGACGAAACAGCGACAGCATATTATCGGCTTCTTTTGGGCTGAGCTGGCTTATAACGATGTCCGACAGATAGGTGCCTACCCTGCTTTTTCCCTTCAGGTTTTCCGTAAGCTCCGCCGCGGTGGTGGTAAGACTTGAAGCAACCGTCATGCAGGGGACAAGGACAAGCGGAACACCGCAGTCAAGTATTATACGGGAAGCAATCGGATCCTGTCCGATGTTGAATTCCACAGCGTGTGGCCAGTACAGCGGGTGGCCGGCGAGCCAGACAATAACGATCTTTTTGATTATTTCAGGCTCCATCAGGATAGCGGAAGCAATATTGGAAATCTCCCCTATCGCGACCACATAGAGAATATCTTCGCAGGCCATGGCTCTTTTGACGAGATCCCTTGCGGCATCGCTTTCCACAGGCTCGTTCGGGTCGGTCATATATCTTGCAGATCCGCGGAACGCCTTTCCTTCCGGAGACTTTCCAAGCATACCAAAAATCTTGATGATCTCCTGATAGCTTTGCTCCAGACCTTCCGACAAATCGAAGGTCATCGGAATCGTAACGTCGTCAGTATTAAGGAGCTTGGCAAAAAAAGCGCCGGAGAAAGGCGCGGCGTAAACCGCTTCAACTTCAAGCTTTTCGGGTGACATCAGCGCATACGACAGGGCAAACTGATCGTCAACCTCATTATAAGTATCTGTGTCCAGAACCATATGCACCTTCCCTCTCGGGGGGGCAAGGCGCTTGATCATTTCATCTCTCGAAATTACCGGAAATGCCATATATTATTCTCCTTTCGACTGCGGTTCCAACGTGGCGGATTTTGCTGTATTTGAAAATGATTCGCGGGTTCTTGCAAAAAGGCTGCGTATTCTATCAAGATTGTTTGAAATTATCATAACAATCAGAAGGAAGAATCCCAAAGCGACGTTTTGGAAAGTATCCGGCAGACCTGCCGCTATAAGCCCGATGAATATGGTATTGAGCGTTAACTGGCTTATCAGTATTCCCAGCGTCATGTTGCAGAAAGGCTGCAGGACCATGGCAATCATTATGCCCATGAGCGGTTTGAAAATAAGCGTCGCGCTGCCCAAGCCGGTCTGAGCCCCCATTGAGCCGGATTGGCTAATTGTCAAAATAGCCGATACGGCAATGAAAATACTGCCGATTACAAACGAAAGGAATTTTACAAGCTGAGTTTTGATTCCCGCGTTTTTGGCGACGATCTCGTTGCTGCCGACAGCCCGCATGTGGTAGCTGAATTTTGTATAGTTGAAAACAAAATAGAACAAAAGCATTGAAATAATCAGAACATAGACAATATACGGTGAAGCGCCCAGAGAAGCATACTTATAGTCGATGCTGATAAAGCTGAACTGGCCTGAAATGTTCTTCCCTACGATTTCATATATCATTGTCAGCGCCATAGTCAAAACCAGAGAAGGTATCTGGCTTACCCAGTTAATTAGGCCCGTTATCGCGGAAATGATAAGGCTTGTTGCAAGGCAGCCGATTATTAGGCCCGGCAGCCCGAAGCTGGCTGACAGTATACCGCCGAACAGGCCGCTTATAATTATTCGCGAGCCGACAGTGAAATCGAAAATCCCGCACATATAGCCAAACGCAACCGCGTACGCGGTTATCGTCGGTATAATCGACTGCAGAAAAATCGTATAGATGCAGTTCAGATTGCTGAAGCGTTCAAAGCTGATAATCAGAAACACGCAATATACGATCACCGGCAGAAGGAGAGCTTTAAGTGTGTTCAGAAGAGTTTTTTTCATCTCGTTCATAATCCTCATGTAATTATTGGGCGCAGAATAATCAAATTAATAAAACGCAGAGTATCTGGAATTTTTCTGTTTCGGACAAAGCACGGAAGAAGGTCCGTGCCTTGTCCGAAATGTTATTAAGGGATACTTACTTGGAGTGTCTTGCTACTACGTCGGCAACGCTGAAGTTGTCAACGATAGTTTTGAAGGAGTCCTCGTTAATGTCGGGGTTGTAGTACTTAATCATGGTGTTCTTGATTTCTTCGGATGTGAAGATCGGTGTATCGCCAAGGAAGTAGGTCAAGAAGTTGTCCGCTTCTTCTTTGGAGGTGAGCTCAAGATAGTTGGTGATCAGAATAAACGGGCCGTCCGTGACGATCGGGGTTCCGATAACCGCGTTTACAAGGATAACGGTCGAGAGCTGAGGATCAATCTGCTGCTGTCCGCCGTATGCGACGTTGAAGGAGCCGTCAGCAAGATAGTCGCCCATGGTGAAGTCAAAGTCGATTCTGCCGACCTTGATCTTTCCGGCAAGGCCATGGTCCTGAAGAGCTTTTTCAATCGTGGGAAGCGCTGCGGGGCAGTAAGTACCGGCAAGAAGGATGCCGTCCATCTCGGGATATGCGGCGATGTAGCTTTCAATGGTCTTTGTCATCTCGGTCTGCTCAGTGATGCTGTAGGTGGTGTTAAGAAGATTGATTCCGGTTTCCTCAACGCCCTTAGCGATGCCCTTGTCGCGCAGGTCGGAGGAAGTGTCGCCCTTGGCAATATTGATTACGCAAAGATTCTTGACGCCCTGTCCTGAAAGAGACTTCGTAATGTCATAGGCGCACTGTTCGTCGTCTTCATTGCATCCGCCCGCAAAGTACTTGGAAGCATAGATCTGCTTGCGGATTGTTTCGTCGCTGATTGTTCTGAACATCGTTGCATAATATACTCCGGCTTCAGAGCACATCTGGTCAACGGTCGGGAGCATGGAGTCGGATGCCGGCATGAAGATTATGCCGTTGCAGCCGCGGCTGATCAGGTCGGAAATGTTGTTGATGAGTGTGTCAGCCGTAAGATCGCTTTCTACCATGACCAGTTCGCCGCCAGCAGCCTCAACAGCCGCTTTAACGCAGGTTACAATTGATACAAAGGTCGGATCGGTCGAAGCTGTTGCCCAGGGGAAACCAATTTTGAATGCAGGGGGATCTGCGGTGGAATCATTCCCCGCAGTTTCTGCGGCTCCTGAAGCAGCAGGCTGTGTGGTCGCTGAGCCAGAGGAGCTGGAGCAGCCGGCCAGCAGGCCTAAGGCAAGAACAAGAGCCAGAATAAGAGCAAGTGCTTTTTTCATTTTTGTACCTCCAATTTTTATCACAAGATTAATCTCTTGGTGATTACATAATTATTTGATAACTCCCGCGCTTTTTCGGTCAAACGCTATTACTACTATGACAATCAGAATTACTCCTTCAACGATCTGCTGAGTAAGTCCGTTTATGCCCATAATGGACATTCCGTTTTTCATAACCGCCATTGCCACGCTGCCGACCACCGCCGACCGGTATTTGACAGGCCAGCCTCCTGTAAGAGACATACCGCCGAAGAGCACGGCAAGCAGAACATCGAATTCAAAGGCGTTGCCTGTTTTTGATGAGGCGGTGCAGGTACGGACAAGGCTGAAAAATCCGACAAGACCGCACATCATTCCGGATATTGCGAACGCCAGAGTCCGAACCTTTTCCACTTTTACTCCGGCTTGTCTGGCGGCATCGGCCGATGCCCCGACGGACCTGCAACGTTTTCCATAGGCCGTATATTCAAACAAAATATAAAGAACGACAGCAATCACAAGGAATACAGCTATTTTTATGTAGTCCTGGTCAAACAAACGCTGTGAAACCGGAACGCCGATTGAGCCGTTGAGCAGCCATGTAGTTATCCCGCGAACCACAAAGGACATGGCCAGAGTTCCGATAAATGACGCAACCTTCAGCCTCGAAATTATAAAGCCGTTCAGCAAACCTATGAGCAAACCTGTCAGAATCGCAACCGGAAGAATCAGGCTTAAGCTGATTGTGGATGCAAAGGCCGCAAGTGCCGCCGAAAGCCCTACGATTGCGCCGACCGAGAGGTCCAGTTCGCCCAGCGACATGAGGAAAACAACGCCCATTGCCCCCAGGCCTATGCTGAAGAAGTTGTTAAAGATGTTCATGAGGTTTCTAGAGGTAAGCAGATCTCCCTTGGTCAGAATCTCAAAAGCCGCAACCACAAGCACAAGGCCTATAAATGAAAAGTAGTTTTGAGCGAAGCCCTTTATCTTTTGTTTCGAGTCCCCGTTAAGCCGGGCAACATTCTTATCCATAGCCAATCTTTCCTCAAATCATTTTGTGAATCAGTTTTGCCTCTGACAAACCGTCATCCCTGTGGAACTCGCCGGAAATCATTCCGTTTTTGAGAGTTATAATGCGGTCGCTCATGCCGATAAGCTCGGGAAGCTCCTCTGAAATCAAAACAATCGATTTTCCGTCTTTCTTAAGCTTTTCAATCAGCTGGTAAATCGATGCCTTGGCGCCGATATCGATTCCTCGCGTCGGGCAGTCAAGAATCATAATGTCCGAACCTTTGGCAAGCCATTTTGCCAGAACGACTTTCTGCTTGTTTCCGCCGCTCAGCGTGGTGCAGTAATTGTTTACCGAGCCTGTCTTGACTTCGAGGTTTTTTGACCATTTTTTCGCAAGCTCGTTCTCACGGGTTTTTGCCACGAAATGGTGTTTTGCAATGTTCTTTAGGGATGGAAGGCAGATATTGTCCCTTATGCTGCATATAGGCATCAGCGACTCCTGATCGCGGTTTTTTGAAATATAAGCGATTCCTTCGTCCACAGCCCACGCCGCATTTATAACCCGTTTATTTCCGTCTTTAAGAACTTTTCCGGAATCCGGCGTTATAAGCCCAAAGAGTATTTTTCCCAGGTCATGCATTCCGCAGTCGCTCAGACCGCCGACTCCGAGGATTTCGCCTCTGTGCAAAGCCATCGAAACGTCCTTCAAAATGCCCGCGGAAACGTTCTGAGTTTCCAGCACGGTTTCGCCGTCGCATTCGGAATCGTTATCCTCACGGTAATAGTGGCCGGAGATGTCGCGTCCTATCATAAGCTGTTTGATTATATTGGAATCGAAATCCTTTTTTTCCAGATTGGCCGTTACTACACCGTCACGCAAAATCGTGAGAGAATCGCATAACTGCATGATTTCCTCTATGTCATGCGAGATAAACAGTACCGAGCTTCCCGCATCGCGCTGTCGTTTAATAAGGCTGTAAAGAATATCACGTCCGTTTACGGTCAGGGCGGTCGTTGTTTCGTCCACTATCCACAGCTTCGGCGAGGTGTACAGCGCACGGGCAAGCTCAACCAATTTTCTGTCCTCAAAGGTCAGCTTATCGATCATATCCTGCGGTTTTATGTGGTCGACACCGATTGATTCAAGGGTCCTTCCGGCTTCACGGTTCATCTTTTTAACATCAAGAACGCCTCCCTTCGCAAACAGGGCCTCCTTGCCGAAAAAGACGTTGGCTGCAACTGTGATCATCCCGATTGTTCCCTGCTCCTGAACAACCATGCTGACGCCGCGGTTCATCGCATCTATCGTATTATTCGGTTTGTATTCTTCTCCGTCGAGATACATCGTTCCGCTGTCGGCCTTCTGAATTCCGGCGAATATTGAAGACAGCGTGGATTTCCCCGAGCCGTTTTCTCCGACAAGCCCGCGAATCTCTCCTTTTTTGATTGTAATATCGACATCAACGAGAGCTTTTGTGGAACCGAAGGATTTGCAGAGTTTTTCGGTTTTGCAAAGATAATCGTTATTCATGAGCACCTCATCAGCTTACGCGGAATTATTTTGTAAGAAGCTTGTTTATTGTCGATGGTTCTGCTGCGGACGGAAATGCGCTTTTGTGTATCTGCGCACCTCGTCCGAAAAGGGAATCGAAGGCGATGCGCCCTTCCTTGTTACGGAGATACCGCTGGCTACGGACGCCGCCAGCAAGGCGTCCTCCGGGCGCATACGCTCAAACAGTTCGTGCAGAAAATATCCTGTAAAGGTATCGCCGGCCGCAGTCGTGTCGACGACATCGCATTTGATTGCTCCGGAAGAATATTTCTCTCCGTTCTTGTCGATGAACTCGGAGCCGATTTCGCCTTTTGTCAGCACCACCGATATTTCGGGGTAAATACGATGCAGGGCATCAAGAATATCGTTTGTATTCTCGGCTCCGCACATTGCCGCTCCTTCGACCTCGTTGACAAGCAGTATACTTACTTTAGTCATGTCGTAGGTATTGATTGCGTCATTCAGCGGGGAAGGGTTCAAGGCAACAATCAAACCTTTCCTATTTGCTTCGGAAATCGCATATCCGACGCAGGAGGTTTCATTTTGCAGGACAATTAAGTCTCCTGCGGAAAAATGGGAGAGGACTTCGTCGATATAAGCCTCCGTAACTTCGGCATTTGAGCCTGCGACTATGATTATGCAGTTCTGTCCTTCCTGGTCCACCTGAATAACAGCATGACCGTTGGGGTTCTCCGATCGCTTTATATAATCGGTTCTGATACCGTCGGCATGAAACTCCTCGGCGAAAAATTCACCATCCTTGCCTATCACTCCGGCAAAGAACACCTCGCTTCCGGCGCGGGCCAGAGCGACGGCCTGGTTGAAGCCCTTTCCTCCGCAAAATGACTCATATCCTTTTGCGGCTATTGTTTCCTTCGGTTTTACCAGACTTTCAACGGTATAAGTCCTGTCAATATTCAGAGATCCCAGTACTAGTTTCTTCATTATGTAACTCTCCAAAGTCATTCTGATGCTCAGAGTAATATAACTCCAGCGTTTCCCTGTCAACTAAGGCAGGGGGTACGCCATGCCTGGTCGTTGATAAGCCCGCGGCGCACGTTGCATATTTGATTGCCTCTTCCACGAGCTTCCCCCGGGTCAGATAAAAAGCAAGCGCGGAAATGAACGCGTCAGCGGCGCCCGTGGTATCAACGGGAGTAATGCGGGCGGCAGGAAAATACTTCATTTGCTTGTCGTCAGCAAGGAAGCAGCCCTTGTCGCCGAGCGTAATGATAACGGTCTTTACGCCCTGAGCCCTGAAGAATCTCGCCTTACCCTCCAGCGAGGGAATCTCGGGTAGCAGCGCATTTGCTTCCTTGATGTTCGGAACAAGAATATCCACGTTTTGAAGCAGTTCGGGAATCAAAGATGTGACCGCGCAGGGTTTAAGAATAACCTTCACGTTATGCCTGTGTGCGATTTCCGCGGCGTGCAGCATTACGCGCTGTTTAAGCTCTGTCTGAATCAGGCAGTAATCCGCGTTTTCAAGCAAATACTCATACTTGTCGATGTCCTCTGTCGTCAGCGCATCGTTGGCTCCGTCAAACACGGAAATGTTGCTCTCCGCGTTTTTCTGGATAAAGATATAGGCATGGCCGGTTGGTATATCATCATGTGAGGTTACGCCGTCGGTGCATACCGAATTGAGCTTCAGACATTCAAAAATCTGACGCCCGTCAAAGTCATTTCCCAGGGACGAGATCAGAGCGGCCGAAGCGCCAAGCTTTGAAATGCCGATAGCCTGGTTCAGTCCTTTTCCTCCCGGCATGATAACTCTGTGCTTGATATTGAGCGTCTCCCCTGGTTCAGGCTGCTTGTCCACGGCCATCAAGGTGTCGATGTTAATCGTTCCTATAACCACGAAGTGACCGTATTCGACTTTTTTCGGAGAAACTATACTGTCCATGCACGAAACTTTGTAATCCCTGCGGAACTCGAAATAATCGGTTTTACCGGTTTCTATCTGATCGATGAGGCTATCGGCCGCAAATTCGCCCAGCTCTTCAAAGGGCCTCGAAATCGAGGAAATCTGCGTCCCATTGATTTTTAAGTCTCCTGTGTCGATTCCGACAACTGAAATGTCCTCCGGAACACGAATGTTCATGAAGTCCGTCATAGCGACAAATCTGTTTACCGACGCAGTATCAAAGCAGACAATTCCCGTATGCGCCTGCAGCCACAAAGAATCGCAGACCGCGACCAAACGCCAGATGAAATCCTCATCGGAAGAAAGCTGATGATCGAACAGGCATCTGCGTATTCCCTCAACGAAGTCGCTTGCAGAACTGCCGTCAGCCGCGGAAATGCACCCAATGCTCTTGTGCCCCTGATCTATGAGGCTCTTCGCCGCGGCGTAGCCGATCTCTGCGTATGAAAAATATGAATTCGTTGCAGATACCTTTTCTTCCCTGCTCAGGGTGTACACCTTTGTAGTACTCTGCTGTATGCCGACGGGAATAGTCGGGCAGGAATACGCTTCTTTATTCCAGATAATACCGTCCACATGATGGGCAGCAAGAATCTCAAAATTTTGAGCCTCTTCGTCTGCCGAGGAGGAGGTACATACAATCGTGCTGTAGCCTCTTGTCCGCGCTCTCTTAACTATACCGGTCAAAAGCCCGTAATCCGCGGGTTCTCCGATCAGTACACCGAGAATTAAAGAGGGTCTTGATTCTTCGGAGGGACGATACGGCGAGTAGTGGTATTTTTTTACTATGCTGAGGATTCTCTCTCTTGTTTCAGCGCTAATGCTGTCATCTTTTTTGTTGATAACTTTAGAAACGGTAGAGACAGAAACATTTGCCAACTCTGCAATCTCTCTTATTGTCATGCGATTTTGGCTCCTTTTTTATCATTCCGCATTGAAAAACCCTGTGTACCAATTATTAGGAAACCTTTTCGGAAACTGTTTTCTAATTTGAGTTAATCACTTTTTTCGACAATTGTCAATGAACCATTCTGACATAATTTTGTGCTCATTTTATGTTATTTCACCAGTTTTTCAGACATTTTTGACAAGATCAGGTATCCCCGCCTCTGCTTTTTCTTTTCAAATTCGGTTTTTTTAGCCTGCCACAGCATTCTGTTATCTTGAACTGATTGCCGCAAACCCGCGTGTTTTAGTACAAAAATATTGGGCTTTGATGGTGATATGTTTTTCCATGCCGGCAAGGACATCAAGTATCCCCGAAACAACAACTGCCAAAGCTGACAGAAGAATTAGAAAGTGAAAACCGGAAAGCATTGTAAGCGTCAAGCGGGAGCGCACGAATTTGCTGCAGAACGGATATAACCTGGGACAAATGCGGGGAGTAGACGCTCCAGTGCATCCGGGTTATTGCGGATATTCCAGTTTGGTGCGTTTTTAAAAACATAGACCAGATACTCAAACGGATTAAGCCCATTCTCTTTGGCTGTTTCAATAAGGCTGAACATTACCGCGCTTGCCTTAGCTCCACGCGGAGTGTTAGCAAAAAGGAAATTTTTACGGTCAATAACAAACGGCTTAATACTTCGTTCAGCCCTGTTGTTGCTTATTTCGAGCCTTCCGTCGAGCAGATATCGTTCGAGATATTTTCGCTGCGACAGAGCGTAATGTACAGCAATTCCGATTCCGGTCTTTGGCACGGCGTTAAGCGCCACAGCCCACGCGTAAAATTCATCGAGCACCGGCTTAGAGTGCTCCTGGCGTTTTATATAGCGCTCTTCCGGTGTGAGAGATGCAAACTCTCGCTCAAGCTCGAACAGGCGGTCACAGTACCGTTTTCCGCGCAGGACATTGCTGCCCTCCCGGTCACGCTCCGGCAGAGCTTTCAGTGCCTCATCAAACTTTCGTCGAGCATGAGCTAAGCAACCGACAACAGTTATCTCACTTCGGAGTGAATGGTACCCATCGTACCCGTCGGTATGCAAATAGCCCTTAAAATCCTTCAAGAACTCCGCCGGTCGTTTTGACCTGCGGTCGGGCTGGTAATCGTACAAAACTATCGGGTACGCAGTATCACCGCTTGTCCTGTACAGCCACATATAGCTCTTGCTTTGCGCCGTTTTTCCCGGTTCCCGCAGTACCTGAAGCGTTGTTTCGTCCGCATGGAGAACATCTTGTCTGCAGAGCATCTCATGCAAAGCATCATAAATAGGCTCCAGCCAGTCTTCCGTTGCTTTTATAAGCCAGTTGGACATAGTTTGACGTGAAAGCTGAATCCCGTTCTGTTGCAATTCCTTTTCCTGACGGTAAAGCGGAGAGCCCATTACGAATTTCTGGGTCATGATGTGCGCTATAGCCTCAGGCGACGCAAAGCTCCCCTTGATTACAGGCTCGTTTACCGGGGATTTGAGTATAGGAACCCCGCATTCGTCCTTTTCGCAGTCTCGGCAGGCGTAAACCAAGCGGATGTGCTTACGTATCTTTACCTGTGCCGGAACTATTATTAGCTCGTCCCAGCTGTCCCGCCCCATAACATGAAGCGGTCCGCCGCACTCTGGGCAAATACGCTCGGATTCTGGCAGGTCATGCTCAACAACTTCGACCGGTAGATTCTCTGGTAGCTTGTCCGTTGTGAGGCGAGTACGTTTGCGATAGTGCTTCTCAACCTCAACGAGCTCCGGTTCTGCTACGTTTGCATCTGAAAAAAGCTCAGCTTCGTTAAAAATAGAAAGCTGAGCTAAGTCATATTCGCTTTTTTCGCTGGAAGCCCCGTACTGACGATGTTTTGAGATGCGAAATTGCTCCTCGTAGTATTTTACGAGGACTTCAAGCTCTGAAATGCGGGCTTTTAATGCTGCGATTTCAGTCTGGTTTTCAGCCGCAGAAGTCGCGGTCAAATCATTCTTTTTCATGCCTTTATTATAGCACAAAAGTGCTGGAAACGCAAGCAATATCAATGCTTTGCAGCACATTTCGGTCCGCTTTTTCTTACATTGCGCGACGCTCCGTAACCTCATTTCGACGTAGCTTCAGTTCAACTTTTGCTCCGCCGAGAAGAATCGCAAGCTCATCTCCGGATAGGTTCATCGTCGTAGTTTCTCCCTCGACCGGCCACTTAAAATGTCCCTTCTCAAGTCGTTTAAAGTACAGCCAGAACCCGTCACCATCCCATTCGAGTATTTTCAGTCTGTCCCGGCTCCGGTTGCAGAAAACAAACAGCGAACCACCGAAAGGGTCAAGCTTAAAGCTTCCCTCCACAATTGCGGCCAACCCGTTTATTGATTTTCTCATATCTGTAGCTCCGCAAGCAAGATAGCAGAGCTTTCCACTGAGACCTATCATAGTGCTTTCAACGTCCGGCAGACTTTTGCGAGAAGTTCCGTGTCCGTGTCCTCACTGACCGCTATGCGGCAGCCTCCAACTTCGATAGTCAGTCCTGGCGCTTGTGTCGGTTCGCCTTTAACGCAAAGTGCCCAACCGTTTGGAATATTGGCTTTTTCCTCGGCCGCCACTTGCATTTCTAAACATGCCGCCTCACGAAGTTTTCGTTGCCAATAAAAATATGTGTTCTCGTGTATTCCGGTTTCGCCGCAGTACGCCCTGACTGAAAGACCTCTCTCAGCACGCTCACGCGTAACTTGTGCCCAATGTGCTAGCCGGTACTCGCTTGCAATATCTCTTGTGTTCATACAATCGCTCCGTTTTGTCATGAAAATCCACATGTGGTTTTTCAAGTTATGTTGGAGTCAATTGTAGCATGTTTATTTCCCCTGTGATAGGTGACCTGTTATTTGACGGTTACAAAGCATTGAAACCAAAGGCTTTTACGGCATTATCTTTTTTACTGTGTATCGCCAACAAAAGCACCTCGAAATCGTAAGATTCCGGGGTGTTTTGCTGTTTTCACGAACTTTTCGAGGGCAATTCGTGATGCAAGGAAAGGCCAAAACCTACATGCTAATGTTTATTTGATGTTTGCGGTAAACATCAAATGCCCGCAAAAGCCCGTGGTTACAAGACTTTTTTGATGTTTGCTTGATGTTTAAGCTTTTTTGTTTGTTAGGTTCAATCCCGGTTATCGGCATCAGAACGAGTTCCTAGCCTTATCTTAAAATTTCAAGTGTGGCATCCGGCGTAAGCTTATTCACCATGCTCACAAAGTTATATTGCATCTCATGTTAATATTTAGTATAATAAACCAATAATAAGCAGGAAAAGGCCATGACATATTTGAGTTTGAATTACCAATGTTTAATGAATCCTTTAAAGTTCCCCAATTCACCTTTTAGACTTTTAAACCAGACGTTACTTGAAATTGTATTTATTAGAAGAGAAGTTATTGGTATACATCAAATTGAGTACAAATAGGAATATTCAATATAGGGAGAAGGAGTTGAGAATGTGCAGTGGAAGTGGCAAGAATAATCACTACAAGCTATCGTTGAAATAGGATCTCATTTGCCAGGGCTTATAAGGGTGTTTTTTGTTGGCTTTGCATCATTTGGTGTGTGGGCAATAAGCATTCTCGTTCTTTTAGGAATACCTTTTGTAGTTATCTATGGCATCTGCGTATTATTAGGACACTAAAGAAAATCTATCTCATAACACCTCTAGTATGATTGTTTATAACACGCTATTGGATAATAATTGAAGAGGCATAAGAAGAGCAATATG
This sequence comes from uncultured Oscillospiraceae bacterium, assembly GCA_964459785.1. Taxonomy (GTDB): domain Bacteria; phylum Bacillota; class Clostridia; order Oscillospirales; family Oscillospiraceae; genus UBA2658. The sequence goes on along the minus strand of CAYWNW010000011.1, from coordinate 47,687 downwards.
AAAAAATCAGCTAAATTAGAGCGACATCTATCCGATCTTCGTCTCGCAGTGGTAAATGAAAGGATATTAGGTCTATACAAAGAAGTTAATTACTGCGTTTTCGGTCCAGTAATGCCCAAATCAGATAACTATGATGGACTGTCAGATGAGGAAATTAATTATGTAGTAAATAAATACAAGAGAAAAGGATATATGGTTGATATTATTCAAGACGAGGATGGCTGTATATCGTTGAAAATATCTTGGGCAAACAAATTCATTTAAGCTAGTGTAAATAAAATTTTGCGAAGTCAGTTTGCAAAGTCACACTTAATAGCCATTAATAAACTTATAAATAGTTCGAGAGCTCAGTAATAACATTAGCTCAAATATTAACAAAATTGCCATTGAGTTTTCTTTTCTTCTGTCATATAATAAACACGAGGAGGTGTTAATATGAATAGTTCACAAATTGCTACAGCAATTGCTTTTCGTGATCTCAACTGTGGTTCCCTTGAAACAATAAACGATAGAATACTCCTTCAGAAAAAAATCTTCCTCGCCCAAGACATCGGTTTACCGTTAGGCTATGGCTATAGCTGGTATATTCATGGCCCTTATTCTACAGATTTAACGGCCATTGCTTATCAGGTTATCCCTGAAGGATTTGACTCTATTGAGAAAAATAGTTTCAAGGAACCTTATGCTACTATGATTTCTAAGGTTAATGCACTCGAAGAAGAAATAGCAAATAACAGTTTACAACTTAGCGTTGTTCAATGGTATGAACTTATTGCATCTATCGCATACTGGAACAACCGCGGATATAGTACTGTTGAAGACATTGTTGCTAAAATTAAAAAAACAAAGCCGCAATTTACTGAAGAGCAGACAAGAATTGCATTTTCTGCATATACATCCTTAAAAGCGGCTTAACGAGGTGCTAGATGGCCAATGATGATATTAATCAATACGCCTCGGAATTTAACTATAAGATTATCAACGATCCAATCTATGGATGTATAAACCTGTCTAAGACAGAAGTACGTCTTTTAGATACTCGAGCAATGCAGCGGTTGAGGCGAATCCGACAAATGGGATTCGCTTCTTATGTATTCCCCAGTGGGGAGCACTCGAGGTTTGTTCATTCCCTTGGAGTGCTATGTATTACTGGAAAAATGTGCGACCAATTATTCCGACAGTATAATACCCCATCCAAAGATGGAATTATTTTTTCTCTTGATGATGTACGAAAAGTGAGAATTGCAGCATTACTTCATGATGTGGGTCACTTCCCGTTTTCTCATTTAAGCGAGTGTGTTTACAGTTATATTGATACCGTTAAAAGCACCGATGAAATGGTCGAAGGGCCAAAGGAATCTGTTAATGATAGTCCTTGCCTCTTGAGTGACATTGCAAATTTTAAGAAGCGCAAGGAAAAAGATCATGAACATCTCGGTGCTGAAGTAATTCGACGTGATCCGCAAATAAGCGCTATCCTTACTGAAGTCAGTATCTCACCAGAAGAAATTGGCGGAATCATTATCGGGGATACACAGGCGAAACCGGTTTATGCCCAGTTATTGCATTCAAGTCTCGATGCCGATAGGCTTGATTATTTATTACGTGATTCAAGGCAAGCAGGAGTTTCTTTTGGTAATGTAGAACTGGAATACATCTTGCGTCAAATGCGAATCGAAAAATGTCCAATCCATAGAGATAATGGTGCGGAAGAACAGATAGATTTGGTTGTATTTGATATACGAGGCCAACACGCAATTGAGCACTTTTTAATGGCTAGGTATTTCCACTACACACAGGTTGTGCAGCACAAAACATCTTCTGCATTTGAAGCTGTGGCAAAAGCTCTAATGTATAAGGTGCTTAATGAAAGCCATGACTCTCCATATAAGGATTATGAAAGCATAATCAGTTGCATTGGTACAGATACATTCTATCTTTACACCGATGATTATATGTGGGAATTAATATGTTCGACCTGCGAGAAAACAGAGGATACATACATAAAGCCTCTGTGGGACTGCCTTAGTCAAAGAAAAAAGCCCGTACACATTTTAACAATGACAGACATCATCCCTAAAATGCCCGCCAACCCGAAGGCTAACCCAGTAAATGACTCTGTTTATCTTCTTACAAAATGGTTAATTCAAAATATGCAAAACGAATTAGCCAAAGAAGCTGAAGTTGATCCTGCGTATATAGGATTTGTGGAATCAAAGGTGCATTTAGAATCAATACCGTCACATCTACGGGCTGAAGATTGTTCTCTCGACAACTTTCCCGATGATGTTCGAGGAGCTATTCGTATTATTGATAAGGATGGAGGGGTTTCTTTTTTGGCATCTGATAACAAGTCGTTGATAAATAAGATGGTTGACTATACTTCAAATACGTTAGACATTTTCGCTGTAGGAGATATATCACCTGAACAAGCTGTGCAGTTGAAAAAAATTATAAATCAGAAGGCTCGTAAGAACTGAGACACATTTTTTGTTACATTACGGTGAAATACTTATTCTACAACGTAGTTTTGACTTATTTATTATTCGTATGAAAAAAGCCTTCAATACAAGGTGTTTGCCCCATATAAGGGAGGTGAATCTTATGGTTGATTCAGATGTTGTAATAAAACAAATTTTGCACCAAATTGAATTGGCGCAAAAGCATTTAAACACTAAGGATGTTAATAAGATATTTGAATTTGTTAAAACTCATGTAATATATCCGGGATCTATTTTAGATAAGCCTATGGCAGACATAAATAGATTTGGGGATCATTTTATCATTGATGCAATAAATAAGATTGTAAAAAAGTGATTTGTCGTAGAGATGAGTAAAACATCCAAGCAAAGAACGATTGAACCGGAAGGGAAAGCATATCTTGAGTCAATAAGAGCTGGAAGCACCCAACCATACCTAGGTTCAAATCCCGCCTCCGCAACCAGCAATAACACCTCGGAATCGTAAGAATCCGGGGTATTTTGCTGTATTTACGAACTTTTTAAGGGTAATTCGTTGGGTGGAGAAGGTGCAAAACCTACGCGCTGATGTTTATTTGATGTTTACGCTTTTGTTTTGGTAGGTTACCCTTGTTATTATGATATATTTAAGCCTGATATTATATTGAATATTTAAGCGGTTTTATTAGTTAAGGTTGTTTTGATAATATCCCGCATATAGGCTTTATACATCTGTATAGTTTTTACAGGAGAGCTTATAAGTCTGGACAGCTCATTGTCCTGCATTCTCAAGATTTCCGGGTACTTCAAGGTCAAGCTAATAAGGTCAAGAATTGTTGAGTACACACCACGTTCAGACAAGTTGGAGTAATGAACAACGTACTGTGATTCGCCAATTATTTCAATGCAGGTATCTTCTGTATTAATACGTCTAATAGCTTGTGAAACCCATGTTTGAGAACGGTTTATGCTCCTAGCAATCTCGCTTTGCGAAATTGCTGAAATACCTTCATCATTTTTGTGTTGAACAAGCGTATCAACAAGTTTCTGGCTATTGGCCAAACTTGTTTTGATTTGCAGCATAAGTATCACCTCTGTGTAGATTATAATCATATCGCTTTGTTCCAGTCAATACAGAAAGCAAAAGATTGGAGCCTTTCATTTTTGGCCCCCATACACAGGGGGGTAACACATACAAAAATTATATTTGTCTAGTCAAATTGCTAGACTTATTGATGCTTCTACCATGCTGTTTTATTAATTTTGTCTTTGAAACGCTGACATTAATATTGAATATATGGGATAATTGTATTAATATGTAATTAATCTAACAACTGTGGTCTGGCGAGAATCAAGCAAGTAATTTAGCCTCATGATGATAGCTAAATACTATCATTGTGTACCAAACTAATGAGAGGTAGATGGAAATATGGGTTTGATGGACGGATTGACTCCTGCTCAAAAGACTGCAGTCGATACAATTGATGAAAATCTTGAAATAATCGCATGTGCTGGCGCCGGCAAGACAGGTGTTGTTACTCGGAGAATTGTAAATATTCTCAAACAACGCCCAAGCGTGCACCCAGATAATATTGTTGCCTTTACTTTTACCCAAAAAGCAGCAGTAGAACTTAAGGATCGTATTTATAAATACGCCCGTGAAGAGCTAGGTACAACCCAAGGGTTAGCTCATATGTATATAGGTACAATCCATGGGTTTTGTCTCAAAATACTCCAGGAATACGTTCAGAAATTTCAGAAATTCACGGTGCTTGATGAAATAAAAACAAAGCTATTTGTTGATAAATTTTATAGTAAAAGCGGAATGCAGGGTTTAGGGTTGAAACGGTATGCAGAAACTGGTCTGTTTATATCAATCATGAGCATACTAAACGAAAGTTCATTTGGAACGCAGAAATGGCCAGCGAATCTGCAAAGTTGTATTGACAATTATCAAACGTTATTTTATGAGAATAACTATTTTGACTTTTCGCTTATATTAAAGGAAACAGTTGATGAAATAAAGCGAAACCCCACTGTAAGAGAAATCTACAGCCCGTTGCCGTGTACTATTATCGGTACTTGCCGAAAAAAACGATGGGTATTTTAAAGGCCAATACTCTTGGAGCTATTCATTTTCACAACAAACAAAAACCTTTATTGCAAGTTTTATAGATATGCTTAACAGTCATGCATGGATTGGTACCGACGAGAACGGCTTCAAAACGCCATCAGAACTTCGAAAAAAAGACGTCGTCAAGGAATTTGGAATTGCTGAAAATGCCCCAGTATTAGGTTATCTACAATTTATGCCTGAGGCAATTGATAAGCTTCTGGGACAGCTCAGACTTACTGTTAAAAATGAGATTGAGGATGAGGATGAAAGGCACGCGGTGCTGACGGCTGCCGTTGAGATGAGCTGTCGGGAAATCAGGGAAAACCTTGTCCGTTATCGAGAAAAGGGGGAACTCTCTTATGACACTGCGGACGCTTGAGATATTTATACGAGTCGCGGAAAGCGGCAAAATGAGCTTAGCTGCAAAAAAACTGTATGTAAGCCAATCTTCCGTGAGTCAGGCAATCACCGAAATTGAAAAAGAGTTTAATGTTCTGCTTTTTGAGAGAGTTCGGAAAAAACTGATATTGACGCCAACAGGACAGCAACTTCTGGAATACGCAAAACAGGCCGTGTCCTATCAGAACTCCATTATCGAATGGCTGAGGCAGAGTTCGGAAAACAAGTATATCAGGGTTGGCGCTACGGTTACCGTCGGCTCTTCCGTACTGAGTGAAATCATGAAACGGCTTAACGAGGCTTATCCTGTTTTAGATTCACACGTATTTATCGGAAATACGCACGAAATTGAAGCGCGGATTCTCAATGGCGAGCTTGACATAGGACTGGTTGAGGGCAAAATATCAAACGACAAGATCGAAAGCCTTGCGGCTATGGACGACTACATGGTCATTGTCTGCGGGCGGAACCATCGATTTTTCGGCAGGGAAGCCATAAAAATAGACGAACTTCGAGGGGAGAATTTTATCTTCAGAGAGAACGGGAGCGGAACACGGGCTCAGGCCGAGGAACTGCTTAACAAATACAATATTCCGTTCAAAAGCAGCTGGGAGTGCAGCAACATTGAATCAATTAAGCAGGCTGTCGTCGACGGGCATGGTATTTCGGCTATATCCGAGCGACTTGTTCACAAGGAATGTGCAGAGGGGCTCATGTGGGCCTGCAATGTCGACGGACACCCGATGCAGAGAAATTTCTCCCTTGTCGCCATAAAAAATAAAATTTTCACGGATGTACTGAGCTCCTTTCAGGAAATTGTCTATGCCTATGCCGAGAATGAAAGAGCCAAGAGGCATATCGACTCGCATACTCATCTGATTACGTTGTCGTAATCTGGGCCCGAATAGAAAGAGCCGCGTTCATTAGATGAACGCGGCACTATTTTACATGGCTTCGATTTCTTTGATATTTACCTCGTTGCCTGTCAGAAGGTATGTGTCTTCGCTCCGGCAATAGGGGCAGATTTTCTTGTACTCCATCGTGGAATAGGTTTTTTCACAGCCGTTGCAGAAGGTGACCGCCTTTATAGGCTCAACTATAAGCTCCGAGCCCTTTAACAGCGGAGATTTTTCCACAGCCCATTTCCAGCAGTCCGTAATAAAAATCGGGACAATTCCGGAAACCTCTCCCACCTCGAGAGTGACTGACGACACCTTTGTAAGGTCATTTTCCTTACCGAGTGCCTCAACGCTTTCCATGATGCTGAACACAATTCCTAACTCATGCATATATAATCACTTCTTATCTTTATTGAGCTTAATTTTAATCTCGCGCTTAATCATATAGGGAAGCAGCGCCGTGACCTTCTTCTCGGCCTTAATCATTCTGCTGCACTCCGGCATCTCGCGGTAAAGGTGGATTGCGTCAAACTCGCACTTCGTGGTGCAGATACCGCAGCCGATGCACTTGTTGGTGTCAACCACGGAAGCTCCGCAGCCCAGGCAGCGGGCTGTTTCCGTTTTGACCTGCTCCTCGGTGAAAACCTTGCGGGTGTCACGGAAGGACTTCGCGGCAGTTTCGGCGGCTTCGTTTTCGGGACACTGGCGTGAGGCGTTATCGTAGCTTTCTACAACTACATTGTCCTTGTCAAGCTCGATAAATTCACGGCGGTTGCGCCCTATCGTCATGCTGGCGTGCGGACGGACAAAGCGGTGGATGGAGATTGCGCCCTCCTTGCCTGCGGCGATAGCGTCGATAGCGAACTTGGGACCTGTGTAAACGTCACCGCCGACGAAAATGTCAGGCTCGGCGGTCTGATAGGTAAGAGCGTCGGCCAATGCGCCGTTTCCGCGCCCGAGTTCAACCTTTGAGCCGGAGAGTAAATCGCCCCAAATAATACTCTGCCCGACGGAAAGTAAAACATTTTCGCACTCAACAGTAATTTGGTAATTCTCATCGTACTTGGGATTAAAGCGCTTCTCGTCGTCAAACACACTGACGCAGCGCTTAAAGACTATGCCCTTGACCTTCCCGTTTTCGGTGAGGATTTCCTTGGGACCCCAGCCGCAGTTAACGGAGATACCCTCTGCCTCGGCCTCGTGAACTTCTTGCTTGTCCGCGGGCATTATCTCACGGGCTTCAAGACAGTACATGCCGACAGCCTCGTCCCCGCAGCGCGCTGCCGCTCTGGCAACGTCGACAGCTACGTTTCCGCCGCCGATAACCACTGTTTTTCCGTGAAGCTTTGTGGCGCTCTCGTCGAGATTTACGCGGCGCAGGAAATCAACACCCGCGAAAACACCGTCCGCGTCTTCTCCCGGAACACCGATTTGACGTCCGCCCTGGCAGCCTATGGCGAGATAAAAGGCCTTATAGCCCTGCTTGCGGAGCTCCGGTATTGTAATATCCTTGCCGATTTCAACGCCGCATTTTATTTCGACGCCCATAGCCTTGATAATGTCGATTTCGGCGTCAACAACATCCTTTTCCAGACGGAAGGAGGGAATTCCGTAGGTCAGCATACCGCCGGGACGGGATTCTTTTTCAAAAACTGTGGGCTTATAGCCCTTTTCGGCAAGATAGAAAGCGCAGCTGAGTCCCGCGGGTCCGCCGCCGATAATGGCAATTTTGTCCGTATAAAGACCGCGCAGCGAAGGCTGAACAACGGGAGGAATATAGCGAGTTTCGGCCTTGAGGTCCTGCTGAGCGATAAACTTCTTGACTTCATCGATTGCAACTGCCTCGTCGATTGTGCCGCGGGTGCAGGCGTCCTCACAGCGACGGTTGCAGACTGCTCCGCAGACAGCCGGGAACGGGTTTTCCTTCTTAATCAGCGCCAAGGCCTCTTGATATCTTCCCTGTGCCGCCATTTTCAGATAGCCCTGAACCGCGATATGCGCGGGGCAGGCCGTTTTGCAGGGTGCTGTTCCGCTGTCGTAGCAGTTGATACGGTTCTTGTCGCGATAGTCGGGCGTCCACTTTTCGGGTCCCCACTTGACCTTGTCGGGAAGCTCCTGCATGGGATAAGTCACCTTACCGTTTTTGGTGCAGAGCTTCTGACCGAGCTTAACCGCACCTGCGGGGCAATATTCAACGCAGCGTCCGCAGGCAACACAATTGTCCTCCTTAACTCTCGCAACGTATGCGGAGCGGGAGAGATTGGGCGTGTTGAAAAGCTGAGAGGTGCGCAGAGCGTTGCAGATATTTATATTGCAGTTGCAAATAGCGAAAATCTTGTTTTCGCCGTCGATATTGGTAATCTGGTGAACGTAGCCGTTATCCTCGGCACGCTTTAAAATCTCCAGAACCTCGTCGTAATCTATGTAGCGGCCGCCCTTTTTGGTTTCAACAACATAGTCCGCCATGTCGCCGACGGCTATGCACCAGTCGTTATAGTCATCGCCGCAGCCCTCTTCAAGCTTGTCGCGGCAAAGACGGCAGGAACAGGGGCTGGCAGCATATTTGCCTTCGTATTTTTTGAGCCAGTGGGTGATATGCTCAACGGGGACGGATTTGTTTTCCGCTTCAATCGCCTTCTCGACGGGAATGACGTGCATGCCGACTCCGGCGCCACCGGGAGGCACCATGGGCGTGACCTTTTCAAGCGGAAGAAAAGCCATGCGCTCAAAAAAACGCGCCATCTCCGGGTGTGCGTTGAGCAGCTCGACATTCATGTTTGTAAACTCGGCGCTGCCGGGAACAAACATCGGCAAAATATACTGCTTTTCGCGTAGTTTGTTTTCCCAGTTGTATTCGATTATGCCGACCTCGCTCATGTGGTCGAGCAGTTCCTGAAGCCTGACGGGGTCCTTTCCCGTAAGCTTAAGCATATCCTTAAAGGTTCTGGGAACGCGCCTCTTCATAGTCAGCGCGACCTCGGCCTCCTCATCGGTAACTATTGCTGCCAAACCCCAGTATTCGGGATCCTCCGGTGTAATCTTATAAAACAGACGGTTGGTCACCATTTGACCAAGTTTTAAAATTGGTTCGCGTACGGATGTGTCCTTGCTATCAGTCTCGCTCATGTGTCCCATTCCCTTCCCTCAAAATAGTAAACTCCAAATATTCGGTGCTGTGACCGCTGCGTAAAACTAAAAAAACCTGCGGCTTGCGCATTGCCGACATTCTGACTATACCACATTTTTAAATGTTATTCAATCAACCAAGTTAGATACAAATAGACCTCCCAATATCAACATTATTCATAGAAATCAGCGTGTCCGAAGCATGTGACACTGACCCAACCAAAGCCACAATGAAAGCACGGTTCGACTTACGGAACTGGCGTGATAATGAAAATTAATAATACCTGCTGACCGCTGTACGATGCGACTGCAAAATGAAACGGGATACTCTTTCTTTTTGCCTTCGGAAAGACGCATTTAATCGGGACTTATTAAAAAAGAAGAGACTGCAAAATAACGACGAAAATTTTGGTTGCACATCGCGCAACCCCTTTTTCAAAAACTCTTGAAAAAGAGATTTGACCTATATAAACTGATATTATAAAGTTATGGGGAGGTTGCCAATATGCAGTATACAGGCGGAGAAGTTATCGTTAAACAGCTGGTTAAAGAGGGCGTACCATATATTATCGGAATACCCGGGCACGGGGTTCTTGGGCTGTTTGACGCCGTGCGAAAGGAAGAGGCTGCAGGCAATATAAAATACTTGCAGGTAAAGCATGAACAGTCGGCCGCGGCTATTGCGGACGGCTATTTCCGCGTCAAGGGAAAACCGCTGGCGGTTTTCTCCTCCATCGGTCCCGGAACACTGAACCTGAGCATAGGCCTCGGCACCGCCTATGCCGATTCCACCTCATTTCTTGCGCTCTGCGGAGATACTCATGTGCACATGAAGGGCGTGGGCGTGCTTCAGGAGCTTGAGCGCTATCAGGACAGCAACATAATAAGAAGCCTTGAGCCGCTTTGTAAGCGCAGCTGGCGCACCGAATCTGCCCGTCAGCTCCCCAGAATTATGAAGCGCGCCTTCGGAGCAATGACAACGGGGCGGCACGGTCCCTGTGTCGTCACTCTGCCCATGGATGTTCAGTGCGCTTACTGCGACTGCGAAATCGTTGAGGGTGAAAAAGAGCGCGCGGTATATAAGCCCTGTGCGGATGAAAAAGCAGTTCTTCGGGCTCTTGAGCTCATGAAAACTGCGAAGCGTCCGCTGATTCTCCTCGGCGCGGGCGCCCTGAACGCCAAAGCCGGTGAAAAGGCGCTTGAGCTTGCGGAAAAATGGGGCGCGGCCGTAATTACAACGCTTGCCGCGAAAGGCGCGGTTGCGGAAACGCACGGGCAATACTGCTTCCACACAGGCTCGAAGGGAACGGCTGTCGGGCTAAAAATCAGCCGCGAGGCGGATCTTATTCTGGCCCTCGGTACGCGCTTCGCGGACGAAACCACCTGCTCCTACAGGAAGGGCGCAGCCTTCAATTTCCCCGATACGAAGCTGATTCATGTGGATATTGACCCCGCCGAGCTGGGTAAGAACTATGAACCAGATCTCGCGGTAACCGCTGACGTTAACGATTTTTTAAGTGCGCTTCTGGATATGAAGCCGGAGTTTTCAATAGATACCGAATACCTCGCCGAAATTGAACGGCTTCGAAACGAGTGGTTTAAGTATCTTGAGGGCGTAAGAGCCGTAAAAACTGAAAATATTACCATATCACAGCTTATTGGCACGCTTCAAAACACACTCCCTGACGAAACAATTATCACCACCTCATCAGGCAACACGCAGGCGCAGCTTTTTCAGGAGTACTGTTACAAAAAGCCTTACTGCAATCTCACGACGGGCGGTTTTTCGACCATGGGTTGGGCGGTTCCCGCCGCACTCGGCGCAAAGCTCGCCTGCCCCGAGAGGCCCGTAGTCGCGCTTGTGGGCGACGGCGATTTTCTTATGACCGTGCAGGAGCTTTCGACTGTGGCGCAGTATGATATTCCCATTGTGGTTATTGTCGCCGATAACAGCGGCTGGCTTGCCATCAGCGACCTGCAAATGGATGTTCTAGGCGAAAAAAGCGTGTTCGGAAACGACTTTACAACGTGCGACGGAAAAAGCTACAGCCCCGATTTTGCGGCACTGGCGCGCTCATTCGGGATAAAAGCCTATGCCGAGAGCACGGGCGAGGGTGTTGCGAAGGCGCTCGATGAGGCGCTGGGGTCAAAATCTCCCGCGCTCATTCATGTCAAGGTGTGCAGGGACTATCCGAACTCGGGCGGTAAAGCCTTTGGTTGGTGGGACGTTCCCATCCCCTCCTATATGGACGAAAAACGTGCAAAGTACGAGCGTGAAGCGTCGCAGGAAACTGTTTAGCTTAGAAATCGGGAGGGAAGCAAATGGGAAAAATGAAATTCGTCCTTGTCGGCTGCGGAAGAATAGCGACCCTGCACGCCGCCGGCTATAAGAATAACCCCGATGCGGAGCTTTGGGGCGTCTGCGACACAAACACCGCCTGCGCGAAGAAATTTGCTCAGGAGCACGGCGTGCCGAAGATTTATAAGGACTTTGACGAGGTGCTTGCGGATAAGGAGGTCACGGCGGTTGAGCTGCTTCTGCCCCACCACCTTCACTGTGAGTACACGGTCAGGGCTTGTAGGGCGGGCAAGCACGTTTCAGTGCAAAAGCCGATGGCGTTAAACCTTGCCGAATGTGACGAGATGATTAAAGCCGCCGAGGAAAACGGCGTTTTGCTCAAGGTGTTTGAAAACTTTGTATTTTACCCGCCCTACCGTTTTGCCAAGAAACTTCTGGATGACGGCGAAATCGGCGAACCTGTCGGAATACGCCTTAAAATGAATAACGCCTCTCTCGCTTCTCGCAATATCCCCCTTGTCGGGAACATGCCGAAGAAGGGCAATCCCGAAACGGAATCGGTTAAGGAAACCGGCTGGGAGGTTGACCCCAAGTCATGGCTGTGGCGACTCAACTGCACGCTCTCAGGCGGCGGTCCTACGGTTTTTGACGACGGCTACCACAAATTTTCGACTGTCATGTATCTACTGGGCGATGTGGAAAAGGTTACTGCGTGGATAGACGAAACGCCGGTTATACCGGGCGTATACAACGACTCCCCCGCCGTCATCATGTGGAAGCACCGCGGCAAAAAGCTTTACGGCGTTTGGGACATTATGAGCTCCGACGATATGTATGTGGAGAGCAAATACTACACCTGCGACGAGCGGGTGGAAATAACCGGCTCGCGCGGCGTTATCTGGATAACGCGTTGCACGGCGACCATGCTGCCCTCTGTCGCTCCCGTTATCATGTACCGCGACGGAAAGCTAACGGAGTTTTGGGATATGAAGAGCGACTGGGCGGATTCCTTTGAGGCCTCCACCCGCGATTTTGTCGAAGCAATAAAAAACAGGCGCGAGCCTGTTTTAAGCGGAGTACAGGGCAGGCAAGTGCTCAAATTCGCGCTGGCGGCGGTTGACTCGGCAAGGCTGGGTACCGAGGTATATCTTGACTCCTATGAGGATAAGCCGCTGCCGAAAAAGCGCGGATTCATTGGAAATCTTCTGTTCGGAAGGAGATAAGCATGGACAAAAAAGCAACGCTCGCCGCTGCCGCGGAAATAAGGAAGCTCACAATTACGGCGATGGCGGCGGCAGGTTACGGACACATCGGCGGCAGCATGTCAATCTGCGATGCGCTTGCCGTGCTTTACACGGACATTTTAAACATCGACCCAAGTGACCCGAATAAGCGTGACCGCGACTGGTTTGTGCTCTCAAAGGGGCACTGCGGCCCAGCGCTTTACGCGGCTCTGGCATATCGCGGCTTTTTCGACAGGGAGCTTCTTAAAAGCCTCAACGCAAACGGAACGAGCCTTCCCAGCCATTGCGACAGGCTGAAGACTGTGGGGGTTGACCTCTCCACGGGCTCACTCGGACAGGGGCTTTCGCTCGCTGTCGGCGCGGCAATCGGAAACCGTGCTCAGGGCATAGACAGCAGGGTCTATGTAATGGTGGGCGACGGCGAGCTTCAGGAGGGGCAAAATTGGGAGGCAATTCAGTTTATCGCCCACAGGCAGCTCGAGAATATCGTAATTCTTGTGGATAATAACCGCCGCCAGCTCGACGGCTTCACGGAGGATATTTGCAGACCCTTCGACCTGAGAGAAAAATTCAAGGCTTTCGGACTGGAAGCACAGGAGATTAACGGGCATGAGGTGGAGGAGATTTACACGGCGCTCCGAGCGGCGAAGGACTTAAAAAAACCGTCCGTTATTATCCTGAACACCGAAAAGGGACATGGCTGCTGCTTTTCGGAAACAAAGGATTTCAACCATTACATGGTCATCAGCGAAGAAATGGCTGCAAACGCGATAAAGGGAATAGAAGCGAGGCTTAAAGATGAACTATCTGCTTGAAACCCCCATTTTAGACGAGCGCGAAATGCGCGCCGTTTACTGTGACGCGCTCATTGACGCGGCAAAGGAGAATCCGCGTATTTTCGCGGTGGACGCCGATGTTCAGTATTCAATGGGCACCAAACGCTTTTACGAGGCCTTCCCCGAGCGAGGCATAAACTGCGGGATTATGGAGGCGCACGCCGTCGGAATGTGTGCAGGAATGTCGGCCACAGGGCTCATCCCCTTTTTCCACGCGTTCGGCACCTTCGCAACACGTCGGGTTTTTGACCAAATTTTTCTCTCCTGTGCCTACCAAAAGCTCAACGTGAAAATAATAGGCGGCGACGCGGGAATTTCAGCTACGGCAAACGGCGGAACGCACATGCCGTTTGAGGACATGGCGCTTATGCGCGCAGTTCCCGGCGCAACGGTTATCGAGCCTGCCGACGCCGCAATTTTAAAGACTGCGGTTAAGCACATGGCGGATAATAACGGCGTTTACTATATGCGTTCAAGCCGCCGCAAGGTCACGCGTATTTACGGCGACAATGCGGAATTTGTCATCGGACGGGCAAATGTTCTTGAAGAGGGGAGCGACGTTGCCCTTGTCGCCTGCGGAATCATGGTGCTCGAGTCGCTTCGCGCACGCGAGATCCTTCTGAAAAGGGGAATTCATGCAACAGTAATCGATATGCACACGGTTAAGCCGCTGGACGGGGAGACTCTTCTCAAAGCCGCGCAAAACTGCGGCGCCGTTGTCACGGCGGAAAATCATAACGCCATTGGCGGCTTGGGAAGCGCCGTGGCTGAAGTGCTTTCGGAGAAGTGCCCCGTACCGCTGGAGCGTGTGGCGGTTTTTGAGAGCTTTGGCGAGGTGGGAACGCAGGACTATTTGCAGGAGCGCTTTCATTTGACAGCGCGCGATATAGCCGAGAAGGCAGAAAAATGCATTGGGAGGAAGGGTAAAAAAGCATGAGAATAGCAGTTTTCAGCGAAGTTTCCGCGAGAGATAAAAATGCTTATATTATTGAGGCCTTAAGGGGCGTCGACGCGGAGGTTCATAATGTCGGCATGTCCGATGAAGTGACGGTACCGGAGCTTACTTATATCCACACGGGGCTCATGGCGGCGCTCGCGCTTGAAACGGGCGCGGCGGACTTCGTCGTCGGCGGCTGCGGCACGGGACTCGGCTTTCTGCTTTCCGTCATGCAGTATCCGAAGGTTTTTTGCGGGCATATAATCGACCCCGTGGACGCTTGGCTCTTTTCGCAGATAAACGGAGGCAACTGCATTTCTCTGGCGCTAAACAAGGGCTTCGGCTGGGCGGGCGATATAAATCTGAAATACATTTTTGAAAAGTTGTTCTGCGACGAAGCGGGGCGGGGCTATCCCCCTCACCGCAGCGAAAGCCAGAGGGAGAGCAAGAAGCTGCTCACCGAGATTAGCCGCGTAACGCATGCGGACTTTGCCGCTATCCTTGAACAAATCGATAAAAGCACGCTTGAAACTGTGCGCGAACACAAGGTCTTTACCGATTTTATAAGCAAATACGGCGCCGAAGGGACAGTTAAAAACATTATTCTTAAAAAATAAGGAGAGCGCTATGAGCCAATCGCTGAAAACGGGTATTGACGCCCTGCTTATTCTGGGGACGCGCAAAAGTGTGGGCGTAACAGAGCTGGCGCAGGCGCTGGATATAAACAAGAGCACCGCCTTCCGCATTCTCGACACTTTTCTCGAGGCCAACATGGTTGAAAAAACCAAGGACACGCAGAAATACAAGCTCGGCCCTGCGATACTCAAGCTCTCCGAGCAGTATTACAAAAACTTCAGCGACATCGCCGAGGCAAAGCCCCTCATGAACCGCCTTGCCGAGGAAATCCGCGAGTCCGTGCACCTTTGTGTATGCGCCAACAGCAAGGCAGTGGTTATCGAGCAGACCATGTCGGACTCGCTTCTGGTTGTCAACGCCAAAATCGGCAACAGCGAGCCGCTCCACTGCTCCGCTGTCGGGAAGTGCCTTGTGGCATTCGCTCTCGAGGAGGAAAGAGAAAAAATGCTCTCGGGCATCGGCTTCGAAAAATATACCGATAAAACAATAAGCAGCGCCGAGGCGTTTAACGCGGAATTAACGCGAGTGCGCGCCCAGGGCTGGGCGATAGACGACGGCGAGCTGAGCGAGCATATAAGGTGTGTTGCTGTCCCCGTCCTTGATAGTAAGGGCAATTGCAGGTATTCGCTGGGAACTTCCGGCGCAAGCAGCCGAATGACGCAGGAGAAGATTGAGAGAATTATTCCGCTCATGGTGAAAACGGCGGCAAGTATCATAAATTAGAAAGGACGGCGTGCTTATGAAAGGACGGCTCAGGGAGAAGCTCAGCTATGCCTGCGGGGATATTTACGGCGGCGGAGCCTTTATGGTTTTCAGCCTGCTGTTTATGAACTTTCTGGTGTTGGTTGAGGGGCTGCCGGTTGTTTCGGCTACCATAATAATCTTCATCGGTAAGCTTTGGGACGCGATTACCGACCCCATAGTCGGATCTCTATCGGACAGAACCCGCTCGCGCTTCGGGCGCAGGCGCATTTTCTTCCTTATAGGGATTATCCCCGTGTTCCTGTCCTTTGTCACGCTCTTTTACTCCTTCGGAATTGAGAGCGTAACGGCAAAAGTCATCTACTACGCCTTCGCGTATATGTTCTTCGGAACCGCTTTCACAATTGTGATGATACCCTATAACGCAATTTTATCGGACATTACCTCCGACTATAACGAGCGAACAAGTTTCACCACAATGAGGATGGTCTTTTCGGGCGGGGCTTCGCTAATAGCGGCGGTGGTTCCCGGGATTATAATCAAATCCGTCGGAGGCAGCCAGAACGGTCCCGAACAGAAAACGGGCTACCTCATCATGGCACTTGCTCTTGGCGTAATCTTCGGCATCAGCTGGCTCATGACCTTCCTCGGAACAAGGGAGATGGAGGAGCTTCCGCCGGTTGAGAAAATTACGCTGAAAACCTACGCTTCGGTCTTTAAAAACCCCGCATACAGGAATTTTCTCGGCATTTTTCTCTCCTTCCAGATAGCGGTTGACTTGGTTCTGGCACTTTTCATCTTCTATATCGACATTGTTGTTTTAAGATACAAGAGCTATGAGATGATAGTCGGAACCCTGCTCGTCTGTTCCGTCATCCTGATGGTGGTGATGGGAGCGCTCGCAAAAAAGAAGGGCAAGGTGTTCCCCCTCTTTATAGGCATACCGACCTGGATTTTTTCGGCGCTTATGTTTATCTGGATTGACGCAAGCACGCCCCTCTTTGTCCTCTTCATACTGGCGGCGCTGATTGCCGTCGGCTCAGCGGCGGGAAATCTTGCCACGTGGTCTCTTTTAACAGACACCTACGACATTGATGAGATAAGAACAGGAAAACGCAGGGAAGGCGTTTACAGCGGACTTACAACCTTCCTTCGGAAATTCGCGAGCGGTGTTGCGGTGCTCCTGCTCGGTTACGGACTGCGCGCAATGGGCTTTGACCAGAACGAATACAATCTGCTCAAAGCGAGTACCGCGAATTTTGACCCGACCGCTTACGCCCAGAGCGGCGTGGTTATGGGCATTAAGTGGATGTTTATTTTGATTCCGATTATTCTGCTGTCCATCTGCCTCTTTTTCGCGATACGCAACAAGATAAACAAACGCAGGTTTGATGCGGTGTTAAAGGGCATATCGGCGTTTAAAGAGGAGGGCTCGCTTGAGAGCCTCAGCCCCTCGGAGCTTGAAGACCTGCTGACGGCGGCAGGAGCGGAAAAGGATGAGCTTTGGGGCGGCATTCAAAAGCAAGGGAGTGTTAATTTTGAGTGAAATAAAAAGACTAAAATATCTTGTTAACGGAAAATGGCTCGTTTCGCAGAGCGAAAAATACATGGATATCTATGACCCGAGCGTCGGTGATGTCATAGCGCAAACTCCGTGCTGCACGAAGGACGAGGTGCTTTTCGCCGTTTCCGCCGCTAAGGCCGCGTTTGCGTCATGGTCGGCAACGCCTGTTATGAGGCGCGTAACTGTGCTTTATAAGTTCCGCGAGCTTCTGGAAGAGCACATGGATGAGCTGACGCTGATGGTTGCAAGGGAACACGGCAAGGTTTGGAACGAAGCGAAGGGCGACATACTCAAGGTCAAGGAGGCTGTCGAGTTCGCCTGCGGCACCCCCAACCTTATGCTGGGTGAGTCGCTCATGAACACCTCCGACGGCTACGACACGGTTTTATACCGCGAGCCCGTGGGTGTATTCGTGGGAATTGTTCCCTTCAACTTCCCGGGTATGATACCGATGGGTTGGATGGCGCCGCTCTGTATTGCGGCGGGCAATACTCTCGTTATAAAAGCCGCCTCCATGACGCCGATGACCGCCCTGCGCTGCGCGGAGCTTCTTATCGAAGCGGGTCTGCCGGACGGTGTTTTGAACATTGTCACCTGCAGCAGGTCCGAAGCGGAAATCCTTCTTGAGCACCCCGACATCAAGGGAGTGAGCTTTGTCGGCTCGACCTCGGTGGGTCTGCACATATACTCCAAAGCGGCGGCAAGCGGCAAAAGGGTGCAGGCGCTTTGCGAGGCGAAAAACCACGCGCTGGTGCTTGAGGACGCCTCCCTTGAGCGGGCCGCCCGCGGCATAATAAATTCCGCCTTCGGCTGTGCGGGGGAACGCTGCATGGCACTTCCGGTAATCGTCGCGCAGGACAGTATAGCTGACGAGCTGCTTAGGTACCTTGTCAAATTTGCCTCCGAGCTCGTAATCGGTCCTGCATATGACAAACAAAGCTCGCTCGGTCCGCTCGTCACAAAGGCACATCGGAAGTCCGTGCTGGACTGGATACAAAAGGGCGTGGACGAGGGAGCGAAGCTCGTTCTGGACGGCAGAAACGCACTTGTCAAGGGTTATGAAGAGGGCTTTTATCTCGGCCCAACAATCTTTGATTTTGTTACGCCAGAAATGAGCATAGGAGACGAGGAGGTTTTCGGACCCGTGCTGTGCATTAAGCGCGTCCGCGATTTCGAGGAGGGGCTGAACCTCATGAACGCAAACCGTTTTGCCAACGGTTCGGTAATATACACGAGCAGCGGCTACTACGCCAGAGAATTTGCCGCCCGTACCCACGGCGGAATGGTCGGCGTAAATGTCGGCATTCCCGTGCCTGTCGGAATTTTTCCCTTCACAGGTCACAAACAGTCCTTTTTCGGTGATTTGCATGTTCTCGGAAAGGACGGACTGCGCTTCTTCACCGAAACAAAGGCCGTAACAACAAAATGGTTTGAGGACGGCAAACCGAAGTCTACCGCGGTCGACACCTGGGACGGCTCGGTGGGCGGCTCATAAAAAATACAAAAACAAGGACTTGGGAATATTCCCAAGTCCTTGAATTATTAAAAGTGTTTTTTGCCGAAAGATAGCTGTTATACCTTTGCAGCCTTGCGAATTTCGATGTTGTGCTTGCGATCTTCGGCATACTTATCAAAGATTTCATTTCTGCTGAAGAATTCAACGCTTTCGATATCGTAAATTTTCTTAAGGTGAATAGCGTCAAACTTGCACTTTGTGGTGCAGACGCCGCAGCCGATGCACTTCTCCGGGTCAACAATTGTTGCACCGCAGCCCAGGCAGCGGGCGGTTTCCTTTTTCATCTGCTCCTCGGTGAAGGTCATGCGGTCATCGCTGAAGCTCTTTGACTTCTTCTCGTCGTGAAGAGGACGTTGACGCGGAGTGTTGTCGTAACCTTCGGCGGAGATAGCCTTCTTGTCAAGACCGTTCTTATCCAAGGCGGTGAAGACACGGCGGTTACGTCCGATGGTCAGGCTCTGGCCTTCCCATACGAAGCGATGGATGGAGATGGCGCCTTCCTTGCCGGCTGCGATAGCGTCAATAGCATACTTGGGACCGGTATAAACATCGCCGCCTACGAAAACGTCAGGCTGAGAGGTCTGATAAGTGAAGCTGTCCGCAACAGCGGTATTGCCGCGTCCCAGCTCGACCTTGCTGCCGTCCAGCAGGCCGCCCCATTCAATGGACTGACCGACGGAAAGGAGAACATAGTCCGCGGGAACGACCATGGTGGTGTTCTCGTCGTATTTGGGCGCGAACTTGCCGTCCGCGTCGAACACGGAAACGCACTTTTTGAACTCAACTCCTGTGACCTTGCCGTCTTCTACAACGATCTTCTTGGGACCCCATCCGT
The DNA here is from genome assembly GCA_964459785.1 of uncultured Oscillospiraceae bacterium. Classification (GTDB taxonomy): domain Bacteria; phylum Bacillota; class Clostridia; order Oscillospirales; family Oscillospiraceae; genus UBA2658. The sequence goes on along the minus strand of CAYWNW010000011.1, from coordinate 28,119 downwards.
TGTTGATTTCGATGCCGTCGGCTTTTGCTTCCTCCTGCTCCTCGGGAAGGGCAGGCATTTCCTTTTCGCTTTCCAAGCAGTACATCTTTGTGGATTCAGTTTTTTCCATGCGGACTGCGGTGCGGGCCACATCTATTGCCACGTTGCCGCCGCCGATAACCACGACGTTGCCGGAGACGCGAATCTTTTGGCAAAGGTTTACCTTGCGCAGGAAATCAACGCCTGAGATAACGCCATCGGCGTCTTCTCCCTCGATACCCAGCTTACGTCCTGCCTGAGCACCGATAGCAATGTAGAAGGCTTCAAAGCCCTGCTTGCGAAGCTCATCAAGAGTTACGTCCTTACCGACCTCAACGCCGCACTTAAACACGACGCCCAGCCTGCGCAGGACTTCGATTTCGGCATTGACAACGCCTCTGTCAAGGCGGAAGGAGGGAATTCCCTGAACCATCATGCCGCCGGGTTTTTCTTCTTTTTCAAAAACAGTGACCTTATAGCCGTCCTTGGCAAGGTAATATGCGCAGGAGAGGCCGGCGGGGCCGGAGCCGATGATTGCAATGGATTTGCCGTAATTGTGCAGCTTTTCGGGGATAAACATACCGTCGAGCTTGAGCTCCTGATCGGCGATAAACTTCTTTATCTCGTCGACGGCAACGGCTTCGTCAAAGCTGCCGCGGGTGCACTCGTTCTCACAGTTGTGGGGGCAGATGCGTCCGCAAATTGCCGGGAACGGGTTTTCCTTCTTAATGAGATCAAGCGCTTCAATATATCTTCCCTGAGAGGCGAGCTTTATGTATCCCTGAACGGCGATATGAGCAGGGCAGGTGGTTTTGCAGGGGGCAGTTCCTGTCGGTACGACGTTCTCGCGATTGTCGCGGTAGTTGGGATTCCACTTTTCGGGACCCCACTCGGTATCTCTGGCCGATTCGGCGAATTTGTATTCGATGGGGCTTTCCGTGCACAGCTTCTGTCCGAGCTTAAGGGCGTTATTCGGGCAGTATTCAACGCACTGTCCGCAGGCAACGCAGGCTTCCTTGTCGACCTCGGCAACATAGTTGCTGCGGGAAGCGTCAGGCGTGTTGAAGTACTGAGTTGCGCCAAGTGCCAGACAGGTGCCCGGCATGCAGTTGCATATAGCCACCGATTTTCCGGGCTGCAGGGTGGTTATCTGGTGAACGCAGCCGATTTTTTCGAAATATGCAAGCTTTTCATAGGCCTCATCCTTGGTAATCTGCTTGCCTTTGCCGTTTTGAATGAACATATCGGCGGCAAAGCCCAAGAACATACACATACCTGTTTCAAGATCGGCACCGCCTTCAAGGTCACCGGCGCCTTCGTTCATGAAGCGGCGAACGCGACGGCACTGGCAGGGCAGAATGGCGATATGAGCCTTGTTTGCTTCGATGTAAGTGCTGAGAAGTTCACTTTTAACTTGCTCAGTACCAACCGGTATAGCCTTTTCCACGGGGATAGCGCGCATGACGCCGGCACCCATGGGAATGTTGTGTATAACTTTTGCGTAGCTCTTTGTCGCATGCTCGGCAAAAGATACGGGAACTTCGGGATGCTGCTCGCAGAATTCATTGTTAACGAGCATAAACTCAAAGGCGCCGGGAGCATAAACCAGAAGCACAAAAAGCTCCATGCCGCCCTTTTCAATCCTTTGTACAACGCCAATGTCCGCCATTTCGCGAAGCATCTCCGTGACCTTATTCTCATCTTCGCCAATGTCGTACGCAACGGATGCCGGCAGAGCCGGAGTCAAAAGTTCCATTGCCATGAGAATCTTTATCTGCTCATCCGTCATCCATTTTTCAAAAGTCTTGTATTCCGCACAGTCTTCGTTGATTTCATAGTGGCCGTGAGCCATTTTTTCGCATAGCTCGATCAGGTTTTGTCTTACTGCCATAAGTGTTCCTCCAATATTTTGTTTATACATGCCTTTTTTGCGGGGGCTTGCCAACAAATGCTCAGAAAAATCCCTCCAAATCTAAGTATAGCGCAAGCAAAGAAAAATGAAAAGAAAAAAATCGTTTTCTGATGCACAAAAATTTGTTGTGACGGGAGCATACTTGTTGCACAGCTTTCCGGTGTCAGGCAGCGCATTCTTAAGTGCTGTTTGCCGAAAATAAAAGGATTCATTTTCGGCGAAAAATATGCTATGCTTTAAAAAATAAGAGCAGTTTTGTCAAAGCTGAAGGAGCCTGAAATGGAAAAGGAACGTATCGCCGAAATTTTGCACCAAGTTGAAAACGGAAGCTTAAGTGCCGAGCAGGCAATGCTTGAAATGAGGCTTGTGCCATTCGAGGATTTGGGCTATGCCAAGGTGGATCATCACCGTGCAATTCGTCAGGGTATATCCGAGGTTATTTACGGCGCGGGAAAAACACCGGAACAGATTTGCGGCATAATTGCCTCTATGCTCTCGGCAGGGCAAAAAACAATACTTATTACCCGCCTTGAGGCTCAGGCGGCGGAATTTGTCTCGCGTTCACATCCGCTTGATTACCGCAGGGATGCAAAAGTCGGAATTATAGGCGAGATTCCAGAGCCCGAGGGAAACGGAAGAATTGTTATCGCAACCGGCGGCACAAGCGATATTCCCGTTGCGGAGGAGGCGGCGCTGACGGCCGAGGTGCTCGGAAACGAGGTGCTGCGGCTCTACGACGTGGGTGTGTCGGGAGCTCACCGTCTGTTTCATTTTACAAAGGAAATCATGAGCGCGAGCGTTATTATAGCCGTTGCGGGCATGGAGGGAGCTCTTGCCAGCGTTGTCGGCGGAGTTGCCGATTGTCCCGTAATAGCAGTACCGACGAGCGTGGGCTACGGAGCCTCTTTCGGCGGGCTTGCCGCGCTGCTTTCAATGCTGAATTCCTGCGCAAGCGGTGTGAGCGTTGTCAATATAGATAATGGATTTGGCGCGGGTTATCTTGCAAGTATGATTAACCATATAAGGAACACAAAATGAAAACACTTTATTTTGATTGCGGCATGGGCGCCGCCGGTGATATGCTTTGTGCCGCCCTGCTGGATTTACTGGAGAAGCCCGAAGCCTTTGTCGGGGAGTTTAACGCCATCGGTATTCCGGGAGTTGAAATGGCGCTCGAAAACGCGGAGAGCTGTTCTGTTCGGGGCCGTCGGGTTCACATCCGCGTTAACGGACAGGAGGAGCAAGGCACAAAGTTCGAGCACGTTCATCACGACGGGCAGGCAGAGAAGCACGGAACTTTGAACGATATTCTGCGTTTGATTGACTCTCTGCCGCTTTCCGAAAACGTGCGCCGTGACGTGTTCGAGATTTATCGCTCCATTGCCGAAGCGGAGGCAAAGATTCACAATAAAGCAGCGAGCGAAGTTCATTTCCATGAGCTCGGCTCCCTTGACGCGTTTGCCGACGTTACAGCGGTTTGCATGCTGCTTGAGCAGCTTGCGCCCGTTGAAATCCACGCTTCCGCAATCCGTGTCGGAAGCGGACAGCTGAGCTGCGCTCACGGGCTCATGCCTGTGCCTGCCCCCGCAACCGCAGAGCTTCTTCGCGGCATACCGAGCTACGGCGGAGAAATTTCGGGCGAGCTTTGCACGCCGACAGGCGCAGCGCTGCTTAAGCACTTTGTTAAAAAATTCGGGGCCCAGCCGCTTATGACGGTAAGCGCGGTGGGATACGGCTTGGGAACCAAGGCTTTTTCGGCTCCGAACTGCGTTCGGGCATTTCTCGGAGAAGCGGAGGCTTCCTCCGAAAATGTTGAGGAAATAATCTGCAATCTGGACGATATGACGGGAGAAGCCATCGGCTTTGCCCTTGAGCGGCTTCTGGAAAACGGCGCTCTCGACGCCTATTACATTCCGATCGGCATGAAAAAATCCCGTCCGGGCGTAATGCTTTGCTGCCTGTGCAAGCCCGAAGACACACAAAAACTGTCGGAGCTTATGCTTCGCCACACCAGCAGCCTGGGCGTTCGGGTTACAGGCTCTCGCAGAACGACCCTAGAGCGGAAAATCGAGGAAATCGCGACGCCTTACGGCACGGTACGCATTAAAACCGCGGGCGGCGTTTCCAAGCCCGAATACGAGGATTTGGCAAGAGTCGCGCGGGAAAACGACTTGACGCTCGGTGAGGCGGCAAAGCTGATTGACAGGCAATAAACCAAGGCAATGAAAGGGCTATCTTATGTCGGCATTGGATGAAAAATACGAACGGCTTAAAGAAATTATCCGTTCTTACGGCAAGCTCGGCGTGGCGTTTTCGGGCGGGGTTGATTCCACTCTGCTGTTAAAAGTTGCGCAGGACGTATTGGGTGAAAATGTGACGGCCTTCACCGCAGCTCAGCGCTCGGTTCCGGCCTTTGAGCTACTGGAGGCAAGGGATTTCTGCAACGAGCGGGGTATAAGGCACATAGTCCTTGAAACAAACGAGCTTGAAATAGCGGAGTTTTCCGCAAATCCCGCGGACCGCTGCTATTACTGCAAGAAAAGCGTTCTGTCAAAAATTCGGTCGGCGGCAAAGGAGCTTGGGATAGAGCAAATTGCCGAAGGCTCAAACATTGACGATTTGGGAGATTTCCGCCCGGGACGCAGGGCAGTTCTTGAATGCGGAGTTTCAAGTCCTCTTCTTGAGGCGAAGCTTACTAAGGAGGAAATTCGCGCGCTTTCAAAAGAAATGGGGCTTCCGACTTGGGACAAGCCCGCCTACGCCTGCCTTGCCTCGCGAATCGCAAGCGGTGAGAACATAACGGAGGAAAAGCTGCGCAGAATTGAAAAGGCCGAAGGTTTTCTTTTGGAAAACGGATTTCGACAAATGCGCGTGCGCGTTCACGGGGACTTGGCGCGCATTGAGGTGCCGCCTGAAAATATCGAAAAAATCGCCGAGGCGGAATTCAGAAAAACCCTCACGAATAAATTTCGCGAGCTGGGATTCAGATACGTTTCTCTTGACCTTGAGGGCTATAAGCTGGGGAGCATGAATCCGAAGGGAGTATAGGCTTATTTAAAGCCAAACTTCAAATAAACAAAATTAAGAAGCTGTCAGCACAACTGCTGACAGCTTCTTTTAATATTTTATACTCGGTCTGTAAAACTCGAAGATAACGGCGTCATTGTCTTTTTCGCTTGAGCCGTCATGCGCGACCCAGGCAACCTTCATGGCACCCATTTTTTCGCATAGTCGCGCAAGCAGCGGCTTTCGCCCCAGACCGTAAGCAACGAAGTTAGGTCTTGCAAGGCAGTTGGTGAGAAGGTTTCCGACGGCGAAGGCGTTTATTTTGCTGGTGTCCTTCATCATTTCTTTTGGGTCTTTGGCAAGTTGTCCCCGCAAAATCTCGGGGGCGTTGTGCCGAAACCAGGCGACTATTCTCGGGTCAAAGCTCTCAACACAGTATTTTCCGCCGTACTTTTTCATGGTTTCGTATGTTTTTTCGCAGAGCTCTGTGTTGCGGCTGCCGCGCTTAAGCTCGATTATCACGGGGCAGTTTTCCCCCATAATATCCAGTACCTGCGAAAGGAGCGGCATACCGAGCTGCGTTCCGAAAAGCTTTAGCTCTTTAAGTTCGTCCCAACTTAAGTCCTCAATGACACTTTCAAGTCCGCAGGCTCTTTTCAAATTATCGTCATGGAAAACCGCAAGCTCTCCGTCGCGGGTTATATGCACGTCCAGCTCAACTCCGTAACCCAGCTCCGCCGCGGCGGCGAAAGCGGGAAGGGAATTCTCGGGAGGGTTTTTATCGGCCTCATGCAGTCCCCTGTGTGCGTAATTTCGCTTTGAGAACGCAGCACGTTTTTCCTTTGAGGCTTTTTCGGGCGCTATAAGGAAAGCAGATATGCCGGCGGCGGCAACAATTGCCCCCGTGATACAAAGTCCCGCGATTAAAATACTGTTATTCACAAAAAATCACCCCCGATTTTGTCTTATTTTATCGCAGCTTGGTATTACAGTCAAATTATTATTGAATCGAAGGAAAAAATAGTATAGACTTTATTTGGTAATTAAATATGTAAAAGAGAGAGTGACGGTATGAAGCTGAATTATAAGCGCACAATCTTTGTTGGTTTTGCTTTTTTCCTCATCAGCGCCTTCTGGCAGGGTTATGATACCATTATCCCTAAAATACTCACGGATAAATTCGGAATGTCCCAGAGCTGGTCGGGCGCGATTATGGGGCTTGACAATATTCTGGCTTTATTTATGCTCCCCCTTTTCGGCATGTTTTCGGATAAATGCAAAAGCCCGCGTGGCAGGCGCACACCGTTTATAGTTGCGGGCGCACTCTTAGCCACCGCGTTTCTCGTCATGCTCTCCTTCGCGGACAGCATGCAGCTAAAAAACATTTCCGCCGTTGCGCCCACGAATCCTACGGCTCAGGAAACCCTTTATAACGCGGATCTGTCAATAACCACACCAGACGGCGAAACCGTCGCCATTATGGACAAATTCACACAGGACGAGTACAAGGCAATTACAATGACGACGGAAGACGGAGCGGCAAACCCACAGTACACCGATTATGTCGTGCCCGCCCGTCAGGTCTATGCCGCGCAGACGGTCGCGAATGACAAAACGCCGCTTATCATTTTCATGGCCATCCTGCTTATGATTCTTCTTTCGATGGCAACCTTCCGCAGTCCTGCTGTGGCGCTGATGCCTGATGTCACAATCAAGCCCCTGCGAAGCAAGGCGAACGCCGTGATTAACCTTATGGGCGCCGCGGGCGGAATAATAGTGCTGATAATGGGCGCTCTTTTCGGAACCGGCAAGGCGATTAACGCTCTCATGAGCTATAAATTGTTTTTCGTTTGCATAGCGGCGCTTATGCTCGTTTCGCTTCTCATCTTCCTTTGGAAGGTCAAGGAACCTAAGCTTGTTAAGGACATGAAAGAGGAGAGCCGCAAGTATGACATAGAGGAAACGGACGACGACGGCTCCGGCTCCCGCAAGCTGACAAAGGGCGAGAAGCGCTCGCTGCTACTAATCCTTGCTTCCGTTGTTCTTTGGTTTTTCGGCTATAACGCGGTTATCAGTAAATACTCCGTTTACGCCAGCAGTGTTTTAAATCTCGACTACAACACAACGCTTACGATAGCCACGGGCGCCGCCATCCTTTCGTATCTGCCTGTCGGCATGGTCGCCTCAAAAATCGGGCGGAAAAAAACCATTATGGCCGGAATTATTATCCTCGGAACAGCCTTTCTGTGTTCCTCCTTCATCCGTGCGGGAAGCTCGGTAATCGTTATGGACATACTTTTCGCAATGGCCGGAATCGGCTGGGCAACCATAAACGTAAACAGCTACCCGATGGTCGTCGAGCTTTCACAGGGCAGTGAGGTCGGAAAATATACGGGCTTCTACTACACCGCCAGTATGGCCGCACAGACGCTTACACCGCTTATTTCAGGCGTGTTTATGGACAAGGTCAGCATGACCACACTCTTCCCTTACGGCTGCGTTTTCGTTCTGCTGGCCTTTGTCACGATGATTTTTGTAAAGCACGGGGATAACAGACCCACTTCGGTAAAGGCGAAAAGCTGAGTAAATATCAGCTTTATTTCAGGCCGGACTTCTGTTTTCTGCGGCGGAAAAACAACATCGCCACCCGCTTTCAAGCGGAGTGATAACACCGTTTTTTCGCCGCAGAGCCTTCATAAATGTTTGGCGGCTTCCCTTGACAAAAAAGCGGCGGTCTGCTAATATGAAGCATACTACTTAAATGAGGCGGCGCGATGAAACACAACAACACAGGCTTTTATATCAAACGAATATCAGACTATATCGAGGCGGACGCGAACAAAGCACTTGAGCAATACGGGATCACCTTCTCGCAGGCCAGAGTTCTGTCCTTCCTGATTAAATCACAGGACAAGGTAATAATACAAAAGGACATCGAGGAGTTTCTGGAGCTTAAACACCCTACGGTTATCGGAATCCTTCAGCGCATGGAAGCAAAAGGAATTATAGTCAGCAGTGTGGACCCGCAGGACAAGCGGCAGAAAATTATAACCCTGACGGACTCAGCGTTTGAGCTTGAGAAGAGAATTGCGGACCATGTTGAGGATGCCGAGCAGCGCATGGCTGAGGGCATGACAAAAGAGGAGCTCGATGAAATTAAGCGCCTGCTCCACAAGGTCTATAAAAATATCAGCAAATAAGAAAAGAATAGGAGCTCGGGCTCTATTCTTTTGAATATATATGTAGCGGGCTACTTAGAAAGCCTTCTTTTTTAACGATAAATGTAGCGTGCTACATAGACTCCTTTCCCCTTTACTTCGGGAGGAGCCAACATCAAAGATGATAAAGGGCATACACCTTTGTGATTCAATACATAAGGTTTAAGCTGTGCCGTTTATTGTTAATATTTTATCATACAGAGGAGCATGGTTATGACAGACACAGCATTGGAATACGGCTTAACGCCTGACCAGAGGGACATTCAGCAGCTCGCGCGTCAATTTGCGCGTAAGGAGCTTACCTGGGACAAAATCAGAGGCTTTGATGAGCGGGGCGAGCTTCCCATGGAGCTTTACAAAAAGGTTGCCGAGATGGGCCTTACGACACTTATTATTCCTGAGGAATACGGCGGCGCGGGGATGAACCAGCTTAGCTGCGCAATTGCGATGGAAGAACTGGCCTACGGGGACGCCGGTTTTTCACTTTCCGTAGGAGCAAACAGTCTGGCGGTTGACCCGATTCTTTTGTTCGGAACCGAGGAGCAGAAGGCCTATGTTTCAAAGTTCTATGTGGACGGCGGCATAGGAGCATTCTGTCTTACGGAAGCGGACGCCGGCTCGGACGCGGGAGCCTGTCGCGCTACTGCCCTGCGCGAAGGAAACGAATATGTGATAAACGGAGTTAAAGCCTTTATTACAAACGGCAGCGTTGCGGACATTTACACCGTTTTTGCTCTTACGGACCCCGCCGCCGGAGCCCGCGGACTTTCCTGTTTCATTGTCGAGCGCAATCGTGAGGGCGTATCCGTCGGTAAGGATGAGAACAAGATGGGCATTCGACTTTCCAACACCTCCGAGGTCGTGTTTGAAAATGTAAGAGTCCCTGCGAAAAATCTCGTCGGAAAAGAAGGCATGGGCTTCAAAATCGCAATGACCACGCTAGATATAACGCGCCCTGCCGGTATAGGCGCGGGAGTAAGCGGTCTTTGCCGCTCCGCAATAGATAAATGTATTGAATATTCAAAGGTCCGCGTGACCTTCGGACAGCCCATTATCACCAATCAGGCCATACAGTTCATGATAGCGGACATGGAAATTCAAACGCAGGCAGCGCGCACATTTTCTTACAGGGTTGCGGATATGATTGATCACGGCGTGCTTGACCCGATAGCCGGGGCCGCCGCAAAAGCTTTTGCCGCCGATACGGCCGTCAAGGTTGCAACCGACGCGGTTCAAATTTTCGGAGGAAACGGTTACAGCCGCGAATATCCCATTGAAAGCCTCTACCGCAATGCGAAGATTTTCCAAATATTTGAGGGAACGAACCAGATTCAGCGTCTGTCGGTAATCAAGGGCCTTATTAAAAACTCCATGAGCTAATCAACGTAAAACACCCCGATAAGCGGCAAATAGGGAGACTTCTGCTTTTACAGAAGCCTCCCTTAATATATAAAAGCATGCAGGCTTATTTGTATGCGCACATGGAAGTTCAATTCCCGGAGAAGGAGGGGACACACGCAAATACAGTCATGCCTTTATAACAAAAGAAAACGCAATGCCGCGAGCGGAGAAAGACCGTGTGCTATTTATTGACGACGGTGTCAAAATACTGGCCGAGAGCACCGGTTATCTCATCGTGGGTCTTGTAGCGTCCGTCGATTCCGTCAACGTCAAGATAGAGAGTGGGAATGCCGAATCTCTCCTGAATCATGTCGGTGACTATTTTCGCGGAGGCCCATGTATGCTTGCAGCCGATATGTCCGAGGAAAATGGATACATCCGGGTCATAGTCCTTGAAGATCTTATCTACAAGATAGATGTAGTTTTCTGTTGGGCCTGCGGCGCCGTGAATCATCGGACTGTTCTGCATTTTTCTCGCGATGGTTTTAAAACAGTCGTGTCTGTCGTCCATGTGCTCATAAAGCTCGCCGTGCTGATAGCCGAAGGCGTCCATAACGGTAACTGCACCGTACTCCCTCTCCATCCAGTCCATTGCTCCGGAGAAGGACCAAAGCATATTCTGAAGCAAAGCGACGCGGTGCTTCTCGCCGTCGGGACAGGGTCCCATGCCGAGCTCCGACATCATTTCGCCTGTCGCCAGCTCCTGCTCGAGCAAATTGCCCATTTCGGGGTAGCAGGACATGGCGTTTGTGGTTCCGTTCATTACCAGCATGCGCCCCGGCAGCGGGCAGGGCTTTCTCTTGCGCAAATCGGCGCATTTGCCCTGAAGCTCGTAGGTTCTGTTGGCATTTTTCATGGTTTCCTTCATCCTGTCCCAGTCGAGCTTGGTTCCGGTGAATTCCTCCATCCAAGTCACAAACTTCTCTGTTTGGTCAACCAGATATTCAAGACCGCGGTCATCTCTGCGGAAGGGCTGGTCAAAGGAGAAAGCGGGGACATTGAAAATTCTTTCCATGTTGGGGTAAACCACGCGGGAGGAGTCGCAGGGGACCGAGGAGTATACAAACGCGTCGGGAGTAACACCGTACTGTTCCTCAAGCGCGGTGCCGAGATAAGTCTTGCATAGCCCGCAGGTGGTGGCGGGAACATATCTTTCGGCGGAATCGATGAATTTTCCCGTTAAGGTGGGGTTCGGGGAAAGTCGTATGGGAACTGTGTCAAGATAAACGGGAACGCAGTCAAAAGCAACGATTATATCAACGGGAACCGGTCCCCCGAAGAAAACGAGCTTCTTTCCGTTTGCATGTGCGTCACGAACCTGGTGCCACATATCGTACTGTATCTGAAGCGTCCAGAGCAGGTCGGGATTCTTTTCCTTCATGCGCTCCATCTGCCCCTCAATTTTTTCACAGCAGAAATCAAATACGGACAGATCGCCGCTCATCACGGCGTCTTCAAGTCTGGTATCCTTAGCCATTTTCAAGTCCTCCTTTTCCTAATTTTCAATCATTTCTATAAAGGCTTCAGCGCGGATTGCCAGCTGTCCCGCGTTGGCGAGGTGCTCCTCGCGCTCAAGCGTGAGCATGGGGATACCCGCGGCCTTCAGGTCAGGCTCAAGGTACAGACTCTCGCCTCCCCAGCATTCGCAATACTGCAGTTTCTGATATACAACGCCCTGAACGCCGTACTCTCTGCAGGTGTCAACTATGCTTTTTTGCAAGGCTACACGGTTATCCATCATGCGCGGACAGACGATTCGGGTAAGGTAGTATTTGGCAAGCGAGCCGAGAAGGTCTTTTTCATCAATTTCCATGACATGGTTGAAGGGCTTGCTGCCGTAGCACAGGTCATCTGCAACGAAAAGACCGCCGTTTTCCTCAATTACATCGAGGTAGCCGGCATTATCAAGAGCCGAGCCGATAATCATGAGGCGTGCGCGCTTGTCCGTGATGGGGGCGCGGTTTTTTGCGTCGGCAAGAAAAGCCTTAAGAAGTTCAATGTATTCGTCGGTGCTGCAATTGGTCGAACTGAGCATAATCTTAAGCGCGTCCGAACCGCTTATTACAGGGTTCTTCTCTCGGCGAAGATCATTTACCTTCTGGATAAGCACGCGTATTTCGTTGTGCTTTTCGATGGAGGCTTTGAGCTTTAAGTCGTTAAGCTTGTTGCCCGAGAACTCCTCCAGCTTTGCGATAAGGTCGCGCAGCTCGTTCATATAGAACTTGTGCTCCAGCTCTCCGTACATGCGCGGAGCGCCGATTTGGCAGAAGAATCTGCCTGTATTCCGGGTCTTGTCAACGTGTTCGGCGTTGTCGTATGCGCGAGCGGACATCATGCAGCCGTCGGACGTTACGATACCGTCAAGAAAATCGTAAGTTCCGTCGAGCCAGTACTGAAGCAGTCCTCTTGCAAAGCTGCAGCTGAACGTGGACATCCATGTATCGCCGTCGGGACTTTCTGTGGTACCGGTCGCTCTCAGACGTACGGGCATAATTTCCAAAGCGTCAAAAATTTCCACCGGCACATGGCAGCAGATGAGGCCGAGTGCTTTTTTGCCCTGTGCTTTCCAGGCTTTTATCGATTCGCCCGAAATGTTTGTTTCAAATAGTTTCTGATAATCCATAGTCTCCTCCTTTATTTTTGCGGGGAAATGCTTCAAGCTTTGGAATAATTCCGCTATAAATAAGTCGGTATTATACCGCAAACTGAAAGTTCCGAATAATCGGAGGCCTGCAAACCCCGCCGTTTTCACTGATGTAACGTAGCGTGCTACACAATGTATGTTATTTTACAGCCAGTTCGAGAAAATAGCAATTAGACAAAATAACAAAAATGTAGCTCGCTACATTGTCTATTTTCAAGTATTGCATTACCGATAAATTAGCTATAAAATTATGAAAGTAGCGTGCTACATATCGCGCTCGATATAGGGAGGAATTATACGAGCGTCGGGGAATTCGGTGCACGAATAATAATGTTAAGGAGAAGAAGAGATGGCAGAAAAAAACCTCAGTATTGACTGGAGAAAATACTACGAAGATCACAAGGTAGACCTGCACACCGCGGCAATGCAAATTAAACCCGGGGATTGCGTATGGCTGGGCCAGGCCTGCTCCATTCCTTATGCGCTTTTGAATGAGATGTATACCCACATGGAGGACTATCACGACGTAATTCTCTATTCCAACGTCATGAATCAGCCCGTGGATATGCTTTTTGACCCCGAAACAAAAAAGCACTTCCGCCAAATCACAACCTACAATCTTCCGCTTGAGCGCATGTCGATAGATATGAACGTCATGGAATGCGGCGGCATGGCTTATGACCTGCTGCAGGTCGGTCCGTTCAGATATGGCTGTGACTTTACGGCAATGTGCATGTGCCCGCCCGATGAGGACGGCTACTGCAATCTCGGCGTTTACGGTATCAGCACAAGTGCGGTTCTGCAAAACGATCCGAGAATTAAAAGAAGAATCGCGATTATCGACAAAAATCAGTACCCGATGACGGGAGATCCCGAAATTACACGTATTCACGTTTCGGAGCTTGACTGGATAGTCGAGTGCGACCACGCCACCTTTGCGATTCCCGCCCAGCCGCCTTCAAAGGTTGATAAGGACATAGCCTCATACATTCTTCCTTATATTCATTCGGGCGACAAAGTTCAAATCGGCTTCGGCGGTCTCGGCGAGGAAATCCTCTCCCACCTCAAGAGCATAGGACAGCTGGAAATCTATTCAGAGGTTGCCTGCGACAACATGGCGGCTCTGTGCGAAGAGGGCGTTCTCACAAAGATTGTCTGCTCAAGCCCCGGCGCCTGCTCCGAGAGATTCTTCAAGTTCGCAAGCGAGGACGACAGAGTTACCTTCCGCTCACAGCCCGATATGGTTGATCCGCTCGGAATAATCAATCAGGAGAACATCGTTGCCATTAACGCGACCTTTATGTGCGACCTTATCGGACAGTGCTGTTCAGAGGCTCAGGGGCTTCAGCCGTACAGCGGCCCCGGCGGTTCGTTTGCCTATATTTACGGCGCGATTCGTGCAAAGAACGGCAGGAGCTTCCTTTGCCTGCGCTCCACTTACAAGGACCATGACGGCGAGCGCCATTCCAACGTCGTGCCATGGCTTCCCGAAGGCTCCATCGTCACCACCCCCAAGGTTTATGTAATGTACCTTGTAACCGAGTACGGCCTTGCGGACGTGTTCTGCAAGACGCTCAAAGACCGTATAAAGGCAATTCTAAAGATTGCCCACCCCGATTTCAGGCAGGAGCTCAAAGACAAAATCGTCACTACTCCGCTGATAAAAGAAGAAGACTTCGTCGGTTACAGCCTTTTCGATTAAAGGTTAGAAAGAGCGGGTGAACCGCAGCGGGCTTCAAAAGCCGCCGGTACAAAGCTTTTTAAACAATTGAAACGCAGAGTTTTTGTTTCCCCCGTTTTTTTATACGAATTGAGCATGCTATATGTAGCACAATACATAATTGACATTTCGCCTTACAGCAGATAGAATAATAGCAGAGCACAGCTCTCAAATCAGTCGGCACAGACCGACGAGTCAGTTGACCGCGAATTGCACCTGAGGCAGTCCTGGCGGCAAACGCCTTCGTGAATGAAGCGGAATTGTGACTAAAATTTATTTTGGAGGTTACTTATTATGGCATATACTATGGATACAACAATGGGCGATATCCTTTCCAATCCCGAAGCAGTTAAAGTTCTGGACGAGCTTATGCCCGGCGCTTCCACCAACCCCATGATGAAGATGGCTAAGGGCTTTTCTCTCGGCAAGATCGCAAAGACCCCGGCTGCAAAGGTTTCCGTTGAGCAGGTTCAGTCTCTCATCGACGCTCTGAACGCAAAACTCGGCTAAGCTTCCTTTTTTGGTGCTTTTCTTGCCGACATATCTCACCGTCAGGAGATAAGAAGGCAATTTATTTGAAAACTTCTCAGCGTTTTCAAGGCAGTGCAACGGACAAGTCCGCTGCACTGCCTGTTTTATTTTCGGTAAAATGCGCCGAATATAGTAAATTGCCGACTTGCCGCATTATTTGCTGAATTATATGCCTTTTCAGAGAATTTAATGTTAGAATGCAGTAAAGAGAGAAATTAAAAACCTCAGAACAATTTGGTATGAGAGAAGGCGAGCCATGAAAAAGGGAATTGCTGTGGCGGGCAATATGCTTGTTGACACTATCTATACAATAAATTGCTATCCGAAAATCGGGGAGCTTGCACTTGTGGAAGACAAGGTCACAAGGTCGACGGGAGGGGCCGTCTGCAATGTAATTGCGGATTTGGCAAGGCTTGACGGAAAGCTGCCGCTGACCGCTCTGGGCGTTATCGGCAACGACGAAAACGGAGAATTCATTCTGGAGAGCCTATCGGAGTATAAAAACATTGATTTATCCAAAATTGTTCGCGAAGGAGCAAGCTCCTTTTCCGCTGTTATGAGCGACCGCAGCACCAAGCAACGGACATTTTTTCATGCCAAGGGTTCCAATGCCATATTCTCGGAAAAGCATATCGATTGGAGCGGGCTTGAGATCAGCCATCTGCACATAGGCTACCTTTTGCTGCTGGACGAGCTCGATAAGCCGGATTTGGAGTTCGGGACAAAAATGGCAAGGCTGCTTGCCTCCGCGAAGAAAAACGGAATTAAAACCTCCATTGATATGGTCAGCGACTCGAACAGCCGATACGAGGCAATAGTCCCTCCGGCGCTTAAATATACGGATTACTGCATTATCAACGAAACTGAGGCGCAATGCCTCACGGGGCTTAGGCTGCGGGAGGAAAACGGAATCAATGAAGAAAATACTCTCGCGGCTCTTCGTACCATTAGGGACATGGGAGTTGCGAACTGGGCCGTTATTCACGCGCCCGAGAGCGGATACGGGCTTGACTGCGTCAGCGGGGAATTCGTCAAATTAGAAAGCCTTTGCCTCCCCGAAGGTTACATTAAAGGTACGAACGGTGCGGGCGATGCCTTTTGCGCGGGGGTGCTCTACGCGGCATATATGGAAAAATCGCTTGAAGAAGCGCTTGAGCTCGGCACAGGCTGTGCTGCCTGCTCTCTATCAGAACCCGGAGCAGCCGAGGGTATGCGCTCGTATGAAGAAGTAATGAAGCTATACGGAAACTTGAGATAAACGGAGATTTAAAAATTATGTTAGTAAGCTTGAACGAAGTTTTAAAGGACGCTCAAAGAAATAAATACGCAGTGGGACTTTTCAACACTGTCAACCTTGAAATGGCAAAGGGAGTAATCGCAGCTGCAGAGGAAACGAAGTCGCCAGTCATTATCGGAACGGCCGAGGTGCTCCTGCCCTACGCGGGGCTGGAGGAGCTGGCCTCCCTGCTTGTGCCTATGGCAAAAAAGGCGAGCGTACCCGTGGTGGTGCACTTTGACCACGGACTTACGCCCGAAATGATTATAAAATCTATGGCTTTGGGCTTCAGCTCCGTGATGTACGACTGCTCGACGGGCAGCTTTGAGGAGAATATCGAAAAATGCGCGGAGATGAAAAAAATCGCCGCGAGTTACGGGGCCTCCATAGAGGCCGAGCTTGGACATGTCGGCTCTGCGGCGGGCAGTGCCGAGGAGACGGACGGACTTGACGGGGTATATACCGAGCCCGCCCAGGCGAAGGAATTTGTGGAGCGCACGCAGGTGGACGCGCTCGCCATCGCAATCGGCACGGCCCACGGAGCTTACAGGTGCAAGCTTGTTCTTAATCTTGAAATCCTTAGGGAAATCGCCGCGGCAATCACAACGCCCCTTGTTCTGCACGGCGGCTCGGGGCTCTCGAACGAGGATTTTAAAAACTGCATAAATGGCGGTATCAGCAAGGTCAACATTTTCACCGATATAAACTGCGCCGCCGCGAGAGCCGCCGCGGAAAGCTACCGGGACGGCTGCGGAATGACGGATTTGATGGGAAATATTGCACTGGCGGTTAAGAAAGCGACAATCGAAAAAATGAAGATTTTCGGCTGCATAAACAAGGGTTGAAATCGCGATTATAATTGAAAAAACAGCAGATTTATGCGATAATCAAAAGTGCCCAATCCAATTGGTTTTTGAAAGGATGATTTCTACGTTCAAACTGCCTGAATATATAAAGCCCGATTTTAGGGGGGAAGAGTTCCTCGCAGCGCCTGAGCTTCAAACCGTACCCGCACCCGGGGACGGAATTTTGCCCAACGAGTTTTACGCAACGACGATTTACCCCGAATATTTTAAGCTCGGCGGCGCTTGGAAGCTAATCGACGCACCGAGGATGGATTGCGCCGTTGTTATTAAAGACGGTCAGCCCGTTGCCACCGAGGCGAGGAGAATCAAAAAAGGCGACAGTATAGTCATCGGCCGCCATGAGGATATGTCAAACGGCGTATTTATCGATTTCACCGCCTTTCAGGAGAGGGACTCGCAGGGCAAGGTACAAAGCTTTGCTTTCCGCACAGGCAAATCCAGAGAGTCCTCCTACTCAAGAGATTATGACGAGCTTTATGAAATCCTCAGGCATGACCGCGAGAACGGAAACATTGTCTGGGTTCTGGGTCCCGCAGTCGCTTTCGACTACGATTCCAGAAGGGCGATGTCGGGGCTTGTATCCAACGGCTATGTGGACGCTCTATTCGCGGGGAACGCACTTGCGACCCACGATTTGGAGGCGGGAATTTTCAACACAGGCCTCGGGCAGGACATCTACACGAAGGAGCTGCGCTACAACGGGCATTACCACCATCTTGAGGCCATTAACCGCGTCAGGCGCGCAGGCTCCATCGAGAAATTTATTGAGGAAAATCCCTCCCAAAACGGTATTGTTGCCTCCTGTATCAGAAACAATGTTCCTCTCGTGCTTGCAGGCTCCATCAGGGACGACGGCCCCATTCCGAGCGTAATCGGGGATGTATATCAGGCTCAGGACGCCATGAGAAAGCACATCATGCAGGCGACCACGGTTATTGCCCTTGCGACCCAGCTTCACACCATAGCGACAGGGAATATGACACCCTCATGGCAGATGAGAAACGGCGAGCTTCGCCCCGTATATTTTTACACGGTGGATATTTCGGAATTTGCCGTCGGCAAGCTGCGCGACAGAGGCAGCCTGAGCGTAAACAGCATAGTGACAAACGTGCAGGATTTCCTTATCAACACCGCCCGAAGCCTGAACGTAATATAGTTTTTCGCATAAAAAAGCCGAGCCAAAAAGTGGCTCGGCTTTTACTGTTATTAAAGTCTTTCAAAAAGCGCGGTGAAGAAATCAATACAGCGGTTGACATTGACAACGCTTATGTTCTCGTTGGTTCCGTGTATTTTGCCTATGTCCTCGTTGTCGATGATATAAGGGGTAAAGCGGTAGATGTTTTTGCAGACCGCCTCATATTTTCTGGCGTCTGTGCTTGCCATTACGAGATAAGGTACGGTGATTACATCTCCGCAGAACTCACCGATAAGGCTCTCGATAAGGCGGTAAGCCTCGCAGTCGCAGCTTGAGAGCGCGGAGGGGTTGTCAAGCGCAACAGGCTCAAGCTCAACAGGCAGACCCTTCAGGGTTTTCCTGAAATGGTCAAGCAGAGCTTTTCCGTCCTCACCCGGCAAAATACGGCAATTAACAAAGGCGGACGATTTTTGCGGAACGACATTGGGAGCGGGAGCACCCTGCGCCATTGTGACCGCCACGGTTGTGCGAAGCAGAGCGCCGCCCGTGTTCGTTTTTGAAAAAATCCTCAAAAACAGGGGCTTGAAGAGCCAGAGATTAGAAAGAACCATTCGATTAATCCCTGTCATGTAAGGGCCGATGCTCATTAAAAAGGCTCTTGTTGACGGGATTAGGCGCGGCTTAAACGGGTGCTCCTCCAGACGGCAAAGCGCCTTTGCCAGAATGCCCAGCGAGGTGTGCGGTGCGGGCATGGAGGCGTGGCCTCCGTCCATAGTGACCGAAAGTCGGATGTTGGCAAAGCCCTTTTCACCTATTCCGACCATCGCGATGGGCTTGTTTATTCCGCCGAGCACATTCGTCACGGCACAGCCCCCCTCGTCCAGAACGAAGTCGAAATTAAGCCCCTCGTTTTTAAAGTGTTCAGCGATTTTCAGCGCGCCCTCCTCGCCGTTTATCTCCTCGTCATGTCCAAAGGCAAAATAAATGTCCCCGGCGGGCGAAAAGCCCTTCTCAAGCAGGCGCTCCAGAGCCTCCAAGGCCGCGATGAGATGTACCTTTGTGTCAAGAGTGCCCCTGCCCCAAACAGTCCCGTCAATTATACTTCCGCTGAAGGGTGGCTGCGTCCAGTCGCTCTCGGTGTCGTCTTCAACTGGTACGACATCCATGTGGGCGGTTATCAGAATGGGTTTCTTATCGGATTCGGGCGTGCTTGATTTCAAGCGGTAAACAAGACTGAACTTATTGATGACGGTCTTCTCGCAGTATTTATGTACAAGCGGAAACTGCTTCTCCAGAAGCTCATGAAAGCGGTAAAAAGCCGCTTCCTCGGTGTTTTCCGCTTCAATATGGGATATCGTCGCAATTTTTACAGCCTCGGAGAGCTTTTCCGCGCCTGATAAATCCTCGGACAGCGTATATGCGCTTTCGGTTGACACGGCGAAAGGCTTAAATTTGTTTGTTCTCACCGCGACGACAAGCGCCAAAACGGCAAGCAGAGCAATAATAGCATAGACAGTCCAGAGCAAAACGCCACCGGCTTTCCGTGAAATTTAAAAGGGTCCGTAATGAATGGCAACGCCTATGAAAAGGAATATCGTCGCCAGAGCAAAAGAGACGAGCTGCAGCTTAATTGTCCACTTAATCCATTTCGTATACGAAACCACCGTAAGTCCCAAGCAAATAAGGAGCACAGGATTTGTGGGGTAAATAATATTTGAGAATCCGTCTCCGAAACAGAATGCAAGCACCGAGGTCTGCCGAGTTATTCCAACCAAATCGGAGAGCGGAGCTATGAGCGGCATTACAAGAAACGCTTTTGCCGAGGAGGAGCCGACAAAAAGCTCCAGCAGAAGAATAAGCGCAAACACGAGCAGTATGGCGACATAAGGCGAGGTGGACATTATCGCATTCGAGGTGTGGTAAAGAATGGTGTCCATTATTCCGCCCTCGCTGATAATCAACTTAACGCTCATCGCCATTAAAATGAGAATAATTCCCGGAGCGATGCCCGCCGCCGCGCTTCCTGTGATTTTGAGCCTCTCCTTAAACGGTATTCCCGCAATAGCCGAAGAAACCAGTCCGCCGACGAGGAACAGAAGCCCGATTATGGGCAGAGTATAGTCGGAAATGGCGGAGATGAACGAAGCCGCGATGACGGAGGCAAAAATCAGCAGTATGAAAACTCCGAAAGCAAGGCTTGCTTTCCTGAGCTTTTTGAATTCCTCCGGTGTTTTTTGATTTAGCACCTCTTCAAGGCTGCCGATATCACGATATTTTGCGCGAAGCGCCTGATCCTCCCCGAAAACCAGAGATTTCTCGGGGTTTTTCTCAATTTTTTTGGCATATCGGGAAAGGAAAAAATACACCAGAGCGAAATAAACGGCAAAAATAATCACGCGGAAAAAGGAGCCGGAATATAGGGGAAGGTTGGAAATTTCCTGCGTAATAGCTATCGAAAAAGGGTTCGTTATTGCGGCGGTGAAGCCGAAGCAGGAGGCAAGTATGCTCATGCCGAGCCCCACAAGCGAATCCCAGCCGAGGCAATAGGCGATTGCTATGATTATCGGCACAAGAGCGATATTTTCCTCAAAGGTGCCGATAACCGCACCGAGAAGCATGAAGAAAAATACGATAATCGCCAGAAGCAGGTACTTCATACCGCTGAATTTTTTAACTACTTTCGAAATGAAAAGCGACATTATATCACTTCTTTCGAGCAGGGAAAACGCAATGCTGACTGCAAGCAGGAAAAAGATTATTACAATAATCATTGCACTGTCAGAGCTTGCGAGCACCTCGAAAGGAGCGGTGAACCAACGATAGATGGGCAATTTCGCCGCCTGTGTCAGGTGATAGGAGTTTTGGACGAGCACTTCCTTACCGTCCGTCACGATTCGGTCATAGCTGCCCGTCGGGATTACGCGGGTCAGAATTCCCACTGTTATGATTAGCAGCAGAAGAATTGAAAAGGCTATGAAAAAGGTTCTTTTTCCGATTTTTATGGATGCCTGCTCGCGTGTGTTTTCCGTCATGGCTGTCTCCCCATTCGTTTGTTTCAAAAAACTGCGCGCTGTATGTTAGAAACTGTTTTGCTGTATTATAATGATTTAACTTGATAAAGTCAATGCGATTATCGAAGAAAGTGCCGACACAAAATAAATGTTGCGCTGACAACCCGAAACAGATTAGTCGTTTAGTTTTGCGTTTATTTGCCGCAGCCTTTCGGCAGGGAACTTGAGCACCTTGCGATCATAGGTAATAAGTCCGTTGAGCTCGTCCTCAACATCGGTGAGCTGGGTATAGACCGTGGCGCAAAGCCCCTTCTCCTTGGCGGGAATAATTTCTTTATTGTAAAGCCGCTCAAAAGCCGCAAGCAGCTCCTCGGGAGTTTTTAGCCTCTTGTAGCCGAAATCCCGCTCATTAAAGCAATGCCCATCCTCTCGATAGTTGTATCCTCCGAATTCGGACAGCACGACGGCACGATTAAGTCTGTCCCGCCTGAAGCGATAGGTTTTAAAATATACGTGCAGGCTTTTAATTTCACCGATTTTTTGATCATGCCAGCCGCTTGCATGGTCGATGGTACGGGTACTGTCGAGCTCTAAAATGCGATTTACCGCTTTTTCGGCGTCGAACTGCCCCCAGCCCTCGTTGAAAGGAACCCACATGGCAAGGGAAACCGTGTTGTAAAGGTGCTTCACCGTTTCGTCAAGCTCACGGCTGTACTGCTCGCGTCCCGCCGCGTCCTCCCGCGAAAACCATTTGTAGCGCCTGTCCTTAAAGTGGATTCCCGTCATGAGAGGAGAGGCAATGGTTAAAAACTTGTATGCTCCGCCGCCGTTCACCATGTCCTGCCAGACTAGCATCCCAAGTCGGTCGCAGTGATAATAGAAGCGCGCGGGCTCAATTTTAATATGCTTTCGCAGCATATTGAAGCCCAAATCCTTCGCGGTTTGAATGTCAAAAATCATCGCCTCATCGGAGGGCGGAGTTAGAAGCCCGTCGCTGTAATAGCCCTGGTCGAGCAGACCGTTGTGAAAATAGGGCTTTTTATTGAGAAAAAGTCTTTTCACTCCATTTTCATCTTTTTCGACCGAGAATTTGCGCATGCCGAAATAACTCTCGACGCTGTCCTCGCCAAGAGTGAGCGTAAGAGAATAAAGCTGCGGGTTTTCGGGGCTCCAAGCGATGAAATTCGTAAGCTTAAGACGAACAGGCTCATTGGGCAGGAAGGAAGACTCCCCGTCTTCCCAACGCGCCGTACATGGCTTGCTGCACTCGGAAAAGACAGTAAGCTCCAATTCGCTCTCATCAAAGAGCGGGGTGATTTTTATATCGCTTATGTACTGCTGCGGAACGCTCTCCAGCCATACGGTCTGCCAGATTCCGCTCTGTGCGGTGTACCAGATTCCGCCGCGCTCGGTTTTCTGCTTACCGCGTGACTGATAGGAGCTGTCGGAAACATCGCGCACCTTAACAACGAGTATATTTTCTTGTGCCAAAGCGGAACTTAATTCAAAAGAAAACGGCGTGTACCCGCCCACATGGGAGCCAAGCTTTTTGCCGTTGAGGAAAACGACGGCCTCCTGATCAACGGCGCCGAAATGCAGGAGAACGCGCCCTCTGTTAAAGCCTTCAGGCAGGCAAAAAACGCGCCGATACCACAGAGTCTGTGCTGGGGAAAGAGAGCGATTTACACCGCTCAGCTCGCTTTCGGGCGAGAAGGGCACAATAATCTCGCCGTCGTAATTTTCGGGCGGAGAGTCGCTTTCGGTTATGGCATATTCCCAGACACCGTTTAAATTTAAATAGCTGTCACGTTTCATTTGGGGTCTCGGGTATTCCTCCAAAACGTGATTTTTATTAAGATTATCTCCCCAGATCGTTTTCATGCCGCGCTCTCCGTTTCAGAATAAAAATCGGAACAACTATCAGCAGCAAAGCTGCCGCTGCCGCGAGAAAAATTGCGGGGGTGGGGACGCTCTTAACAACACCGAGGTCAGTGTAGGTGCTGCCGCTGTTTTTGATTACCGCCGCGCCGATTGACGGACCGATTATCATCGGGAGCATAACGGCGAAAATCATACGGATTCCTTGAAACTCGCCTACGCTGTCCGGCGGAGTAAAGTCGCGGATTGAGGCGGAAAGCGCCGCTGTTGCCAGCATGTAGCCGCCCATCATAACAGTTCCCGCGGCGACGACAAACATGCCACCGCGTACAAAGTACATTGAGACAAGCCCGAGGAACATGACGGCTGCGGCGGGCAGAACAAAGGTGAGCTTTCCGACCCTGTCGATGAAACGCCCGCCGATAACGCTGATTATGCTTGCAAGGATAAGCACAACCCCCAGAACGATTGCGTAGTTTTCAATCTTGAGGTAATGCTGCATATAGATAATGAGATACGGGAAAAAGATTTGCACGGCGATGGAAAAAAGGCAAAATGCGGCCAAGGTCAGATAAAGGGAAGGGTTTTCCTTAACTGCGCTTGGCTTGAAGCCTGAAATAAGGTTTTCCAGGAACGGCTCGTTTTTCGCCTTAACTTTGCTGTCTTTAATAAGAAAAATCGAAACTATGCCCGTGAGAGTAACCGCGGCACCGAAGATACCGAAAAACCGGCTCCAAAGTCCCTGTTTTGTCATGGCGTCAAAGCCGCCGAAGATGATCAGCATTGAAACAAGCGGCAGCACAGCCAGCACCGATTCCACCTTGCCGCGAATTTTTTCGTTAGTGGAATCCGTAACATAGGCGTTGAAGGCGGCGTCATTGGCGGTGGAACCGAAAATAGTCATCACGCAATCAAGCACCACAACCATCATGGCCGCAGTTGATACGGCGCTCAGAGCGGGAAACCACGCCGCGGCGTTTTTTATGCTTATAAGGCCGAAGGCCATTGTCGAAAGCCCCCACAGGATATAGCCGCCGCTGATAAAGATTTTGCGTTTTCCAACACGATCGGAAAGAGAACCCATAAACAGGGTCGTCAGAGTTGCCGCGATTGCACTTGCCGCAACCATCGCCGCTATGTAGGAGGGATCCGTCGTGATCGTGTTGTAAAGAAAGACGTTAAAATACATGTTCTCAATTGTCCAGGCAAACTGCCCCATCAGACCCAGAAGCAGAAAGGATGACCATAAACGCTTTGACAGCTTTTCCATTGAACCGCTCCTTTTGACGATAACCGAGTGCTTCGGATTCCGCCATTTTGTATTTTAATGTTACTTGCGGTAACTACCATATTATAACGATTTTGTGAACAATAATCAATCTTTTGAAGGAGCCGTAAATATTAAGTTCGGCATAATCGAACTTTGCGCCGCAAAAACCTTGGGTCAGGCCGAAAGCGGACGCCAAATCGGACAACTTCGGGACATTTTAATGTTTTTGTGAAAAATCAATAATAATTGTCAGGTTTCAGATTAAACTCGACATTATTTTGAGAAGCGGCTAAAATGGATTTATAGGGCTTCCGCATCGTAAAACCTATTTAATTTGAAATGGGATGGAGGAGTTTGCGTTAAAATGAGCTACAAAGTGTTTGATGAGAGCGATTTAGCTTTTTTGCACAGGGTAATCGCGGACAATGAGCGCGTGCTTTCGGGCGACGCCATAAATGAGGACTACAGCCACGACGAACTGAGCGGCACGACGAGCTATCCGAGCGTCGTTGTCAAGGTGCTCTCCGAAAAGGAAATTTCCGAAATAATAAAATACGCAAACGAGCAGAAGCTCCCGGTAACGCCGCGCGGCTCCGGCACGGGGCTTGTGGGCGGCGGCGTTGCCGTGGAACACGGTATTATGCTCGACCTGAGTCTGATGAACAAAATTCTGGAGTTGGACGAGGAAAACCTCACAATTACCGTCGAGCCTGGTGTGCTGCTAATGGATCTAGCCGAATATGTGGAGGGCAGAGGCTTTTTCTACCCCCCTGACCCGGGCGAGAAATCCGCCACCATCGGCGGAAACATCAGCACGAACGCGGGCGGCATGAGAGCTGTGAAATACGGCGTAACCCGCGATTATGTGCGCGGTCTGCGTGTGGTGCTGCCAACGGGAGAGCCAATTGAGCTGGGCGGAAAAGTCGTTAAAAACAGCTCCGGCTACGACATTAAGGACCTAATAATCGGCTCGGAGGGCACGCTCGGCATTGTCACCGAGGCAACGCTGAAACTGCTTCCCCTTCCCGAAAAAACCGTCAGCCTTCTTGTCCCCTTCCCGACTCTGGGTCTGGCGATTCAAACCGTTCAGCTGATTTTAAAATCAAAAAATTTGCCGACAGCCGTCGAATTCATGGAGCGGGAGGTCATTATCGATGCGGAAAATTATCTGGGCAAGAAATTCCCGGATAACAGCGCGGACGCCTACCTTCTGCTCAAATTTGACGGAGGCTCACTTGAGGAAATCGAAAAGGTTTATGGCGAGGTAGCCGAGCTTTGCATTGACGCGGGTGCGATGGATGTTTTGGTTTCCGATACCAAAGAGCGTGAGGAGCCGATTTGGAAGGCGCGAGGCGTTTTTCTCGAGGCAATCAAGGCCTCCACAAGCTGCATGGACGAGGTAGATATCGTTGTTCCGCGCAGTCGGGTTGCCGAGCTTGTTGAATATACGCATGAGCTTCAAAAGGAGCTTGGCGTTCGGATAAAAAGCTTCGGGCACGCGGGCGACGGAAACCTGCACGCGTATATTTTGAAGGACGAATTATCGGACTCCGAGTGGAAAGGAAAGCTTTCACTCGCCATGGAAAAGCTCTATGACAAGGGACATGAGCTCGAAGGACAGGTTTCGGGAGAGCATGGAATAGGCTTTGCCAAAAAGCCTTATCTGAAGAAGGCTCTTTCACCGGAGCTTATGGGTATCATGCGTGAGATTAAGCGAGTTTTTGACCCGAACAATATTCTTAACCCGCACAAAGTTTGCGATGACTAAAGAAGTTTTTCTTTCGTTAGTGAGGAGCAAAAATAAAGACAAGCGGCGCGGATTTTCCGCGCCGCTTGTCTTTATAAAATTCATAAGCTTATTTAGCGGTTGCTGACATTGGTGTGATCCATAGACAATGTATGCTTTTCGTAATTGGCGTTAATGAGTGCAGTGAAGAGAATGTCTATCATATTAAGGGTGGAAATACGGCTCGACATTCCGCCGAGACGGTTCCACGACTCGCTTGCGTCAACAAAAAGGCTGTATCTGCATATTCTGGAAAGCTCGTTCTCGCCGACAGAGGTCAGTGATACTGTCGGCACATTTGCGCGCACCAGCTCTGCGGCGGTGTCGATTATTTCCGTCGTCATACCCGTGTAGGAGATGAGAAAAGCTAAAGTACCCTTCGTGTAGGCCTTTGCGTTTATAAGCATGGAAACTCTGTCCTTGAACGCTGCGCTCGGAATACCCAGACGCATGCATTTTATCTGCGCATCCTCGGCGACCACATTTGAAGGACCGACTCCGTAAAAATCGATTCTTGAGGCGCGGGACATTTCGACAATAACACTGTCGAGCGTTTCGGCACTGTTTAAATTCATTGTGTCGATTATTGACTTCGCGTTCTGATTGGAAACCTTTTTCACAATATCGTCGGTTGAGTCGTACCTGCCGACCGGCGTCTGGGCGGATTCGAGAATGGAGTTGCGGTTATAATCGATGAGCTCTGCGGAAAGCTGCAGCCGAAAGTCTATATAGCTCTCAACACCAATTTTTTTGCAAAGCCTCTTCACAGTCGCGGTTGAGGTGAAGGTCTTTTCACTCAGCTCGACTATGCCGATGTTGAAAATATCGTTGAGGTTTTCAAAGATATAATCGACGATATGCCGCTCAGACGGGGACAAATCCTTTATCTGGCGCATTTTTACAAGAAGACTCATAAAACGACCGTTCCTTTCGCTGATATAAGTGTCCGACACTCCTTGGCACATTGAGTAAAAGCCAAAACGAAGTCAACAGCCCCATCCAAAAATTCTTTCAAAGGTTTTCGGCGGCAAATATGCCGCGAATCGAGTCTGCAAGTTCCTGCTCGTTTTCGCCCTCTACGGTGATGTTGATTGTTTCGCCCTGATTAACCTGAAGCCCGAGAACGGCGAACATTCTCTTGCCGTCCGCGGAAGCGCCGTTGTGACTGACGGTTACCTTTGTGGTTTTAAACGGAGCCGCGGCCTTTACCATGATTCCCACGGGGCGGGCATGGAATCCCATCGGGTCCTTAATTGTATAATCAAAAGATATCATAAAAATTGCTCCTTTGCCAGACTGTGTTAATTTATTTCAAGAACCTCAGGCGAAACAAGCGCTTGAGTTATAATTTCCTCGTAATCGGTGCCGAGAAGAGTGCTCCGGGCAAGCTCAAGATATTTTCCTCTCAAAACGGCATCGCCTTTAAAATGGGCAAGCTTTGCCAGACGAAAATACATTACGCCGCGCAAAACAGGGTGCTCGGTACTCTCCGCCTTTTTGAGCAGATCGTCCATGTATGAAATATCCCTGTCGAGATAAACGCGGATAAGCTCTTCGCCCTCTTCGAGCATTGTGCGATAAAGCTCCACCGTATCGGCCTTAACCGAGATAAGGTAAGCTGAAAGTCTTGCATAGCTTTCTCTCGCTTCATCTGCCTCAAGGACAGATACAAAAAACGACATGCGCTTTTGCAGATACTCAACCCTATCCCTCGGCTCGAGCTTCATGCCGTCCAGCTCTTTAATAATGGAGCGGACTTTATCGTCATCGCCCGCCATAAGATAGCCGTCGAGCTTATATAGCAGCAGAATGGGTTTTCTGAAAACCAGAGCCAGTCTTTTGTTGTTCTCAAGCCGCTCCAGATAAAGCCCCAGATTGCGGCTTCTGAGCGTTTCCAACTCCCGCTCGGCCTGCCGCCTTGAATAGACAAGCAGCTGCATAAGTGCAAAAACAAGCACAAGCATTACCGCGAAGGCGATTACAAAAGGCTTATAATCCGCCCAAAATTCCCCAAAAGACATTAAATTTCCCATTAGGTCTGCCCCGCGGAATAAATGATGACGCTCGAATGAACAACCTCCTCGGCCTGCTTGGCGAGCTCGAGCGGGCTTAAATCAAGGCTGTAAACCATGTCGGTGTAAGCGGAGGTGTTAAGTCCCGCGACAACCGCATAGTTTTCGTGCTCCGAGCATATCAGCGCGGCTTCGCGGAAGGGCGAGCCACCCGAGAGATCGCAGGCGAAAAGCACGTCAAAGCCACGGGTTTTTTTAAGGGCTCTATTTAATCTGGAACGCAAAAGCTCAAGGTCATCCTGCTCGTTGAAATTGACATATATGAAGTCGGGCGTTTCCCCCACCAGCATATTGATGTTGCGCTTCATGGCCGTGCCGTAGCCGGCGTGACCGACGATTACTACCTTTGTCATTGCATAACCTCCACCGGTAAAA
>CAYWNW010000010.1:0-127140 GCA_964459785.1 uncultured Oscillospiraceae bacterium | reverse complement strand
CACCTTCTATGGCTTCATTATACCATAAAGGCGGTGCTTTTGTCTTCAGTCTGAAAGCTGCGGCCTTTGCCGCAGCTTTTTTAATCGCTTAATCACCACTTGGCAACATGGTCCTCAGCGCAGCCCAGAAGTTCCTCTATTTCAACTTTTTCACCGTCAGCCGTCTTTACATAGCCGGAAAAGTGTCCGACCATCTGGTGTACCTCGGACTTGATAATCAAAACGTCAGATTTGGCTACTCGCTCATAAAACGGGGTAAACTTAAGCCTTACGCTGTCGGTAGCGCAGCTTTCAATAAGCCAAGGCTCCATGAAGTTTTGTGCGTTAAATTTAAAAGTGATATCCTCGCTGATTTTTGTAAGCTTCCCGTCAAGCACAAAAGCATTTTCGTTCATTCCCGTGTCATCTGTCCACTTTGCGCCGAGGTTTAGCCCGAAGCTTTTGCCTCCTACCATGCCGGAAGCGTTGCCCCAATTCCAAGTCACCTTATAGGGCCAGATTCCGCGCCCGAAGTCAAGACAGGAATAGCTGTCCTCGGTATTGAAGCTGTAGCTCTGTTCACCTACACGAAGAACACCGCTTGAGGGCAGAGCCTCCTGCTTTGAAGTGAACTGGAAGGTCTTTTTGTTCCAAGGTATAACGACATTGAGCGTTTCATGTCCCTCCGGGCGATTAACTAAAATATCCGCCTCCATGGAGAGTCCCTCGAAATCCTTACAACTTGCGATTATATGTGTTCCGTTTTGCTCCTGAAGAAGACTGAGCTCTATTACGGAATCTTTAAAACTTACGCTTTCATACACATTATCGGGCATTTTGCAGCCCTTTCCGAAGGGGGTCATTATCGTCTTCTCGATAAACTGCTTCGTTTTAAAGTCGAGAAAATAGATGAACACCATTCCCGCGTAATCAAGATTCGATATTGTAACGGAAAAAAGGCAGTCTTCGCCGGTCGTGCACCAGTAGTTCCATTTTTTCTTTCTGGACCAACGGCTCGAGAGATTACATTTGAATATCGGTGCTCTTGCCCATCCGATGCTTTCCGGATTAAGTTCACCCTTTTCGGTACACAGATTGATTTTCTCGGTTATTTCCCGCTCATAATACTTTTCCATTCTAGGCAAGACTATCATCCCCTCAATTTTTAGTTAACTTGCGCAGTCTTCATAAAGCCGAGTGCAAGCCAGCCGTTTTCTTCGGCAGTTCCCGTGTATTCAAACCCGCTGCTTTCAAAAATCTTCCTAAGCTCATCCGCCCGGTTTTCGATTATACCGCTTAGAATCAGCCTTCCTGACGGCTTGAGCTTATCAAAATGCATGGACTTCATCGCGATATGCACATCCGCCATGATATTTGCGCAGATTAAGTCATAATCCCCGCCGAGCCTTTTTTCAAATTCGACGCTTGTGAGCACATTCCCGAAAAGCCCCTCGAAACTCTCACCTACACCGTTTAGCTTAGCGTTTTCCGCGGCGGCCTCGACCGCGTTTTTGTCAACATCGACCCCGAGAGAGGAGGCGGCGCCGAGGAGCAGAGCCGCTATGGAGAGCACTCCGCTTCCGCAGCCAACATCAAGCACTTTGTCTCCCTCCGAAACGGCTGTTTCGAGAAGGCGGAGGCAAACTCTTGTAGTCTCATCTCCACCCGTTCCGAAGGACGAGCCCGGGTCAATGCGGATAAGCAGTTCGCCCTCTTTCGGGGAGTATTCCTCCCAAGAGGGACAAATAACAATTGAGCTGCCTATTCGGTGAAGCTTGTGATGTTTTTTCCAACTGTTTGCCCAGTCCTCCTCGGTAACAGCTTCTCTTTTCAAAGAATATTCGATTTTAAGGCTGTCAAGCTGCCCCTTCATACTTGAGGCGACTTCCTCCGCGCTTTCGCTTTCGGGAACATAGATGTGTATCGCGGCGCGGCTTCTGTCTTTCGCAGACAGTTTTTCGTCAATGTAATCAGCCCTTCCGATTAAGGGGAGGAGCCGTTCCATATCGGAATAGTCCTCAATATAGATTCCAAGGCTCGTGCACATCGATGCAAGTGCCTCGGCCTTTTTAGCGTTTTTGGTGTCAACCACAAAGGTTAAATCAGTCCAGCTTGAGTTTTCCATTTACCCTCCGCAGGTCGGCCGCCGTCCGGCACAAATGAAAGTTTAATTTATATTACGCCCGAACGGCTCATGAATTTTTTATGAGCCTCGTTTGCTTCCAAAGCAAGGCTATGCTCGTCTGCCATCGTAAGACGTCCGCCTTTAACCACAACCCGTCCGTTTACAATCGTATAATCGACATTACCCTTGAAACCCGTTGTTGCAAGGAAGGCCGCAGGGTCGGAAAGAGCTGCTGTCAATTCAAGTCTTTCAGTATTAATCATAAACAAATCGCCCGCCATGCCGACTGCGAGTTTGCCAAGATCCATTCTCCCAAGAAGCTTTGCGCTCCCCTGCGTCGCCAAATTTAAAATTTGTGCTCCCGTTGGCGCGCTCGCCCCGTCATGCAGCCTGTGCAAAAGATAGGCAACACGGATTTCCTCAAGCAGGTTCGAGCCGTCATTCGAGGCGCTGCCGTCAACCCCCAGCCCGACGGGAACGCCAAGCTCAAGCATTTTTGAAACCTTCGCCACGCCCGAAGAGAGCTTCATATTTGAAATCGGACAGTGGCAAATGCCTGTTCCCGTTTTGGCGAGCAGCTCAAGCTCTCTGTCCGAAAAATAGATTCCGTGCGCGTACCAAACGTCATTGCCCACCCAGTCAAGGCTCTCCATAAGCTCGAGCGGTGTCATGCCGTGCTTCTCGCGTACATAAGCCTCCTCATCCTTTGTTTCAGCCAGATGAGTATGCAGCCTGACCCCAAGCTCTCTTGCCAGAGCTGCCGTCTGCTTCATCAGTTCGGGCGTCACGCTGAAGGGTGAGCAGGGCGCTAAGGCCAGCTGACGCATGGAATACGGCTTCGGGTCGTGATATTTTATAACTAAGCGCTCTGAATCTCTGAGAATTTCATCCGTTGTCTGAACCACGCTGTCGGGCGGAAGACCGCCGTCCTTTTGGCTTCTCGACATACTTCCCCGAGAGACGTGCATGCGAATTCCGAGAGCTTTCGCCGCTTCAAACTGCGCGTCAATCAGCCCTAAGCTTTGATTTTCGGGAAAAACATAGTGGTGGTCAAAACAGCAGGTACAGCCTGTTTTTAAGAGTTCTCCCATTCCGGCTAAAGAGCTGTAATACACAGTTTCATCGTCAAGATATTTCCAAATCTCATAGAGAGTTTTGAGCCAGTCAAAAAGCTCCATGCTTTGAACTTTGGGGAGATTGCGGGTAAAATATTGATAAAGGTGGTGGTGCGCATTGATAAGACCCGGGCAGACAAGCATTTTTGAGGCGTCGATGGTTTCGTCCGCAGCAAGATCTTCAACGCTTATCGCCGTTATAACACCGTCAGTAATCAGGAGATTTACGTTTTTCAGTAACGGGAAGTCTTTTTCATTTGTCACAAGGTATTCAATGTTCTTCAGAAGCAGAGTCGCCATCACTTATCCCTCCGATTATTTCTGAACCTTATACTATATTTTACGGTGTAAAAAGTCAATGGCGGTGTGAGGGACAAACGCTCATAAATAAAATCCCTCGGACAAACTGTCCGAAGGATTTTTCATTTTCAATAAGTTTAATTGGGTTTATTCGCCCTTCGGTCTTGCCCCCGAAATCAGCCACGGAGCCGGGAAGGGCTCCGCCATGTTTTTGCTGTTAACCCTCGACACCTCAATGTGGATGGCTTCGGTGCGCTCAATTCCGTTTTCACGCAGAAGTGCGGGCAAAGCGGCTAAAATCTCGAAATCCAGAGTGTAAATTACAAATTCCATTTCGGGATTGAGTTTTATGAGACTTTTTATTTCGCTTCCGATGAGCTTTGAGGCAACAATAAAAGCGATGTTTGGCGCGGGCAGTTTTTTTATCGCCGCGTCGTCCAAAGATTCTACAATCGTGACATTGTTAAGCCCGAACTTCACGGCATTTTCCTTCATGGTGTTTCTGTCTCTCGCGTCATACTCAACGGCTATAACGCTGCCCTCCGCGGCAATCATAGCCGCTTCAACTGCGATACTCTCGCCCGAGATGATGCAGATATTGTCACCCCGTCCGAGATTTAGCTTATTCATAATCACGGCACGAACCTCGCGGCAGACATAGTGGACGGAGCCTGACGAAAAACGGCTGTTTTCCATGCCGATGTGGTAATTCGTCGCGGCGTTGGGGTTAATTATCAGCATGGCGGCAGAGGCGTTGATTCCGCGGTCAATCATATCCGAGAGCTTGTTGTGTAAAATTTCACCCGCGGGGTCGCTTCCCTCGTTGTACCAGATGTCGCAGTCTCCGAGCTCGGAGTTCCACATGTCGTAGAAGATTTCGGGGTGTCCCGCGTCGGTAAAAACCAAAACGGCTTCGCTGCTCATAATGGCGGGGATAAGATTCTTGTTCTTTCCTGTAATGTCCAGCATCTTGAGCTTAGAGAGGTTAATTTCCACATTTGCGGAAAAATAGCTGAGCCAGGACAAGATAATTTCGTTTGTAAAAATAGTCGGTTCCATAAACAAAAGCTCCTAAGCCGCGAAGCGGCATTTTTCGTAATTGGCGGTAAATAATTCCTAAGTTAACAATACCCCAAAATAAAGGCTGTGTCCATGTAAATTTCAGCCGCCTGTGCGTTCCAAAAGCCGTTCCCATTTCTCGTCCACATACCTTTGAGCGTTTTCTATCATCCACTCGTTGCCCTTTTGAAACATGTGACTGAATCTGCCCTGAGCGCGCAGGAAGTCCTCCACGGGCAGCTTCTTTTTCGGGGTATAGCTAAGGCGCCACTGCCCCTCCTCCACCTCGTACAAGGGCCACACGCAGCTATCCACCGCGAGCTTAATTATCTCGTGAAGTTTTTCCATCGGATAGTCCCAACCGCGGGGGCAGGGCGAAAGGACGTTTAGAAAACAGGCTCCCTGCGTGTATATCGCTTTATAAGCTTTTGTGTGCAGATCCTTCAAATTTCCCATGGGAGCGGTCTGCGCGGCGTAGGGTATATTGTGCGCAGCCAAAATTTCGGTCATATCCTTTTTGCATTGGAGCTTACCCTGACGTTCCCTTCCCACCGCCGTAGTTGTCGTGCGGGCAAACTGCGGAGTTGAGGAGGAGCGCTGGATACCCGTATTCATATAGGCTTCGTTATCATAGCAGACGTAGACCATGTCGTGACCGCGCTCCATGGCGCCCGAGAGGGACTGGAAACCGATGTCGTAGGTGCCGCCGTCACCCGCGAAGGTAATGAACTTAACAGTATCGTCAATCTTTCCCTTTCTTTTCAGCGCGTTATACGCTGCTTCAACGCCTGAACAGGTCGCCGCCGAGTTTTCAAAAGCGGAGTGAATATAGCTGTCGGTATAGGCGGTGTAGGGGTACATGAAACTTGAAACCTCAAGACAGCAGGTGGCATTAGTCACCACCGCCCTGTCGTTCTCCTCAAGAGCGCGAAGAACGCCGGAAACAACAATACCGGCTCCGCAGCCCGCGCAAAGGCGATGGCCGCCCGTAAAGCGGTTAGGCTTTTCAACTTCTCTTTTCAGATCGTAAACCGTGTTCATTGTGTTCTCCCCCTTTCTCTTTGCCCAAGATGTGAATATACCTGACCGATTTTGCCTGTCTCAGCA
This sequence comes from uncultured Oscillospiraceae bacterium, assembly GCA_964459785.1. GTDB lineage: Bacteria > Bacillota > Clostridia > Oscillospirales > Oscillospiraceae > UBA2658. Next base: position 121,455 of record CAYWNW010000010.1, on the reverse strand, counting down.
ATCTCGGCGAGTCTTTCGTAGACAAATTCGACGTCCTCGGTCTTAAAATCGCGCCCGCCCAAACCGTAAACGATGTTTATCAATTTCGGCGCATTCTCCATATCATAAAGAGCGCTTCGAGTTTCGGCAAACAGAGGACCTCCGTTTGCCGAAAAGCCTTCGGACTTATCCATAACTGCCGCCGCCTTTACGTTTGAAAGCGCCTGAGCCAGTTCCTCTCCCGGGAAAGGACGGAAAACGCGGACTTTTACTAGACCTGCTCTGACGCCTTTTTCTCTCAGGTCGTCAACAGCTGCCTTCGCTGTTCCCGCACTTGAGCCGATGAGAACAAGGGCAAGCTCGGCGTCCTCCATTTTATATTCTTCAATCAGACCGTAGCGGCGTCCCGAGATTTTCTCAAACTCCGCCGCGACCTCCAGAATACGTGCCTTTGCCGCCATCATGGCTCTTGCCTGCTGGACCTTGTGCTCCATGTAATAGGCGCTTATATCATAAGGTCCGATTGCTAGCGGGTTTTCTTTTTTAAGAAGATAATTTTCAGGTCTGTATTCACCGACAAAGGCACGCACCTCTTCCGTTTCCAGAAGCTCGATGTTCTCAACCGCGTGACTTGTGATGAAGCCGTCCATACAGCTCATCACGGGAAGACGCACGCTCTCGCCCACAGGCATCGCCATTATAAAATTATCATAGGCTTCCTGATTGTTTTCCGCATACATCTGAATCCAGCCCGCGTCCCTTGCGCCCATGGAGTCGGAGTGGTCATTATTTATGTTGATAGGCCCTGAAAGCGCGCGGTTAACGCAGGCCAGCGTTATCGGCAGGCGATTTGAAGCGGCAACGTATAGAAGCTCATACATCAGCGCAAGTCCGCAGGAGGAGGTCGCGCTCACGGCTCTTGCCCCAGCGGCCTCGGCGGCTATGCAGACGGACATGGAGCTATGCTCGGATTCAACCGTTACATATTCTGTGCCCACCTCTCCGTTTGCAACGAATTTGGCAAAATACTCCGGAATTTCTGTTGACGGAGTTATAGGAAACGCTCCGAAAACATCGGGGTTAATCTGCTTCATAGCATAAGCCACAGCCTCGTTTCCGGATAGACAGCTTATCATACGGCTTCACCTCCGGCCACCATTTTTATCGCCGCAAAGGGGCAGACATTTTCGCAGATTCCGCAGCCCTTGCAGTGCATATAGTCGAACTCAAGGCGCTTTCCGACACGAACGGGAATTGCCATGTCAGGGCAAAACGGCACGCAGAGCATGCAGTGCTTGCAGGCTTCGGCAATAAACACGGGGGTGTTGACACGCCACGTTCCCGTATTAAAATTGCGCGCTGTTCCCGCCTCGTATATCTCGCCGCCCAAGGTCATATCCTCGAGCGGAGTCTGTTCGTTAATATCTCTTGCATGTATCATCCGACCTGCACCTCCTCCATGGATTTTTTAAGAGTTTTCATGTTCCCCTCGACCACCTGTGGTTTGGAGGCAAATTTATGCTTGAAAGAAGCCTCCATATCCGCCAAAAATCGCTCTGCTTCCAACACTTCGCTAACCTTGACGACTGCGGCAAGCATCGGCGTATTCGGAAAGTTCTTGCCGAGAATTTCCTCTGAAATTCGGCGGGCATCGATTGTGCAGACCTTTCCTGTCCATCCCCTCAGCCTCGATTTAAGCTCCTGCGGAGATGCGGAGCTGTTAATTATAATCGCTCCGTCCTCTTTGAGCCCGGCCGCAACGTCAACGCTGTCAAGAAGTCCCTCGTCCAGAACGACTACAAAGTTCGGATAGTAAATATTGGAATGTATCGTACAGCGGCGCTCGCAAATTCGGTTATACGCCGTAATCGGTGCACCCATGCGCTCCGGTCCGTACTCGGGAAAACCCTGAACGAATTTTCCCTCAAGTCCTGCCACCTCCGCCAGAAGCAGACAGGCCGTTTTCGCTCCCTGTCCTCCGCGCCCGTGCCAGCGAATTTCTACCATATCGCGTACCGCCATACATTTTCCTCCCGATTTTTCATAAAAAAATAACCTTCGTTCCGCAAAGGGACGAAAGCTATTAAGCCTTTCGCTATACCACCCATAAAAAGCGTACTGTCATATGCTCTCCCTGTGACGGAGGGATACCGTCGAAGCCTACTTAAATTTCTCGTTCGGTTCGCAGCTCGGGAGTGATTTTCGGTTTCAGGCTAATCGTGCCGGGCTTACACCCTCCCCGGCTCTCTTTGACTTTCGTCTGAAACTTACTCTCTCCGTCAACGCTTTTGAGTTTAATTGTTTAAAGTATAAAACTTGACTTTTGTTTTGTCAATAACTGTTTATAAAATTTTCGTGTTGTGTTAAAAAGGCTTTTTCTTTTTCGTAATCAGTTCGGGCTGAGCCACAACCGTTTTTATCGCAGATGAAGAAGCGGGGCTGATATCACCCTTTTTCTTTTTCTTAACTTCTTTTTTCACGCTCTTTTCGCCCATAGTGTTTTCTCCTTTTCATTTTCAGATGTGAATCCGATGTTTATTTCCAAAGCGTTTCAATGCCCTCGTCCGTGATTTTTATCGCGCCCTCTTTCAAAAGCCGCCCGACAGCCCTTTTAAAGGCCTTTTTGCTCATGTTAAGTTCGTCTTTAATCGTTTCGGGGGAGCTGTTGTCGTTTAATTTGAGCCTGCCGCCGCGCTTTTTGAGCAAGTCCATGATTTTTTGCGAATCCCCCTCAATTTCCAGACCTGCCGATTCTCTAACGCTGAGTTCAAGCTTTCCGTCGGGGCGAACCCTCTTGATTCTGGCCTCTATTTTATCTCCTACGGCAAAATTTCCGTAGATCTCTTTGTTGAGGATTAGGCCGTGATACTTATTATCCACGGCAACAAAAAAACCGAACTCATGGTTGAAGCTGTAAATGGTTCCGTTTACCCGCTCGTTATTTTTATACGGTGACTTCGCACTCAGAAGATTATATATCTTCATTGTCGCGCAAAGCCTGCTGCTTTTATCAACGTACAGCGTGACAAGATACTCGCGGCCCTTTTTAACCTCGCCCTCCTGCTCGATGAACGGTAGGAGCAAATCTTTTTCAAGACCCCAATCCAGAAAGGCACCGATTTTCGTAACTTCCGCAACTTTGAGCACCGCAAGCTCGCCGAGCGTAAGCCTCGGCTTTTTTGTCGTTGCGATCATTCTGTCCTCAGAGTCCTTGTAAACAAACACTTCGATATCGTCTCCGACCTCAAGCTCCTGCGGGAGCTGGCTTTTGGGAAGTAAAATATCTTCCTTGCTCTTTTCCGTTTTCGAGTTTAAATAGGTCCCGATGGAAACCTGCCTGACAATTTCCAGCGTTTGAATTTTTCCCAGCTCTATCATATAGTTCCTTCTTACCGTTAATGGTTTACATAATTCTTGTGCACTGTCCGTCAAGAGCGGCTTACTTATTTTTTGTAATCGGCTTTGAGTTATAAGCGCCGCTGCCCGTGCTTCTTTTCGGAGCGTAAGAACTTCTGCCTGTTTTGAAGCCGTCCGGCATAGAGGCTCTCGCGCTTCTGCCTGAGCCCCCTCTCTGCGAAGAGGCGGAGCGCTGTGGCGTTTCGGCTTTTGGGACAATGAAGTTATTCATAAGCGGATACGGGTGCTCCTTGATTTCGGGTAAGGTCTTCCCGATGAGCTTCTGAATGTCCCGTAGAAGCGGTTTTTCCTCAAAGTCGCAGAATGAGATTGCCTTGCCTCCAAGCCCCGCTCTGCCTGTTCTTCCGATTCTGTGGATATAGGTTTCCGGGACTTCGGGAAGATTATAATTAACGACGTGGGAAAGCTCTTCAATATCAAGGCCTCTGGCGGCAATGTCCGTTGCGACAAGTATTCTGATTTTTCTTTCTTTAAAGTCGCTCAGCGCCTGCTGTCTGTTGGTTTGCGATTTGTTTCCGTGAATGGCAGCCGATACGAAGCCTTTTTTATCAAGTTCTTTAACGATTTTATCCGCACCGTGCTTAGTCCTTGAAAACACTATAACCGAATCGTACGCCTCGTTTTTAAGAATATGGACAAGCAGTGCGGATTTGTTCTCCTTATCCACAAAATAGACTCCCTGCTCGATTATATCAATCGGCGAGAATGCGGGTGTGATTTCAATCTTGACGGGATTTTTTAAAATCGTGTCCGCGAGCCTTGCAATTTCTGTCGGCATTGTCGCAGAAAAGAACATCGTCTGTCTTTCCTTGGGTAGATAGTTTATTACTCTTTTCACGTCCTGAAGCATTCCCATGTCCAGCATGCGGTCCGCCTCGTCAAGCACAAAGTACTTTACCTGTCCCAAGTTGATAAAACCCTGATTGATAAGGTCCAGAAGTCTGCCCGGCGTGGCAACGAGAATATCGACGCCCTTTTGCAATGTCTGCGTCTGGGGCGATTGCCCGACGCCGCCGAAAATGACGAGTGTTCTTAAGCTCAGGTTCGCGCCGTAAGCGTCAAAGCATTCCCCGATTTGAATTGCAAGCTCCCTTGTCGGAGCGACAATTAAGGCTCTGATTTGCCTTTGACCCTTCTGAACTCCCTGACTGAGCGACAGCCCCTGCAATATCGGAATTGCAAAGGCGGCGGTCTTTCCCGTGCCCGTTTGCGCGCAGCCCAATAAGTCCAAGCCCTCAAGCAGGGGCGGGATAGCTTTTTCCTGAATCGGCGTCGGCTCCTCATAGCCCTGGGCTGTAAGAGCCTTCCTGATCTGGCCTATTATATTTAATTCGTTAAACTGCAATATGTTTCTCCTTCAATCCGTTCGCACTTCCTACTGCTTACGGTTTTGATTATATCATCATTATTAGAAAATAGATACGGCAACAGACTGTGCGGGTTTTATTAGTAATTGCGGCACTATGGTTTACATAATATATATCGGGGCAGTGTCACACAATCTTCGTCGTCCACTGCTCAAGATTCCAAACCCCCGAAACTATGTCCTGATAGAACTCCGGTTCATGGCTTACGAGGAGCATTGTGCCGCGATAATCCTTGAGTGCAGACTTAAGCGCCTCCTTGGCGTCCACGTCAAGATGGTTTGTCGGCTCGTCCAGAACAAGCAGATTCATGCTTCTCAGCATGAGCTTGCAAAGACGAACCTTAGCGTTTTCCCCACCACTGAGCACCTTCATCTGGCTTGCGATGTGATCGGCGTTAAGCCCGCATTTTGCCAGAGCGCCGCGAACCTGCGCGTTTGTCATAGAGGGAAACTCTCTCCAAATCTCGTCGTGGGCGGTGTTGCTGCCCGCCGCCTTCTCCTGTTCAAAGTAGCCGACCTCGACAAACTGATCAAGCTCAACCGTTCCCGAGATTGGCACAATTAGTCCCAAAAGCGTTTTGAGAAGTGTCGATTTTCCAAGACCGTTTACTCCCCGCACGGCGATTTTCTGTCCTCTTTCAAGCTGTAAATTAAGAGGCGAGGTAAGCGGCTCGTCATAACCGAGCACAAGGTTTTTTGCCTCTATTACGATTTTCCCGGTTGTTCTGGCTGATGTAAATGCAAAAATCGGCTTAATCTTCTCCCTGCCAAGCTCGATAATATCCATCTTATCAAGCTTCTTTTGGCGGCTCTTAGCCATATTTGTTGTGGCAATCCTCGCCTTGTTTCTCGCAATGAAATCCTCAAGGTCGGCAATCTCTTTTTGCTGCTTGTCATAGGCTTGCTCTAGCTGACGCTTTTTAAGCTCGCTCATAACGATAAAGTTGTCGTAGTCGCCCTTGTATCGCGTCAGCGCGGCATTGTCGACATGGTACACGACATTGATGACCGAGTTTAGAAATGAAACGTCATGCGACACGAGAATAAAGGCGTTTTCATATCTTTGCAGCAGCTTTGTAAGCCATGTTATATGATTTTCATCAAGAAAATTTGTTGGCTCGTCCAAAATGAGAATTACCGGATTTTCCAAAAGCAGCTTTGTGAGCAAAACCTTTGTGCGCTGACCGCCGCTAAGCTCACCCACATCCTTATCAAGCCCGATTTCGCAAAGTCCCAGACCGTTTGCATATTCCTCAATGCGGGAATCCAAAACGTAAAAACCACTATGCTCAAGCATCTCCTGAATTTCCGAGGTGTCCTCGAGCAAAATTTCCATTTCCTCGTCAGTGCAGTCCGACATTTTCTCGTACATTTCGAGCATTTGCTTTTCCTTCATGTACATATCGGAAAAGGCTTCGCGCAGCACTTCGCGGATTGTTTTTCCTTTGGTTAAAGTGCTGCTTTGGTCAAGATAGCCTGTTGTGATGTTCCTGCACCAGCTAACCGTGCCCTCATCCGGCATGAGTTTACCTGTGATTATATCGAGAAAAGTCGACTTACCCTCGCCGTTTGCCCCCACAAGCCCAACGTGCTCGCCCTTAAGCAACCGAAAAGAAGCGTTCTCCAATATTTGTCTCGAGCCATAGCCGTGTGTTATGTTTTCCGCGTTCAAAACGCTCATGCGTTCCTCCAAAAATAGTTTACTTGCGCACCGGGAGAGCCTTAGGCTGTGCCCACTTTTGTACCGTGTGCCAAAAAAAATTAATCCAGGCTCCAAAAAAGCGAGCCGCTGGGCATTTTATCATATTTCGCCGCTTCGGTATATAGTTTAATCCCAAAATTGCGAAGTTTTCCTAAAAGCATTCCTTTCTTTTGCGGCAAAGCTTTAATTTTCAAAAAGCGTTGACATATCATTGAGATAAATTGTATTCTGTGAGTGGTAATTAGGCCCAATCAGATGTTAATTAACAGTTTCCCTCCTTTTTTTAAAAACCGCACAATAAATGAAACGGAGCGTCGAAAATGAAGAAATCAATTTGTCTTGTCACCGCCTTAATCCTGTTAATCTGCGCCGTGTTCACAGGCTGTTCCTCGAGCGATTCCGCAAGCCTGGCTCCTGCTGATGCTCTCGCAAAATGCTACGACAGCATGCAGGCGGCGACTTCCTTCCACTTCTCGATGGTGCACAGCAGCTCGGGCACACCGATAAGTAAAAGCATCCTCATGACAAACCTTGACGGCGACATTGTAAGTCCCGACAAGCTGCAGGCGACGATTACCGGTACTTACTCCGACATGACGGTTGAGGTTAGCCTTGTTACCGTCGGCGAAGACACATATATGACAAATATGCTCAGCGGCAAATGGGAGCTTGCTCCGACCACCTTCAAAGTTCTCAAGGTTTTTGATCCGAGCTCCGGAATCGCCTCAATAATACAGGGACTTACAAATGTAACGGATGTGGGCGACGAGAAGGTCAACAAAATCAAGTGCTATCACTTTAAGGGAGAGGTAATGAGTGAAGCCCTCGCTCCGCTTACCGGCACTACGGCGACGGGCGTGCCTATTGCAACCGAAGTGTGGATAAACAAAAAGAACTTTCAGGTTGTGCAGGTTCAGCTGACGGGTAAGATTACCGACACTGAAGTGGACGGCATTACCAGAACCCTAACTTTCTCCGATTACAATAAAAACATTGATATTACGCTTCCCGAAATCGACTGATTTCGATTGGCGCTGATATAGAAAGCGGGCAGTATGCTTGATAATCTAAGACAGCGAGTTTCAAGAAAGTCTTCTCCCACGCTTGTTATGGTCGTTATTTGTCTGGGAATATTTATCGCGGCCATGGACCAAACCGTAATCTACGGCGCACTGCCGAAAATGATGCTGACTATCAAGCTGCCTGTCAGAAGTCTTGACCAGGCCTCTTGGATTGTCATCGGTTATCTTCTGGGATATACTTTCGCCATGCCGCTCATCGGTCGTGTTTCGGATGTTTACGGACACAGACGAATCTATATAATTTCGCTTTTTATTTTCATGGCGGGCTCGGTTCTCGTTGCACTGTCAACAAGCATTGAGTGGCTTGTCGCCTCGCGTATTTTTCAGGCCATAGGCGGCGGCGCGCTCGTTCCTGTTGCCATGGCTATTACCGGGGAAATGTACACGGGGAAAAACCGAGCCGTTGCTCTTGGTGTAATCGGCGCGGCAGTTGAGGCGGGCGGTGCGATAGGTCCTTTTTATGGTGCTGTCATCGCCCAGTATTGGAGCTGGCAGTGGATTTTCTGGCTCAATATTCCCATAAGCCTCGCTGTTCTGGCCGTAGTTTTCCTCTATGTTCGCACCAATGAGAAAGTCAAGTCAAAAATCGACTATCTCAGCAGCGTTTTGCTCGCCATTTCACTCAGCTTTGTTTGCATGGGGCTTTCTCAGCAGTTCAGTAACGATAATTATTTCCTGAAGCTCATAGGCTTCCTTGCCATTGGAATAATATTTTTCTCGGCATTTCTCTTCCGTTCAAAAAAGCTTTCGGAACCGCTAGTTAAGCTGACTGCATTTAAAAACCGCCTGTTTTCGATGGCGAATCTTACAAACCTTTTTGTCGGTGCGGCGCTCATCATCGCCATGGTCGACATTCCGCTTATGGCTGACACCATACTCGGCGGCTCGGAGCTTGACGGCGGTCTTATGCTGCTTCGCTTCACAGTAATGCTTTCAATCGGCGCAATCGCGGGCGGCTTTCTCTGCAAGCGTTTCGGCTATCGCCTGCCGACTATTGTGGGGCTTATTCTCAGCACAGTCAGCTTCTTCTTTATGAGCCGCTGGACGCTTGAAATTGCCGATCCGCAAATGACGATTGACCTATTCACCTGCGGCTTCGGCTTCGGACTCGTAATCGCGCCTCTCGGCACGGCGGTTATGGACTCCGTTAATCAGGACGAAAAGGGTTTTGCCTCGTCGATGGTCGTCATGGCGCGAATGATAGGTATGATGCTCGGCATGGCCGCAATAACCGCCTGGGGCATGGAGCGCTTTCATTTGGCAACCTCAAGTCTTTCAAACAGCGAAATAACTGCGGATTCGCTTAACGGCCCGCTCCTCGCTCTGTTCGATAATTTCTTCTTCGCCTCCGCTATTATCTGCGCAATCGCAATTCTTCCCGCTCTTTTCCTTTCGAGAAAGCAGAAAACTTCCGATTTGATACAAAGTATTAAATAGCGCAGTTAATTTGCAAAGTATTCTATCAAACAAATACTGTTTAGGGGGATTATTATGGCGGAATCGGCTAAGCAAGCCTTGTCTCAGCTTCGAGACACTTCTAATTTCTCTTGGTATATCATCCCGATATTCATTTTTGTGTTCTATGTCTATGCCGTTGAGGTTGAAAAGAAAAACTGGAATGTTCTGTTTGCAGGTCTGGCTTTCTGGGGGATGGACGTATTCAACGAAATCTGGAACGGTCTTGTTTTTCACTTCACCGATTTTGCGCCCGTCTGGGGAACTCCCACAAAATCTGTTTTCGAAATATTCATCGGGCTTAACATTGAAATCTCGCTGATGTTTCTGGTTGCAGGAATAGCCTGCGCAAAAATGCTGCCGAAAGATAAAAAGAAGAAAATACTCGGCATTCCGAACAGGCTTTTTTTAGCGGTGTTTAACTCCATTCTTTTCGTTCTCGTGGAGTGTTTACTTAACAACATCGGCGTTCTCACCTGGGAATACTGGTGGTGGCAGCCCAACTTCCCCTACGTTCTTTTCCTGATCGGTTATATGCCCTTCCTCGTCACCTGCTACTGGGTTCATGACATGGAAACGGTTAAGAAGAAGATTATTGCGGTCGGAACCATATTCTCTGTCGACGCCATAGCGATAATTATTTTCTCGTGCATTCTTCGCTGGATATAGGCTTATCTTCTTCAAATGCAGCTAAACCGCAGCGGTACCCGAATCGCTTTTCTTAAAACCAAAACTAAGAGCACGCCGTAATATCGGCGTGCTCTTAGTTTTGGCTTCATTATCAGAATCTACACGCTCCAGATAAGCGCCTCATAGGGTCGCAGCTTGTTTTTCGGAGCGTCTGGGTAATTTGACATTACAAGGGCGGCGTTCGGAACTCTGTGTTTTCTGGACTTAAATTCACTGCTGAGATTGCACTCGATAAAAAAGGCTTCCTGCCCGTTTGCCCTCCAGTAGGAAAAGAGGTTTTTTTCTTTTTTGTCGACAATTTTTATATCTCCGTAAACCAGAGCGTCATGATTTTTGCGAAGCTCGATAAGAGAGCGGTGATAATTCAAAACTGAGTTCTCATCACAAATCTGCGCCTCTGCGTTGCAGCTTTTGCAATCCTCCCCCGCACTCAACCACGGCTCGGCACTTGAAAAACCGGCATATTTCTCATCCGTCCACTGAACGGGAGTTCTGGCATGGTCACGGCTGCCGGCCAAAATCTTTTTAAAGGCTTCCGTTTCGCTCATAGTTTTTTTAAGCTCTTCATAAAGATTGAGGCTCTCAAGGTCTTGAATCTCGTCAATCGATTTAAAGTCCCTGTTAACCATGCCCAATTCCTGTCCCTGAAAAATGAAAGGCGTTCCCTTGAGCGTTAGCAGCATGGTCGCAAGCAGCTTTGCAAGAACAGTGCGGAACTGCGGGTCGGGGTTCACCTTTGACACCATGCGCGGATTGTCGTGGTTTTCAAGGAAAAGCGCCATACGGCAGTTTGAGCCGTAGTTTTCCATCCAGTCGATCATGTATTCCTTGTAATAATTAAGGTCATACCTGTAGTCGTCAAAGCGAACCTTTCCGGGTGTCTCAAGCTGGTCAAAGGAAAACACCATATCCAGTTCCTCGCGGTAATCGGCGGTTAACAGTTTTGACATCTCCATACCTATGCCGGGAGTTTCACCGACAGAGAAAGCACCGTAAGGGTTGAAAGCCTTTTCCCTCAGCTCATGCAGATATTCATGCAGATGCGGTCCGTAATAATAGTGTTCCATGCCTGTAAAGCCGATAAGCTCACCTATCTGCTCGTTGCCGTCCGGCAGACCCTCGCGCTTTGATATGTAATTGACAACATCCATTCGGAAGCCGTCAACACCCTTATCAAGCCACCAGCGCACCATTTCGTTTATATCGGCACGCAGCTCCGGATTATCCCAGTTTAAGTCCATCTGCTTTTTTGAAAACAGGTGCAGAGCGTATTGCCTGCGCTCCTCAACATAGTTCCATGCGCTTCCGCTGAAAAACGAGGTCCAGTTATTTGGCTTATCTCGGAATATGTAGTAGTCGCCGTACTTTGAATTTGGTTCTTTGACAGCCTTTTGATACCATTCATGCTCATCGGAGCTATGGTTAACGACGAGGTCCATTATAAGGCGCATGTCTCTCTTATGGACTTCCGCAAGCAGCTCATCAAAATCTGCCATTGTTCCGAATTCGGCCATTATTTTTCGATAATCACGTATATCGTAACCGTTGTCGTCGTTCGGAGAATCATAAACGGGCGAGAGCCAGATTGCGTTAATACCAAGCTCCTTCAGATAATTGAGCTTCAAAATAATTCCGCGCAAATCGCCGATTCCGTCGCCGTTTGAATCCATGAAGCTGCGGGGATAAATCTGGTAGAATACCGCTTCCTTCCACCAAGTCGGAGTTTCGGCTCCGCTGCTGATTCTCGGAATGTCCTTCTCTCCGTTTAAAAGCTCCGCCAAGGTTTCGAGAAATGCCGGGTCAATCTTGCCTTTGGTCAGCTTCGGCAGGGTTTTCAGCTTAATATTTCCGACAATCGGATTATTAAGAATCCCGTCTCCGCGCCCCATCTGGAGCAGGACTTTCCTGAGCACATCCCGTCCGACAGGATGTGCGTAAAGCTCTTTAATCCTGCTGTTACTAGTCAGCATATTCCCATCAATCCTTTTCAGATAGGTTTAAATCACCGCGCTCGGCAAGCTCCCCAACAATTTTATCGAACATTTCTTTGTCGATTTTAAACTTGAAAAGGTAAACAAGATACCCCGCGACAATCGAAATCAGCGGGAAAATAAGCATTGCGAGTTTCATGGTGAGTAGACCTTTATCCGTAACGTCTTCTGGTGTCGGCGCGGAGTTTATCCCCGAAATTATGAGCGTCACGGTAACTATACCGCTTGCAAGAGCGCCGCCGATTTTGTTGATAAAGGGCTGTACCGAGAAGGTTATGCTCTCGTTTCGCTTGCCGAGTTTTAGCTGTCCGTATTCTATCGTGTCGGTCAGGAACATGAGCATCAGAAGCTGAATAAAAGCCTGACCCACAAAAATCAGCATACCTGCGATTCCGATTACTATCATATTCATGGGCGCAAGGAAAAATACGATGTAGCCGAGCACAACCAAGACTGTTGCCGCCGTGTAGAGCTGCTTGCGGTTGAACTTTTTTGAGAATAAGGGAAATACCGAAAGCGCGGCAAGCTGAGAAACTCCCAAAACTCCCGCGAAGATCGAGTACATTCCCTCGTTTTTATATGCGTACTTGAAGAAATAAACTCCAAAGCTGGTGGTTGTGCAGTAGCCTATCATGAAAAGTGCCATCGAGATTGCAGTGAACATGAGCTGGTCGTTCTTAAAGAGCACCGCAAACATCTCTTTAAGCGAGGTTTTCTCCTCTTTATGTACAATTGCGTGGTTTTCCCTGACCCCGAAAAGGGTAAAGCAAAGAAACGCCCATGTAATCAGAACAATGGCGACGGAAAAAATAAACCACGCCTTTTTGTCTCCGCCGAGAGCGTTTGTAATCGGGAGAATGCCGACAACGCAGGCGAACAAACCGATATTCGCGCAAATCCTTGCAAAGGAACCTATTTTTTCACGCTCCTTCTGGTCAATTGAGAGCGAGGGAAGCATTGACCAGTAGGCAATGTCGTTTGCGCCGTAAGTAAGGTCCCAAATAAGATACACGAGGACGAAGACAATTAAAAACGCCGTACCTCGAAGTCCGAAATCGGTAAAAAAGAGAACAGTTAGAATACCGCCGATAACGCCGCCAATCGCAATCCACGGCTTAAATTTTCCGTAGCGCGAGTGGGTGTTATCAACCAAAAAGCCCATAATCGGATCGTTTAACGCGTCAAAAATGCGTAAGGCGGTGAAAATTCCCGCCATCCACCACATCGTTGAATCAGGCAGGTTTAAAATATCCGTTAAGTAATAAATGAGGTACATACTCACCAGAGAATAGAGCATATCCCTGCCAACTGTGCCGAGACCGAAAAAGTAACGGTTGTTTTTTACGCTTCTGTCCATATTTAATTTCCTTCCTCTTGCTTGAAAAAAATTAAGACCGTCACGGCATCGCGAGTTTTTTAAGCTGAGCAATGCGCGGAACGGCTTGCACACATTATACCACAGCTAATTTCCCTTTGCATTATAAAATGTCGAAATTGAGTACAAAGTTTTCTTTTCCCCAAAAAATAATAATGCTGCTCCGATTTTGATAATTTGGGTTGTAATTATCAATAAGCTGTGATAACATCTTAGATGATAGTTAAACTATCATCTAAGATGTTGACGGAAGTATCCTAATTATAACGACATGAAACAGGGATTTAAAATGAGTAGAGCGAGGACATTTCTTTTCGATTACGAAAACCCCGAAATAATTGAGCGAAACAAGCAGGCTGCTCACGCAATTTGGATGCCTTATGACAGCCTTACCGAAATCTCGGAGCTTGAAAGCTCTAAATACAAGCTCAGTCTTAACGGCGAATGGGATTTTAAGTGGGTTTTTGGTCTTGAGCCCTCCCCCGCTGACTTTTTCACGCCTGAGTATGACAGCTCGGACTGGGACAGGCTTGAGATACCCTCCGTTTGGCAGCTCAAGGGCTATGGTAAGCCCTATTACCTTGCTTTTGATTTTCCTCCCGCGATAGGCAAGAAAAAATCAGAGATTCCGAAAATCAATCAGGCTAAAAACGAAAAAGCTTATTACAGAAAGACCTTCGTTTTGCCCGAGTGCTTTGAGGGACGGGAAATTTTTATATGCTTCGGGGCTGTTAAATCCGCCTTTTATCTCTATATTAACGGCGTACAGGTCGGATACTCGCAGGGCTCGATGACCCCTGCGGAATTTAACATTACCGAATATCTGAAAAGCGGGGAAAACCTGCTTGTGGCGGAGGTCATTCGATACAGCGACGGAACCTATCTTGAAGATCAGGATATGTGGTTTTTCAGCGGTATTTACCGTGAGGTTTTCCTTTATGCCGAGCCTAAGCTTTTTCTTCGCGATATATTTGCGCGAAGTACGCCCGATGATAACTACACGAATTGGACTCTTGAAATAGATGTCTTCACTGAAAATTGCGAGCCCGTTAATCGCGTCGCAACTGTTGAAGCCTTTCTTTGCGAATACAGTGATTTTAAAATAGTCGACACAATTAAAGGCAAATTTTCCGTCGAGGCAAACGCTTCCTCAAGCGTTAATCTTAATAAGCTCATTCTATCCCCCAAGCAGTGGAGCGCTGAAACGCCAAACCTTTATCGGCTCGTCATTGAGCTAAATGACATTGACGGCTCCCTCATTGAGGCAAAAACTCTCCATTTTGGCTTTAAATCGGTTGAAATCAGTGACGAGAAGATTTTTGTCAACGGAAAGCCCATTATGCTTTGCGGTGTCAACCGCCATGATTTTGACCCCGACTTCGGCTGGGCCGTACCCCTCGAGAGGTATCATCAGGATTTGTCTCTTATGAAACAAGCGAATATAAACGCTATTCGCACGAGCCATTATCCGAACGATATTCTTTTGTATGAGCTTTGCGATTTATACGGGCTTTACGTTATGGATGAGGCGGACGTTGAAACGCACGCGGTTCGTAAAAAGAATGTGCCCGGCAGCAATCCCGCGTGGACAAGCGCGGTAGTTGACCGAATGGAGCGCATGGTGCTGCGAGACCGAAATTATCCCTGCATTTTTATGTGGTCACTCGGAAACGAGGCGGGCTACGGCGAGAATTTTTCAAAAATGAAATCATCAGCTCTTATGCTCGACTCAACAAGACCCTTCCATTACGAGGGTGACTTTGACCTTTCGGTGTCGGATGTGGTTTCCCGAATGTACCCCACAGTTGAGCTTCTTGAAAAGCTCGGTCGGCATGAAGAGATAAAAATCGGTCTTTTGGATAACCTTCTCAATATGCTGACAGCGGACAACAAACCGCTTAAACCTGCGCAATACGCGGGCAAGCCCGTCCTCGTCTGTGAATACGCGCACGCGATGGAAAACAGCCTCGGTAATTTTCGGGAGTATATGGACGTTTTTGAAAAATATCCGAACATGGCCGGCGGTTTTATCTGGGATTTTGTTGATCAGTCAATTCGCAAATTTGGCGAGAACGGCGAGGAACTGTGGCTTTACGGCGGAGATTTCGGAGAGGAAATATCCCACAGATATTTCTGCGCTAACGGAATCGTTTCAGCAGACCGTGAGCCGCACCCCTCCTACTATGAAGTAAAAAAGGTCTATCAGCGCATTAAGGTAAGCCCTGTTAATCTGGAAGACGGTCTTATCCGAATCAGCAATCTCTATAATTTTATAAATTTATCCGACTTTATTCTCAAATGGACGATTCTGGAGGACGGAAGCCCCATCAAAAACGGTACCCTTGAGCCTATTTCACTCTGCGGCGGCGAAAACATGGAGCTGCGGCTTGATTTTGCAAATGTTGCTTTCAAAAAAGACCGCGAGTATCATCTTAATGTGGAATTTTTTCTGCGGGAGGACACGCTCTGGTGCGATAAGGGCTATCGGCTTGCTTTCGAGCAATTTGAAATATCCGATGCGGCTCCGAAAATAATTCATTCCGCCGAAGACGCAAACTATACGGAAACTGATAGCGAGTTCATTGCTTCTGGCAGCGGGTTTAAAATCGCTGTTTCTAAAACGGGCGGCAGTATCACTTGCCTCGATTACGGAAGAGGTAATCTGCTGTCCTCTCCTCTTACTCCGAATTACTGGCGTGCATTCACCGACAACGACCTCGGTTACGCAAACTTCAGACCGAAGCTGGAGAGATTGCTCTCTTATCCCGTGAAAAGATGGAGAAAGGCCACATACAAGCGAAAAGTAAATTCCGTAAAGTTAGTTGAAAAAAACGGCAGCAAATCGATTGAGATCTTGCAGGCAGTACCTTTATGCGCAGGCAAGGTTAAAACAATTTATCGCGTGGACGGAAACGGAAAACTTCTTGTCAGACACGAAATATGTCCGAAGCACGATATGCTTCGCATAGGATTTTCAATGGCGCTCAAGAGTGATTATAATAAGTTCACTTGGTTTGGAAGAGGACCGCACGAAAACTATTGCGATCGCAAATGGGGCTCACCTGTCGGCATATATTCACTGAGTGCTTCTGAACTCTGTCACAGCTATATGCGTCCGCAGGAAAACGGCAACCGAACAGAGCTTCGTTGGCTCGAAATCCATGCTATGAACGAGCTTCCTCTTTTGATTACGGGCAGTAATTTCAGCTTCAGCGCCTGGCCCTATTCTCAGGAGGCGCTTGAAACGGCAAAACATAGGCAGGAACTTAAAGCACAGGATTTCGTAACGGTGAACTTAGACCTTTTGCAGTGCGGCGTCGGCGGCGACTTCCCGGGTGTCGCAAAGCTCCATGAGCCGTATAAAATACACAAGAACAAGCGCTACGTATTTGAATTTGCAATTTCAGCAATCGACGGCAGAACATCCGCTCTAAACGAAGGAAAATAATTATGGAAACAAAGGCAAAGCGAAGGAAAGCTCTGGATCTTCAGATTGAGGCCCGCAAGGAAGCGATAATTCAGGCGGCAATTCAGGAGTTCATCGAAAACGGCATAGATAACTCAAAGATTTCAGACATAGCAAAACGAGCCGAGGTCGGCACCATAACCGTTTACAGGTATTTTGAAAACAAGCCTACTCTTGTTATCGAATGCGCTACAAAGCTATGGGACTCTGAAACAGAGAAGCTCAGGCCGCTTCTTTTTCCCGAAGGCTTTTCCTCTCTGAACGGATTTGAGCAGTCATCACACATTTTGAGCATTTTAGCTTCCCTTTACGACTGCTTACCGATTATGCTTCGTCTGCTCGAGCAATTTGACAACTATACTGTCAGAGAGCAAATCACGAAAGACCAGCTGATACAATATGAGGCAGGCATTATGAAAATTCGCGCCGAAATGCTTGAATCCTTCCGCAAAGGGCAAGCGGACGGCTCAATTCGCACGGATATCGATTCGCTTAAAATTTATGCCACCGCCACCCACGCAATAGTTTCGCTCAGCCAGAAGCTGCTTTTACGTGGAGAAATTATTCAAAGCGACTTGGAAACAGGCGCAGATTTGCAGCTTAAGCTGCTTGCGGACATGGTTCTAAATTATATCAAAGCTGAAAGCGAGGTGTTTTAAGTGAGTATCATGGGCGGTAAACTGGTCTATACGAAGAACGCGAAAAATATCTCTTTAAGCTTTACCGAGAGTGTTGAGACAAACGATTTATCTATAACGGTAACTCAAGCGCCCTATGGCGACGGTACGCGCTTCACAGCAGTTTTAACTCCGAAAACCGAGCTTATAATTAACGCCTGCACCGCTTTTACTGATGAGGGTCTTTCAAAGGAAAGCAGATTATTCTTAAACGGTTACCAGACTTGGACGGACAGCAAGGAAGTTACACTTGAATATTCTATTCCGAAGCTGAATCTGCTTGCAAAGCCTTTGATTGGCATGTACGGCGACTACGGCTTCTTCAGACACAGCCGCTCGAGGCTTCACAGCTATACCTATACTTACATTAAAAATGACAGCTCCGCCATAACGCTTTACGGTTCTTTATCCGAAAAGTCCGGCTACACTGTCTTTGAGTACGACAAAACAAAGAGCAGTCTCTCCGTTTTTAAGGACTGCAGCGGACTTTGCCCGAAGCAAGGCAAGCCTTATGTATTGTTTGACCTCTATATTATTAAAGCTGAAGAAAGCGCCGCTTTTGACTTGTATTTTGAAGCGCAAAGCATAAAAAAACCGAGAGTGAAGCCCTGCACAGGGTGGACAAGCTGGTATAACTATTACACAAAGGTCACTCAAGGCGACGTTTTGGAAAATTTGGAGGCTTTCAGTTCACGTAAGCTGCCAATTGATTATTTTCAGATAGACGACGGCTTTCAGCAGGCAGTTGGCGACTGGCTAAAAATTAACAGCAAATTTCCCCGCGGAATGGGCTTTTTGGCAGACGAGATACACAGCGCAGCTTACAAGGCAGGCCTTTGGCTCGCTCCGATAATCTGCGAAAAAACGTCTCAAATATTTAAAGACCACCCCGACTGGGTGCTCTGCAAAGCAGGGTTTAATCCCGGCTGGAGCGGTGTGTTTTATGCTCTGGATTTCTATAATCCCGAGGTGCAGGAATATTTGCGTGAGGTTTTCGACACTGTTTTGAATAAGTGGAATTTCGATATGGTCAAGCTCGACTTTTTGTATGCCGCCTGTCTCAAGCCCCCGAAGGACAAAACCCGCGGGCAAGTCATGTGCGATTTCTTTGAATTCCTGCGCGAGGTTTCGGGCGATAAGATTATACTTGGCTGCGGCGTTCCACTCGGCTGCGCTTTCGGACTTTTTGATTACTGCCGCGTAAGCAGTGACGTCGCACTTATGTGGGAGGACAAAACGCTTTCCGCTCTTCACTACAGGGAGCGTGTATCGACATTTAATGCCCTCACCAGTACAATCGGAAGATTTAATTTGAACGGAAGGGCATTTTTAAACGACCCGGATGTTTTTATTCTGCGAAGATCGAACAACAAGCTGTCAGATGACCAGAAGTATACGCTCTTTATGATTAACAGTGTTCTGGGTGGGCTTGTCTTCACCTCTGACAATATAAACGAATATTCCGAGAACCGAATGGAGCTTTTTAAAACGCTGTTTAACCGCGAAAGCATTGAAGTTAAAAGCATTACTGCTGCTGATACAGTCACCGTACGATATTTTGAGGGAGATAAGGAACTTTGTCTGCTTAGCAATTTAGGCACGAAAAAGGCTTTTGCTTCGGTTCCTTTCAACTCATTGCTGCAAAGTGAAAAGCGCTTTTTTGCAAAAGATGATTTAATAGAACTTCGCCCCTGTCAGACAGTGTGTTTGCTAAGTTCGGACAACCTATAAAGTGGTATTATTGGAGTAATTTATGGAGAATGGTATTGATTGTATAACTGTTCCGCGCGAAAAGCTTTATCGGCTTTACCCCGACACGAACACATCTGAAATTGAAAAACGTCTTAATCTTGCACTTGACGGCTTTAGGCGTGTTTACGGAGCAGGCTCTCCCCGCCTGTTCAGCGCCCCCGGGAGAACAGAGCTATGCGGCAATCACACCGACCATCAGCGCGGACTTGTTATCGCCGGTGCTGTTAACCTAGATGATGTCGCCGCGGCGGAAATTAACGGTGAAGCTGTTATACGCGTTTTTTCCGAGGAGTACGGTTCTTCATCAATCGATCTGTCCGAGCTTTCTCCGCGTAAGGAAGAACTCGGCACGCCGGCCGCAATAATCCGCGGAGTTTCCGAATATATGACATTGCAGGGTTTCCCTGCTCCCCGAGGTTTCAACGCGTTTATTTCAGGTAAGGTACCGGTCGGTTCAGGGCTGTCCAGTTCTGCCGCATTTGAGGTACTCATAGCCTGTATAATAAACGGTCTGTTTTACGGCGGAGCAATCAGTCCTGAAGTCATGGCACATGCAGGGCAGTATGCTGAGAATAATCACTTCGGAAAGCCCTGCGGACTTATGGATCAGATGGCTTCTGCTGTCGGCGGCATTATCGGAATCGATTTCGAGCATTCCGACAAACCTAAAATTGAGCGTCTGTCGATACATTTTTCGGATTACGGTTATGTTCTTTGCATCATTGATACGGGCGCGAAACATGATAAGCTCGGCGATGAATACTCCCCGATTCCGATAGAAATGAGTTCAGTTGCGCAGCTTCTGGGCGGGGAAAGATTGAGGGATTTAAAGAAAGAACAGTTTTTCGGGGAGCTTCCGCACTTGAGAGGCAAGGTTTCCGACCGCGCCTTGCTCCGCGCAGTCCACTTCTTCAATGAAAATGAGCGTGTTTTACTCGGAATTGAAGCACTCAAGAAAAAGGATTTTGAAAGTTTCCTTCAGCTTGAACGTGAGAGCGGTCTTTCAAGTTACATGCATCTGCAAAACATTTATCCGAGCGGGGCTGTGTCTGACCAGTCCGCCGCCCTTGCGCTTGCTTGGAGCGAAAGGCTTCTCGGAGAAAAAGGCGTTTTCAGAATTCACGGAGGCGGATTCGGCGGAACTATACAGGCCTTTGTACCCACTTCCTCCGCTGAGCAATTCAAGGCGGATATGGAGCTCTTAACGGGGGCAGGCAGCTGCCGCTTTCTTAAAATTCGAGACGCGGGAGCGGTAGAGATTATCCTTTAAAAATTCACATACGGAGATAGAATATGAGTAGTGTTAGCGTTAGTTCGGCAATTCTTGGTTTAGTTGAATACGCCGTTCGGAAAGGTTTACTGGCCTCGGCTGACAAAACCTGGGCAACGAACAGCATACTGGGTCACCTGCGTCTCAGCAGCATTGAGCCTTCCGCTCCGTCAGCAGCGCTTCCGCTTGAGGAGCTAATCGATGTTCTTATGGACGATGCCGTGAAGCGCGGAATTATTCCGAATACCACCGCAAACCGTGACTTGCTGGATACTGCTCTTATGGGCACTTTAATTCCGCGCCCTTCCGAAATTGACGAGCACTTTCAGGCGCTTTATTCCAAAAGCCCGACAGCCGCAACCGATTGGTTTTACAGATTTTGCATGGACTGCAACTACATTCGGGAATACAGGCTGGAAAAAGACGTCAAGTGGACTTATTCAGGCAAATACGGCGAGATGGAAATAACAATTAACCTTGCAAAGCCTGAAAAGGACCCGCTGGATATTGCAGCCGCCCTTCATGCCGAAAAATCAGCTTATCCTGCCTGTCAGCTCTGCCGTGAAAACGAAGGCTATTTCGGGCGTGCTGATTATCCGGCTAGGCAAAATCTTCGCATTGCTCCAATCAAAATACTCGGTGAGGACTGGGGCTTTCAATATTCGCCCTATGTGTATTACAACGAACACAGTATAGTTCTTAACAGCATTCACACCCCCATGCTTATTGACGAGGACTGTTTCAGAAAGCTCTTCGACTTTATCGATAAGTTTCCTAACTATTTCGTCGGTTCAAATGCCGATCTTCCGATTGTCGGCGGCTCCATACTCTCACACGAGCATTTCCAGAGCGGGCGCTATGAGTTCCCGATTGAACGCGCAGAAATCATTGGAGAAATACCTGTAACGAGTTTAAGCGGAGTAAGTATCGGGTACTTAAACTGGCCGTTGCCGACACTGAGGCTCAGAGGCGAAAAAAGCGAAACGCTTGCAAAAACTGCCGGTATTATTCTTAATGCGTGGCGCGCATACAACGACCCGAGCGCCGATATAATTTCAAACACTGACGGAACACCACACAACACCATTACTCCGATTGCAAGAAGACACGGGGAACTATACGAGCTGGACCTCGTTTTACGCAACAATCGCACGACGCCGCAGCATCCTCTCGGGCTCTTTCACCCGCACGCCGAGCTTCACCATATTAAAAAAGAAAACATCGGGTTAATCGAGGTTATGGGGCTTGCAATCCTTCCTCCGCATCTCAAAACCGAGCTTTCACTGCTCGGTGAGGCTATGCTGACAGGCGGAGATTTGCACAGAGCTGAAATAAGCCGTCACGCCGAATGGGCGCAAGAGATATTGATGCGAAGAAAGCCCACAAAGGAGAACATTGATGAGGTTTTGCGCGAGGAGGTAGGCGCGGTATTTGTCAAATGTCTTGAGCATGCGGGTGTTTTCGCACAAGATGATAAAGGCAAAGCCGCCTTCCGCCGATTCACGGATGAACTTATTAAGCTGCTGTAATTTGAAAAGCTTTGGTTCCAAAGAAAAACCGTTATAAAACAATCCATTATTTAAACAAAGAGAGTACTGATAAAATCAGCACTCTCTTATAGTTTGAAATCAAATTATCTTTAACCGATTCTCAGCTCTTTCTGAAATCGTGTTTTCACAAGTTCTTACAGGTAATACAGGGAGCAGCGTGTGAGAAATCCCGTAACTCACCCTCGGATGCTCCGCGTCAAAGCAGCGCAGCACTCGGTTTATCGCCTTAATCGCGTTTTCGCAGCTTGTATCCGGCAGCAATAACAGATACTGCGCCGAGCCGAAAAAGCAGAACACATCGCTGCAGCGAAGGCTTGCAGTTATTGCCTCTTCCAAGTACTTTGTACCTGAAGAGATTTGCCCCTTTGATAACATCCCGCCATTTTTGCCAGCCAGTTTGAGCAATACCAGCTGAGACGTTCTCCCTGCCCTACTTAGAGTTCGCGCCTCTAAACGGTAAATTTCCAGAAATGCCGAGTAACCGCACTGAAACGGCTTCATTTCATCAAAACTCTCCGAAAGTGACTGTCGTATGCTTGGTAAATTCTGAGCCTGATAGGCAGATGAAACCGAAATTTTTCGATAAAGAGAGGTCAATTCTTTTGAGGGTGAAATTGCAAGCTCCGAGATGAATAAGTCTATGATGTATGTATAATGCCGCATTGCCGCCTGCATAGCACCCGTTTCTGTAAAAGCCTCGATTAAGGCACAGTGAAGCATTTCATCATAAGGTTCGATAATCAAAGCTCGTTTGCACAGTGATATTATTTCCTCGAAATTGCCCTTGTCCGCAAGTGCGCAAACTGTGGTTTTGCAAAGTTTGAGGTATTTGCTGTGGTAGTAAACATTAAGCGTTGCCGCCCATGAGTACTCCGAACTTGAAGAAAGAAAATCACCGTCATAAAGGCATAGGGCCATCTTTGCATTTTCCAGCTTTTTTGCAGGGCTTTTTTCCGTTTGAGCACGATTAGTGTAAGCTTCAAATTTCTCCGAATCAATATCAAAGCATATTGTATTGTTCAGGCGATAGCCGTTACATTCGGCACGGATTATTTCCTTTCCATCGGGAAAGTCAAGCGCAGTTAAAGCCCTTCGCGCACGAAAAATGAGCGCCTTCAAACTGTTATCTGGGCTTCCGCTGAAATCATCTCCCCAAAAGGCGTCAATCAGCTCTCCTCGGCTCACACCCCGCTTCCGAAATATAATAAGATACTGTATAAGTCCCCATAGTTTCCGCGAAACATTATCACTTTCTGAAATGATTAAAGTGTTTTCGCCAATCTGCCGTTTAATAGAAAAACATCCGAATGTTTTAACTGTAAGTTTGGTTGAAGTGATCAAAGTGAACCCTCCGTTTAATGGCGAAGTATAAATCCAAAATGATTATATGACTTATGGCTCTCGAATTTCGGCGAATCAGGCTGTGTTCGACGGCTTTTTTATTTATCCTTTTTTGGCCCGAGTTACGTCGATTTAAGGTGCAAGAACACTCATTCCTGTTCAAATGAAGTTATGCTGCCGACTTGTAAATGATTTTATAACAAAAAGAAAAACGACACCGATATTTGCGAATATAACCGCCAAATAACCGCTCGCGGTTATAGTTTTTGTAGCTGAATTGCTTGGTGCAATTTCTGCATTCAACGAGCACTCCGTTTTTGCATTATCTATATTTTCTATTTTATACTCTGACTTATCTTATATGGAGATTTTATGAACGCAACAACTAAAAATATATGGAATTTCATCACTTGGTTGATGGTAATATGCGTTGCCTCGCTTGCCATTCTTCTGGCAGGTGTACGCCTCATCGGTCTAACGCCATATACGGTTTTGAGCGGAAGCATGGAGCCCTTTTTCCACGTCGGAGCACTCATATATGTTGAAAATATCTCTCCCGAGAATGTGGTCGTCGGCGACCCTATTTGTTTTGTTCTCAATGATGATCTGGTCGTTGTGACTCACAGGGTTGTCGAAATTGATGAAGCAAATCACTTCTTCATAACAAAGGGCGACGCAAACGATTCGGCGGACGGGGCTCCTGTCCTTTTTGAGAATCTCGTTGGTAAGGCAGTGTTTTCAATTCCCTATCTCGGTTATTTTTCCAACTGGTTAATACGTCCACCCGGCTTATACATCGGAATTACCTTTGCGCTGCTTCTGTTTATATTAATTCTTCTGCCCGAGCTGCTTGATAGAGCTGTTTCCTCAGGTTCAAAGTCTAAAAGTCCCAAACTTTGAAATAACAAAACCGACTAATATTTTCAGCAAATGGAGGAAAGTATGAAAAAAATCATTGCACTCATTATCTCAGCCGCCCTGATTGCGGCTATCGCCATTGGCGGAACATTGGCTTATCTCACATCAAACGCAAACGACACTCCGCTGCACAACACATTTGTTTCCGATCCCGTTTTGCTTGATATTAATCTTGATGAAGCCCCCGTTGATGCGATAACGGGTCGTGTAATCCCCGGAGCGCGCAGAACGCAAAATGAATACCCCATAATTCCCGGCGAAGTAATGAGCAAAGACCCGACAATAACAGTTGTCGGCGGCAGTCAGCCCTGCTATGTATTTGCCTATATTTCAAACACCGCCAAAGTGACCGCCACTGCCGTCGGAGCAAGTGCCAAATCAGTTGTCAGCGTTATCAATATCAACACCGCTGTGTGGGATGAAGTTGCCGCCGGTCTTTTTGTCTATTCGCAAATTGACCCCGTAACTCACGAGCTCACGCCCCTTGTGGTTAATAAAATGGCGTCAAACCAAGTGCTTACTCCGGTTTTCACCGAAATCACTATAAATCCCGCGCTTCTGACAGAGGATGTTAACGGACTGAAATCGGGGGAGCTCAATGTGCAGGCATTTGCACATCAGGCAAACGGAAATGTAGATTTTGCAGACGTACTTACTCAGGCAAAGGCGCAGTTTGGCATAGCATAACTCTTGGTTATGAGTCTTATGACTAAAAATAACAACTAATCAGGAAGGAAGAATGAAAATGAGGAAAAAAAGCGTCCTACTCGGTCTTACTGCTGTAATTGTAGTAGCGGCCATGGCAATCGGAGGTACTCTGGCATACTTTACTCACAGCGACAGCGCTGAAAACACCTTTACAATCGGTGAAGTAGAAATTGACCTTTTTGAGCATAATGTAAGCCCCGTCGTCGGTGCTTTCGGTATGCAGACCTGGGCACTCGGCACAACGGAGGTCGAGGAAAACACTTACAGAGGAATTTATCCGGGAGCCGAACTTCCCAAGGACCCTGCAATCAAAAATATCGGCACCAGCGCGGCTTACGTTCAAATGAAGCTTACAATCAGTAACGCCTCTGCTTGGACAACTGCCCTTGGCACGGGAACTGATCTCAGTGCCTATGTGACCGGCTTTGATTCTCTCAAGTGGAGACGCTCCGCAATCATTCCTGATCTTGCAAACGATACTCTTACATACGTTTACGAGTACAGAAGTATTCTTGCGGCAGGAAGCAGTACCGGACCCATATTTACAAAAATTACAATTCCAAGCGACTTTGACAATGCAGACATGCTGGCTGTTGTCGGTGATGAGCATGAATTCACTCTTGAAATCACTGCAGAAGCCATTCAGGCCGAGGGCTTTGCAAACGCCACTGCCGCCTTTGCCGAGCTTAATGCCTGATTGTTAAAATCGTCATAATATTTCTTCCTGTCCGGATGGGGAAGCCGTCCTCCCCATCCGGTCTGAAGATTTCAGACCTTAAGCGCGCCGCTTTATCGAGGCGGCGGGCCTAAAGTCTGAATCTTAACCAAAAAGCATGAAAGGAGCACACTAAATGAGATTAAAGATAAGCGCAGCCGCCCTGATACTTATCCTGATTTCAACTGTCGGCTATGTCAGCTATGCACTTCTGTCGGCACACGCCTCCACACAGAACATTATAACGGCAGGAACTGTTAGAATTGAGCTTAACGACGTAACCGAGGGACTTGAGGTTATGCCTGCGACAACAGCGCAGCGCGAGGTAATTATAAAGAACATCGGTGCAAATGACTGTTATGTAAGGGTTATGGTTACCGGTGCTTTTGAGTCTTCTCTTCCGGTGCGTTACAGCAGCTCAGATCAAGTTCTTCTAAGTTTTGATGACCACAGCTGGACAAAAGACAGCGCGGGGTTTTGGCGCTATAACTTTAAGCTTGCCCCCGGCGAGAGTACTAGTAATCTTCTGACCGGTGTCTCGTTTGATAAATCGATGGGGAATGAATATCAAAACACGATTTATCGATTAAGCGTCAGCGCTCAGGCTGTTCAGACCGCAAATAACAGCTTTGACAGCGCTTCAGGTTCAATCTTGGATGTCGTTGGCTGGCCCATATCAGCACCATGAAATGAAGAGAGGAGAAATTTAACGTGAAAAGACGCTTTGCCTTGCCGCTTGTACTATGCATGGTACTCAGTTTTCTCTTCCCTATTTTCACAATGGCTGAGGAGATTGATGAATCAACACATATCGATCAAAATGTTACCGAAACGGTAGTGCCTGAAAATACTGAACCTTTGCCTTCCGAAAGTCCTGCGAATACAGATTCTCTTCCCACAAGCGATGTATTGCCGAGTGCTGATATTGCACCGAGCAGTGAACCAAGTGCATCTGTTGAACCAAGTGCACCTGTCGAACCAAGCGCAGACGCTGCGCCAAGTCCTGAAAAGGAGGTCATCGACGGTGCTGCGCTATATGAAGCTTTTATCTCACTCGAAAACGAAGAAGAAACTGCTTCATTTTTGAAAAGTCTAAGTCTTGATGAGCTGAAAGCCCTGGAGGACTACCTGCTTTATCTTGAAGAACAAAATAAAAATGAGCCTGAAACAGTAACTGTTACTCAGGCAGGTCCGCTTATTTGCCCTGTCGGCAAAGAAACTGATGATACGCCAAAGGCGCAGGTGGCAGGTCTAATGACCGCCAAAATTATGAGCCTTGCAAAGGATACCGCAGGTGTAGAGCTTGTAAAATCTGCAACAGCGAATACGGACGGCTCATTCACAATCAGGCTCGAGTCCTACACCACAGGGGTTGTAACAACACAGACCACTGGCGTTCCCGCGGATATAATTCTGGTTCTTGACCAATCAGGAAGTATGGGGGACAATTTTTCCGGCACGACCACTCGTCAGCAGGCTTTGAAATCCTCTGTTACAAGCTTTATCGGCGCTGTTAAAACCGACGCCACAAATAACCACGTTAACCATCGGATCGCCATTGTGACCTTTGGGGACTCGGCAAGCGATTTCAGCCCCTTTACCACAGCTTATCAGACTCTGATAACTTCCGTAAACGGCTTGCCGAGCGAACCGAGCGGCGCTACAAATATTGCGGCCGGAATGCTTAGGGCTAAATCTCTGCTTGAAGGTGTTGCAGGCGACACAAACCGCAACAAGGTGGTTATTGTCTTTACCGACGGTGTTCCGACTTCATCGCAGGATTTTAACACGGGTATAGCGGACAGCGCAATCAGCACCGCCTATGCGATTAAACAGACCGGGGCGACCATATATACAATCGGTATTTTCGGCGGAGCAAATCCTTCACAGCTTTACGGAGATTCAGGCTTTGATCACAACAGCAACGGAACAAAAAATTCTTACTGGTCATCTTTACGTGTTCTGTTTTGGGGTGATGTTACAAAGGTCTCTATCCCTGCGGGCAACCGCTTTTTGAACTATCTATCCAGCAATTACGTTGACGCCACAAGTTTGGGTCTGGAAAGAAGCAGTTGGGACATTCTGCTTGTCGCGTATGAAAAATTTACAATAAAAATTGACCCGACTTTCACCCGAAGTACCACAGGAAATTACTATCTGACGGCAACTGACACAGCTTCTCTGAGCAGTATTTTCGAGAGTATTTCGGTTCAAATAAGCTCACCGAACACCGTTCTCGGCAGTAACGTCGCGGTGCGCGACCTTGTTTCGGACTACTTTGCCATGCCGACGGGTGCGGTGCGTGTTTATACGGTAGAGTGTACCGGCAAGGACTCATCAGGTTACACGTGGTCGAGCACCGAAGCACCTTTTGCAGCTGCTGCTGTCAGCTGTGATTCAAGCGCAAAAACCGTTTCCGTCAGCGGCTTTCCTTACGACCAGCAATTCGTCACCGAATCCGCAAAACCGGGCGGAGGACACGGCAGCAAGCTTGTTATATGCTTTGAAGTATTCCCCAGAAGCGGTTTCTGGGGGGGGAACGAGGTGCCGACCAATAAGGCTCTGTCGGGACTGTATTCAGGCACTAATCTTATTGAGGACTTTGATATACCCTGTGTTGACGTTCCGTTAAATGTTCCGTTCTCTGCAAAGAATGTCAGCGCTTATCTTGGAAATACGGTTGCACTTGAAGATTTGTATAACCCGATACTCGCGCAGACGGGCGCTGATGACTGGAAGGACGATTACATAGATTTAGCTGATATTGTTTACGACGCAAGCTTCACTGCAAAACCTACTGACGATCAATCGCCCATTACCGTTACGGCAAGTGTAGCTCCGCTTATTGACGGAAGTGTCGCAAGCACGAATTTTTGCGCGCAGGCTGGTATAACTCTCTTTAAACCCGAGCTGACTTTTTGCGACAGCACTATCTATCTCGGTGAAAGCACGGATTACACCGCAAATCTGGTATCAGTAGTTTGGAAGCACGGCGATACTGTCGCTGTTGCAGCCGAGATGCTTGGGACGGCTCCGGAGCTTGACTACATTTATTCTCCATTGAGCGGTTTTCCTAAAGAGGATGCTTTCGTTGACGTTGCAGTTTCAGTCGCCGGCTGGGACATAAATCCCTACGTCAGCTTCCGAAATGATAGTCCATCTCATTCGTCCGCACCGCCGAATAAAGAATTCACGGTGTTTGTCCTTCCTTGCTCCCTGACAGTCACAAAAAGCGGCTGCAGCGATATTTATGGAGCCAATCAAACATTCATTTTTAATATTGTCGGTACAAATCTGACAGGCTGCGATTACGCCGACGAGGTTAATCTGACTGTCGTAATTAAAGGTAACGGAAGCAAAACTATTGTCGGTCTTCCTGTCGGTAGCTATACCGTAACAGAAGTCGGTGCCTGGTCCTGGCGATACTCAGCGGGCTCCAATGCCGCCGCCCTCGGCAGCAGTTCACCTACCTCTTCAGTTAACATTGAAAACACAGTGCTGAACAATTTGTGGCTGAGCGGCACCAGCTGGGTTCAAAACGTATTTTCAAGGAAAGTGGGGTGATTAGCTTATGAAATTTAGAAACTACGCAAACCACCGCGGGAAGGCTGCAACTGCGCTTATCTCCCTGCTCCTTATCTTTGGCATAACTGTCACCGGCACGCTCGCTTACCTTTTTGTTTCCTCCACCCTCTCAAGCAACTCCTTCCGAGCGGTAAACGTAAGTAGCGAGGTTTCTGAGAGTTTCAGCGGCAGTTCAAAGAGCAATGTCATGATTCACAACACAGGAGATATTGATGCCTTTGTCCGCGCAGCGCTTATTCTCACCTGGGAGGATGATACCGGCAATGCCGTAAACAAATCAGCAAGCCTTGCCGACTTAAACATTATCCTGAATACAGCTGATTGGTTTTGCGGCTATGACGGCTATTATTACTGCAAGACGAGGCTTGCGCCAAACGGTTTTACGCCTGTTCTGGTTACCAGTGCGGCTGTCAGAACCGACTGTGACGGATATCTCGCAGGTTATCACCTTAATCTGCAAATACTGAGCGAAGCAATACAGGCAGAGCCTGAATCGGCTGTAAACAACGCATGGAGCGCTGTGCATTCAGGCGGCTCTGTTCTTGAAGGTTAGGAGGGTAAAAGCTGATGAGAATAAGAAAACTTTACCTTCCCTGTGCAATCCTCCTTGCGGCCGTATTTTTGTTCAGCATTGGCAATCTCGGCGCTTTAGCTCTCGAACTCGGCGAAAATCCGACAGTAACGCTTATCGCAAGCGGAGGTTCGGCTGCTTTCACCTTTAATCGCAGCGACGGAAACTTGTTTGACAACTTCGCAGGCGTAATGCCGGGTGACTCTCTTCAGCAGATAATTACTGTTAAATCCGCTTCCGGCAACAGAGGAAGTTATAAGATTTATCTGAAAACTGAGACGACAACCGAAGATACCGCAGACTTTGCAGACCAATTAACTGTTAAGGTGTTTGACGGCGCAAATGAGCTGAATACTTTAACGGGGGACGGCTCTTATGGGGTGCTGCTCGGGACCTTCTCCCCCGGGAGCAGTAAAGACCTTAAAGTAACCCTCAATGTTCCCATTAGCATGGATAACGGTTTTCAGGGCGCAAGAAGTCCTGTAAACTGGCATTTCTATGCCGAAGAAGTCTATTATTACGATTCTCCTACTGCAACGCCCACTGTTTCTCCTTCACCCTCTCCCACTCCAACTGATTCCCTCTCCCCCTCCCCTTCTCCTTCAAGCTCGCCCGCCCCTTCCTCCTCTCCGACTATTCTGCCTTCTCCCGGAAATCCCAATTACCCGCAAACCGGTGATGACAGTAATACTCTCCTGTGGGTGCTGCTGATGATTGGAAGCGGAAGTGCCTTGACCCTGCTTATGACCTTCGGTCACAAGCGCAAACCAAAAGACTGATAGCACAAACCTATTTAAGCTTTCCTTCTCAACAATTTCTCATTTACATAGTAAGCCGCGGCAGGATTTCCCGCCGCGGCTCATTGTATTACTTACTTTTGCTCTAAATATGCCGATTTTTCCAACCCTTTAACTGTGGCCTAGTGTTAATATCCAACCGTAGTCGTTATCTGACCGTTTTTCACATCAAATTCCGCAACATCCGAAAACACGGAATTGCCCTGCATATCCCGCATCTCAAACACTTGATAATACTGACCGTCGCCCAAATCAGTTTCATAGAAGGAGGTGTTTTCGGTGACCGTTATTTCGTCGACAACGTAGGCGTCAAACTCATTCGAGTCGCCCGAAATCGAGGTTGCATAATGGATTGTTGAAATAACATCGCCCACAATGAGAGAACGCATATTCTTGTCAGCCATGCCGCTTTCTTCGTCTATCGGCTTTGTCGCGCCCTTTATCTCGTATTCGGCTTTGTTGAAATCATAGACTACATTGAGATTGTAGTCTTCCCCGTTGAGTAAAATCGGCACAGTGTAGAGATTGTAGCCGTCTCCCTCAAAGGTCAGTTCCATGTAAACAAGGCAGCCGTCAATTCCGCCCCAGACGCCTCTGAAATTGTCCTTAAATATGCCCCTGTCCCAATCTGCAATGATGTCATTGTCAATACCTAAGAGGAGCAAAATATCCTGCTCGGGGTCGGCATAGTAAAGCTGCATATAGACACCCGAGAGTATATCGTTTGCCTTTTCTCCCAAGCTTAGAATTGCCGAGCCGTGCTGATCCACGGCAAGCGGGTGATCATCCCAGCCCTGACTTTCCAAAGTTTCGATTTGCGGGAGTACATCGATATCCATCTCGGAAATGTACTCCATGCCGTCGTCCGAAAGCTCTCCCGTCAAGCCGTATGCGTAGAAATACTTAAAGGCGTCGCTCGCGCCAACGTCGATATAGCCGTTCAAATCGCCGATATCACCGCTGTAAGAATAGTAGCAGGACAGGCCTGTTGCCTCCTCGCGGTATGGTCCGTTCACTTCGTATTCCACACAGTTATCCAGTGCAGTCAAGACCGCGTTCGCCGTTTCGGGCAGCATATTGACCGATTGCCTCGCAAGATGTCCTAAATCGGCCATATTGGTATAGCCCTGCTCGTTTGTGTTTCCACCGTAATTTTCAGTTGAAACCGCAACACGGCTGAAGTCGGAGAAGAAGGCGGGGTCTTCACAGGCGTAATACAGAGCCTCCTTGCCGAAATCGTTGTATGCGGTGACAAGCTGCGAAACATAAGCAAGATTTGTCACCGAAAGCGTTATGCTCTCCGAAGTGCCCTCAATCTCACAGCCTTTTACATAGGAATCGCAAATGATTTTTCCGAGCGCCGAGCCGTCCATCTGGGGATTCTGCGCCAAAGCACCTACCCAACCCGAATATAGCCAGCCGTTTGCCGGCTCAATTTCCTGAGAGGCAACAAGGTATTTGCCGATGTCGTTAAAGGTATAGGCTACATCAACAGTTGCCATAAGGCAGGTATCAAAGCCTATAAGCTCAAAGGGGGGTGCTTCCTCCGAAAGTTCGTAGTTTGCACTGAAAGCATTATAAATCTCGTCCAGCGTAAGCGCGTCACCGCCGAAATTTTCATCGGACTCCGCTCCTGCAACGCTGCCTCCGCCGTGGTTCCAGAAAAGAAAACCTGTTCTTTGAGCCGGGTAGTTTTCCTTGGCAAAAGCCAGAAAGCTTGACAGAGTATCCGCACTGCCCATGCTTGCCTGCGGAAGCTGCTCCAAAAGGCGCAGTCCGTCGCTGTCATATATGTATCTTTCGATATAATCGGCGTTCATCATATCATTCTGCCACTGGCGTGTGCCGCCTGATTCAATGATGATTTTTACATTGTCGGGCAGCTTTACCTCCAGAAGCTCCAGAAGATCATCGGTTGCAGCGCTGTATTCGGACTCTAAATCACTTCCGCACAAGTACCAATAAATGGCCCATTGCGTATCCGCAGCTTGTGAGGTGCCTTGTGAAGCCGAATTTACGGGATAGACGTTGTAACCGTTTCCGCACGCGGTAAACGAAAACATCAAAACCCATATCAGCAGTAAAGCCAGGATATTGCGATGCTTAAATTTCATATCCTTATCCCCTCAAAAAAGCAAATTGTTTCTCCCTAATAAGCTTAAAATCGAAAGCTGCTTCTAAACTCTTTGCCGCTTTTTTATCTCGCTCCGCCGCCGCCACCGCCGCCGCTGAATCCGCCGCCTCCTCCAAAGGAGCTCGAGCCGCCGCCGCCCGAGGAGCGGGCAGCCTGCGCCGTGTCGTAGGACGAGTGCCTGTATGTGCAGGCAAGCAGATAATAGTAATGTGCGTTTTCGCTGTAAGGCGTCGGAACCGGGTAGACCTTTTCAAACTGCTCAATTGCCTTGTCTGCAATGCCGAGAAGTGTCGCGAATGTGAGATAGTCCTGCCAGATAATGCTTTCAGCAATTGTTCTCTCGCCGATGAGCGAGAACTCGAGAAGATATTTTTTAAAACCCATAATATTCGAGAGATGCTGTGTTCCGAGCTGCGACAGACCCAAGGGTTTCGCCGCTTTGGAAGAATCATAGCAGCCCATTGTTTCAAGCATTCTGCTGCCGTGTTCCTTGGCATCGTCAATAATCTCTGCAATTGCCTCGTGATGCTTTTTACAGTATTTTTCAAGCTCACGCTCCTGCAATATTCTGTCGCTTCCGCAAGCGAGTTCAAGCAAGGAATAGAGCCTGGCAGCTGTTAAGCCCATCATCTCGGGCGGACGCACGAGCCTTAACGATACACTTTCCTTCTGTTTTCCGAAGAAGCCGACGCTTCTTTCGGTCAAGGGCTCAAGGCAGCCACTGTTGATAAGTTTTAAAAACGCTGCACCTATTAGGTTTCCGTCGTCGCTTGCCTGCCCGTACTTCTGAGCAAGAGCATAACATTCCTCAATATTTCCGTCCAGCGGCGCTTCTCTGAAATACCCCGCGTTCTTATATAGTTCTTTTATCTTCTTATTGCGTTTTGCGGCGTAAATTAGCGCAAAAATTAAGATAGCAGCAATAGGAATTCCGATCAGAACCGTGTCGATTGGAAATCCGGAAGAATTCGAGTTGTCGCCGGAGTCAGAGTTATTGCTATAGTCGCTGCCCTCAAACGCCTTCGATTTAACCGTTTCAAAAGAATCGTTAACCGTTCTTGAAGGGGCAATAAGCCCCTTGTTGAGCTGAAGCATGACTATTACGCTCTCCGAAGAGCCGGAAAGCGCATTCTGTGTATAGGCGACTACCTGCCCGTTTTGAAATTCAATCTGTCCCTTAAAGCCGAAAGCCCAAATCGCGCTGTTAGTTTCATCAAGCGATACTCCGTTTTGAAGAGCGATTTTAACCGTTGCGTTTGTCGGGAGAGTACCCATTCCTGAATTGACGAACTGGAAATTAAAGCCGTCATAGTCCGAGTAACTGCCCACAATACCGCTGATTTTGTACGAGAGTATGTACTGTTTTTGACCGTAGGCTGTAATTCCCCAGCAAAGCTCATAGCCTCTGTCGGTTTCAACTATCCCGCACTTATTAACTTTTTCCTCAAACCCTGCATTGATGTCCCAGTTATCAATATATGTATAGGGTCCGTTTTCATCGGAAACAGAGAAATCGGATATGGTCATCTCACCCAAATTCTCAATCGGCAGGTAGCCCTCAGTTCCTTCGTCAAAACTGCAGTTCCATGTTTGGGTAATATACGCCGAGCCGTCATCATTTATGACAACGTCCACCGTAATGTCAGATACATTATTTTTCGCGAAGGCGGACTGTGCAAAAATCGCCGCAAACAGAAATACGCAAAGCAGCGTGCTCCAAATTTTCTTAGACATAATTACCTCAAATCCTAGTTTTGTCTTATTTCATGCTCGGTGCAGAAGCCTTAGAGCTCTCCGCCTCTAAATATGTGCGGACCTTAAAACCGAGTGAATTGGCAATAATTGAGGCAGGGAACATACGGATGGCGCGGTTGAGCTTCGTCACGCTGTCGTTATAGACAAGACGGCTCATGCGAACCATGTTCTCATACTGATTGACGGAATCCATGGTTTTGATATAGGTGCTGTTCGCCTTCAGATCGGGATAGTTCTCGGCGACAGCCATAATTTTCCCCATAGCCTCGGTTATCATGTTTTCCTGAGCATTAACTTCCTCGGGAGATGAATCTCTGGTAATAGAGCGTCTGGCCTTGATGGTTTCGGTTATGGTCTTGTATTCGTAGTCCGCGTAACCCTTTGTTAAATCCAAAAGAGAAGTGAGGGCGTCCCAGCGTGAGGACAGCTGAACACCGATTTGGGACATAGCGTTATTGATGTTTTCGTCAAGCGCCACCATTGAGCGCTGGGTCGAAATTACCCAAAGGATTATTATTACAATTAAGGCTCCGAATCCAATTAAATACGGCATAAGTTTTCCTCCTGATTATATATTTTGTCATTTTAATATTAAGCTGTAACGCTCAAGCTGTCAACAAAATCCTATACTCCTTGTTTTTACACTGTTTGCAAAAAAGTAATCTTAATAACAGCAACATTGTGCTTCTGAGCTGCAATAAGAATAATATTATTACGCCATATTATAGTGCTCTAATCAAGAACAAAGTAACTAAGAGTTGATTACCCTCTTAGTTACTGTTAGTTTTATTGTACTTTCAGTAAAGCAGAATATGGATATTTGAAATCTTATTTTGCTCTCTTCTCAGATGGTTTGCTGAGCCAAAAAATTATGCTTGGGAATATGAACATTATGGGCTGTGTGTAGGTTACACTCATCAATTGCATCTCTATTTTTTGGAAGAAAATCGGAATATTATTAGCATACTGCAAGCCATTCGGGAAAAGGGACGGGTTCTGTTTATATTCGAGCGCTTGAAGGCTGCTCTTTACTATTTCTATCAGTAATGGCAGCATAAGCGCTGTATATAACAATACAACAGCCCAAGAAACAACATGAATAGCCTTGGCAAATTTCGATTTGGATGGCCTCGCAACACCCAAAATCCTTAAAGTCTGCATCATTGTCCACCCAAACACAAGCCAGATGATAGGCAGCAAGCAAAGCTGCAAAAGCATCGAGGGTCCGGTTATAAAGTCTTTCATCCTCATCTGCTCGGCAATAGGTCTCAATAAGTAGTAAGATATGCCAAGAATAAGAAGGATGGCAATAGCAACCAGAAGCTTCCGCTTCTCCTTTTTCTGAAGCCGTATCGCCCCACTATTCCCGGGTACTGTGCTCATATAATCACCTCAAACTGAATAGTTTAGTAGCTTGTAAACCGACGACAAAAGCAAAAGAGCCCACCGAGCCAAAAGGCAGAGCGGACTCTCAAATCTCACACACTGCCTGTACCATCTATGGGTTCGGCGCTGTTGCGTGGTTACTGGGTTAAGTTTTCTATGGAAATGCTTCTTTATAATTATACCTTCATTATATCAAAAAAACAATATTAACAAAATATAGACTTTGGGTCTAATTATTCTTTTTCAAGGTTTCCTCTTATTGATATTAGGTATAACGGACAGCCCTTTAAACATAGTATGTTGTACGGAAACAAAATTCCGGGAGGGATGTTTTTTGAGAGAAAACATAGAGGAAAGAGCCTGTGAGCTTGGAAATTATATTGTCGAGAACAAGTCAACCGTCCGCGCAACGGCAAAGAAATTCGGTATATCAAAGTCGACAGTACATAAAGATTTAACCGAACGACTGTACTATGCTAACAGGGGGCTTTATACCGAAGTTAAGAGGCTTCTCGAATACAATAAGTCGCAGCGCCATATCAGAGGCGGTATCGCAACAAGAAAAAAATACAAGGGCGAGTAAGTTATGTAAACCAATTGAAAAACCGCGGACGCTTTGCGTTCGCGGTTTTATCTTTTGTATACGAGTAAGTCTGTAAGCCGGGTTCTGTCTTAAACGACCATCTATCTAAGCGCTTTGTTGCCAAAACGCTCCAGCCACCTCCCGAGGACGGCCGGGCAAGCCTATTGTCCTCCCACGGTGTTGCTCCGGATAGAGTTTACAGCGACGGTCTGTTCCCAGCCGTCGGGTGAGCTCTTACCTCGCCTTTCCACCCTTGCCGCGAGCAGCAAAACCAAAAGGTTTTGCCGTGAGCATAAAGCTCACGACGCGGCGGTATATCTCTGTTGCACTTTTCCTGAAGTTGCCTTCGGCGGGCGTTACCCGTTATCCTTGCCCTATGGAGCCCGGACTTTCCTCACGCACAGGCTTTTGCCTTATGCCCGCGGTCGTTCGGCTTACTCGCTGATAAATTCTACAACTCATTTTACCTGTTGTCAATCCAATTCATACTATTCCCATAAATTGCTTCGATAATGCTATTGTTCACTTCACAAATTCGCTAAAGTGCGTTATACTGATTAAATCAATTCCGAGGAGGTATGCAAGTGGAAAATTACAGCGTTCATGTAGATATTCATGAGGCATACCGCTACATGGGCGGATTAAACGAGCCTGATAAGGAACTGGAGCGCGAGCTTATTTCAGCCGCCGCGCTTATCGAAAAAGCCGCAACCCCCAGAGTTGTTGAAAAAATATGCGCAATTAACAAAACCAATCGCTTAGAGCTCGCCGAACTCGGCTTAAAGCTTGAGGGCAAAGCAATAAGTGCACTTCTTCATGACAGCGCCTCGTGCATACTTTTCTGTGCAACAATCGGTGGCGGGATCGAAGCCCTAATCCGAAAGTGGCAGCTTAAAAACCTTAGCTTCACCGCAATGCTGGACGCCTGTGCTTCAAGTGCAGTCGAGAGTCTATGTGACAGCGTTCAGGCACGCTTAACGGAGTTTTATTCGGCGCAAGTGCTTTTTCTGACAGACCGCTTCAGCCCCGGCTACGGCGACTTGCCGATAGAAATTCAGCCCGCTTTGTGCTCCGCGCTCGATACCGCACGCAGAATCGGCGTTTCGGTAAGCAAAAGCGGAATTATGATACCGCGAAAAAGTGTGACCGCAATAATCGGCATTTCAGAAAACCCTCAAAAACACTTTGATACGGGCTGCCGCGATTGCGTCAGGGCAAATAACTGCAAATTCAGAGAAAACGGGGTGACTTGTTATGGACAGATTATTTGAAAAAGAGTTTGTGCTGCTTGACGGAGCAATGGGTACTATGCTCCAGCGCGCAGGTCTGCCCGCAGGCGTGCTCCCCGAGCTTTTTACCCTGGAACATCCTGAAATACTTGAGAGTATTCATAGAGCCTACCTCGACGCAGGAAGCAGCATCTCCTATACAAACACCTTCAGTTCAAACGCTCACAAACTTTCGGGAAGCGGCCACACAGTTGAAGAAGTCATTTCCGCCTCCGTCAGCGTTGCCAAAAAGGCTGCGGAAGGCAGAGCTCTTGTCGCTCTCGATATCGGACCAATAGGCGAAATGCTTGAGCCCTCCGGAACTCTCGGCTTTGATGAAGCCTATGAGCTATTTCGTCAAATGCTCGTTGCCGGCGCGACGGCAGGCGTTGACTTAATTGCCTTTGAAACCTTTACGGATCTCGCCGAATTGCGTATTGCCGTACTTGCCGCGAAAGAAAACACCGCCTTGCCCGTTTTCGCCACGATGAGCTTTGAGGAAGGCGGACGAACCTTCACGGGCGCTCTGGCTGAGTGCTTTGCGGAAACGATAACGGGGCTGGGAGTTGACGCTATCGGTGTTAACTGCTCAATGGGTCCGAAAGAGCTTATGCCGATTATTCGGCGAATCGGAGCTGTTTCTCCCCTGCCTCTCATAGTTAAGGCAAATGCCGGACTTCCCGACCCGCGTGACGGTCATTACAGTATCACCGCCGAGGACTTTGCTTCAGAAATGTCCGAATGCGCCGAAATCGGCGTTCAGTTTATCGGCGGCTGCTGCGGAACCGATCCGAAATTTATTTCCGAGCTATGCAATATTATGTCAACCGCTAAGCGTGCAAAACGCAGAGTATCCGCGGAAACCCGTCTTTGCAGTATAACAAAACTTGTAACGCTAAGCGAGGTGCGTTTAATCGGCGAGCGTATAAATCCGACGGGTAAAAAGCGCTTTCAGCAAGCTTTGCGTGAAAACGATTTGGATTATATTCTGTCGCAGGGAGTTTCACAGGCAGATGCCGGTGCGGACATTCTTGATGTCAATGTTGGCGTTCCAGGGCTTGATGAGGCTTCGTTAATGCAAAAATGCGTCAAGGGGCTTCAAGGCGCAACCGATATGCCCCTGCAAATCGATTCAAACGATATTAGCGCAATAGAGGCGGGTCTTCGCGCTTTTTGCGGCAAAGCAATTGTAAATTCCGTAAACGGCGAAGCAGAGAAACTTGAAAATGTGCTGCCGCTTGTTAAAAAATACGGCGCCGCCGTTGTAGGGCTCACCATGGATGAGCGCGGCATCCCCGAAACAGCCGAAGAGCGGTTTGAAATTGCAAAACGCATACTGGCTGCCTGCGAAGCACACGGAATTGCTAAGAAGGACGTCTTCATTGACTGTCTTTGCCTCACTGCGGCAGCTTCGCAAAGCTCCGCCCTTCAAACTCTGAAAGCAGTGCGAATGGTTAAGGAAAAGCTTGGTCTTCACACTGTTCTCGGAGTTTCCAACATATCCTTCGGGCTGCCCAATCGCGATCTTATTAACAGCACATTTTTAACCCTTGCAATGGAAAACGGACTTGACCTGCCCATTATAAATCCTAATGTTACCGCGATGACGGACGCCGTTGCAGCCTTTAAACTGCTCCGCGGCTTTGACAGCGGGGCTCAGCGCTATGTTGAGAAATTCTCTAATATTATGTCAACCACTGTGTCGTCACCTTCTATTTCCGTTGATATTTTTGAGGCTGTTTCCAAAGGGCTTAAAGCCGAGGCAAAAGCGCTTGCTCAGAGCTTGCTTGAAACCAAAACTGAGCTCGAAATCATAAATGAACTGCTCATTCCGGCGCTTGACCTTGTTGGCGAACGCTATGAAAAGGGCGAGATTTTCCTCCCCCAGCTTATGCGTTCGGCGGATGCCGCCTGCGAAGCCTTTGAGGTTCTAAAAACAAATATCGCAAAGAACGGCGGAAGCACAGTAGCCAAAGGCAAGATAGTCATTGCGACAGTTAAGGGCGATATTCACGACATCGGAAAAAACATTGTTAAAACGATACTCGCAAATTACGGCTATGAGATGATTGATTTGGGACGCGACGTTTCCCCTGCCGATGTCGTTCTCGCTGCGCGTCGTGAGAATGCCTCACTAATCGGACTCAGCGCTCTGATGACCACAACTCTGCCTGCGATGGCCGAAACCGTTAAGGCGCTTCGCTCAAGCGGACACGAGTGTAAAATAATGGTCGGCGGTGCTGTTTTGACTGCTGAATACGCTAAGGAAATCGGCGCAGATTACTATGCAAAAGACGCAAAGCGCGCCGTGGACATTGCAAAGGAAGTTTTGGGATAGGCAGAGGTGAAAGCAATGAATTTACTTGAAAAACTAAAGCGCGGAACGGTCTTTTTCGACGGCGCCATGGGGACATATTACGCCGACAAGTACGGCAGAGAGCCTGAGTACTGCGAATTTGCCAACCTCAGTTATCCAAACAGAATCGAGTCTATTCACAAGGAGTACATCGCCTCCGGCAGCGATGTAATTACTACAAATACCTTTGGCGCTAATACTGAGGGTTTGGACTGTGACTGGGAAACGGTTGAGAAAATAATCGGGAGCGGCTGGGCAATTGCTAAAAAGGCCGTTCATGGCTCGCCCGTCGCTGTTTTTGCCGACATCGGACCGATTCCGCACGTTGAATGGCTCGACAACACCGAGGAGTATCTAAGAATTGTCGACTGCTTTCTGAGGCTCGGCGCTGAAAACTTTTTATTTGAAACCTTTTCCTCCTTTGAGGTTTTAGAAACTCTTGCCAAACACATTAAGAAAGAGAAGCCGAGTTCAATTGTAATCTGCTCGTTTGCCGTTTCGGCTGACGGTTTTACCCGTGAGGGCGTATCGCTTTCAAGGATTCAGAAAGCGATGAACGCGGACGAAAATGTCGATATATTCGGTCTTAACTGTATGTGCGGACCGATTCACATGGCAAAGCTTATTTCAGAAATTGCAGTAAGCGACAAACCTCTTATCGCGCAGCCGAACGCCGGTTATCCCACGCAGATAGGCAATAGGGTCTACTTCGAGAATAATTCCGACTATTACGCACGCGGACTTGTTGAAATTTCCGCGAGCGGCGCTAGTATTATCGGCGGTTGCTGCGGCAGCACCCCGGAGCATATTGCCAAGGCACACAAGCTTTTTTACCAGAAGTCCGCAGAGGCTCCCCTCCCAAAAGCCGCAAAAACTCAGGCATCAATCGAAAAATCGGAAAACAGACTTTGGGATAAGATTGAACGCGGGAAAAAAGTATTTGCTGTTGAGCTTGATCCCCCAGCAAATTCGGACATTCGCGCCTTCATGGAAGGTGCTGCGGCTCTGCGAGACGCCGGCGCGGACGCAATAACAATTGCGGACTGCCCGATTTCGCGTGCCAGAGCGGACAGCAGCATGCTTGCAAGCAAGCTGCGCCGTGAGCTTGATATCGACACCATCCCCCACATGACCTGCCGCGATCGCAATATTATAGCTACCAAAGCTCTGCTTCTCGGACTAAACATCGAGGGTGTCAACAATGTTCTCGTTGTCACCGGCGACCCCGTTCCAAGCTCGGAGCGAGGAACAATAAAGAGCGTATTTAACTTCAATTCCGTTGTCCTTGCAAACTATATCCACGACTTGGGCGAGGAGTTCATCAGAGGTCCCTTCAGAGTTTTTGCCGCTTTGAATTTAAACGCGCTTAATTTTGATACTCAGCTTCGCCACGCCAAGGAAAAGCTTGAGCACGGGGTTGATGCTTTCCTGACCCAACCTGTCCATTCAAGCCGCGCTCTTGCTAACCTGAGAACTGCTCGCAGTGAGCTTTCAGGAATAATTCTCGGCGGCGTTATGCCTATTGTGTCGCACAGGAACGCTTGCTATATGAACAGTGAAATCGCGGGAATTTCAGTCAGCGACGAAATCATCGCGCAATACGAAGGGCTTGACAAAGAACAGGCCTCTCGCCTCGCGGTGACGCTGACGACTGAAATTGCAAAGAGCATGGCACCTTTTGTTGACGGTTATTACATGATCACGCCTTTTATGAGAACTGACCTGATATGCGAAATAATGAAGAACTTAAAATAGCAAAAAGAGTATCCTTTACGGATACTCTTTTTGCTTTTATCGAGAGATGGTTTGAAACAGTCACAGAATAATGCATATAAGTCTTCCGCTGCCCTCATTTATTATTCTTTGCAGAGTGTTTCGCAGCTTAAGGCCTGTTTCCTGCGGCATACGTTTGAGTTTTGAGTTAAGCCCCTCACCTGCTATGTCGTACATTGATTTTCCGAAAATATTTGACTCCCAAATCTTAGTCGCGTCGCCCTCGAAATTCTGGAGCAGAAAGCCCAAGATTTCTTCGGACGCAGTTTCACCGCCAACCGCGGGAGAAACCTCTGTTTCCACATTTGTTTTCATCATGTGAATAGCAGGCGCTGCGGCGCGAAGGACTACCTTGTATCTGCCGCCCTGTCTTACAATTTCCGGCTCCTGTAGCACCATTTCCTCAAGCGACGGCATAACAACACCGTAGCCCTTTTCGTTTACGTCATTCAAGGCCGCGCTTATCTTGTCAAATTTGAATTTTGTTTTTGATAGCTCACATAATAATGATATAAGATCGCCGTCATTCTGAATATCAAGTCCGCTCTCCTCGCTCAGTGTTTTGTAATATAACTCACGGGGAAGCTCTATACGAACCGTGAAGCAGCCTTTTCCCATCATCATGTCGCCGACACGCGCTTCCGAAACATTTTCGACAGCATTGAGTCTTTGTGCAATAAGCTGTGCGTCCTTCAGCTTTCGCACCTCCGTGGAAGCCTCCGCAATTTGACGAAAAAGCTCCTGTTTAATGCTGTGTCCGCATGGCAGCGCTTCAACCCATTCCGGAAGAAAAACATTGAATTCTTCGGTAGTGAATTCGTTTAAAAGCTTGCTCATTATGTTTTCAATATCCTCTTCCCTTAGGGTAAGGCAATTGACGCTTAAGCAGGCCACGCCGTATTTTTCCGAAAGCTCGTTTTTCAGAGCCTGAGCCCTTTCAGAGTTCGGCTCTGTGGAATTGAGCAGGAGCAAAAACGGTTTCCCGATTTCACGCAGCTCGTTAACTACCTGCTGCTCCGCTTCAACGTAATTTTCACGTGGAATGCCGCAGATTGAGCCGTCCGTCGTAATCACAAGACCGACTGTCGAATGGTCGCGGATAACCCTTCTCGTTCCCTCCTCAGCCGCCTCGGTCATGCTGATTTCATGGTCAAACCAAGGGGTCGCAACCATGCGCTCCTCTCCGTCCTCCATCTGCCCCGACGCGCCGGGTATCATATAGCCGACGCAGTCGATAAGGCGCACCGACATTTGCGATTCGATACCTATGCTAATTGCCACCGCGTCCTCCGGAACGAACTTCGGTTCCGCTGTCATAACGGTTTTCCCCGAACCTGACTGCGGCAATTCGTCCCTTGCGCGCTCTTTTAAATAAATATTGTCTATGTTGGGTATTACAAGCGTTTCCATAAAGCGCTTAATAAATGTTGATTTGCCTGTCCTAACAGGCCCTACAACGCCAACATATATATCCCCGCCGGTTCGCAGCGCGATGTCCTCATAGATTCTGCTGTCAGTCATATCAAATCCCCCTATGAATGATGATTACTAATGTTTATGGGGATAAGCTACGTTTTATGCAGATTGTGTTTTGATAATTCTTTATTATTATAATATTTAAAGTGCGTTTCAAATAACAAATATTACATTAAGGTTTGCTGAATAACAAAACCGCGCAAGGAAATGATATTGACAGGCAAGTAATTTGCCGAAGAGAGATAAACAACAACATTGAAGGAGTTGTACGAAAATGGCTAACAAACTCGTAAACCCGAATGCTCGTGAAGCAATGGACCGTTTCAAGATGGAATCCGCAAGTGAAGTCGGCGTTCAGCTGAAGCAGGGCTATAACGGCAACCTGACTTCCGCT
Organism: uncultured Oscillospiraceae bacterium; assembly: GCA_964459785.1. GTDB lineage: Bacteria > Bacillota > Clostridia > Oscillospirales > Oscillospiraceae > UBA2658. Next base: position 77,923 of record CAYWNW010000010.1, on the reverse strand, counting down.
CAGGCCGGCAGCATCGGCGGCCAGATGGTTAAGAAAATGGTTCAGGCCTACGAAAGCGGCAAGTAACTAAGTTCAAAACAGCTAAGCAATAAAACAGTCAGCCGTCAAAATTTTGGCGGCTGATTGTTTTATATTCGGAGCAGCGTTCTTTATATAAAAATCCGGTCGGTTTTTGAATTTATACTGGCAATGATGTCGCTTCCTGTGGTATTATTGTCTGGTCATTTAGAATACGTAAATGAATCGGAACACGGAGAATAAGACTATGAGCGAAAAAGCAAGACGAATACTGATGACAGTATCGGGTGTACTTATAGCAGGTTTCAGCGTTGGAATGTTCAATTTTTCCGCATTTGGAATGGACCCCTTCCAGGTGCTGGCTCACGGTATATGGAAACATCTGCCGATAGGCTTCGGGACCTTCTATTTGTTGCTTAACCTTGTAATGCTAATTTTTATTTTTTTAATCGATAAGCACAAAATCGGTCTTGGGACTCTTATAAACATATTTTTGCTTGGCTACGTGGTTGAGTTTTCCTCCCTGCTTTTTCAAACGCTTATTCCCGAGCCCTCAATAGTTCTTAAGGCTGTTTTTCTGCTCGTGGGGCTTCTAATACTATGTTTTGCCTCCTCCCTCTACTATGTCGCGGATATGGGCGTATCCACCTATGACGCCGTTGCCCTCCTTCTGTCCGAGAAAAAAGTTGCAAAATTCCAGTATTGCAGAATCGGAACTGACCTGATTTGCACCGCAGTGGGCTATTTTCTGGGCGCGACAGTCGGTGTCGGAACGCTTGTCACAGCATTTTTTATGGGGCCTGTCATTGCGTTTTTTAATAAGCATGTCTCATACAGCTTGCGTTACGGGAAAAACGCGGAGCATAGCTGAAAACACAAGGAATTCAAACAATGTCACTACACAAAAAGCGTGGGTTATAATCCCACGCTTCTTTTTATTATTGATCAATAATTTCAGGCTCTGATTGCCCAGCGCAGCTTTGCCGAACGCGCACGGCTGTTTGACGCGCACTCTTCAGGAGTCGGGCGAATCGGCTCGGGTGAAATCTCGCTGTAAATGCACTCGTTCAAAAACTTCTTGAAGGACTTTTTCACAAGTCTGTCCTCTCCTGAGTGAAAGGTAAGAATAGCGACACGCCCGCCCGTGGCAAGCACCTCGGGAAGTTTCTCAAGAAATTCATGTAAAACTTCGTATTCGCTGTTGACGTCAATTCGAAGTGCCTGAAAACAGCGCTGGCAGGCTTTTTTGACCTCAATGTCTCTCTCATTTACGGGGAGGAACATTAGCGCGTTAGAGATGATATGCTTTAGCTGGCTTGTAGTCGTAATATCAATACCCCTGTCACGAACCCCTATAATCGCTTTTGCTATTTCAAAAGCGTGCGGCTCGTCCGCGTTTTCCTCAAGCATTCCCGCAAGTTCGTCCTGCGAAATTGTTTTCAGCCTTTCCGCGGCAGGTTCTCCCTTCAGCGGGTTGAGGCGCAAATCAAGAGGGCCGTCTTTCTTGAAGGAAAATCCTCTTTCGGGGTTATCAATCTGCATGGAGGAGACGCCTAAATCCGCAAGTACGAAGTCGAAGGCTCCCTCCTCAGGCATAATTCTGTCGATTTCGGAAAAATTCATTTGCTGAATTTTAAGAATATCCGAACCGTAACCCAGATTTTCGAGACGTTCGCGGGTTTTCGGCAGCTCGAGCGGGTCAACGTCAATCGCGTATAGTTTTCCTTTGCGATCCAGACGTTTCAGCATTTCCAATGTATGTCCGCCGTAGCCGAGCGTGGCGTCAAGCCCCGTTTGCCCCGGGCTGATTTGGAGAAATTCCATAATTTCGTTAACGCAAATCGAGCGATGCATGCCCGCAGTGGTTTTTCCGCTGTTAATAATCTTTTCGACGTCGTCGGCATACTTTTCGGGCGCAAGCTCCTTATACTTTTCCTGAAATTCTTTGGGGTGCGTGCCGCTGTACCGAACGCGTCTTTTATGCTCGTTTTCTTCCATTGCTCCACCTTATTTATTCGGGCATTATTCCTTTGGCATGATGCCGCCCGCCTTAAAAGCCTCAATCAAAGACTCCATATCGGGCTTAATTACAACGGGCGCTTTAACTGCTTTTATCGTGTTGTCAACGTCCTTAAGACCGTTGCCCGTGACTATTGAAACAACGCTTGCAGTTGATGGAATAAGCCCCGCTTCACAGGCTTTTTTAAGTCCCGCTGTTGCCGTAACACCTGCGGGCTCGCCGAAAACGCCGCAGCTCGTGCCGAGGAGCTTCTGTGCCGCCATTATCTCCTCATCCGTCACATTTATTACTATGCCCTTAGATTCTTTAATGGCGTTAATGGCCTTATCGGGATTTCGCGGCACGCCGACAGCGATGGAATCCGCCAGAGTGTTTTCCTCCATCGGATACCAGGGTTTATTTTCCGCCACAGCGCGGTTAATCGGGCAGCAGCCTGAAGCCTGAACCGAGATAAGCCTCGGGAGCCTGTCGATAAGACCGAGAGCATACAAATCCTTGAAGCCCTTCCAGACTCCCGCAATTGTACAGCCGTCGCCCACGGAAACGGCAACAAAGTCAGGACAAACCCAGTTAAGCTGCTCGCCGATTTCCAGCGAAACGGTCTTTTTCCCCTCCGAAAGATAGGGGTTGATTGCTGCGTTTCGGTTATACCAGCCCCATTTATTTATAGCCTCGGCGGAAATTTTAAAGGTGTCCTCATAACTTCCGTCAACAGAAATTACGTTAGCGCCGAAGGTTACGAGCTGAGCAACCTTGCCCTTCGGAGCGCGTGCGGGAACGAAGATGTAGGTTTTCAGTCCGTCGGCTGCCGCATTTCCCGCTAGGGATGAGGCGGCGTTTCCCGTTGAGGAGCAGCCGATAACCTCGGCCTTCGCCTCCCTCGCCTTAGCTACCGCCATTGCGGAGGCTCTGTCCTTTAGCGAGGAGGTCGGGTTAAGACCGTCGTCCTTGATATATAGGTTCGCGATACCGAGCATTTGCGCAAGCCTCGGCACATCGTACAGCGGTGACCAGCCGACGCGAAGCGGTGTGTTTGCCGTGTCCTCTTCAACAGGTAGCAGCTCGCGGTAACGCCACATTGAGTAGTCGCCTCTATTTGAGAGCACATCCTTGTTGAGCTTCGTCTTTATATATTCGTAATCATAAATAATGTCAAGAATTCCGCCGCAGGAGCAGTTTTCAAGATTTGGAACAGCCTCGTACTCCTTGCCGCACTTAACGCAGCGCGCGCATATTACGTTTTTCATCTGAGCCTCCGTAAGCGCTTTAAATTTTCTTTAAAAGTCCGGTTTCCTCGTTAAACTCGTTTATCAGCTCGTCCAGCTTCTTGTCAAGATTGTGAATCGACTCCCAAGTGTGCTCGGTATCGTACCAGAGGGCGTTTATCTCTTCAAAGGTTTTGCCCTGCTGCTCGACCCATGTGTAATACTTGAGATTGTGGATTCTCTTGCGCTCCGCGTAGGTCAGCTCGATTAGGTTATCGGTTTTCGCGCCGAGCATGTGGAGATTATGGTCAATTGCTGCTGCCTTATCGCTGTACTCTCCGTTGGCTTCGCGAAGCTCTTCTACTCTGGAAACGTACATTGCAGCGGAGTCTGTCAGAACAGTCGCAACGACATCGTGCTCGGTCAGTTCATAGTATTTCGCCATTTTTATGCAGCAAAGCACATTGGCAATGCCCGAGATTCCGAACCATGTTAGCTTTTCAATCAGTTCCTTTGAAAGCCCGAGTTCTTTTTCAAGATAGAGCTGTCCCTCGGGGTCGTTAAAGAGCCGCAGGAGTCTTTGGCTGTCCTCATCGTCGATAGCGATGGCCATGTCAGTATTCTTTACGTTGTGAATCCAAGGAATGTGCTTATCGCCGATGCCCTCGATTCTGTGTCCTCCGAAGCCGTTATTCAGAATTGTCGGGCACTGAAGCGCTTCGCCGACGCCGAGCTTAAGACTCGGGTACTTTTCCTTAAGAAAATCACCGCTTGCCATTGTTCCCGCGGAGCCGGAGGTAAAGCAGGCTCCCGCAAAATGATCGCCCGGGCGCTTGATACTTTCAAATACCTCGGAAAGCGCGCCCCCCGTAACCTGATAGTGCCAGAGATAGTTGCCCATTTCCTCAAACTGATTGAAAATCATAACGTCGTCACGGGTCTTGCGAAGCTCCCAGGTCTTGTCGAAAATTTCCTTGACATTCGACTCGCAGCCCGGGGTGGCAATAACCTCGCCCGCTATTTTGGACAGCCATTCAAAGCGCTCGCGACTCATCTCTGCTGGCAGGATGGCGACAGAATCGACGGCCAGAAGCTTTGAGTTAAAGGCGCCGCCGCGGCAGTAGTTGCCTGTGGAGGGCCAGACTGCCTTCTGCTTTGTCGCGTCAAACTGACCCGTTACAAGCCGAGGCGCAAGGCAGCCGAAGGAAGCACCTACCTTATGGCAGCCTGTGGGGAACCACTTTCCGGGCATGCACACAATTCTTGCGGGGACGCCCGTCAGCTCCGGCGGAAGCTCGATATAATTCGGAACTTTATTATAAAGCCCGCCCGTCTCCTTCGCCTCGTTCTTCCAGCTTATACGGAAGAGGTTAAGGGGGTTTAAGTCCCAAAGGCCGACATTTTTCAGCTTTTCACGTATTCCCTCGGGAATTTTTTCGGGGTCCTTCATCTGGGCATAGGTGGGAACGATTACGTTATTTTCTCTTGCCTTACGAATGTTGTTTTTTAAGCCTTCGCTCTTAATACTCAAGTCAATCATGTTTTGCCTCCTGCTTTTATATGAAAATAAGTTAAAACAAATCCTGTTTCTTATGGTATCATGTTCGGCCTTTAAACACAATCTCAAATCGCAATTTTCGGCGTAAGCGAAGAAAAAGCAGCGGGTTTTTTTGCCCGCTGCTCGTTTTTATGACTGGTAAGAGAACTCCAGATTATACATTGAAACCGTGTCGCCGTCCTTAACGCCCATGGCTTCCATTCGCTCGAATATCTTCGCTTCCCTTAAAATGCGGTCGAAGTGCATACGTGACTCGTAATCCGTGAAGTTGATAGTCGAGATGAGCTTTTCGAGCCAGGGACCCTCAACCACCCAAACATCGTCGTACTGCTCGATTGATACTTCCTCGGAGGTATCGATAACGATTTCGGGTTCAACGTAATCCGCCTCATATACCTTAATCGGCGGAAGGCTCATAAGCTTCTCTCCCGCTGCCTTAATCAGCTCCTGCGTTCCCGTATGAGTGGCGGCAGACATTTCAAAAAAGTCATAGCCCAGCTCCGTAACGTAATCGCGAAATTCGTTTAAAAGCTCGCTGCCCTCGGGAAGAATGTCGATTTTATTGGCAACGACTATCTGCGGTCTGGCTGCCAGTTCGGGACTGTACTGACTAAGTTCATTATTTATCGCTTCAAAATCCTCAATCGGATCACGGCCTTCGCTTCCCGAAACGTCAACAACATGAATCAGAAGTCGGCAGCGGTCAACGTGGCGCAGAAAATCATGACCCAAGCCCGCGCCCTCGCTCGCGCCCTCAATTATGCCGGGAATGTCCGCCATGACGAAGGAGCGACCCTCGGATACATAAACCACGCCGAGATTCGGGAAAAGCGTCGTGAAATGGTAGTTTGCGATCTTCGGGTGCGCCTTTGAGACGACGGAAAGGAGGGTTGATTTTCCGACATTCGGGAAGCCGACAAGTCCCACATCCGCCAGAAGCTTAAGTTCAAGCACGACCTCGCGGGCTTCGCCGTTTGTTCCGGGCTTTGCAAAACGCGGAGTCTGACGCGTCGGGGTCGCAAAGTGCTGGTTGCCCCAGCCTCCTCTGCCGCCCTTAGCCAGAACGAAAGGCGCGCTGTCAGTCATATCCTTAATAATACCGCCCGTTTCCTTATCCCTTATGAGCGTTCCGCGCGGCACTTTAATAACAGTGTCCTCACCGTTTTTTCCGCTGCAGCGCTTGCCCTGCCCGTTCATACCGTTGTCGGCAACATATTTGCGCTTATAACGAAAATCCATAAGCGTCGACATGTTGTCATCGGAAACAACGACAATGCTGCCGCCGTGACCCCCGTCACCGCCGTCGGGTCCCCCCGCGGGCACATATTTTTCTCTGTGAAACGCAACCGCCCCGTCGCCGCCCTTTCCGGCTTTGACGGATATGGTCGCTTTATCAATAAACATAAATTTTCCTCCGTGCACGAAAACGCACAACTAATATACCCGAATCTAAACGGGAATTTCGATAAAAAATGGGCGGGCATGCCGCCCACCCATATAAAGGTTACTGTGCAATGTCTTCGTAGACAGAGACCTTTTTACGGTCCTTGTCCAGACGCTCGAATCTCACAATTCCGTCCTTAAGGGCGAAAAGTGTGTCATCACCGCCGCGGCTTACGTTGGTGCCGGGGTGAATTTTCGTTCCGCGCTGTCTGACAAGGATGTTGCCGGCGAGTACGAACTGTCCGTCAGCTCTTTTGGGTCCAAGACGCTTCGACTTGCTGTCGCGGCCGTTCTTGGTTGAGCCCATTCCCTTTTTATGTGCCATGCTATACACCTCCATGTGTCAAAATTCTACGGAACTATGCTGTGATTGTACCGATTTGTACCTGAGTATAGGGCTGTCTGTGGCCCTTTGTGTTACGATAGCCCTTCTTGGACTTCATCTTGAAAACGCGGACTTTCTTGTCCTTGCCGTTTTTGATAACGCTTGCCGTAACGGTTGCGCCCGCGATAACGGGAGTACCGAAATTGCTTGAATCGTCGTCAATAACAGCTAAAACGCGGTCAAAGGTAACTGTATCGCCGCTCTCGACGTTAAGCTTCTCAATGAAAACTACGTCGCCCTCGGCTACACGATACTGCTTACCGCCTGTTTCGATTATTGCGTGCTTCATAAACTCGTGCACCTGCCTCTCTTGGAGTCTCGCTTTTAGGGTGGAAACCTGCGTTTCACTTCGGACCCTCTCAATGCGGCCTTGTTAGTTTATCATGCGGTTTTTGCATTGTCAAGCATAATACTTAATAATTATAGAACAAAATAGCGAAATTTAAGCTTAATATTACAGCACTTTCCCGGTCCAAACGCCGAAAAAGTGCCGTAATACTCTCCTCAAATTCTCCCTGCAATCCGGAGTTATTCCTCCGGTGAACCATACTTCTTTCTAATCTCCGCCAAATCTCTTTTTCCGACAGCATTTTTAGGCACGCTGTCAACAAAAGTTACATATTTTGGCACTTTAATGCTGGATAGCTCCGCTTTAACGGCTTTAATAATGTCATCGCGCGTGACAGCGGAACCGGGGCCTCTTACAATAAGAACACGGCCAACCTCGCCCCACTTGGGATCGGGAACGCCGAGAATACACGCCTCGATAACACCGGGCACGAGCATTATAACGTCTTCAATCTCCTGCGGGAAAATGTTCTCGCCGCCGGAAATAAACATATTCTTTTTTCTACCGCTGATATAGCAAAAACCGTCTTCATCGAGATAACCCATGTCGCCTGTATGCACCCAGCCGTCATGCATGATGGCATCTGTTGCCTCCCGGTTGTTCCAGTAGCCTGAAAACAGAAGCTTTCCGCCAAAGATAAGCTCGCCTCGCTCGCCCGGGGCAACGTCATTACCCTCGTCATCCACAAAACGAACCTGATTAAAGGGAGCGGGGATTCCGCAGGAATTCCACTTAGCTCGCACGCCCTCAATGTCGGTAAGTCCGAGCGGGTGACACATATTGTTCGGACCGACCTCGGTCATACCGTAGGCGTTTACCATTTTGATGCCCTTGCCCCAATAAATCTCCAGAAGCTCTTTGCCCGTTGGAGCGGCGCCTGTGACCAGGAAACGGTAGCAAGAAAAATCCGTCTTTTCAAAATCGGGGTGCATCGCCATAGCCTTGTACATTGTTTCGACGGAAATACCGACTGTCGGTCTTTCTTCCCTTATGGCTCGGAGAACCTTTTCGGGGTTAAAGCCGCGCATAATTATAAGTCTGCCGCCGAACATGATAAGCGGCAGGGTGAAAACATTCCAACCCGCCGTGTGGAAAAGCGGCAGAGACAGAATCGCCGTGTCGTTCTCGCTAAGTTGAAAGCCCATAATATCGGCAATTGAGTTATAAAACAGAGAACGGAAGGACATCATGGCAGCTTTTGGAGTACCTGTTGTGCCGCCCGTATGTATGAGCATTTGAATGTCTTCGTAATCAAGACCGGGATCTGAAGGGGCCTCATAATCGGTGCTGTTCATTATATCGCCGTAACAGTAAGCATCGCCCTCACAGGGTGCGTCAAGGCAAACAAACTCCTGCTCAAATCCCTTCTCACGAAGGCTTGCAATTGTATAGGCAAACTCGCCGGAATAGAAAATAACCTTCGGCTCCTCATTTGAGATAAGCGAAAACAGTTCCTTCTCGCGGAGAAGACAGTTATAGGTGGTGATGATTATTCCTGTTTTGTAGGTCGTAAGAAACGCGTCAAAAAAAGCGACTGAGTTAGTTGCGCAAAAGCCGATTCTATCGCCCTTCTTCATCCCCAGTTTCGAGGTCAGGAACCAAGCCAGCTTATCTGAACGCGTGTCCAAGTCAGAATAGGTATAGCGAATGCCCGTATCATAGTCGTAAATAGCCTCATGCTTGCCCGAAAACCGCACCCGATATTTGCCCATGTTAAATAAGGTTTCTGCATCGTACATTCCGGTTTCTCCCCTCTACGTCCTTCACATCACGAAAAACAGCTGTTATGTTGTTGTTTATTTGTAGCTGTTTTTGATATCTGCACATTTAGCATGCGCCGAAAGAGGACATATATAACAACAATACAAACACATTTTATTACTTGTTTACTTAAAAATCAACAAATAAAAGTTTGAAAAGTGATATTTATTACTAACCGGATATATATTTTATGGAATGAATAAGAGGGGAAGACGAATTTTGTTTAATACACCGAAGAAGTTCAGACACTAATCAAATATGGTTTACATAAACCATAGATATACCACTCCGAGTGCCTCGCGAATGAAATAATTTACCATCAGAATGGGGTTACTCGTGCGGGCGGCCACGCCGAGCGGAAGCGCTCCTGCCGATTCCGCGGCGCATTTCGCCCTGTAAAGGTGATATTCGCTCGATAAAATTGCAACAACATTATTTGGGTCATTGCTGTATGCGCGGATAATCGCAAGCGAATTATCAATATTCTCCTTCGTTGAACGCGAGTTCTCCTCCATAATAATGCGTTCAGGGGAAATACCGTTTTCGGTCAGCCAGCGCCGCATACACTCCGCCTCGGAAATATCCTCTCCCGGGCCCTGTGCGCCCGATACAATAGCTATTGTCTTAGGATACTCCTCAAGATAGGCTTTAGCAGCGGTAAGTCTGTTGTAGAGCGACAGGGAGGGCTGTGTTCCGTCCACTCCCGCGCCGAGAACAATTAAATACGGAGCTTCGGGGTTTTTATCGGTGTGTGATGAATCAATAACCAGTATTTCAGCCACGGCAAAGAGTCCCAGTCCTATAACAAGCAGTGCTGACAGGGCAATTGTCAGCACTCTTGCTGTCTTAATATTTTTTCTTGAATAGACGGCAAGCGCCGCGTAAAGCGCCGACAGCATTGCAGCAGAAAACAGAACTAAGCTGATTGTTTTGTACACAGAGAAAATTCCGAGTACCAACGCCGAGGCGATTAAGAAAAGCTCCGCCGCAGCAAACCATATACCAGCTTTTCCAAAGCCATGTTTTTTCATTTAGCTCTCCCTTTTGCAAGGCAGCATTCAGCAAGCTTTTACTCGCTCTGCTCTCCCCATTTGCTGTAAAGAGCGTCCAGCTCCCGCATTAGTTCTTCTTTTTGCTGCTCAAGTTCCATAAGCTTCTGAAAATCAGCGGAATGCGCCTCGCAGAGCTCCTCAAGCTTCCTCAGTTTCTCCTCGAGTTTTTCGATTTCACGCTCCGTTTTCTGGAGTTGTTTTTCGTTGAACAGCGTAGGATTCTTTTGATAAGCCCTGTTTGCTTCCGCTTTTTCGTTTTCCTTCGGCTTCGAAAACTGGTTTTGCTCGCTCTGACGTCTTAAATACTCGCGGTATTCGGCAAAGCCGCCACGAAAATCCGTAATTGTACCGTTTTCGAGCGCCCAGATTCTTGTCGCGAAGCGTTCGATAAAATAACGGTCGTGCGAAACAAAAAGCAGAGCCTCGCCGAAGGACTCAACCGCCTCCTCAATCCACTCACGGCTCATAATGTCCAAGTGGTTCGTCGGCTCGTCGAGAATGAGGAAATTTACCTCATCACGCATCAGCATACAAAGACGCAAGCGGCTCTGCTCACCTCCCGAAAGCGCGGCAACGGGCTTGAAAACGTCCTCTCCCGTGAAGCGAAAGCTTGCCAGCCTGTCACGTGCTCCCTGCGGAGTGCATTTTTCACTGTAAAGCATAGTGTCAAGCAGATTTCTTTGCGGGTGGTCAAACTTAATTATTTGCGGCAGATACGCGGTTTTTATCGACGGTCCTCGGCGCAGCATACCGCTATCGGGCACTTCCTCACCCATAATTAGCTTAATTAGGGTGGATTTTCCCGTTCCGTTATCGCCGATGAGCGCAATCCGCTCGCCGCCCTCAATAATCAGTTCGAGGTTTGAAAACAGCGTCCGTGTCCCGAAAGATTTTGTAACACCGTCAATTACAAGCACTTCATCGCCCGAAAATTCGCGCTGGGCGAACTTGATTTTCATGGCTTTTTCAAGCTTGGGTCTGTCCGTCTGCCTTAAACGCTCCATGCGCTTCTCCATTGAAAATGCGCGCTTATGGAGCTTGTCCGCCCCCATAAAAGCCCAAAGGTGCAGCTTATCCGCCGCCTCCTGAAGCTGGCCGATTTTAGCCTGCTCTTTTTCGTATTTCTTAAGCTGTTCCTCATAGCGGCGCTGTTTTTCATCAACATAGAAGCTGTAATTGCCGCTGTAAAACTCTGCTTTGCCGTTTATTATCTCTATTGTTCGTGAGACGACACGGTCAAGAAAAAAGCGGTCATGCGAAATTGCGAGCACCGTTCCGCGAAATTTGAGAAGGTACTCCTCAAGCCACTCCGTTGCCTTTAAATCGAGGTGGTTTGTCGGCTCGTCCAAAAGCAAAATGTCCGTGTCCTCAAGGATAAGACGCGCAAGATTAACTCGGGTCTTTTCCCCGCCCGAAAGCTCAGAGAAGAGCTGTGAGCGCATTTTTTCGGAGATTTCAAGTCCGTTTGCAACACGATTTCGTTCAAAATCCGCGTTGTAGCCATGGAGCCGCTCAAAATCTGCCGCGGCTTTATCGTATTCGCGCATAATGCTTTCGGTTGCGTCTGCCGACATTTGCACGGCAAGCTCGTTCATTCTGGTTTCAAGCTCGTATATTCTCTCATGCGCTGTTCTCAGCACAGTTTCAACCGTATAGTGCTCAGGGTAAACGGGAATCTGCGAAATGAGTCCGAGTCTTTTTCCTGAGGCGATGACAACTCTTCCCTCGTCAGGATGAACCTCACCCGTCATTATACGGAACATGGTGGTTTTTCCCGCGCCGTTTTTGCCGAGAATTCCGATTCTCTCGCCGCAGTTAACGTCAAAAGTAAGTCCCTCAAGTATATTTTTATCCTGTTCAAAAGCTTTTACCAAGCCTTGCACTGAAATGTCAATCATTATATTCTCCTGAATTCTGTAAAAGCAGGGGATTTTTTGCCATGCTTTTTATGGCGCAGTCACTTTGCTACTGCCGCCTGCAAAACCGCGTTGGCAACAGGACCCGCGTTAGCCAGTCCTCCCCCGCCGTTTTCAATTATTACCGTAAAGGCCAGCGGATTTTCTTCGTCCTTCAAAAAACCCACAAACCATGCGTGCGAAGTACCGTCGCCAACCTCCGCGGTTCCTGTTTTTGCGCATATATCTAAATTGGGAAACTGCCACTGGCCGTAAGCGTAGGCGACATTGTAACTCATAAACTCCTGAATTTTTTCCGCCGTCTCGGTTTCCAAAAGGCGTGTCGAGCCCGCATAGGCACCCTTTAACAGAACAGGACCCTTAGCTGTTCCGTCATTGGCGATGGCGGAAACGAATCTCAGCATTGCTATCGGTGAAATCAGGTCATTATACTGCCCGATTCCCATCCAGCTCAAATTTGAAGTGCCTGTGTCCGCCTTGTCGATACTGCCTGCCGCGGTTTCAACGCCGCTTATTGTCAGGCTTTTACAGAAGCCGAATTTCTCGGCGTACTCGTAGATTTTATCCGCACCCAGTTCCTGCGAAATCTCGGAAAACGCGCTGTTGCAGGAATTGGCGAGTGCCTGCTCAATGGTCTGCTGCCCGTGAACTCCCGTGCAGTGCACCGTATCGCCGCCGACCTGAACGCTCCCCGCGCAGGTAAAGGTTCTGGTATAAAGATCGGGAATATTCTCAATGGCCGCCGAGAGGGTTATGAGCTTGAAGATTGAGCCGGGGGTATAGGTCGCCCCCAGGGCTCGGTTAATAAAGACTCCCTCGTAAGCTGGGTTTGTAAGGTCTGGGGGATTATTGGGGTCAAAGGAGGGTGTGCTGACCATGCAGAGAATTTCACCGGTTTTATAGTTTGAAACCAAAACGGCGCCTTTTCTCCCATTAAGCGCCTTGTACGCCACGGCGTTAAGCTCCGAATCAATAGAGAGCTTCACCTTGCCGCCGTTGCCTGAAACGCTGGCAACACCGTTAAAGAAGTCATATCCCGCAAGCTTGTAGTCATAGGCGTTTACCGCTCCCGAACCGATATTTCCCGAAAAGTCGCCGACTGCGTGGAAGCAGGACCTGCGAATCGTTTCGTCCTCTGAGTAAGAATAAACTCCGTTTCCTGCGCTCGCCAGTATGACACCGTTCCTGTCCGTGACAGTTCCCGTGTCCATAACACCCTCATTAAATACGCTCTGATTGGCGCGCAGCATAACCCAGTCTTTCCCGTCCGTAAACAGGCGAACTGTGAAAATGGCTATTCCGAAAACCAAGCCAAGCGCAATAAGCATTGCAAAATATGCTCTGTTTTTAATCTTTTTCATTTTGCCCGCCCCCTCTTCTCGCTCCTGCGGTCAAAGAGATTGCGTCCCTTTTCTTCGCCGTTTTCTTCGGTATCCCCGTTATCCTGCGACTCATCTTCATCGGCTTCGTCGATGTAGGCACGCTCTGAAAACTCGTTGTAATCGTGCATTTTTGACGGGTCCTTCATTATGAAGCTGGCGCTTTTTCGAGTATCCGTTGCTTTAATGAACGCCAGAAGCGCCCAGCATGATACAAGGCTTGAGCCTCCGATTGATACAAAAGGAAAGGTCACGCCCGTAAAAGGTAATAGGTCAAGAGAGCCGAAGACGTTAAGGGCAAGCTGAACCATCATCATTGAAACTGCCGCGGTGCCAGCTATCACATAGAAAGCCGAACGCCCCTGTGAAGCGTTGTGAACAACGAAGGCGGCAAGAATAATAATCGCTGCAATCGCGCAAACGCCTATGATGAAGCCAAGCTCTTCGGTTACCATTCCGAAAACAAGGTCCGTATCGGCCGCCACTATTTTATGAAGCCAGCCGTTGCCCGCACCCAGTCCGAAAAGCCCGCCCGAGGCGGCGGCGGAAAGCGCCCTCGTCTGCTGAAAGCCCTCGCCGTTTACGTCCTGCCAGACATGTCCCCAGGTTGCAAATCGCTCGGCTATGTGCGGTCTTATACTCAGGGCAAGAAAGCCCGCAAGCCCCGCGCCCGAAACCGCGAGAACCACCGTTGCAATATTTCCGCTTCGCATAAACGAGATAACCAAAAAGGTAGCGAAAAACACGAGAGCCGAGCCGAAATCGCCCATTATCGCAAGCGCTCCGACACAAACCGCAGAAAAGGCGATGTATAGCAGGAGGTTTCTTCCCCTGTAAAGTCTGTCAAGGGTAGCGGCGCCTGCATAGATGTACACAATTTTTACAAATTCGGAAGGCTGAAACGAAACCCCCGCGATGGAGAGCCAGTTTTTAGCGCCGAACATCTCCGAGCCGAAAACGAGGTTGACGGCCAGAAGCCCCACAGCGGCGGCCGCCGCGGGAAAACGCATTGCCTTAACTCTTTTCAGGTCGCGCAGCCACCAGCCCAGAATGAGAAACAGTATAATTCCGGTGAGCAGCAGCAGCACCTGCTTAAGCATATTTTCGGGAACGGAGCTTGCCGCAACCGAAAGCCCTATCGTACTGAGGAAAAATGCAAGAGCCTCAACCTCAAAGCCTCGTCTGCCGATAGAGCGCATTATGATGTAATACAGCCACATGATTACGCAAAGCGAAACAAAGGAAAGCGCTATCTGGGCGCGATACTGCTCGTCGCCGAAATAGAGAAGCTGGTACATAACAAGGAACTGAAAAACCGAAACAAAACGGAACATCGTTCCCGGAGAAATAAGTTTCCCGGGTGAGGTTCTGCGCTTTGAAATGATTCCGCGCTCCTCCTCCGTCAGATTGAAGAAGCGAATTTCCGACTTTCCTATGCTGATTAAATCCCCGTCCTCGAGCCTTGCGCCCTCCTGCGGTATCAAAACACCGTTAATTTCCGCTCCTCCGCTCATGGCGATGTCGTAGGCAGTCCAGTTGCCGAATTCGTCGCGAATGAGAACGAGCTGCGTCGCGGCAACACCTAAACCGTCAAGCGTAACGTCGGAGGATTTCGCCCTTCCCACGGTGCATTCCAAGTGACGAAGCGGCACGCGTGAGCCGTCCGGCAGGTCAAGATATCCCCAGACCTCCGGCTCGTAGCGCTCGCGAAGCATGGAATAGGCGCAGCGCAAGAGTATCGCAACCGCCGCAATCGGCAGCATGTAACGTGTGAAGAAAACAAGGTAGCTCAGAAACGGACTGTAAGCACCGCCCAAATCGGGCTGTGCAAAGAAGCTGTTTAAGCTCTGAATGAAGCTTTCCACCTCGCCGCCTCCGTTTCCGCCTTAGTCTTTTTCTCGAAAATCAATATATGCTATAAGGACCGTCACACAGTCGTTACAGCATATACTGCGAAAACTATTATTTCAAAATCCTTATTTGAGAACTACTCTGTTATAGCTCTTTTTTCCGCGCTTCAAAACAAGACCCTCGCCCGAAAGCTCTGCCGCGGAGAAGCATTTGCCGAACTCGGTGACTTTTTCGCCGCCTGCCTCAACTCCGCCCTGCTCAACAGCGCGTTTAGCCTCGGATTTCGACGGGCAAAGCCCACTTTTGACGAGCAGTGAAATAATATCTATTCTGCCGTCCGTTAAATCTGCCGCGGTCAGCTCTGTGCTCGGAATATTTGACAAATCCCCGCCTGTCGAGAACAGGGCTCTTGCCGCTTCCTGAGCTTTTTCGGCCTCTTCCCTGCTGTGAACGAGCATGGTAAGCTCAAAGGCAAGAATTTCCTTTGCCTCGTTGAGCCTTGCGCCCTCCCACTTATCCATCTGTTCAATCTGCTCAAGCGGCAGGAAGGTCAGCATTCTCAGGCATTTCAAAACGTCCGCGTCAGCGACGTTGCGCCAGTACTGATAAAAATCGTAGGGAGAGGTCTTTTCGGGGTCAAGCCAGAGAGCGCCGGATTGGGTTTTGCCCATCTTTTTACCCTCGGAATTGAGGAGCAGGGTAATTGTCATCGCGTGCGCGTCCTTCTGGAGCTTTTTGCGAATTAACTCTGTTCCGCCGAGCATATTGCTCCACTGGTCGTCGCCGCCGAATTGCAGATTGCAGCCGTAACGCTTAAAAAGCTCATAAGCGTCATAGCTCTGCATTATCATGTAGTTAAACTCAAGGAAGCTCAGTCCCTTCTCCATACGCTGCTTGTAGCACTCGGCGCGGAGCATATTGTTGACAGAGAAGCAGGCGCCGAACTCGCGAAGGAAGTTTACATAATTCAGCTCAAGCAGCCAATCGGCGTTATTAACCATTATTGCCTTGCCCTCTGAAAAGTCGATGAATTTGCTCATCTGCTTTTTAAAGCGCTCGCCGTTAGCCTGAATTGTTTCAAAGGTCATCATCTGACGCATATCGGTTCTTCCAGAAGGGTCGCCGACCATTGTCGTTCCGCCGCCGATGAGCGCGATGGGCTTATTGCCCGCCATTTGCAGGCGCTTCATAAGGCAAAGCGCCATAAAGTGTCCCGCGTGGAGCGAATCCGCTGTTGGGTCGAAGCCTATATAAAAGGTCGCTTTGCCCTCATTGACAAGCTTTCTGATTTCTTCTTCATTTGTTACCTGTGCAATAAGTCCGCGCGCCTTGAGTTCCTCATAGATTCCCATTTCGTTTATCCCCTTCAATAATTTCGTGTACCTTGTCAATACACCATGCCATATAACCCTCGCAGGGCGCATGATCGCCGTCCGGTATCAGTTCGCGGCAAGCCAGTGCACCCAGCTCATTTTTTGCTTGCGCCGTGAAGTTTTTTGTCAGCTCAGCGATTTTCGTTTTTGTGGCAATATCGCTGCTGTCGGTATAAGGGCAATACTGTCCAAGCGAATAAACTCCGCCCGAAACCGCACCGCAGACCTCGCCGCAGCGAAGTCCTCCGCCGAAGCCGCCCATTGCGGTGAGCGCCGCTTCGGGGTCTGCGCCGCTTATATCAGAGCAAAAATACGCAACTACCTGTGCGCAGTTGAAGCCCTGCCCGTGCAGCTCATGCACTTTGTTTATATCAGCCATTTTAAACCTCCGAAGATCGCGCTAAATACCGCGCTTAAATTTTTCCGCCGCGTCAAGCTGTTCCCCGGCGGAAATAAGGGTGTTTTCTGTAATATTGTCGCCGCCGTGGAGCCGAGCTAGTTCTCTTTTGCGCCCCTCGCGGTCCAAAATTGTAACACTGGTGAAGGTTCTCCCCTCACGCTCTGCTTTTTCGATAACATAATGCGTGTCAGCCATAGCGGCAATCTGCGGAAGGTGCGTAACGCAAAGCACCTGCTTGCGCTTTGAGAGCTCCGCCAGTTTTTCGCCGACGCGAGAAGCGGCGATTCCCGAGACGCCTGTGTCGATTTCGTCGAAGACAAGCGTTTCCACCTCGTCCTTCTCCGAAAAGACATTCTTCATCGCAAGCATTATGCGCGAAAGCTCGCCGCCTGAGGCAATTTTACTGATTGCCCCGGGCTTTTCGCCCTTGTTCGCGGACATGAGGAATTTCACCTCGTCACCGCCCGTCGAATCGAAGCCCGCAGAATTGTCAATCGATGTTATGTCAACCAAGAAGCTAACTGACGGCATTGAGAGAGCGCGAAGCTCGGAAGCAATTCGCTCCTCCAGCACTGCGGCTGCCTTTCTGCGCGCCTCGGTAAGTACATTCGCCTTTGACAATACCTCTTGCCTCTGCTTTTCAAGCTGGAGGGAGAGCTTATTTATGCGCTCGTCTGAATACTCAATTTCGTCAAGCTGCTGCTTTGACTTTTCCAGCTTTTCCAGAAGTTCCTTCTCACCGCCGCCGTATTTCTTTGATAGCCTGCGTAAAAGCGAAAGCCGCGTTTCAAGTCTGTCATACTCCTGCGGAGAAAAATCAAGACTTTTAAGAAAGTCGCGCAGAGTTTCCGCCGCGTCACGAAGAAGCAAGCCCGCGTCCGTGAGTGTTTTTTCCGCTCCCGCAAGCTCAGCGCAGTATCGGAGCGCGCGCGAAACATCAGCCTTCGCGCTCTCAGCGAGCGAAACAGCGTTATCGTCGCCGCCGTAGATGGCAGCGTAAGCGGAATTAAGTGATTCTGTCAGCTTTTCGGCGTTGTGGAGGAGGTCGCGTCTGGCGGAAAGCTCTTCCTCCTCGCCCTCGCGAAGCTCCGCTTTTTCAAGCTCCTCAACCATTATCTTCAGATTGTCCGTAAGGCGCTGTTTTTCCGCCTCGTCCATTGAAAGACGTTTAATTTCTTTTTTTGTTGCAATATAAATATCATACGCCTGTCTGTATTCGGTGAGCACAGGCTCTGGCGTACCAAAGCTGTCCAGATACTGCCTGTGACGCGCCTCGTCCATAAGCTGCCTGCCGTCATTCTGTCCGTGAATATCCAGAAGCAGACTCGAGAGCTCGCGAAGCTGTGCCGCCGTAACGGGAGCGCCGCAGACGCGGCATGAGGACTTTCCGTCCTCGGTGATTTTCCGCTGAAGAATAAGCTCGTCATCAGCCTCTATCTCATTTTCGGAAAGCCATGAAGCCGCCTTTCCGCTTGAAAAAACGGCGGAAGCAAGCGCCCTCTCAGCGTCGGAGCGAACCAGCTCTCGGCTGGTTCTCGCCCCCATAACTGCAAAAAGCGCGTCTATTATAATCGATTTTCCGGCGCCTGTTTCGCCCGTCAGGACGTTAAGTCCCTTTGTAAAGCTGATGTCGGCGCGTTCGATAACCGCAATATTCTCTATGTGGAGGTCTGATAACATATCCTTTACCCCTAAAAACCTGAAATACTAGAGAAGCTTTCCGACCTCACGCTCGAAATTTTCGGCGGCTTCCACATTTTTCATCGCAATAAACGCTGTGTCATCTCCCGCAAGAGTTCCGACAAGTCCGTCTATTTCCATGCCGTCAAGCGCTGCGCATGCGGCGGGAGCAAGACCGGGGAGGGTCTTGATTACAAGGATGTTCTGCGCTGTTGCGTAGGATGTAACGCTCTCGCGGAAAATCTTCTTGAGCCTCAGGTCATAGTCCGTCAGCTCCTCTCTGGAGGCCGCAACATAGCGATATTTCCCCGCGCTGGTCAGCTCTTTTACAAGGCGAAGCTCCTTAATGTCCCTTGAGAGGGTCGCCTGAGTGCTTTTAACGCCGCAAGCCGAAAGCTCATCGATAAGCTGGCTCTGTGTTTCAACATCCCGAGTCGCTATGATTTCCAGAATTTTTTCTTGTCTTGACGACTTCATAATCTCTCCCCCAATTTCTTAAAAGCAATGTCGTAAAAGCTTCTGCCTGAAATGTGCGCCATTATAGTTTGGTGACGTGACATTTTTATTTTCAGCTCGTCGGCAGGTAAAAACGGAATCAGCTCTCCGCCGTCCACCGAAAGCCATATCTGCTTGCCCTCGTTTTCCCCCGTTCTGACTTTGACAACTCTGTCAGGTGCAAGCACGAAAGGTCTTGCCGTTATCAGATGAGCACAAATCGGAGTTATCAAAATATTCTTTGCCGTCGGCTCAACCAGCGAGCCTCCCGCTGAAAGCGAGTAAGCCGTTGAACCTGTTGGCGTAGCTACTATAATTCCATCGCCCGTGTATTCTGTAATCTTGCAGTCGTCGCCGTAAGCCGCAACCTTGATTGTCGTCGCTGTACCGCATATTACTGCGTCATTGAGAGCGCTGTCGGAGAAAATTACTTTCCCGTTTCGCAGCAGTTCCACATCAAGCATCATTCTGCTGATGGGAACAAACTCTCCGTCAGCAGCTGCAATTATCAGCTCCATGTCGCTCGGCTCAAGCTCTGCCATAAAACCCTTGTGTCCGAGATTAACTCCCAGAATCGGAACGGGTGCCTTCATAACGGCTCTCGCCGTTTTAAGAATTGTTCCGTCGCCCCCGAAACAAATCAGAAGGCTTGCGTTTACCGCGGTCTGGGAAAGCGGAACTGTTTCGATTGTGTCAGGAAAAAGACCTTCCCGATTTTGTTTGAAGGGGCGGCTTATAACGACCTCGTGTCCGGCGCTTATGAGCTTCTGCCTCACTTCAATGGTCAGTTTTAGTCCGATATCCCGTTCGGGATTTGGGCAAAGGACAATTTTCTTTTCGTTTTTCGCCATAGCCGCTCTCCTTTCGTTTTATCGTTCGAGCTCGCCGTGAGAAGCCTCAACAACGGCTGCGGGGTCAAGTTCGGGAGCATCAAAGCTGCCCTTTCTAAGTATAGCAAGGTATTCGATGTTGCCCTCGGGTCCTCTTATCGGCGAATAGCCAAGTCCCAGAGCGGTAAAACCTGCCATTGGCGCAAATTCGAGGAAATCACGCACAACATCAACATGGGTTGACTTTTCCCGTACAACACCTTTTTTACCGACCTTTTCGCGCCCGGCCTCGAACTGAGGCTTAATAAGGCATATTACATAAGCTCCGTCCTTTATAAGCAGGCTTACAGCCGGAAGTACAAGTTTTATCGAAATGAATGAAAGGTCCATCACAGCTAAACCGCAGGGCTCACCGAGCATATCGGGCGTGACATAGCGGATGTTCGTGCGTTCCATTGAAACTACCCGCTCATCGCAGCGCAGGCTCCACGCAAGCTGCCCGTAACCAACATCAACCGCAAATACCTTTTTAGCCCCGTTCTTAAGCAGGACATCTGTAAAACCGCCCGTGGAAGCTCCGCAGTCAATGCAGACAAGTCCGCTCGGATTAAAGTCAAAAATTTTGAGCGCCTTTTCAAGCTTCAGTCCGCCGCGGCTGACATAAGGAATAGCCTCTCCCTTAAGTTCAATAACCGAATCTTCGTCAAAAGACATTCCCGGCTTATCCATTCGCTGACCGTTTACGAAAACAAGCCCCGACATGATGGAGGTTTTTGCTCGCTCGCGGCTCTCCGTCAGTCCCCTGTCAAAAACGAGCTGGTCAAGTCTTATCTTCTTCATCCGTCATTCTCCCCCGACAATACATCGGCAGGATTTTTAAAGAAGCTCATTGCGACATTCGCAATGCTCTCCGCGTCAAGCCCCTTTTGCTTTAAAAGCTCCTCTACACTTCCGTGAGCAACGATTCCGTTTCCCAAGTCGAGTGTCTTTGCGTTTTTAAGAGCAACACCATTTTCGGCACATGCCGCCAAAAGACGTGAGCCGACGCTTCCGAAGGCGCAAACATCCTCCGCAGTTACAAGCCGCCCTGTGTTTTTAAGTGAGCGCAGAACCATTTCCGTATCGAGCGGGTTTATGAGATTTATTTTAATAACTTCAGCGCTTATGCCTTCTTTTTCGAGCATTTCGGCTGCCTTGAGCAAACTGTTTATCATAACTCCGTATCCGACAAGAGTAACATCGCTGCCCTCGCGCAAGAGCGCAACAGGTGCTGCCGATGATTTTAGTATATACTCGCCCTCGCCGCCTCTCGGGTATCTGACCGCAACAGGACCGTCAACACGGTAAATCGCAAAGTAGAGCATATCCCGAAGCTCTGCAAAGTTCGAGGGGCAGAATACTGCCATATTCGGAACAGAGCAAAGGAAGGAAACATCAAAAACGCCCTGATGAGTTTCGCCGTCATGCCCGACAATGCCTGCCCTGTCGACCGCAAGAACAACATGCAGCTTTGAAAGAGATACGTCATGAATGAGCATATCGTAGGCACGCTGCAAAAAGCTTGAGTAGACCGCGAAAACAGGTTTTGCTCCGCGGCTCGCCATTCCCGCAGCCATCGCAGCGGCATGCTGTTCGGCTATGCCGACATCGAAAAATCTATCAGGAAAGCGTTTGGAAAACTCTGTAAGCCCCGTACCGCCGCACATCGCCGCGGTTATGGCGACAATTTTGTCATCCTTCTCGGCAAGCTCGTTCAAAGCGCTTCCGAAGGCATCGGCAAAGCCAAACTTCTCGCATTTTTCCACTCCGCAGACGACATCAAAGGCGTCTACCCCGTGGTAAGCTTCCGGCTCCTTTTCGGCATAGCTGTAACCCCTGCCCTTTTGTGTGATTACATGCACAAGCACTGGCACCTTCAGTTCCTTTGCCCAGCCGATAACGGCCTCAAGCTGCGGCAGATCGTGCCCGTCGACAGGTCCGAGATAGTGGAAACCCAGATCGTCAAATATATTACCCGGAAGCAGACGGCGCTTAAACCATTCTTTAACGGAGTGGTTGAAATTGTACAGCGCGGGAACATGGCTGAAAAGCTTGCGATACCTGCGCTTAAATCGAAAATACCCGGGCTTTACGCGCAGAGAGGAGAGCATTGCGGAGATTGCCCCCACATTTGAATCGATGGACATTCCGTTATCGTTAAGAACCACAACGAGCGGCTCTTTGGATTGTCCCGCGTTGCAAAGGCCTTCGTAAGCGGCGCCGCCCGTCAAGGCACCATCGCCTATAACGGCAACAACGCTGTAATCCTCGTGCGCCAGAGTTCTGGCCCTCGCCATTCCGAGCGCCACCGAAACGGAGCTTGAGGCATGTCCGGCCACAGCCGCGTCATGAATGCTCTCAGTGGGCTTTGGAAAGCCGGATAAGCCGTCCAGCTTGCGGAGTGTTTTGAAATCTTCCCTGCGTCCCGTGATTATTTTATGCACATAGCTCTGATGTCCGACATCGAAAACAAGTCTGTCGCACTCAGTGTCATAAACGCGGTGGAGAGCAAGCGTTAGCTCAACCGCTCCGAGATTTGAAGCAAGATGTCCGCCCGTTTTTGAAACGCTGTCAATCAGAAATCCGCGAATCTCCGAGCTTAATATTTGGAGTTCCCCCTCCGTGAGAGCTTTCACGTCCTTGGGAGATTTTATTGACCTCAAAATATTCAAAATTTAATTACCTCATATAATTATAGGCAGGCATATCGCCCGCGATGTATTTCCTTTATTTCAGCTTATGTCATCATAGCAAAAAACGCCTGCTATTACAAGTGCAAACAGGCGTTTTTTAGATTTTATTCATGTTAAAATGAATATTTTTTATTTTGTCAGCTCATTCGTGCGCCGAGCTCCTCCGCAAATTCCATTAAGAATTGCGGGTTTGGAAAAGCCTCCGCAACGGTACTTTTTGCATACTGCGTAAGTTTCGAGATACGCTTTTCGCACTCTTCTTTCCCGTAAAGGCTCATATAGGTGGTTTTATTCTCACGCCTGTCGGAGCCTATGGGCTTGCCCAGTTTCTCCTCCGTGCTGACTTCATCCAAAACATCGTCACGCATTTGGAAGGCTGCTCCAAGCGCGCTGCCGTATATCAGTGCAGCTTCTCTTTGCGCCTGCGTCGCCCCGCCGACTATCGCGCCCATGAGGCAGGCCGCCGCCAGTAAGCTGCCCGTTTTTCGAGACTGAAGCTCTGTGAGCTCGTCATCGCTCAAGGTTCTTCCGTTACCCTCCATGTCAAGCTGCTGTCCTGCGCAAATACCGTCAATCCCGGCGGCGTTAACCAGGGCTTCCGCACAATCCGCGCGAATATCGGCGGGAAGGTCGGAGCGCAGAATAGCGCCAAAAGCCTCAGCCTGAAGCGCGTCCCCCGCAAGCGTGGCAGTAAACTCTCCAAACACCACATGGTTCGTCGGTTTCCCGCGGCGCAGTTCATCGTTATCCATGCAGGGCAGGTCATCGTGAATGAGCGAATAGGTGTGGAGCATTTCAGCGGCGCAGGCTATCGGGAGCGCTTTTTCCGGTTTTACTCCCGCCGCCTCGCAAAATGCAAGCACCAATACGGGACGGATTCGCTTCCCGCCCGCTAGCAGGCTGTAACGCATGGACTCTATCAGACGGTGCTGAGGCAGTTCTTCACCGCCTGCGAAGGCCTTTTCCAGCTCCGCCTGCGCCATCGCGCGGTACTTATCATATTCCTCGGACATACCTATTCACCGCCCTCGAAGGGCGTTTCGATAGGCCCGCCGTTCTCGCCCTTTTTGAGCATAACGACTTTTTGCTCCGCGCTGTCAAGCATTTTTCCGCAGACCGCAATCAGTGCCGTGCCCTCCTCAAAAAGTGCAAGTGACTCGTCGAGCGGCGCTTCACCCTTTTCAAGCAACCTGACTATTTCATCAAGTCTCTGCATCGACTGCTCAAAGCTGAGATTACTTTTAGCCATCGGATTTCCTCCCATTTATCGGTTGTTAATAAGTTCGTCAACTGTACATTTCAGAGCGCCCCGACTAAGACTCAGCTTCAGCTTGTCGCCAACCTTGACACTCTCGGCAGAAATGATTGCGTGCCCCTTATCGTCGCTTGCAATCGAGTAGCCGCGCCCCAGCACCTTCAGGGGGCTGAGCGCGTCAAGCGACGCCGCGTATTTGATGTAGCCTTGCTTCTTTACGTTTATCAGGCGCTCGAAGCGCGAGAGAAGCGCGTTTTCCGCGCTGTCGAGCTCAAGCCGCTTTTGGTCTATATAAGCCGTCGGATTCTGCATGACACGGCGTGATGCAAGGTCATTGAGACGATTTTTCCTGTCCGAAAGCTTTTTACCAATCGCCTGCATGGTGCGCACTTCCATTGACGAAAGCGCCTGTCTCAGCTCGGCTTCGTCGGGTACTGCAAGCTCCGCCGCATTGGAGGGAGTCGCAGCCCGGAGGTCCGCAACATAATCGGCGATGGTAACGTCCGGCTCGTGACCGACAGCGGAGATAACGGGGATTTCCGATTCAAAAATCGCTCTTGCAACCCGCTCGTCATTAAACGCCCAGAGATCCTCAATCGATCCGCCGCCGCGTCCCGTTATAATGAGGTCGGCAAGCTCGTATTTATTTGCATAGCGAATCGCGCCGACTATTTCGGGCGGCGCCTCAACTCCCTGAACGCGCACCGCCAAAATCACAACCTTTGACATCGGCCAGCGCTTGCCCAAAACTCTGATGATATCGCGCACTGCGGCACCCGCTGATGAAGTTATGACCGCGATGGTCTTCGGGTATTTAGGCAGCGGCTTTTTATGTGAAGCGTCAAAAAGTCCTTCCTTTGAAAGCTTGTCCTTCAGCTGTTCAAAGGCAATGTGAAGGTCGCCTAAGCCCTCGGGCAGAATGTCTGTGCAATAGAGCTGATAACCGCCGTCCCTCGGAAAAACAGATACGCGCCCCACAGCCGTTATCCCCATACCGTTTTCCGGCGTGAAGCGCAGCTTTGAGGCGTTACCTTTAAACATGACGCAGCGCAAAGAGCTCTCCGCGTCCTTAAGTGTGAAATAATGGTGCCCTGAGGGGTAAAGCTTATAGTTTGAAATCTCGCCCTTTACCGCTATGTTCATCAAGAGATAATCGCCGTCAAGCAAATCCTTAATATGATTATTGAGTTCAGTAACGGATAGAACTTTATTGTCCATCGCTCTTTCTCCTCGGCGGGCATAGTTTCTTACAAAGATTTCAGCTTTCGCTTTCCTCAGATATATCGGCTTCCCTCACAGGCTCAAGCTCCGTTCCGCGCTCGCCGCGCATGAAAGACCCTAAAATACCGTTTATGAATGAAACAGTTTCCATGTCTTCATAGCCCTTTGATAGCTCCACAGCCTCGTTAATTGCAACGCTGTCCGGCACATCGTCCATATATATGACCTCGAAAAGTGCCGTGCGCAAGAGCGAAAGCGCGGTTTTGGAAATTCGTGAAAGCTTCCAGCCTTTTGAATACTTTTCGATATAGGCGTCAAGCTCGTCCCTGTGGCTAATGCTGCCCTCAACGATTTTTCTTATATACTGAAGCTGTTTTTTCCCGGGATACTCAACATACAGCTCGTTTTCCTCACCCAGCGTGGCAAAGTATTCCTTGTCAAAAAAACTGTCCAGCATTTCCTCGGCTGCTTCCGGTTTATCGGCAAGGCTGTATCCGATTTGGACGGAAATTTCTCTCGCCACAGTTCTCGTCATTTGTTTTGCTCCTCCGAATTGTACTGATAATTGAGCCTGTCGCGCAGGTTCTCTGCCTCGCGATAGGCAAATAATTGGAAAGCGGCCGCAAATTTTGCTCCGCTTTCCAAATTTTATTGCTTATTTTTAGGGAAGGATACACCGCTGACGTGGACATTTACCATCGGTGAAATTCCCGTCATGGCCTCAACAGCGTTTGACACCGCGTTTTGAACCTTTATTGCTACATCGGTTATGACACAGCCGAAGGTAACCAGAATCAGAACGTCAATTACCATTTTTTCCTCGGCAAAGCTTATCTTAACTCCCTTAGCCAGGCTCTTTTTGCCGATTAAGTCCAGAATATCGTTGCCGACAGTGTTTGCCAGACCGTCAACTCCCTCAACCTCTGTTACTGCCGCGCCGACCATAACGGCGATTACATCCTCAGATATGTTGATTTTTCCCTTTTCGGTTTCTGTGTTTATATAGTTATCAGCCATTATATGTTCCTCCCGAGTGTCTGATGAATTACATACTACCCTTTTTGGGTATTTTAACACAGCCGTCCGAAAAAATAAAGAAAAATCGCTCACTACTCCAACATCTCTCCCGTATCCGTCATGGTTTCATCCGACACATCGCTTTCCGCTTCATCAGTTACAGCGGTATCCATGCTCTCGGTATCGCTGACCGCCCCGCTCGTGTTCTTAACTTCGATTATACGAAGCTGGGTCGCGGCAAAATCAGTTTCGGCAACAATTGTGTCGGTAATTTTCGCAACATCTTCCGCTGTCAGTCCTTCTTCGGGGGCGGGAACCGCGAGAGTAACGCCGTCCGCGCTGATGAATGCAACGCACTCCGCAAAATTCTTTGCCAGAAGGAGATTTTCAATTTGTGTTTCCATCATCGAATAGTTTGCCATAGCTGAAATCGCGTTCATCGCGCCGTCGATTGTTTCCTGTGAGGCTGTTTCCGAGGAGGCAGCCGCCTCTAAAAGCTCGAGTGCCTCGTCCCTAGACTGCTGCCTTGTCAGCCTTGCGGCGGCAAAATAATCCGAAACGGATGCGTCCAAAGCGCCGTCCGCCGCCGTTTCCTCAGCGGACTTTGCATTTGCCAGTTCCGCATCGGAGAGCCCGCCGTTAGCCGCGGAATCATTATTATAGGACCAGTTGAGGTATACCGCGGCGCAAATGCACAAAAGCACCGCCGCTATTGTTACGTACTTTTTTGTTTTACTCATTTTTCCTCCTTCTGCTATTCCCGTTTTCCGTTTGCTGCCATGTCCCTATTTTTCCATACTGATTACGCTGATTTTACTCGCGCCGAGCCCGGTGAAATCCGCAACAGCCCTCAAAATCTCAAGTCTGAGTTCCGCAGAGTTCGCTCCGTCGCAAACTATTACCGCTCCCATGTATTCAGGGTTTACATAATATAGCTCTACCACCCTCTCTTTTCCGTTCTCGGATACGACCAGCGTTCCCTCCTCGCTCTCGGCAAGCTCTCTGGAGGCACTGCCCGAGACGGATAAAAGCACCGACACTCTGCCGGCGCCGCGTATTTTGCTGAGCTGCGCCTCAAGTCTGTCTTCCTCGGCACTTATCGAAAAAGCAGGAGCGGTAAGCTCATTTGTTTGAACAGTTTCGCTTTTTTTACCGCCGGGCCAGAGAATCAGAACGAGTCCTGCCGCCAGAACAATCAACGCGTATTTGTTTTTAAATATGTCGAGTAGCTTTATCTTTTCTTTAATTTTATCCTTCATAAGCACTCCAATTCTGACGTTCTTTCGGTACACCCAATTCGGCCTCAATGCAGTTCGATATCAGCATACGCTCCCGCTGCGGAATATTTGCCGTTATGCTCACCTCATAGGGATACCAGCACCCTTCATCACCCCACTTCGCCGAAACCTCAACGCTCTCAAGCTGCACGTTGAGGCTTTGTGCTTTGTCCAATATATATGCTTCAAGTTCGTTCTCTATGATAGTTCTGCTCAGCTTGTTTTCCTTTTCCTCCGCCGAAGCAATAATGTCATCCGCGTCCGAGCGGTACTTTGACATTTCCAGTGACATTGACGGAAAATCCTGCTTTATTATCGGATTAACCATTGCGCAGATCAGAACAATGCCGCAGATAAACTTGAGAACATTTTTTGTTTTTCCTTTTGGCGTGAGTGCCGTCGCCGCAGCGCAAATAAGCGCCGCCCCCGCTATGGCTCTGATCCATTCGCCGGCAAAGTCCGTCATGCGCCGCTCACCGCCTTCATACTCGAGATAACAGACATGAAGAGCATTATGCCGCCGGCACCTACCAGAGCAAGAAGCATTCCGAAAGCGGCACCGATATCCGAAATAAGCTCCGCCATACGCTTATCCGCAAATGCCTGAGTGAGCGCCGCCGTCCCCTTATAAACAAGATAGTGCACACCAAGAGTAATAAAAGGTGTCAGGCAAATCGCGGCAACCGCCAAAAAGCCGAATACTCCGACTGCATTGCGAAGCATTCCCGCGCCTGAAACCAAGGTAGCCGCCGTATCCGAAACGATGCTGCCGACAACGGGAAGTGCTGCACCCAGAGCGGATTTTGTCAGCTTTGCGGCAAATTCGTCCGCCTTGCCCGAAACGAGACCAGTCATGCCCAAATATGTAGTGAACGCCAGAGTTAAAAGCGTAAGCCCCGTTGTGCAAATCCATTTCAGAAGCTTCGCGATATTTGCAAGCGAATCCCTTGACAGTAGAGCGTTAGCTATTACGGAGGCCAGATAAATGCTGATAAGCGGCAGCACTATATTAGCCGAGGCCGTAATAAGAACATCCATAAATAAAGAGGTCGCCACAAATTTTGCGGAAGCCGAAGTGATTGCGCCTGCACTCACAGCCGCCGTGCAAAGGGTCGGAAGAAGCACCTTTGAGTAATCCGAGAGAGTGTAAAGCGTTTCCATGCCGAGTCCTATAAAAGCATGTACGTTGTTTATGGCAATCGCTGATACCGCTACAGTCCCTCCGAGTGAAACCATGTCGCGCACTCCGCCCTCGCTCATAGCCGAGGTTGCCGCCGTGCACAATATGATAACCGTCAATATCTTTGCCGCCGAGCTTAAAGCATTTCGTAAAACTCCGAAAACTCCGCCTTTCAGTTTATCGAAAAGTGAGCTTAAACCCTTTTCGCCCATTTTTGTATCCGTCAGCGAAATGTCGCCCAGAATCTTGTTTGCCTCCTGCGGAAGCGCGTCAGTGACGCTCTCGGTGTCCATTGCCTCGGACTGCTCGGCTACTGTCGGCGGAACAACTGCATTTTCATTCTGTCCGTCGGCTTTTTCAGCGCGCGCTCCTCCCGATAAAAGGCAAGCAATTACAAGACTGAAAATAAAAAAGCGTACTTTCTTCATACAAGCTCACCTATCATTTGAAGCATGGTCTTTATCAGCGGGAGCGAAACATAAAGTGCGCATACTGCCCCGCAAATTTCGACGCTCGAGGCGAGCGCCTCCTGCCCCGAATCCTTGCACAGGTCGCTTCCTAATCTGGCTGTTATCCCGATTCCGACACACTTGAGCACGGGAGCCGTATAAGCTGATGAAAAAGCTTCTCCCAAATCCACAAGTTCCAACACCTCGGAAACAGAGGAATACAGCTTCAAGGCAAGTCCGAGAATAACCGTGCAGACGGCCAAGGTCAAAACCGTTGAAAGCTCCGGGTTTGTCCTTTTAATTATTAGCGCCAGCACTGACCCAACTACACCTATGATTACGGCTTTAACTATAATTTCCATAGCTAAAGTCCGAAAAGGCTCTTTATCAGGGTGAACAAGTCGCTTATCTGCTGAACCACAAGCGCAAGTACCACAACTAGCGCCGCCAGCGTTACCATAAGCGCCTGGTCTTCGCGCCCGGAGCGTGAGAGAATTATATTGAGCACCGCTACAAGAATTCCAACGGCGGCGATTTTGAAAATAAGGTCAACGTCCATAGTGTCCTCCCGTAAATTAACGAGTTTTTCAGCAGTTTCAGATGAGTACGGCCGCAAGCATTAAACCGAAGGTAAATCCCAGCCCCATATAGAGCCGCCCCCCCTGCCTTGCTTTTTCCGACGAACTTTTAAGCTGCGCCTCCAGATGCTCAATACAGGCACAGATAGCCTCGCTCTGTTCGTTCTCCGAGTATCTTCCGAGATAGCTTCCGACTCGTGACAGCTCCTGCCTTTGCCTTTCGGAAAGGGAGATGCTTTTGTCCCCGAGCGCGCAGCCGCACCATATATCAGAAAGGCTCGTTTCACCGAGATTGTTGATTTGCGAATATAGGTTTACATAATATTTGTTCATTTTTGAATCGGTCAATTTGCAGAGTTCCGAGAAAATTTCCGGTATCGCCACAGCGCCGTTTTTAAGCTCTGCGTCTATGAAACGAAGCCCGTCCAAAACACCCTCAAGACAGCATTGCCGAAATCGAAGCTTTTTCGCCTGCACCATGCCCAGAATCGTACAGGCACATACCAGCAAAACCGCGCCAAAAATCTTCACTTCAGTTCCTCCACTTTATAGCACCGACTGCCTTTGACATTTTCTATGATCACGGCTCTTTCAAAAATACGCCTGTCGAGAAGCTTTCGATAAAGCATTCGCTCCGTAAGGTCATTAACACTTGCTCCATGGGCTGTTGCAAGAAGTTTAACTCCGCAGTTTGAGGCGGTTTCCGCGGCTTCTATATCGTTTGGCGAGCTTATCTCGTCAAACGCAATTATCTGCGGAGCCATTGAGCGCAGCAGAAGGTAAATACCATCTTCCTTGGGAGCCCCGGTTAAAACATCGGTTCTCGCTCCGACATCGAAGCAGGGCTGTCCCTCAAAAGTACCGGCAACCTCGCAGCGCTCGTCCACAAGAGAAATTCTTGTGCCGCCATCGGATAATACCCGAACCAGTTCCCTTAAAAGTGTCGTCTTGCCGATGCCCGGAGGTGAAACGATTATGGTTGATTTGAAGCCGCCGCCTGTCAAGGAAGGAAAAATTGTATCGGCACAGCCTTGCTTTTCTCGCGGGATTCTTATGCAGAGAGAAGAAAGCCGCCGAATACCCGTTATTTTGAAGCTGTCTGTCGAGCATGTCCCGCAAAGCCCCAAACGGCAGCCGCCCTCGGCGGTGACAAAACCCATTTTTATACTGTCGGCATAGGTATGTGCGGAGGCGCGGGTAGCAATTTCCAGAACAAGCTGAAGCTCGGAGGGTGTAATCTTGTGCTGCGGCAGAATTTCTGTTTCCCCTTTTGCCAAAACAACAGTCGGTGCTTTTCCGACACGAAGTCGAATCTCCTCCGCTGTACTTATCAGCTCGTCCGACAGATTTAACACCTCTGAGCGAAGGCAGGGCGGCAAGAGTCTTACGGCTCTGATAAATTCCTGCGCGGTATTTTGCATCTCATCTCACCTCGTCTAAGCTTATTTGACTTGTCCGCCAAATATGCTTTCAAAGAAAATTCCAAACGAAATTTTAGAAGTAAAAAAGCACCCGAAGCCTTACGGCTTACGGGTGCCTTGTATTTGATTTTTGCGGTTTAAGGTTTTACTTAATCCTCCTGCACTCGAGATAATATCTCTTATCCCGCGCCGGACCGATTGAAAAGCTTTTTGCGGGAAAAACTCCGCTTGTCATAATGGAGGGAAACAGCTCGTTTTTGTCCATCGCGGGTAAAAGCAGACCCGCGCAGTTTTCACGGCCCGCCATTTCCAGCGCTGTGTCGTCATCGTGGATATAGTCCAGCTTTCCGCCATGAGCACATATATACTCAAGACAAAACTTTTGCGAAATTTCAATTAAATTTCCGATTGTAAGACCCTTAACGACGATTTCCTCAGTCTTCCCGCCGCAGGCCAGAGTTATTTTATGCGAGGTGTTCTCCTGCCCGTTTACGCTTTTGAAGTAGTTTTCGGCTTCACCGAAAAATTCTCTGGTATCGGTTTCAAAAAGAACTCGGTGGATGGGCTCAAAGTCAATTGAGGCATCATGAATGTTGACAAGTTCCGCAAGTCCGAAACGAGCAGGGTGATTTTTTCGCTCTTCGGAGCTTAGCCCCTCTCTGATTCTTTCCCAGCAAAGCCGCGCTGTGGCAAGGCTGTGGTTTCCGTCCCCCATGGCTATTATTACAGGTGATTTTCCGCCTAAAGCGTAACGCGATTCAAGATAATCAGAATCGGCAAGCTTATTAAGTTCGTTCTGCACTCTTTCTGCGTCAAAACCCGAAACACGCGTCCCCGTGATATGTCCGCCCGCGTCCATAAGGTCAAAGTCATAGAGCTTTTCGCCCTCGCCCAGATTCGCAAACACCTTGTTTTCGGGGTCATCAACAAAAACCACAATGTGCGGCAGTTCAAGTGTTGCGCCCTCGCGAATCTTCACTCGCGGCGGAAGACGGCTCTCCACAGTGCCCTCGGTTGCATGAACGGGCGAAACGGAATCTGCTCGGTAATCATACGCTTCAAGGTCAATCAGCCCCAAAAGTCCGCGCCGTATTTTGCCTGCCTCAAGCTCACGCTCGACATATATGTAGGAATTTTTTACTGTTTTAAAAACACCGTCCGCAA
Organism: uncultured Oscillospiraceae bacterium; assembly: GCA_964459785.1. Taxonomy (GTDB): domain Bacteria; phylum Bacillota; class Clostridia; order Oscillospirales; family Oscillospiraceae; genus UBA2658. Next base: position 45,914 of record CAYWNW010000010.1, on the reverse strand, counting down.
GGTAGCGTTCCATCTCCGCGTTGATTTTTTTCGTTTCCTGCGCGACATCCCTTGTTTCGAGATAAGCCTCAGGAAGAATGAGCCGAAGCGTTGAGGGCGATGAACCGACTTTTTCGTCAACAGAGGCCCAATACTCGGGCGCCGAGGTATACTGGTCGCAGGCGATAACGCTCCAAAGGCCCATATCCGCCTTCGCTGGTAAAAGGATGTCTCCGGGAACAAAGAGCTTGAACATTGCGGTATCCTCCAAAATGCGTTGTGCTGAAATTTTATCAAAAGAGCGGCTGTTTGACAATAGCTCGAAGCAAATCCATTCAGCAAAAAAACGCCGAATATTTGGTCGAATATTCTTTAATTACTGTTATTTGTGTGTTATCATGGCTTTATTCACATCAGAAGGAGCGGCTTTGTCCCTATGGAAAACGTACTGACTGTTAAAAGAGAACTTATCGCCGAGTTTATTCCCGAAAAGGGCATTACCACCGAAAATTGCGACAAAATGGTTGACATAATTCTTAACAGCTATGAATTTCTTCCCCGCCCCGAGGCGGAAAATGACCCCTCGCACAAGCAGATCATTCCTTATGTCGTTATATGCCGCGGCGATGAGGTCTTTGCCACTCGCAGGCTTAAGAAAGGCAACGAGGCACGTCTTCACGGACTTCTGTCTGTCGGAATCGGCGGTCATATAAATCCCGAAACAGATGGCAGTGGCGAGGATGTTCTGTCCCGAGGAATGAATCGCGAGCTTGAGGAGGAAGTATATATCGAAGCGAGGGGAAAAATGACTCCCTGCGGTATAATAAACGACGACACGACAGAAGTCGGCAGCGTTCATCTCGGCCTTTTCTTTACACTTGAGGTTACGGGCGATGTCAGAGTTCTTGAGACGGAAAAGCTTGAGGGTTTCTGGATTAAGCGTTCCGACATGGCAAAGCTTTCGGAATCGATGGAAACCTGGTCACAGTTTGTGACGCTGGCACTCTCAAAATAAATTTAAGTATATTTCTCGTCAGTTTGCAGACACTTTTTATGAGGTGACTGTATGGACGATTTAACAAAATCCCCCGAAATTCCGTTGGGGCTGGGTATGGCGCTTGCAAGCAACCCCTATGCGATGAACAACTTTTCCCAAATGACCAATGCACAGAAACGGGATGTTGTTGAGCGAACAAACGGCATAAATTCAAAGAAAGATATGGATCGATTTGTCCAAACTCTTGAGCAATGAATAAAAAAGAGAGCAGTTAAACCTGCTCTCTTTTTCGTATCTGTTATCTTTTGCCCTTGTCGTAGATTTCGCCGAGAGCTCTCGGCGCCCTGTTGGTTGATGAGAAAAACACGAGCAGCAGCAGTGTCAGAACATAGGGCAGAATTGAGATGATGTCCTGAAAGGCGCTGGGAAGACTGAGCGACTGTGTGAGCTGATGACCGCCCGAACGTGCAAATCCGAAGAACAGGCAGGCGGCAAGCGTCGGTCCGATTTTCCAGTTTCCGAAAATAAGCGCCGCTATTGCAAGAAAGCCGTAGCCCGCATAAATGCTCGGCGAGAAGCTTGAGGATATGGAATATGCAAAGCTGATACCGCCAAGACCTGAAAGTGCTCCCGATATCATAACGGCGATAAAACGGGTTCTGGAAACATTGCCTCCAGCGGCGTCAACGGCGTGGGGATTATCTCCGCAGGCGCGCAGACGCAAACCGAAGCGGCTTTTGTATAGCATATAAGTCATAAAGAGCGCAACGGCAATAATAATGGGAATAAAATAATAAACGTTCGTGAAAAAGGCGCCAAGTACGGGAATTTTGGAGATTACCGGAACCGTAAACCTCTCGCAAATACCGAGAACAAACTTGTTTGTGGGTTTTCCGAGGAGATATGTATTGATTTGGCTCGTGAAAAAAGCCGTCAGCGCAGTCGCCAAAATGTTGATTACGACGCCGCTGATTACCTGATTTGCTTTAAAGGGCACGCACAAAAGCGCGTGGAGCATTGCAAAGAGCGCACCGCCTATCATCGAAAAGGCAAGCGCCGCGAAAAACATAGGAATTTCAATTCCGGCGAGATTCCCGCCCGTCAGCACCATGACAGCGGCGGCTCCGAAGAACGCGCCGAAGCCGAGAAAGCCTTCCAAGGCGAGGTTTGTAACGCCGCTTCGCTCGCTGTAAATTCCGCCGATGGCTATGATGAAAAGCGGTATTGCAAAGGCAAGTCCGTCAATTATTACAGTATTCATGCCTTGTCGCCCCCTTCCTTGACCTTCTGAGTCTTGGGCTTGAGCTTATTCCCGGGAAAGTCCTCTCTCGCCTGTGCGACTCTGAAACGAATATACGCGCCGCAGGCGGAAAACAGCAATATAAGCCCCGTTATAACCTGGGCAATTTCCTGCGGAACGCCCATTATTGAGCTCATATAGTTGCTTCCCTTTGAAATAATCGAAATGAGCAGTGAAGAGAATAAAATACCGATTGGGTGCGAGTTTCCGAGCAGGCACACGGCGATGGAGTCGAAGCCGACACTTGTCAGAACTCTTGGCTGAATGCTGTTGTAGTAGCCGAGATAGAGCGTAACTCCCGCAAGTCCGGCAAGCGCTCCGGAGATTGCCATGGAGCTGACCATGCTTCTTCCGACCTTGATTCCGGCGTATTTCGCGGCTTTTTGATTGAGTCCGACGATTTTCAGCTCGTAGCCGAGGCGGGTTCTGTTGAGCAAAAATAAAACCAGAATCGCAACGGGAATTGTAAGCAAAAACGCAAGCGGTATGTCCATTTTCAGTCCCAGCGAAGAAATATTGACGTCCACAAGCGTAAGTCTTGCCGCTTGACTGATTGGCTGTGACTGGCGCGACACCGGATTTACATAGTAAGAGTTTATGAAGTAGCTTGTAACATACTGAAAAATATAGTTGAGCATAATTGAGGTGACGACCTCGTTGATATTAAACTTATGCTTGAGCCAGCCGATCAGCGCGCCGACAGCTCCGCCGCAGACAAGCCCGATGACAAGAACAAGGGGCATGGCTATTGCCGGCGGCAAATCGGAATAGCCCACCGTTATTGAGGCGATGAAGCCCGCGACGAGCATCTGCCCGGAAACGCCGATGTTGAAAAGTCCCGTTTTAAGCGCGACTGCAACTGCGAGCGCCGCGAAAATCATCGGCGTCCACATGTTAATCATGCTCATAAAGTCGGTGAGTATGCTCTTTTTTGTCGCGTATTCGGGCTTCGGCAAAATTCCGCTGCCCTGAAGGAAGCTTGTGATTGCCGTTAATGGGCTTTTGCCGAGCAGTAAAATAACAATTGAGGCGGCAACAAGGCTTAAAAGAATAGCAAAAAGCGGAATTGAAATAGACTGGCGTTTCTCGTTTCCGATAACGCCCAGAAAACCGCGTGTAATGGGATTCGGTAAACGATTTTCTTTCCTGCTCATACAGCCTTCACCCCCATCATGTATTCTCCCACCTGATTTGTACTCAAGGTTTCGGCAGGGGCGATGTTGAGCATTTCTCCGCTGTACATAACGCCGATTGTATCGGCGAGTCCGATTATCTCGTCAAGTTCCAGCGAAATGAGGAGTATTGCCTTGCCCGCGTCGCGCTGGGCAAGAATCTGTTTGTGAATGTTTTCAATTGCACCGATGTCAAGACCGCGTGTGGGCTGAACGAAAATCATAAGCTTGCTGTCAAGCTCGATTTCACGGGCAATGATTGCTTTCTGCTGGTTTCCGCCCGACATTGAGCGAACAGTTGTTTTAATACCCTGACCGCTTCTGATATCGTACTCTTTGATCAGTCTTTCACCCTGCTCGTCAAAGGCCTCGCTATGCAAGACCCCCTTTTTGCAGAAGGGCTCCTTGAAGTATTCCTTAAGCGCCAGATTCTCTTCAAGACTGAAGTCGAGAACGAGACCAACAGCCTGCCTATCCTCGGGTATGTAGGAAATTCCCTCAAGCGTTCTTTGTCTCACATCATAGCCGGAAATATCCTTGCCCTGTAAAAGTACTTTTCCGCTTGAATTCAGCAGTCCCGTAACCGCGTCGGCAAGCTCTGTCTGACCGTTGCCCGAAACTCCCGCAATCGCGAATATTTCACCTTTACGAACCGAAAAAGACACGTTTTTAACAACTGGAAGTCCGTCCTGATTTTTTACTGTCAGCTTTTCAACCCTTAGAACTTCCTCGCCGAATTTTGCGGGGTTTTTGTCGATACCGAAGCTGACCTCGCGCCCAACCATCATATTTGCCATTGTTTTAGTAGAGGTGGTTGCAACATCCATAACACCGACAAGCTTTCCCCTGCACAAAACGGCGCAGCGATCGGCGACCTTTTTTATCTCTTCAAGCTTGTGGGTTATAAGAATAATGGTTTTACCCGAATCGCGAAGTCCGCGGATTATATCCAGTAAAAAGTCGATTTCCTGCGGAGTCAGTACTGCTGTCGGCTCATCAAAAATCAGAATTTCGGCTTCTCTGTAAAGCATTTTCAAAATTTCAACGCGCTGTCTTGTCGATACGTTTATATCCTCGATCTTCTTTTTAGGGTCAACTTCCAAGCCGTAACGCTTTGACAGTTCGGCGATTTTTTTATTTGAGCCTTTAATGTCAACCGCGGGAAGAAATCCCAGAAAGCGTGAACGCGGCTCCTGACCAAGAACGATGTTCTCGGTTATGGTATAGTTCTCCACCAGCTTAAAGTGCTGATGCACCATTCCGATATTGAGCTGCGTGGCGTGCGCGGGCGAAGAAATCTTCACTTTTTCGCCTCTCACAAAAATCTCGCCCTCTTCAGGCTCATACATCCCGAAAAGCATACTCATAAGTGTAGATTTTCCGGCTCCGTTTTCGCCTAAAAGCGCAAAAACCTCCCCCTTTTTTACTGCGATGGAAACGTCGTCGTTGGCGACGATTCCGGGAAAGCGTTTGGTTATGTTGCGCATTTCTACAATAAACTCGTCCATAGACGGCTTTCTCCTTATCTGCGGCGGTTTTCTGGAAATTATGAATATATTTTACTCGTTTGTGCCCCTGCTGTCAAAGAATTTTATCCCGTCCGCCATTCTTTTCTCAATTAACATTTCCAGAAGAAATTAAATAAAAAAACCGGTATGGAGCATTTGCGCTCCATACCGGTAAGTATCTTTGGGTTTGCGAATCGTTTTATTTATTCGCTTATTTCAGTCCTACGAAATCCTCAACAGTTGTTTCGCTGAAGTTTGAGGGAGGTACGATAGCGCCGGACTTAACAAGTTCGTAAGCGTCGGCAAGAGCCTTGAGGGTTGCTTCGCTGAGCTGCTGACGGCCTTCAGCGGAGACATAGCCTGTTGAATCGGTATCGGCATAAAGTCTGTAGTTGCCGCCCTTGAAGGTGCCTTCAGAAGCAGCTGTGAGCTGACGTTCAACGTTAACCGCGATGTTCTTCAGAACAGAGGTGAGAACGATGTTTGTGTCACCGTTTGCACCGTCGTCATACTGGTCGACATCGCAGCCGATAACCATAACATCCTTGGCTTCCTTGATAGCGGTGAATACGCCGTTGCCGGAGTTGCCTGCCGCCACGAAGATGACGTCAACGCCCTGCGCGATAATAGCGGCGCCGACTACCTTGCCGTTTTCGGGATCATTGAAGCTACCGATGTAGTTTCCGCCGACCGGATTGCCTAAAACGTCTGTGCCTGCATAGGAAGCGATTTCAACACACTCCGCCTTTGTTCCGAGCTTTGCGTTTGCATAGGCAACGCCGGCTTCAAAGCCGTACTGATAGTTGACGTTGGAGGGATAAGCCTGACCGTTGATAACAGCGACCTTGCCTGTCTTTGTTTCCATAGCGGCAGCGATTCCTGCGAAGAAGCCGCTCTCCTGCTCACCGAACTGCATAGCATAAATATTGGGAACTTCAACTTCCTTTGACGGGTCGGCAGGATCCGCGGGATTTGCATCAACAAGGATGAACATCTTCTCTGGGTTTTCCTGAGCAATTGTCGTAATACCGTTGAACTGGAAGCCCGGGCATACGATTACGTCATAGTCCGCAACAATTTCTGCAACAGCGTTGACCGCGTTTGCCATATCTTCTTCCTGAATTGCGGTTACGGTTGCATCGGGATGAGTGGCTATGAAGCTCTGGATACCTTCATAGTTTGTCTGGTTGAAGGAACCGTCGTCAACGCCCGAGGGGCTGGTTACGATTGCGATTTTGAGACCAGTGGGTTCCGCGACAGGCTCGGAAGCTGCCGGAGTATCGGTTTCGGAAGTCGCGGTCTTTGTGCCGCAGGCCGCAAGGGCAAAAACCAAAGTAAGCGCAAGAACAAGAGCAAGAATCTTTTTCATTTTTTACCTCCATAGTTTATGAATGGTTGTTTTCGTATTATTAAAGATTGAATTCACAATCTTAAATACACCACATATTATAGTATATTAAATTAAGCTTTGCAAGCATATTACACCATATAATGTCTTATTTTAACTTTCTGTTCGCGGCGAAAATCGAAGCCGACCTTAAAAGCGCGGCTTTCAAAGGCCTTTTCCCAATCCTTCACTGAGTGCAGCTCTATCGCAGGAAGTTTGATTTGCCCTCTTTCAAGCAGTCTCAAGGCAGGCGGGAAGGGTCCGCAGCGGCTGCCTATAACGCTGACCTCGTTTACAACAACTGATGAGAGGTTCAGGCTTGTCACCCCTGCATAGGTACTTTTAAGAACAATCTTTCCACAGCTTCGCACAAGTCCCATTGCGGTTTCAAAGCCGGAGGGCGAACCCGCGGCGTCAACCACCAGCTCAAACTTGCGGTCACAGGTCGTTGCGGTCTTGGCAAAGTCCTCAAAAAGCCGAAGCTTTTCCTCATGCTTTCCCAGAACCGTCACTTCCGCGCCGCCGAGCGCCAGCACCTGTGCAATCAGATAGGCAAGCCTGCCGTCTCCGATTACGCAAATTTCCTCGGAGGGCCGTATTTGAATAAGATTCGGAATTTCAAGCGCCGCTGCCAGAGGCTCGGCAAATACCGCGTGCTCGTCCGAAACATTATCCGGAACAATGTGCAGGGACTTTGTGGCGATTGTCATATAAGGAGCAAAGCAGCCGTCCTGACGGACTATGCCTATACATCTGCGGTTCTCGCAGTGGCGCTCTCTGTCTGTTTTGCAGTAAACGCATTCGCCGCATCCCTCGTTAATCTCGCCTACAACCCGCCTGCCGACAAGTGTCGGGTCGCTTGATTTCTCCACAACGCCGACAAACTCATGTCCGAGAACACCGATAAACTCCGGCTTGTAGCCCTTCATAATCTCCCTGTCCGTATTGCAGATTGCGGCAATTAAAATGCGCACGAGACTCTCATGAGCTTCAGGCTGCGGAATCGGCAAATCCTGCCTCAACTCCGCCGCTTTTCCGTTATAATATAATCCACGCACAAAAACACCCCGCTAAATCGAAATGCGTCGGCTTCGTCTTTCTTACATACCGCCAACCTGAGTTCATTTTAGCACATTTATATTTAAAAAGCCATACATGACTTGCGTTTTGTCTTATAAAACGATATATTGTAAGCGAACATCAAACCTGAAAGGATAATAATATATGGATATGCGCGAGATACTTGTCGAGGCCGGCAAAAAGCTTATTCGTGAAAACTTTACAGTTGAAACATGGGGAAATATAAGTGTTCGAGACGAGTCGGGATTGGTTTACATAACTCCTAGCGGCATGGACTACGAGTCATGCACCCCCGATGATATGGTGGTCATGACAATTGATAAGGAAATAGTTTCGGGGAAGAGGAAACCTTCAATCGAAACCGACCTCCACCTCGAGGTTTACAAGGCGCGCCCCGAGGTGCGAGCCATTGTTCACACTCACCCGATATGCTCCACCGTTTTTTCCTGCATGGGCGAGAGCATACCTCTTATCCTGGACGAAGCGGCGCAGGCACTCGGCGGAGAGGTGAGAACAGCCGCTTATGCTCTTCCCGGAACCCTTGAGCTTGCAAAAAACTGTGTTAAAGCGCTCGGAAATAAATCTAATGCCTGCCTTTTGCAGTCGCACGGTGCTGTATGCGTATCCTGCGATATGAAGGGCGCGTTCAAGGTTGCAAAGGTTCTGGAAATGACAGCCGAAATCTATTACAGAATTCGTTCCATCGGCGGCAATTTCATTCCGCTTTCCGAAGAGAATATTAACGCTATGCAGAGCTTTGTCGCCTGCAAATACGGACAGGGTAAATAAGGAGGAAAAGATGGAAACATTAAAATGTATGGAAACCCGAAGGAGCGTTCGCAAATTTACGGACAAGCCGATTGAAAAGGCTCTGATCGAAAAGCTCGCACTCGCGGCTCAGCTCGCTCCCACCTGGAAAAACTCGCAGACCTCGCGCTTCACCGCGCTGACAGACCGAAAGATACTGGATGAGCTTTGCGCTGCTCTTCCTTCCTATAATGCGGCAATCGTCCACTCCGCGCAGCTCCTTATCGCCGTTTCGGCGGTTACTGGGCGTTCAGGCTTTGAAAGAGACGGAACTCCGACGACGATACTGGGCGAGGCTTATACCTATTTTGACTGCGGCGCGGCTACCCAGACTCTTTGCCTTGCGGCAAATGATTTTGGAATCGGCACGGTTATCCTCGGAATATTTGACCAAGAGGTTTTAAGAGCTGTTTTCAAAATTCCCGAATCGGAAAATTTAGTTGCTCTCGTTGCTTGCGCTTACAAAAATGATGAACCTCAAATGCCGCCAAGACGTCCGCTTAACGACGTTTTGAGATTTATTTAATCGGGCTGCTCCGGAATTGCCCGCAAACAATATTAAAAGGGGGGACGTTTTGGATTTACGTCCCCCCCTTTTCTATTCAATATTCCCTTGACACGCCTGCATTCTTTAGCAATGCAATGAACTATATCGTTAAATTGCACATCCCTTGCGCATTTTTTCTCTGATGTTTTGCCATTTTATACAGTTTTTTCTTTATTTTCTTCTCTATATGTGTTATCATACTCACGGCTGATAACAGATTGGCCAACACATTGAAAGAGGGAGAAATTCTATGGAAACAAAACTGAAGGAGAAATACGGTCTGCCGATGGCTATAGCAATGGTAGTCGGTATCGTAATCGGCAGCGGCATTTTCTTCAAGGCGGAGAAAATTCTCAAAGCCACAGGTGGAGACCAGTGGCTGGGTGTATTGGCATGGATTATCGGCGGAGCTATTATGATTGTCTGCGCCTACACCTTCGCGACAATGGCAACAAGATACAGCTATGTCAATGGTTTGGTTGACTACGCAGAAGTCACAATGGGCGGTAAATACGCTTATCTGCTCGGTTGGTTCATGACCACAATTTATTATCCCACGCTGACAAGCGTTCTTGCCTGGGTCAGTGCGCGTTTTGTATGCGTCCTGCTCGGCTGGGACATAACCGGTGGCTCCTGCCTGGCAATTGCGGCATTTTTCATGTGCACAAGCTATGCCGTCAATGCTCTCTCGCCCGTGCTTGCGGGCAAATTCCAGATCTCGGCGACAATAATTAAAATCATTCCGCTTATCCTTATGGGCGTTGTCGGACTGATTGTCGGTCTTTCAAACGGGATGACGGTCGAAAACTTCCAGAATGTTGTTACCCCTGTTTCCAGCACCGGCAAAGCACTTTTCACCGCTGTTGTCGCCACTGCCTTTGCTTATGAGGGCTGGATTATTGCGACAAGTATCAACGCAGAGCTCAAGGACGCGAAGAAAAATCTGCCCAAGGCTCTCTTAATCGGCACTTTCGCTGTTGTTGTTATCTATATTCTTTACTATGTCGGACTTGCCGGCGGCGTAACAAACAAGGTTATGATGGACGGCGGACAGGCCGGTGCAAAGCTTGCTTTTGAAACCATTTTCTCAAAGGTCGGCGGCACTCTGCTCTTCGTATTTATCGTCATTTCCTGCCTCGGTACATTAAACGGACTTATGCTCGGCTGCACACGCGGCATGTATTCCCTGGCCGTTCGCGGCGAGGGTCCCAAGCCCGAAATGTTTAAACAGGTTGACCCGGTAACGAATATGCCCACAAACTCCTCCATCCTCGGCTTATTCTTCTGCGGAGTATGGCTTCTGTTCTTCTATGGAGCAAACCTTGTTGAAGTCCCCTGGTTCGGAAAGTTTTCCTTTGATACCTCGGAGCTTCCTATAGTCACCATCTATGCAGCATACATTCCTATTTTCATTGCTTTAATGGTTAAAGAAAAAGACCTCGGATTCTTTAATCGCATAGTAATGCCCGTTCTCGCTATCTGCGGCTGCGTTTTCATGGCATACGCAACAGTCTATGTTTATGGCGAAACTGTTCTTTACTATCTAGCCATTTTTGCCGCGTTCATGATAGTCGGCGCGTTCTTCATGAAGAAAAAGGGCTCTACCAAAATCTAAATTACTCATTAACAGCAATAGCCGCAGAGATAATTTTATCCCTGCGGCTATTTTTATTAACTTAAATCTTACGCTATAATGCGTCTTGCTCCATAGTAGTGATTAGTGTAATACGAATCGGAAAGGTTCGATATTTTGACCACATCGCCCGTATGCGGCGCGTGTATGAACTGACCGCCGCCAATGTAAATACCCGTGTGTCCGACATAACTGCCATCTGTTGAGGTAAATAAAATTATATCTCCGACCTGAAGAGCAGTTGCCGAAACCGCTGTGCCGTTATAGGCAAGCCCCGCTGCCGTGCGGTTGAGTGAGTAGCCGAAGTGCTTGTAACAGTAATACACCAGTCCCGAGCAGTCAAAGCCGGAGGGTGAGGTTCCCCCGTAAACGTAGGGCACGCCGAGAAATGTTTCCGCAAAGTTTACAATATCCTGCCCTGTGCCGTTACCGACCGTTTCCCCGTACCACGAGCTGTTACCGCCCGAACCGCTGCCGCTGCCCGAGGAAATCTGCTGGGCGGCTTTCTGCTCCGCCGCAATTCGCTCCTGCTCCGCCAGAGCCGCCGCCATATTGCTGATTTGCCCGTCTATTGCGGAAGCGAGCGCGTTAACTGACTCGAGTTGTTTTGCGTAGTCGGCGGAATCGGTCTGAAGACTTAAAAGCACCGCCTGAGCTTCACCCTGCTGTTTCTCTAAATCCGCCTGTTTTTCCTGATACTGCTCAAAGATTTCCTGCTGGGCTGCCATCTCGGTTTCCATGTCAGCTTTCGCGTCTTTAAGCTCAACCTGCACTTGCCTTATATCATTTACAAGTCCGTCATCATATTCCATGATTTCTTTGATGCAATAGACGCGACTTAAAAGGTCTTGAAAATTGGTTGCTCCCAAAAGAATCGATATGTATGTGGCGCTTCCGTTTTCCTCCATCGCCCTCATTCGGACTTTGTAGTGCTTTAAAAGCTCCTGTTCCTTCTGTTTGTCAACAGCAAGCTCATTTTCCATTTCGGCGATTGAATTTGTGTAAATCGCGATTTGTTCGGAAAGAATTTCAATCTCCTGATTCGTCAGCTCAAGCTGGGTTGTCAGCAGCTCCAGCTTCTCCGTCTGCGAGGCGACCTTATCGCCGAGCGCGTCCGCCTGCGCCTGAATTCCCGCCTTTTTCTGCGCTATTTGCTCCTGTTGCAGCTTCAAGGCGTTAAGCTCCGACTTACTGACCGCCTGCGCGGACAGTGAAAGCAGCGGCACGCTCAGGGAGAACACCAGAATAAAAGCCAGTATTCCGGCGGAAATCGATTTTTTTCTTTTAAAAGAAGTATTTTGCATTATAATCACCGAGTTGTTACAAGTTGTTACTAATAGTTACAGCTTACATTGTAACTCAACAGTGGCAATTTTGCAATACAGCGGGGCAATTTTGTCGGAGCTGATATTTATCTTGACAGTCGTGCAAGACTTAGCTATAATTGGGAGCGTGTAAGAAACACAAGGGGTGCTGACATCTGTCGGCTGAGATCAAGCAATCGTGCTTGGGACCCTCGAACCTGATCCGGGTAATGCCGGCGTAGGAATCAAAGGAATATTCCCTTGATGGTCCGCGTTGCATACCCGCAAGCGCGGGTCTTTTTATTTTTATAAATAAAAAGAAATCAAGAATCCTGACCATAATAGTGTCAGGTCAACAATCGGAGGGAATTTTATGAAAACAAAACTCAGGCAAATTGCGGAGAGTGCGATTTTAGTCGCAATCGGCACGGTTCTGTCGTTATTCACCTTTCAGGGTCCATGGGCTCTGGGCGGCGGTATAACGGTTTGCAGTATGCTGCCGCTTGTTATGATTGCGCAGCGTCACGGAACAAAATGGGGCGTGCTTTCCGCTCTGGTTTACAGCGTGCTTCAGCTGCTTCTCGGCATTAACAATGTGCAGTACGCACCCACAGCCCTCAGTGTTGCCGGAATTATAGTCTTCGACTATATACTTGCTTACACTGTTCTCGGCTTCTCCGCCTGCTTCAACTCCGCTTTTAAGGACAGGCGAAAAGCGATAGTTCTGGGTATCGTTGTTACCTTTTTCGGACGCTTTCTCTGCCATTTTATAAGCGGTGTTATTATCTGGGAGGCGCTTTTTCCCAACGAACTTGGCTGGGCGCCCGCGGTTTGGTCGCTTGCCTACAATGGCTCCTATATGCTGCCCGAAATCGTCATCACCTGCGTTGTCGCCTACATGACCTATACGCCGCTCAAGCGCTATTGGCTCGGCGAAGATATAGCGCAGACGTAAATTTTAAGACCATCCCGATTTTTTCGGGATGGTCTTTTTTTAATAGGCTGCAAAGGGGAAGGTTCCTCCGTAGAGCTCGGCAATTGCCTCCTCCTGCGCTTTCACCGTTGCAAGCGCCTTCAAATTCGGAAGGCGCTTTATAACGCTGTAATCCGTAATTAAAAGGTTTTGGATCCCCAGTCGCTGAAGATACTTAAGCGAGGTAAGAGGCTCAAGATTCGTCACGCCCGTTTGTCCGATATAAAGTCGTTCGAGATTTTTGAGATTTCCGACCTTGTCGATGTTTCTCAGACCGCTGCTTGAAGATACGATGATATTGCTCAGGCTCTCATTTTCGTTTTCGCACAGCTCGTCGAACTCCACTTGCCTGATACCGCCGAACACGAGCTGCCCGAGCGAGCGTGATTTGCCGAGTTCTTTAAGGGAATCAGGTTTTGAGTTGCTGATTTGCAGCTCCTTCAAAAATCGCATGGACGCGAGCGCGGAAGTATTATCAATAATATTCGCGGACAAATCAAGCTTCTCAATTTTCGTTCCCGCGAGAGGCGAAACGTCCGAAATGCTCTGGTAAGGGATAATCAGCTTTGAGAGGTTTTTGAGCAGCGGAATGTCCTCAAGCGTGTCAAGGCTGCCGCGCCCCACGGTTAAAACAGTATCACTGGTTCCGTAGATCGGAAGAACTTTTACATTTGCTCCGTCGTTTGTGTAGGCGTTGAACTTGCGCCCTATGGCGTCGCCGCAGACCATTATCGAGGTAACCTGATTGCACTGGGTCTTAGTTAAAACCGTGTCTTCACTGAGGCCCAGCTCCGCGCAGACTATTCTGTGCATCTCGGGGCTTTTAAAAACCACTGTATCGTCAGAAGAAGTGACTGGAGCCGGAGTGGGCGACTCATCCAGATAAACAATCTCCTTGCCGCCGAAGTACTCCTCAAAGCCTTTCGGGAGCTGATCGCGGTAACAGAAGAGTGTCAGCTGCGGACACCTGACGAAGGGTATTTTCTGAATCATCGTGACGGTCTTCGGTATTCTGATTTCGCGCAGATTCGGACAGTCGGTAAAAGCGCCGTCAAATATCGCGCCCGCCTTGTTGAGGTCGACGGTTTCGACATATTTGCTTCCCAGTCCGAGAGAGCCGACAATCTGCACTTCACCCGGCAGTTTAATGTTCTTCTCCGTCCCCAAATATGCGTGGAGAAGACCGTGTTCAACCAAAAATTCGCCGACACGTGTAAATTCCCTGTCAGATTGCTTTGGCGTATTGTCAGCCGGAGGGATGGGAGTTGACGCAGGTTCGTCGTCCAAATAAACTATCTCCTTGCCGCCGAAGTACTCCTCGAAGCCTTTCGGAAGCTGATCGCGGTAGCAGTAGAGCGTAAGCTGAGGGCATTTGCTAAAGGGGAATTTCTGAATCATCGTGACGGTCTTCGGTAATCTGATTTCGCGAAGATTCGGGCAGTCGCTAAAAGCGCCGTCAAATATCGCGCCCGCCTTGTTGAGGTCGACGGTTTCGACATATTTGCTTCCCTGCCCGAGAGAGCCGACAATCTGCACTATGTCCGGAAGTTTAATATTTTTTTCAGTCCCCAAATATTCGTGGAGATGACCGTGCTCAACAATAAAATCGCCTACTCGTGTTATTTCCCTCTGAAATTGACCCGGCGTGTTATCGGGCGGAGGCACTTGAAAAGAAGCGGCGGGCGCCGCTGAATAAGGCTGTGAGGGGTCGGCGGTATGCACCCTTACCTTTGAGTGCATTCCGAGCCTTGTAAAGGCGGTGGTGTATTTGTAGACGTACTCCTCCTGAGTCATTGTATACTTCATAATCGCCTGAACCGAGCTTATCTGGAGCTTCATGCCGCCGCTGAGCGAGGTCTTTTCAAGGTGGATGGCGACAAGCGCCTTGCCGTCCTCGATGGCAAAGTTAATCTCCTTGAGCACGTTTTTTGAAACGGCGGAGTTCGGGGTTATAAAGACGACAAAAAGCGAGCACTTTTCGAGAGCGTTGGCGATTTCGTCCGTCCACTCGTTGCCGGGGGAGATTCCCTCGTCGTACCAGACATTGTAGCCGAGCTCGTTGAAGGCCTTAATTTCCTCAAAAACCTTCGCATAGTCCAGATGGGCGTAGCTGATAAAAATATACGGTTCCTTGCCACGATAGGCGGGGTAAGGCATTCTGCCCACATTCGGCACGAGAGTTGTCTGTGTTGCGGCTTCCTGCTTTTTAAACTTATCGAATAAACCCATTGTCAAGCCTCCCTCTTATAGACCGCCATTCCGATACGCGAGAGCAAAACGGGGATATTTTCAACAGGGTCGCGGTCAAGCTGCTTTATTTCATTGGGCAGCTTTTTGTATGCCACGAGATAGGGCGTAATCTTCTTTTCCGCGTCCACATGGTCGCCTGAAACCCAGCCAGTGGATTTGCGCTCCTCCACCCAGGCCTCATGCTCACGCTCGGCGAGGTACTCCACATATTCCGTCGGGATTTTCTCAACCTTTTCCTTTGACGGGTCAATGCGGCTCATGACAAAGCCCATTTGTTTGAGCTTTTCCGGAATGTCCATCGCCTGACGCAAATTCGAGTATTTGAGAGACTCGCTCAGCTTGTTAAAATCGGGGTATTTAAGCGGCTTATCGGGATAGCGCTCCAGCTGTTTTTCGTTGTAAAGCTCATGGATGGCTCGCGCGAGCTTTTCAAGGTCGTTCAGCGCGGGACGTGGGGTAAGTCCTGTTTGTGCTTTTGGCAGCACAGACTTTTTCAGCGCCTTGCAGCGCACCGAAACCGTATCAAAAATTGTGCCCATATCGAGCAGCTTATAAAGAAGTTTTTTCTTCTCTGACGCAAAATCCGCGGGGAGCGAGGCGTTGTGGGTTATGTAGGTAACTGCAAGCTTTTCCTCGGTTATCTCAAGCCTCGCCTCGGCGGCAAGCGTGCGCTGCTTGTCCTTAATGCCGTAGGCCTGCCTGTTCCACTCCTGAAGCTCATCGCACAGTATGAGGAGATAAGCAATCGGATGTGTCACGGGCGCGAGCGCGCCGAGATTGAAGGGCTTTTTTTGCAGCATATTTTTGTAGCA
Organism: uncultured Oscillospiraceae bacterium; assembly: GCA_964459785.1. Taxonomy (GTDB): domain Bacteria; phylum Bacillota; class Clostridia; order Oscillospirales; family Oscillospiraceae; genus UBA2658. The sequence goes on along the minus strand of CAYWNW010000010.1, from coordinate 30,165 downwards.
GTTGTGGAGAAGTATCGCGCTCGCGCTGTCCAAAACGGGCCAGAAAAAGTATTCGGGCTTGTATTTTGCCGACTGAATCAGATAACCGTACCACTTGAGCACGATTATCGAGCTGTAATAGCCGTGGTCGATAAAGCCGAAGCGCGCCATGACATTGACAAAATCGTCGAGCGCGAATTTTATCGACTTGAGCTCAACGCCGAGCGAGCTGTGGAGCTTATGCGCAAGCAAATCCACGGGCTTTAACATATCGATATAGATACTGTCCTCATAGCTATCGAAGTAGCACCTTGTAAATTCGCGCTTCGGTATGACTTCTTTAATGTGGTTAAGCTCCTCAAAATTTGCGAAGGAGAGCTGCACATTGACGCTCGCCTTGCCGCCGTCCACATTTGTGGCAAAGTCGATGAATTTGTTAACCTGCCGCCCGACAATTTCAACCGGATAGCCCACGTCGTGGAACAGTGAGGCAAGCCCCCAGCGGTAATAGAACTCCTCGTTCTTCGTATCGTAGGCGTAGGGATATTTTTCTCTGTTTATAACGGCTTTACGGAAGGAAGCTCTGTATTTTTCGTTTTGGGCATAAATGCACAGCCCGAGTATAAAGACATTGACCGAATGTATGTAGTGGTCCCGCTGTTTGTCGATGAGTACGGCGGCGTTTTCCTCATAGTTTTTCAGCACGTCCAGCAAGTCGATGAAGGGGTTTGAGTCCCCCGCAAGAGAAATTCTGTAACTGTCAAAAAATGCGCGGTAAACGGCAAAAGCAGTTTCCTTGGTTTCGCAGCTTAAAAACTCAAGTACGGCCTGCTTCATGAACACTTTGTAGCAATGACCGCGCTCAAGATCCTCATAAACCTCAAGCTCATCAAAAAAGCGCTCGACGTATGCTTTCATGTCATTCATTGGTCGTCACCCTCACATTCTGTTATTGTTCGCAATTCGCGCTCTGCCCTTCCCCGTCCGCTCCGTCCGGCACCCAGTCTCTCTAAAAAACTACATATATTATACTCTTTTGCGTCGCTTATTTCAATAATTACACATAGAAATTACCAAAATTCACCTCTTGAGAGGGAGGGCTATATGACGCCTCTCAGTCCAAAGAGCAAAAAAACCTGCCGCTTGTTAAAGGAGGAGAGCCAAATTTGCTCTGGGCGCCTCTCGAACGAAGCTTGAAAGCTGTCAGCTTCTTCCAACATATCGGCTCTTGCTTGCTATGAGCTATAATTAAGTAATACATTGACTATCTGGTTGACTTTAAAGTATAATAAACCAAAAGAAAAATGAAGTCGAAAAATGTTGAGTACCATTTTCTATTATGAATGGAGTCAGTTATGGAAAAAGAGATATTTGTCGGCCTCGTATATAACACAGCGTTGTTATTGGTTCTCAGCATAACATATAATTCCATATTTATCCCTTATGGAAAAAACGCGCTTTTGAAAAATGCTTTAATAGGTATAGTAATCGGCTTCATCGGAATTGCACTTATGCTGACCCCGGTTAAAATTATTCCCGGAGTGTTCTTCGACACGAGATCCATTCTTATAAGCGTTGCAGCAATGTTTTTCGGTTTGATACCAACTGTCATAGCAGTTGTAATAATATGCATTACAAGAATTATCATCGGTGGAGACGGCGCTCTTATGGGAGTTCTGGTAACGATTTCAACCTTCACCATCGGATATTTGTGGCACGAATTGCGTCTAAAAAAAGTCATCCGCAAAAAAAGGCATATTTATCTTGAATTCTATATTGTTGGGGTAATTGTTCATATTGCGATGCTGCTGTGTATGCTTGCTCTCCCCCGCGAACAAGCCCTTTCTGTATTCAGACAAATGTGGTTTTGGGTGCTTATTCTTTATCCTGTCGGCTCCTTGTTGCTTTCGCTCGTTCTTTATAACGAATTAAAGAACCACAGAACCAGGCTGGAATTGCTTGACAGTAAAAATAAGTTCCAAGCGCTATATTTTGAAAATGAAAATAAGCAGGCGCTGCTGAAGACGCTTATCGACTCGGTTCCCGACCTGATTTTTTATAAAGACTGCAATTCTGTTTATGTCGGCTGTAATGTGGCTTTCGGAAAGTTTTTGGGCAAGGCTGAAAATGAAATTGTCGGTCACACTGATTTTGATCTTTACAGCAAAGAAAAGGCGGAATCTTTCTTAACAGAGGACAGGAAAATCATTAACCATGGTAAACCCTATAAAGACGATTTTTTATCTTTTTATCCTGACGGAACTGAGGTTCGTTTTGAAACTCAAAAGACTTCATATTGCGATAAAAACGGAGCAGTGCTGGGTGTAATCGGTATCAGCAGAGATATTACCGATCGCAAGAAAAAGGAAGAAGAGATAATATACCTGACGCATCACGACGGTCTGACGGGTCTCTACAACAGAACTTATTTTGACGAGCAGTTAACCGAGCTTAACAGAAGTGAACATCTGCCTCTCTCCGTCATCATCGGAGATATAAACGGGCTCAAGCTTTTTAATGATGCATTTGGCCACAAAGAGGGAGACAAGCTGCTTGTCGAGGTCGCAAAAATTATCATGTCCAGCGTAAGGCCCGAAGATATTGTTGCGAGAACCGGCGGCGATGAATTTAGCATTTTATTGCCGCAGGCTGACGGTAAAATCGCACAGGCCGTTGTTGACAAAATAAAACTTGCATGTGAGAATTACTCCACCAGTGCTGATAAGGAAACTTATTTCGCCAGCATTTCTTTGGGATATGCGACCAAGGCTTTTTCCGAGGAGTCAATAAACAAGGTCATCCAATCAGCGGAAAATTTTATGTACAGAAAAAAGCTGCTTGAGCATAAAAGCCTGCACAGTTCGATTATATACTCGATACAAGCAACGCTATATGAAAAGAGCCATGAAACTGAAAAACATGCAGAGAGATTGTCGAAATTATCAAAAAAATTAGGGAATATTCTGGGTCTGCGCGACAAGGAAATGGATGAGCTGGAATTATTATCAATGCTTCATGACATAGGCAAAATTGGAATTGATGACAGTATATTGACCAAAAGTACAGGCTTATCAGACGACGAGTGGCACGAAATGAAAAAACATTCCGAAATCGGTTATCGTATTGCGATAGCCGCGCCGGAACTCAGGCATATAGCCGAATATATACTCTGCCACCATGAACGCTGGGATGGAAAAGGTTACCCGCAGGGTCTTTCCGGAAAAGAAATCCCCGTTTTGTCCCGAATTATATCTATCGTTGATTCTTATGACGCAATGACAAATGACAGGGTATACAGAAAAGCCATCACCAAGGAACAGGCCATAGCAGAAATACTTGCCAATGCAGGAACACAATTCGACCCGGAAATAGCAAAATTGTTTGTAGAAAAAGTCCTTTAATGTCACCAAACGTCTCGGGTGTTCGGAATTTAAGACCATTTATTGAAGAAGCAGCCCGCGATTTCATCATCGCGAGCTGCTTCTTTCATTTTACTGCAGGGCTCCGACTGACGAAGCAGTGTTTTTAGGGTAACAAACATTAAGCACACAAAACATTGCCTCGAATAAGGGTAGAGAGCTAAGGGTTGAATACTGTTTGTTGTCTATTATTCTGCCTAATTGAATCTTAACTGATTCCGCAAAGCAAGCATCAAAAAAAGCAACGAAAAAGGTAATTTAGATTGACAATGCCTAAACGACTGATATAAACTACATTGGAAAATGTATTTCCATATATTAGATATTTTTCTGCAAAATGTATTCTTGTGTACGGAGGAAAGTTATGTTTTGTTCAAATTGCGGCACAGAACTCAAGGTCGGACTATTCTGTCCGAACTGTGGAAAGAAAATCGGCTCCACACCCGAAAATCAAATTGCAAATTCATACGTCGCGCCAACCGGCTATGCACCAAAAAACACTATCTCCAATAAAAACAGAAATATCATCCTATCGGTTGTCGGTGGCGTAACCGTACTCATTATAGCGGTTTTCGTACTGGGTCACGGAAAGTCCAAAGATAACGACACAGTTCCTTTTTACAGCGCCCCCTATTCCGACACGGAGGGTCAGCTTTCTCCATCTGATGGTTTCTCAAATGGCAATTCAGGCTATTCCGTTTATGATCCATACGATTCTTACGATTCCGACGATTCTTATGACTACAGCGACACTAAACGAATCTGCCCGTCTTGTAATGGCAGCGGCACATGCCCGATTTGCAACGGAACAGGAGAATACAGCATGTACGGAATGGATTACTCGACGTGCACGGCCTGCGGTGGAACAGGTACTTGTTCGATTTGCGGCGGAGTAGGCTATTATTGATTCAGCTTCATTTCCGAGCAGTCAGCCGACATAGCCACTTGCTTAGTTGTATGTGGTATGCCGACGAATGCTTGCACGCCTATATAATTTTTGGCAAACGAAAAAACCACCTAACGGTGGTTTTTTCGTTTATTTGGTGGAGATGGGTATTTCAAATAAAGAATGCATAATTCTGCCCTCAGTCCTTTTTCAGCAAATAACTATATGTATCGATTATTCTTTGCCTGTCTTCTTCTGTCTGGGACATATTCAGTAGCTTATTAAATAATCCCGGTCGTAGATGAAGCACTTCACTTAGGTCTTTGCCCTCTGTCTTTTTAAAGTAGTAATCTGTAATAATGTCATTTGATACTGCAATTGTACCACTTAAATCAGATAATTCCCTTTGCCCAAACACGATTACAGTCGAATCACCCGGATTATCCTCATATTTCACGAATTCTTCCCTGAAATCGTTAGGAATTGTGCCAAGATAATTTGATATTCTTTCAAATTCAGCTACAGTATAAGCATGAAATGAAGTGTCATTTTGGTTGAGCTTAAACATTGTTTCTTTTACAAGCCGGAGTATTTTTTTGAGTTCATGTGTTCGGTCAAACTTAACATCATTCAAAGACAAATATGCCTTGCCAAAAAGCTCAAAATAAAAAATAACGTTATGGAATAGTGCCGTTGTAAGCTCATTTAAATATCCAAAATAATACCCGTCCACATCATAAACACCATCGTCCTTACAGACACTGATTGCTTTTTCTAAAAGCAAATCCAGAACAATAAATTGAGCGTGGCATGCTCGGACATATGTATTTTTGTTATAATGAACTCTATCTCTTGGTGCAACTAAGCCCATTGTGCTTATCCAATAATAACCTTCATAGCTTTCAGAAATGTGGAGCTTTCTCTCATCATCATAGTAGTAGTACTTTTTTGTAAAATCATCTATTGATATTTTTAGGTATGTAAATAGCTGTTCAACTAATTCTTCAGTTTTAAACTTGAACGGTTCAGCAAATGTTGGCCCATTCTTTATTTGACTAATTAAATATTCTAAATCTTCTTGAGTGTCTATAAATGCAAATTTTATATCTTCCATCCAACCACCACCAAACCAACTATATCATAATAAATAGCAGTTGAACATATTTTGGCAAAATATAAAAACACCGTTCTTTTTCAAGAACGGTGTCCGAATGGTGGAGATGGGGGGAGTTGAACCCCCGTCCGAAAGCATTTTAACAGCAACTTCTCCGGGCGCAGACGGTTATTTCGGCGAACCAAATCGCCTGTTTCCTTCGCCCGGGCAAGCCGTCACGCCCTGGGGTCGGGTAGCTTCATTATTCATGGTGCGCTCAAAGCTTTGCGGCACTCACGGACGCTGCTAATCGACGCCCTGCACCCGAGCCGCAGCGCTCCCGGGGAGAACGAGTAGCCTTAAGCGGCTACTAAGTCTAAATTATCGTTGTTCTTTAATTTATAAAAGAGCCCATTTTATGGATGGTAGGCGCATCCGCCCGCTATTACTGCCTCCACACCCCCGTCGAAACCGGTACATCCCCATGAGAGCGCCTTTACGGCGCCATTTTGGTTGGTGCAAGACAATTTGACTTATCTGTTAGACGAAAATTATTGCTTTTTGTTCCTCTAGCACTTGACAGGCTCGGGATAGTCAACGCCGAAGGTTTCAACCGTTACGGATTTCATGCGCTGAACCTGACACGGCTTGTCGTTTCTGTCGCAGTCAACATCCGCAATTGCGTTGACAACATCCATGCCCTCGATGACCTTGCCGAAACCCGCGTACTGTCCGTTGAGGTGAGAAGCCGTTTTGTGCATGATGAAAAACTGGCTGCCCGCCGAGTTCGGCATCATCGTGCGTGCCATGGAGAGCACGCCGGGGTCGTGGTTTAAGCTGTTTTTAAAGCCGTTTGTAGAGAACTCGCCCTTAATTGAGTAGCCCGGTCCTCCCATTCCCGTGCCATCGGGGTCGCCGCCCTGCAGCATGAAGCCGGAAATTACGCGGTGGAAAATCACTCCGTTGTAAAAGCCTTTTTTGATGAGTGAAATGAAATTGTTGACGGTGTTCGGCGCGATTTCTGGATAAAGCTCCGCCTTGATTACGCTGCCTGATTCCATCTCAATGGTCACTATCGGATTTGCCATATTTACCTTAGTTCCTTTCAAGCCTTAACTATATAACAAAGCCCGCAAATTACTGTCTGCGCTCTTTGATTGCCCTGTCCATCTCTCTTGCGGCACCTCGGGCGGCCTCGCTCTCGCGCTTGTCGTGGAGCTTCTTGCCCTGACAGAGCCCAAGCTCCATTTTAACCCGACTGTCCTTAAAATACACCGAAAGCGGAACGAGCGCAAGCCCCTCCTGCTGCACCTTCTCGCCAAGCTTCATTATCTCGCGCTTGTGCATCAGAAGCCTTCGCGCGCGAAGCGGGTCGCGGTTAAAGATATTGCCCTTTTCGTAAGGGCTTATATGCATGGAGCGGACAAAAAGTTCCCCGTCCTTAACGGTGCAGTAGCTGTCCTTAAGGTTTAGCGTTCCCGCTCGGACGGATTTTACTTCCGTTCCGGAAAGCTCAATTCCCGCTTCAAAGCGGTCAAGCACATAATAGTCGTGAAAGGCCTTCCTGTTCTGTGCCGCAACCTTAACCCCCGTCTGTTTGGGTGACATTATAAAATCCCTCCTTTCCCATTATACTGCCTAGTTATTATAACACAATTGTCAAGTACGCAGCATGCAAAATCGGAGGGGAAGAGGCTCTGCTTCAGTCCAATAGTCGAGCCAGAAAGCATGGGATATATATTTTAATCGGTGTTGCGAAAATCAGCTGCTGGTCACGGTATGTATATTCTTCAATTTCGATAGAACTCCACTGTTCAAGCCCTTCTTCCGTAAGCACCGAGCGAACCAACTCCTGCTGTCCGTTTTCGCCTGACTGCTCGCAACTTTTAGTTTCAACAACTACAAGCTCGGGCGTTGCAATATGAATTATCATTCTGGCCTCCGAATTATTGTTTAGTATTGCGGGCTGTGTTTCCCGAATGCATTTTACTTCACTGCGCCCGCATATACCAGTTAAAATAACTGGAAATCCGAAGGGTCCTATGCTATAATGTATCAGATTGCAATCGGAAAACTTAAAAAACACGTTTTCCCGCCTGAACACTTTAAATGAGCACCATTTATATATAAGGTAATTTTATATCGGAGGTCAGCATTACATGGATTATACCGAAACGCTTGTACGTCACATTAACGGCTATAACGGTCTTATAACTAACACCACACTTGATAGGGTTGTGCTTCAAAACGGCGAGCACACTCTTCGTGAGGTTGTCGAACATCCCGGCGGCGTAACCGTGCTGCCGATTGACGAGGAGGGCTTTGTTTACTGTGTGCGCCAGTTCCGCTATCCAATGTCCGAGCACCTTCTGGAAGTTCCCGCAGGTAAGCTCGAATACGGCGAGGAGCCGCTCTTATGTGCAATACGCGAGCTTTCGGAGGAGACGGGAATAAGCGCGAGTGAATTTCTCGACCTCGGAAAGGTGTATCCCTCCCCCGGCTTTTGCAGGGAAACGCTTTACATCTATATGGCGAAGGGACTTAGCTTCGGCAGCGCCCACCTCGACCACAACGAATTTCTGGATGTCGAAAAAATACATATTGACGAGCTTTTCAGGCTCGTAATGAATAACGAAATCGCTGACGCAAAAACCATTATCGCTGTGCTTAAGGCAAAGAACATTCTTTCCGTATAAAAACAGAACTCACCGAAAGGAATGGCGCAAATGCAAAAAACAGTCTTAATCGTTGACGATGAGAAATCCATCGTTGATATTTTAAAGTTCAATCTGGAGCAATCGGAATATAAAACCATCTGCGCTTATGACGGGCTTGAAGCGCTGAATCTTGCCAGAGAAACAAACCCCGACCTGATTCTGCTGGACATTATGCTGCCCCACATGGACGGCTTTGAGGTTTGCAAAACCCTCAGAAGCGAGGGCAGCAACATTCCAATTATTATGATAACCGCCCGCGAGGAAGAAACGGACAAGGTTTTCGGGCTCGAATTGGGTGCGGACGACTACATAACCAAGCCCTTCTCGGTCAGAGAGCTTTTGGCTCGGGTAAAAACCAATATGCGCAGAGCGGCAAGCACCGAGCCGCCTCCCGCCGAGGGCATGGGCGATGGCATCAGGTTCAAGGAGCTTGTTATCGACTTTGAACGCCATACCGTTTTCAAATGCGGAGCCGCTTTGGAGCTTACTTCACGCGAATATGAACTGCTTAAGTTCCTTGCCGGTACCCCCGGAAAGGTAGTTTCGCGTGAGGAGCTAATGACAGGGGTTTGGCAGTACGATTATTTTGGTGACCTCAGAGCAGTTGACGTCGCAGTGCGCAGACTTCGTGAGAAGCTCGAGGACAACCCTGCCGAGCCAATTTATGTTATGACAAAGCGCGGTGTCGGTTACTATTTCAGCGAGGAATAACGCCTGATTTGCTTAAATTTATACCCGATTTTTGCGCGGCGGCGCATGTAATTGTGCGGAGGTTTCGATGAATAAAAGCCTTTATACAAAGCTTGTACTGATAATGCTTGTACTTATATTTTCGCTGATGGCTGTTGTCGGGGCTTTTCTGATGAACGAAATACGCGCCTTCTATCTTGATGACTTTTATGCAAAGATGAAGACCGTATTCGAGGACAGAGAGCTGACCGAGGATTTATACGCGGCGGCAAATTATGAGGATATTGCTGATATTCTCAAAGCCTATTCAGGACAGCTCGGCATCGATTCCGGCTCACGCAATTACTATGTGCTGGACGGTGAAACAGGCGCGGTGCTGACGGGCTCCGGTTCCGAAACCGAAAACCTGAAAAAAACCACCAACATAATAACCGCCATAAGCGGACAAGCAGGTTATGTCAGCGATTACAGTTCCTCTTACATGGACGTTGCTCTGCCGATTAACAGTTCTTCGGGTCACTACATCGTCTATATCAAGGATAACAAGTCAGCGGTTAAGAGTCTTAGCTCCGTGCTTTTCGGAATCATCGGGCAGGCTCTGGTAATCGGCCTTGTTATCTCAGTTTTGCTGAGCCTTTTACTTGCAAAAGCCATGGTTACCCCCATTCAGAACTTGACCAAGGCGGCGGAGCGCGTCGCAGCGGGTGATTTTTCGTCAAAGCCAAGTACCGATGCAAAAGACGAAATCGGTGTTCTGACAAAAACCTTTAACGGGATGGCTGTTAAGCTTGAGAAAACGCTTGACGATTTAAAAAAATCGGAAACCATGCGGCGTGAGTTTGTCGCGAATGTCTCTCACGAGCTCAGAACTCCGATAACAAGTATCCGCAGCTATGCCGAAACACTTCAGGAAACTCCTAACATGCCCAAAAAAACCGAACAGGAGTTCATCGGCGTAATTGTCAAGGAAAGCGACCGTATGGCGAAAATAGTTCAGGATTTACTCATGCTCTCCCGTTTTGACGCGGGAAGCATTGAGTTTAAGTTTCAGCGCTTTTCCTTTGAACAGTCAATACGCGATGTTTACAACGCCATGCTTCTCGAAGCTCAGAAGCACCGTCATAATTTCACGATTGACTTTAAAACCCCTGTCCCGCAGATTATCGGAGACAAGATCAGAATTGAGCAGGTGCTCATAAACATGGTTTCAAACGCAATCAAATACACCCGCGACGGCGGCAGTATAGCATTGATTGCGGGAAGAAAAGACGATGTTGTTTGGATCAGTGTCAGGGACAACGGCATAGGGATTCCGAAGGAGGATGTTGACAGGGTTTTCGATCGTTTTTATCGCGTTGACAAGGCGAGAAGCCGCGAATCGGGCGGAACAGGACTCGGCTTATCGATTGCAAAAGAAATCGTAAGCCGTCATCAGGGCGAAATCGTGCTCTCAAGCCGTCAGGGCAAGGGCACGGTAATAACAATGTCTCTGCCCGTGGAGGGTCCCAAAGATGAAAGATAAGGCAAGGCTCATTGATACGGCAAAAAACTGCCTGATAGCGCTGCTTATCGTTTCCGCTCTGTTTCTCCTCTACAAGGCGGTAACAAATGAAACCGTCAGCATAAATCTTAGCCTTAAAAATTTTTTCGGCGGCAGTACTGAGACAAATACCGACAGTTTGCCTACCAGCGTAAATTCAGTTCATGCCGCAAATCCCGTGTTCCTCATGACCACATCCGTGGACGGCTCTCACTATGCCGTGAAATACGACAGCCAAAGCAAGGATACGCTCATCTCACAGTTTTCTGCCGATTTGGGCGAGGCTCTGGGAACCTCCGGCAGTTTGCGCGAAATTTCAGAGGACGACTTCCGAAACGCTTTAAAAGGGTCCGGTGTATTTTTCGATTACCTGTATCCTGCGCCCCTTTCCGCTCTGGCATCCTGGCTCGGAACTGAAGTTTCCGGCGAAGCCGGCTCAAAATCAGCCAGACGTCTGTTTTTGGGAGATGATGAGGGAAATCTGATTCTTTACTTTTACAGCGAGGGTGAAGACAAGTACTTCAGCAGTGAAACGGCCTTAAGCTTCTCTTCCATTTCCGGCAAAATTGCGGAATTTCCGATTGGAAACGCAAACTTTGCTTTTGAATCGGGGGATGAATACAAAGCGCTTGACCCATACTTCATTTTTTCACGCGAAACCGATACACTCCGATCTGTTCAGGTATCAGGCGCTCTGCCGGATAATAACGGCATAGATCTTCTGCGCTACTTTGGTATGAATAAAAATGCTGTTTCTGATTACTTCGAAGCGGACGGATCTGTTGTTTACGTTGACGGCGAAAAAACTCTTCGCATAGAATCGTCAGGGGAAGTAATTTTCAGTGTTACAGGCAACGAGGGTTTAGTCCTTAACGCGGCTGCCTCGGCTCTGACTATTGAAGACTGCATATCGACCTGTTATGAGATTGCGCAAAACAGCATTGGCCTCAAAGCGGGCGACGGTGTTTTGGGTCTTGTGAACATATCCGGGGTTTCCACCCCCTCCTCCTGCACTTTCAGTTTCGGTTATTTCGTCGACGGCATACCTGTTACCCTTCCCTACGGCGGATATGCGGCGAGTTTTCATATCAGCGACGGAGCAATTATAAGAGCCGAACTGAATTATCGGGCTTATAACTTCAGCGGCGGAACGATTCGCGCTCTTCCCGAAAAGCTGGCTGCCGAAATCGCTAAGGTTCAGGGCGGAGAGCCTGTTCTCACTTACGAGGACACAGGAAGCAGCGTTTCATGCACATGGATAAACAACTGATGTTGATTGGAGCTTGCGGTGGATAAGTCGAAAATCAAAAACTTCATTATACTTCTTCTTGCTTTGGTCAATCTGTTTCTGCTTTTTATTGTTGTTTCGGACGCAATCGAACAGCGAAAAGCCGAAAACCTTCGCATCAAGGCGTTGACAACGGTTCTGACAGATAACGGGATAACTCTAAATCCCGACATTAAACTGCCGGAAAGCATTCCCGCAACGCTGTCTTTAATTCGCGATAAGAGCGCTGAGAAAAGCAGTCTTTCAGCACTTATCGGAAATTGCACGGTAAAAAATCAGGGCGGTAACATCTATGTCTACACGGGCTCGCACGGTCAGGCAAAAATCCGCGGCACGGGTGAATTTGAAATTCTTTTAAACTCGGGAGTATTCGGAATTGGGAAAGGCCCTGTGAGCACAGCAAAAAGCGCACTGGAAAAGCTTAATATCGGATACGGCGACATAGAGCCGATTATTGAGAATGATGGCGAGAACACAAAGGTTACACTATTCTGTTCCTGGGACGGCACCGCAATTTATAACGCTAAAATCACTTTTCTTTTCACTTCCGATTATCTCATTCTGATTAGCGGAACTAAGCCGCTTGACTCTGAGTACTCGGTTCAATCCTCAGAAAACTATCCCGACAGCGTAACTGTTTTAATGAATTTTTTGGAGTCAGTCCGCAGCACAGGTTACGTTTGCAGCGAGATAAATGACATAAAAATTGAGTATAATATGTTTTCCGCCGTATCGGGACTTTGCACTTTAAAGCCCGTCTGGTGCATTTCGACAAATACCGGTCTTTATTACATCGACGCACAGACCGGCAAAGCCGAAAACCTCGAGTCAGCGCCTTAATTTCGGCTTATATTTATAATGTTGTATTTTTGTAATCATTGTGTTATAATTCATTGACAAATCATCAATCGGTACTAATATTTGTCCTCACAGGGGAATTATTTTAGCTTTTTTAACGGCTATTTTTTCTTGCTTCGGGTATCATACATAATACTAAGATGTGCGATATTTTCTCGGCACGGGAAGGTGTATTTTTTGGATAAATATATAATCAGAGGCGGAAATCCTCTTAACGGTGAAGTTGAAATCAGCGGGGCAAAAAACGCCGCTGTTGCAATTATCCCCGCGGCGCTTATGGTCGAGGGAGTTTGCAGAATTGAGAATATACCTCAAATCAGCGACACCGATATGCTGCTGACTATTCTCAGCGAAATGGGCTCAAAAGTGCGAATTATCAACAAAAGCACGGTTGAGATTGACTGCACAAGTGTCAGCAAGGAGGGCGCGCCTTACGATTTGATGCGTAAAATACGTGCTTCCTATTACCTCATCGGCGCAATGCTGGGTCGCTTCGGCTCTGCAAAAACAACTATGCCCGGCGGCTGTAATTTCGGAGTTCGTCCCATTGACCAACACATAAAGGGTATGACGGCGCTCGGCGCGCAGGTCGAAGTCAAGGGCGGCTTTGTGTATGCAGACGCACCGAACGGTGTACTTACAGGCTCTAAGGTATATCTTGACAAGGTTTCTGTCGGCGCAACCATGAATATTATGATTGCCGCCTGCAAAGCTCAGGGTAAAACAACAATCGAAAATGCCGCCAGAGAGCCGCATATAGTCGACCTTGCAAACTTTTTGAACTCTATGGGCGCCGATGTTCGCGGCGCAGGCACTGACACAATCAAGATTTACGGGGTTGAAAAACTTCACGGCGGCTCCTATTCCATCATACCGGACCAGATTGAGGCGGGAACATACATGACGGCGGTTGCCGCAGCCGGCGGAGAGGTCACAATTAAAAACGTAATTCCGAAGCACTTGGACTGCATAAGTGCAAAGCTTCGCGAGATGGGCGTCGAGATTGACGAATATCCCGATTCCGTTGTTGTGCGCCGCAACGGAAAGCTGCTTCGTGCAAATGTAAAAACCCAGCCCTACCCCGGCTTTCCAACCGATATGCAGCCCCAGATAAGCACGGTTTTATGCCTTGCAGAGGGCACGAGTGTTGTTACTGAGGGAGTCTGGGACAATCGCTATAAGTATATATCCGAGCTTAAAAAAATGGGCGCGGAGGTACAGGTTGACGGCAAAACAGCCGTTATCGAGGGTGTGCCCTTTCTCACGGGCGCACAGGTTGCCGCCTGCGATTTAAGAGCGGGCGCGGCTGTTGTAATCGCCGGTCTTTGCGCAAAGGGTGAAACTGTGGTTGAAGAGGTTTCGTATATCGAACGCGGCTATCAGGATTTGGTCGGCAAGCTTAAGAGTCTCGGCGCCGATATCAGCTGCGTTTCCGAGCCGGATGAATATTCTTCCGCAATAGTTTAATTTCGAGGACATATAATTTATGCAAATCTACACTATCGCAAGCGGCTCCACCGGCAACTGCACTCTTGTCAGGGACGGCGACACGGCGGTCCTCATTGACGCGGGGATTTCAACAAAGCGCATTGTTACTGCTCTGCGTGAGCTGGATATGCTTCCCGAACAGCTTGACGGTATTCTTATAACTCACGAGCACGGCGACCATATATGCGGTCTTAATACTTTTATTAAGCACTATGATATACCAATTTTTGCCCCCCGTACTGTGGCCAATCACTTGAGCTGGTCAATTGCGGGGGTCGACGATTATTTGACTGTGCTCCCGCCTGGTCAGGATTATAAGCTTCGCGGCCTTTCGGTTCTCCCCTTTCACACTCCTCACGACACTCCCGAGAGCGTGGGTTATCGCCTTATGGGAAGCTCCGTCTTCGGCTTCTGCACAGATTTCGGACATGTAACCGATGAGATTCTTGAAGGAATGCGCGGGGCTGACGCTGCGGTGATTGAGGCAAACCACGATATGGACATGCTCAAAAACGGCTCTTACCCCTATTATCTTAAGCGCAGGATCCTTTCCGATAACGGACATCTTTCAAACGACGCCTGCGCCGAGCTTTCAGCCGAGCTTTATAAATATGGCACGAGAAAAATCATTCTGGGCCACCTGAGCCGCGAAAACAATCTTCCCTCCATCGCGCGGAAAAGTGTTTTGAGCGCTCTTTGTGCCGAGGGCGTCGATACGGAAAACGGGCTCGTGCTCGAGATTGCGCCTGAAGCCGCGATACTTAAGCTCAGCGTCGAGGATGAAAGCCTATGCTGAACATCAGTCTGATTTGCGTTGGTCGCCTGAGGGAGAGCCACTACATATCGGCCTTCAACGAATATGAAAAAAGGCTTCGCCCCTACTGCAAGCTTGAGCTTATCGAACTCGGTGAAATAAAGCTGCCGCAGGAACCTTCACTCGCCGAAATAGAGGCGGGTCTCATTAAAGAGGCCGTGTTAATTGAAAAAAGCATACCAAGCGGAGCCTATATTGTCGCTTTGTGCATTGAGGGCGCTCAGCTTTCTAGCGCTTCCTTTGCCGAGCTACTTCAAAAATGCGCCAACGAGGGTAAAAGCAAAATTTGTTTTGTCATCGGCTCTTCCTTCGGCTTGGCCGGCTGCATAAAAAAACGCGCTGATTTGTGCCTGTCGATGTCTGAAATGACTTTTCCGCACCATCTTGCGAGAGTTATGCTTGCAGAACAGATTTACAGGGGTATAATGATTAACGAAGGCAGTAAATACCACAAATAGCCTGTAACTTCGGTTTTACAGGCATTCCGAGGAGAGTGCACAATGTTCCTTTTTAAGCGTAAAAATGACGGCAAGGACAGTCCTGACCTAAGGCGAGAGTCAACTGACGACTCTGCTGTACCCTTATGGCATCAGTCACTGCCGGGAGAAACCTACAAAAAATGGCCAAAGAATGACGGCCAGCCCGAGGAACCTGTCTTTCTAAAGCATTGCACCTCTGTTGACATGGAGGATGAGATGCTTATAAACATGCTTGCGGCATACGATATTCCTGCTGTCAAAATTTTTCCGTCCAACGGCAGCTTCGGGAAAGTCGTGCTGGGCATGAGCGGTGAAGGTGCCGACATTTATGTTCCCGTTTCAAAGTTCGAGGAAGCTGCAGCTCTTCTGGAGGGAAGCCCTGATGAATAGTTTTATGGATGAATACGCCCACTGGATGGACAGTCCCGCCCTGTCGGAGAGCGAATGGAAAGAGCTTGACGACATTTCCGGCGATGAGGCCGAGATAAAAAGCCGCTTTTTTGCCCATCTGGAGTTCGGAACAGCGGGTCTGCGCGGTATTATGGGCATGGGTCTAAACCGCATGAACAGACATGTTATCCGCCACGCCACGCAGGCCTTTGCCTCGGTTATTCGTGCCGAAGGAACGGACGCAATGAAGCGCGGTGTAATAATCTGCTACGACTGCCGACTTAACAGCGAGCTTTTTGCACGCACAGCGGCTTCCGTTATGGCGGCAAACGGCATATACGTCCGTATTTTCGACGAAATTCGTCCAACGCCGGAGCTTAGCTTCGCCATACGCAAATACGGTGCCATTGCAGGCATAAACGTAACCGCGAGCCACAACCCGAAGGAGTACAACGGCTACAAGGTTTATTGGGCGGACGGAGCACAGCTTCCTCCTCAGCACGCTCAGGCGATTGCCGACGCTATGGCAAAAATAGACATTTTTACTGGCATAAAAAGAATGCTTTTCTCCGAGGCCGTGAGTCAGGGACTTGTCGAAACAATCGGTGCGGAGACAGACGAGGACTTTCTGCAAAACGTTCTTTCACAGTCGATTGACCGCGAGGCTGTTGCTCGAGTCGCGGACAGTTTCAAAATTGTATACACTCCCTTCCACGGCACCGGTTACAAGCTTGTACCCGAAGCGCTCAGGCGTCTCGGAATCAAAAATATATTTCCCGTTCCTCAGCAGATGGTAATTGACGGCAGCTTCCCTACCGTTAAAAGCCCGAATCCCGAGGAGCCCGCGGGCTTTCATCTCGCAATTGACCTTGCAAAGCGTGAAAACTCCGACCTCATTATCGGCACAGACCCGGACGCAGACCGGGTCGGCGTTATGGTTCGCGGCGAGGACGGCGAATTTGTAACCATCACCGGAAACCAGATGGGCGTGCTCCTTCTGGATTACATCATAACTGCAAAAAAGAGAGCGGGAACTCTTCCTGAAAATGCCGCCGCAATAAAAACCATAGTCACAACCGAGATGGCACGAGAAGTGGCACAGCAAAACGGCATTCACATTGATGATACCTTTACGGGTTTCAAATTTATGGCCGAAAAAATTGCCGAGTATGAGAAAACGGGCAGCTTCAGCTATGTACTTGCTTATGAAGAGAGCTATGGATATATGATCGGCGATTATGTCCGAGATAAGGACGCCGTCACAGCCTCGATGCTCATCGCTGAAATGGCGGCTTTCCACTTTGAAAACGGTATGACGCTTCTTAAGGCACTTGACAGTCTTTATGAAAAATACGGTTATTTTGCGGAAAAAACTCTCAATATCGTAATGCCCGGCATCGACGGTCTTGAGAATATGAGCAGACTTATGACAAGACTGAGGGAAAATCCTCCCACGGAGATTTGCGATGTTAAGGTTCTGCGTGAAAGGGATTACTCAAGCGGGAAGATAATTGTCCCCGGACTTGGCTTTGTCGGCAAAACTCACATTTCCGGCTCAAATGTTCTCTATTTTGAGCTTGACGACGACACCTCTTTCATAGTCCGTCCGTCAGGTACGGAGCCAAAAATCAAGGTATATATTCTCGTCAGCGGAAACAGCAAATCCGACTGCGAGGAAAAAATCAATAAATATTCTCTGTACGCACAAGATCTTAAATAAAAATCATAGCTTCTCAACGTTTTGTTCATGGCAGCTCTCCGAATTAACAAAAGTATGCCCTTCCGACGTTTCTGTACCCAAGTCCCGAAAATGGCAATTATTAAATATTTATTAACAATGTGTTAAGAAGTTGCTATTTTTCTTGACTTACACTCCCTGCGGTGCTAGTATCGTCAGGTGCTTGGTAAGCCCATTTATTGCCAAGAACGAAAACTTTTGTTTTGGAGGCATAACCATGAAAAAGACTTTTGCTGTAGTACTGGCCGCAATGATGATGATCACTGCTTTTGCAGGATGCGGAACAAAGAAGACCGAGGAACCCGCAACGTCTCCCGCAGTTACAGAAGAGACCACAACCAGCCCTGAGGCTGCTACTGAGGCTCCTGCAACTTCCGAGACCCCCGCCGCTGAGGCTCCCTCTGCTTCCCCCGCTGCATAAGCGCAGAACGGCCGAATACTGTATATTATAACAAAAAGCCAAAAGGAAAGACGAGTGTTCAAGTGACACTCGTCTTTTTTCTTTACGCCGCTGGCGAGGCTGAAGGACTCACCGTTGCCGTTACTGTCGGACTTGCACTCATATCTGGTGAGGGTATCGCAGGACTTTCGCTTACAACGGGGACATTTGGGCTGGCGGTCGGCGTAACATCGACATTCTTGCAAGCACATAAAAGCACCGTCATCAATAAAACCAGAGTAATAATAGCTGCCATTGTTTTCATTTAAATATTCCTCCAAAACGAATTCAATGCTATTATTATCAGTTTATATATTTTTTATTAAAATCCTCTGATTTTATTCGAATTTCACTGTCTTTACCTTAATTCCTATTACAAAAATGATTTTTGACACACAAGGAAAATAATAGTAAAATTACTTATTGACAGCTGCGAACTTAAAATTGCTCATTTTCCGGAGGTTTTATGGAAAACTCAAGAATGTCCTGCGCCTTTACCGGTCACAGGGAAGAAAAGCTCCCCTGGCGCGGGGATGAAACCGATCCGCGCTGCATAAGGCTCAAGGAACTGATTGCCGATTCTATCGAGACTGTTTATCATTCGGGCATACGGCACTTTATCTGCGGCATGGCGACGGGCTGTGATATGTACTTTTGTGAGGCGGTAATCGAGCTGAGGAGCGCTCACGAGGATATTACACTTGAGGCGGCGATTCCCTGGGAGGGTCAATCGCAGGGCTGGTCGGCGCCGCTGAAAAAGCGATACGCCCGTCTTGTCGGTGACTGCGACTTCTATACTCTTGTGCAGAGGGACTACACTCCCGATTGTCTTATGCGCCGCAATCGCTATATGGTAGAGCGCTCCTCCGTAATTATTGCAGCCTTCAGCGGAAGACCCGGCGGCACAATGAGCACCCTGCTTTATGCCGTCAGAAGCGGACTTGAAGTAATCGAGCTGCCCGTTCCTTAAGAAATTCCTCTTGTTTTTGGTTGACTTATTCAAAATTGCAATATAAAATAGTAGCAATAAGTTAAATAAAGTTACAACTTATGTCAGGCCGCCTTATCAAGGCGCGGGAGGTAATTCTTCAATGCCAATACTAAACGAGTTCAGCTTCAGTTCCTGTGACTGCAAAAATACAATTTACGTTCGTCAGTGGCTTCCCGAGTTTGCACCAATCGGCGTCGTTCAAATAAGCCACGGTGTTTCCGAGCATATTTCAAGGTACGATAAGTTCGCACAGTATCTGGCATCAAGAGGCTTCGTTGTGGCGGGAGAAGACCATCTCGGCCACGGCAAAAGTGTTTCTGACCCCGCAAAACAGGGTCATTTCGGCGATCACGGAGGCTGGGAGCTGGCCGTCGGAGATATGCGAAAGCTCTATGAGCGCCTTAAAGAGCAATATTTCAGTCTTCCTATTTTTATGTTCGGTCACTCAATGGGAAGCTTCCTTACCCGCACATATATCATCCGCTACCACGATGGTCCCAACGGAGTCATTTTGAGCGGTACCGGACACCAGAGCAATGCGAAGCTGAACGCGGGCATATCTATCGCAAACGCTCTCATTAAAAAAAATGGTCCGGCTTACAAGGACGAGCGCTTGGCTTCGCTCTTGTTTTCCGTATACAACCGACACTTTAAGCCGAACATAACGCCTTTCGACTGGCTCACACGCGACAGCGCCTTAGTTAACGAATTCAGAAACGACCCCGATTGCGGCTTTATTCCCTCAATGTCTCTGTTTCGCGATATGCTGATGGGAATAAAATACATATCCAGCCCCAAAAACCTTGACAGAATGAACACCGATTTACCTATATACTTCATTTCCGGTGACGACGATCCAATCGGCGACTTCGGTAAAGGCGTTCTTTGTACATACAACGGTTTCCTGAAAGCGGGTCTTTCAGACGTAACCTTAAAGCTTTATCACGGTGCGCGCCACGACCTTCCTCGCGAATTGAACAGGGAAGAGGTATTTGAGGATATCCTGTTCTGGCTTAAGACCAAGTGCAGAAGCCGTGATTCGGATACGGCGGAAGCAGCAAAATAGAATAAATTTGAGGCGGAAACCATTCGGTTTCCGCCTCATTTAATTACTTCATTTGTTTCTTTCTTGCCAGGTTAATCATTCCCTCGTCCATATTCATGAGGTTTGAGAGCATTTTTCCCGCTCCGTAAGCTGTGCAGCTAACAGGGTCGTCCACAGGATTAAGGTTAATACCTGTTTTCGCAAAAACAAGCCTGTCAAGTCCGGCTATTAGGCTGCCTCCGCCGCAAATTATCATGCCGTTGCGCGAGATATCCGCCACGAGCTCGGGAGGCGTTCTTTCGAGCACTATCTGTATGGAATCGAGAATGGTTGACAGCGGCTCCTGAAGGGCTTCCGCAATATCGTTTGTATCTATCATGACCGAGCGCGGCAGTCCCGTCATAAGGCAGCGCCCCTTAACTTCCTCTGACGAAGGCTCTTCCACGGGATATGCACTGCCGATTCTGATTTTCAGCTCCTCCGCGGAACGAAGACCTATAAGCAAATTATGCTTGCGGCGTATGTACTTGACAATCGCCTCGTCAAACGCATTGCCTGCGGTTTTAATCGACTCGCTCTCAACCACTCCGCCGAGCGATACCACGCCGACTTCGGTTGTTCCGCCGCCGATATCGACCACCATGTGACCATCGGGTTTGAGAATATCCGCACCCGCGCCCATGGCCGATGCCACCGACGACTCGACAAGATAGACCTTTCTCGCACCTGCTTCGATACCCGCGTCAATTGTCGCGCGCTCTTCAACGCCCGAGATACTGCCGGGAACGCAGATAATAAGGCGCGGCTTGAAAAGGCTGAAAGAGGTAATGCGCTGGATAAGCTCCTTTAGCATTCTCACGGTCATATCGTAATCGGACACAACGCCGTTTGTTATCGGGTGGATGGAAACTATATTGGCGGGAGTTCTACCCAGCATTTTCTGCGCGTCTTCTCCGACCTTTAGAAGCTTGCCCGTATGCTTGTCCACGGCGACAACCGTCGGTTCGCGAAGGGTTATTCCCTTTCCGCTGACATAAACAATTATACTGGAAGTCCCTAAGTCAATTGCAATATCACGTTCAAAAAAAACCATTTGTTAAAATTCCTTTCGTTCACTAAACGCGTAAAACAAGCATAGTTCAAATTTTTCTCAGGCGAGCTATTAACAAGCTGTTTTTAATTACAGCTTCAACGCTTCACCCGAAGAAATCTTTGACTGAATTTACCGTTTTTATTCTCGGCTTCTGGCAAGCGTGCAACAAACAACCTCCTCGGCTCCGCAGTACTTGAGGGTTTTTGCACATTCGGACAGAGTCGCGCCGGTTGTGATTATGTCGTCAATGAGGAGTATTCTCCTGCCTCTGACCAGCTCCTCGTCCGTTACAGCATATACGCCTGAAATGTTCGCCCGTCGCTTTTCAGCCGAGCCGACGCCGGACTGGGCGGAACATCCGTGTGCTTTTTTAACAGTTCCACGGCAACATCGTCAAGCTTCAGAGCCGCCGACATTGCAAGGAGCATCGCCTGATCGTAGCCGCGCTTCTTCATGCGGTTTCGGCTGAGCGGAACCCAGGTTATTATATCATAACGTCCCTTAAGATTCTCAGCGATACAGTCCGCCAATAAGCCGCCGAAAAGCTCGGCATGAACAGTTGCATCATTAAATTTAAATCTCAAAAGTGCGTCGCGAACCTCGTTTTCATAGTACAGCGGCGAAACGCAGCAGGAAAAGAAGTCTCCGCTCTGTGAACCGCCTGCATGGGTACGGCTTATTTTTGTTTCGCATTTTTTGCACATGCCGTGCTCGCCCTTTTTCAGGACTTTCCTGCAAAAGGCACAGCGCGGGGGATAAAGCAGGTCCAATATTTCAGAAAACATACCCATGACTTTACCTTCCTTTCCAAACGCGATAACCGTTACCGTCTCTTAATCCGTCAGTCTGGCTCGAAGTCCGCTGTATCTTCTGCTTATCTTATGGTTATCTATCATCCCTAACACCGTCGCCTCATTGCCAACCATTATCAGCAGCTCTCTGGCTCTGGTTACGGCCGTATAAAGCACGCTGCGGCTCATGAGCTGAGTTGGTCCTTCCAGCGAGGCGAGAATCACTGCCTTGAACTCACTGCCCTGCGATTTGTGCACCGTCATTGCGAAGGCGTGCTCAAGCTCAGAGAGCATATCGAAGCCGTAAGAGGCAAGTTTATCGTCAAATAAAACCATTACTATTTCGTTAACGGCGTCAATAGCAGCGATAAAGCCTATGTCGCCGTTAAAAATACCCATGCCGTTAATAGGTTTTGCCCCCAGCGTTACAATGGGAACAGTTGCGCAGTCTCCTTCCGCGAAAAATTCAATTTTTTCCGGTTTCGACCACATTATATCATAGTTATTTCGGATTTGCATCACCCTGTCTCCCTCACGGAAGACAATTTCGCCGTATTTTTTCTCTTTTTTGCCTGCAGCTTCCGGATTGAGCGCTCTTTGAAGGACGGCGTTTAGGTATCTTGTGCCTGTTTCACCCTTTCTTGTCGGGCTCAGCACCTGAATATCCATCGACGAAATCCCCATTTTTTCGGGCAAGCGGTGCTTGCAAAGCTCGGCGATCGTTTCAACAGTTCGCGCGGCCTCGCATCTGCTCAAAAAGAAAAAGTCGCTGTCGCTGGCATTGCCTTTGAGTTCGGGGTAATCTCCCCTGTTTATCATGTGGGCATTGGCAACAATGCGGCTCATGGCTCCCTGCCTGAAGATTTCTGTCAAACGAACTGTTTCAACTATTCCGCTTCTGATAACATCCAAAAATACGTTTCCGGGTCCGACGCTAGGCAGCTGATCCGCGTCGCCCACCATCACAAGTCTGCACTTGGGGGGCATGGCACGCAAAAGCGCCGCCATTAGGTAAATATCGACCATGGAACATTCGTCAAGAATCACCGCGTCGCATAAAAGCGGCTCCTCCTCATTGCGTCTGAATACGAGCTCATCGCCCTCGTCGGCAAAGCCGGCTTCCAAAAGTCTGTGAACCGTGGAGGCCTCCCTGCCCGTCAGTTCGCTCATACGTTTGGCGGCTCGCCCCGTTGGCGCTGTTAAAAGGGTTTTTAGTCCCATTTTTTCGTAGAGCGATACAATCGCGCGCACAGTGGTTGTTTTTCCCGTCCCAGGGCCGCCTGTTAGAACCATTATTCGGCGCTCTGCAGCAATTTTCAGCGAGTGCTTCTGCAAATCCGCGTAAGCAACACCCTGCTCGCTTTCAATTTTTTCAATCAGTGCGGCGATGTCCTTTTTAGGGCTTATTTTTTCGCCCGCCATCGCTTTTATTCTTTCGGCGGTATAAACCTCCGCCTCGTATAATGAGGCGAGATAACAGGCTTCTCTTTCCGCAATGCAGGTGCGCACAAGTTCTCCGCTGTCCGCAAGGACATCCAGAGCTTCCTCGACTGCCTCGGCGTTAACCTCGATGAGCTCACTGGTTACGGCAATCAGCTTATCCACCGGAATAAAGCTGTGGCCGTTTCTCGAGTTATGCCATAGCTCATAAATTGTCGCCGCGGCAACCCGCTCGGCGCAGTCCCCCTCAAAGCCCATGTTCAGCGCAAGCGAATCCGCTTCCGAGAAACTGGCCCCGATATGCTCTCCGGCAATAATATAGGGGTTTTCCTCCAAAAGCTCCAGAGCCTTGTTGCCGTAGTCGTGAAAAAGCCTTACGGCTATAACGGGGCGAATCGAGTAATTGCCCAAAAACTCCATGAGTCTGCGTATTCCGACTTGCTTTTTAAAGGCTTCCGATATCTCAAAAGCCTTTTTACTGCCTATCCCCTTTATTCGCGCGAGTTTGTCAGGCTCGTTTTCAATTATCCTAAGCGATGCGCCGCCGAACTCCGTCACAATAAGCGTAGCCGTCGCGGGACCCACTCCTCGAAGCATTCCCGAAGCAAGATACTCATAAATCGCATCGGCACCCTCGGGCATTGTACGCTCCGCCCATTCCGCCTTGAACTGGTCACCGTGTACGGCGTGCTTTGTAAACTCCCCGGTTACGCTGAGCTGTTCCCCCGGGCAGGCATAAGGAAGTGTGCCGACAACGACAATATTCTCGCCGTCCTGCGTTTCCAGCTTGATAACTGTATAGCCGTTCTCCTCGTTCTGGAACAAAACGGCCTTTACTGTGCCGAATATTTGTATGTAGTTATCCTTTTGTTCCATTAACCCTACCCCGTGTGACTAGATTTGCAATTTCCTCGGGAGCGCATATTCGCACAGAGGAATTCTTCAGTGACAAGGACTGCGCTATCTGCGCAGTTTCGGCGTTCATCCCCATGTCGACAATCAGGATGTCGGCTATGAGCCGTCCGTCCTCTTTGAGCCAGCAAAGACCCGCAATCTCACTCTCAAGCTCCGTTGTTTTCCCGTCCGCAGCCAGAACTATTGTAACTTTTGAGCCTTTGCGCAGGGTCGGTCTCAGTAAATAGCCCCTTATTGACCATGTCAGCAGCAGAAATGTGAGCGAGAGCGTGAAGGCCGCGATTATATCAATTGCTGTCATTTTAGTTCCCCCTTTGATATAAGCCGTTTCATCCTCAGCTTATAATACGGGAAACTGCGTAATTTTGTTAATATGCCGCCGTAAATTCAAATTATAGCGGCTGATTCAGCATTTTTTTAAGGAACTGACCCGTATAGCTCTTTTCGCAGGCGGCACATTCCTCAGGCGTACCGGAGAAGACCACCTCGCCGCCCATATCGCCTCCCTCAGGTCCCAGATCGATAACGTGGTCGGCTGTTTTGATAACGTCCAGATTGTGTTCGATGACGATAACTGTATTGCCCGCTTCGACAAGGCGCGAGAGCACATCCACAAGCTTGTGAACGTCCGCGACGTGCAGTCCCGTTGTGGGCTCATCGAGAATATAGATGGTTGAGCCCGTGCTTCTCTTGCAAAGCTCCGCGGCAAGCTTAATTCTCTGCGCCTCGCCGCCCGAGAGCGTGGTTGAGGGTTGGCCGAGTCTGATATAGCCAAGACCAACTTCGCAGAGGGTTTGCAGCTGCCCCTTTATCTTCGGGATATTCTCGAAAAACGAAAGAGCTTCCTCAATGGTCATTTCGAGCACTTCGGAGATGTTTTTGCCCTTATAGCGCACCTCCAGCGTTTCCCTGTTGTAGCGTTTTCCCTTGCAGACTTCGCATGGGACATAAATATCGGGTAAAAAGTGCATTTCAATCTTTATAAGTCCATCTCCGCTGCATGCCTCGCAACGTCCGCCGCGGACATTGAAGGAGAAGCGTCCCGAGTTGTAGCCGCGCATTTTCGCGTCCTGAGTGGAGGCAAAAAGCTCGCGGATTTCGTTGAAAACACCCGTGTAGGTCGCGGGGTTTGACCTTGGCGTTCTGCCGATGGGGCTTTGGTCAATGTCGATAACCTTGTCGAGATACTTGAGACCCTCGATGCTGTCATGCTTGCCCGAATGAGTTTTTGCACGGTTGAGCTTTGCCGCCAGCTCCTTGAAAAGCACCTCGTTTATTAGTGAGGACTTTCCGCTGCCGGATACGCCCGTTATGCATGTCAAAACGCCGAGCGGAATCTCAACGTCAATATTCTTAAGATTGTTTTCCCTTGCTCCTCTGATGACAAGGCTGTGACCTGAGCCTTTTCTTCGTTCGCTCGGCACGGGAATGGCTTTTTTACCGCTGAGATATTGCCCTGTAACCGACTTTTCGCAGGCGATAATGTCCTCGATTGTACCCGCGCAGACCACTTCCCCGCCGTGCACTCCCGCACCCGGACCTATATCGACAATATAGTCGGCATTTCGCATGGTGTCCTCGTCGTGCTCAACAACAATGAGCGTGTTCCCCAAATCGCGCAAATCCTTGAGCGATTTTATAAGCTTTTCGTTGTCCTTCTGGTGCAGGCCTATGCTCGGCTCGTCGAGAATATAGAGAACTCCCATAAGCGAAGAGCCAATCTGGGTCGCGAGCCTGATTCTCTGACTCTCGCCGCCCGAAAGACTGCCCGCCGAGCGCGAAAGAGTGAGGTACTGAAGACCCACAGTTTTTAAAAACTCGAGCCTTTGGGATATTTCCTTGAGTATTCTGTCGGCAATCATCGCGTCGCGCGGACTTAGCTCGAGCCTACTTATAAATTCGAGCGCGTTCACAACCGACATCGCCGTGAAGTCCGTTATTCTGATACCGCCGACGGTAACCGCAAGCACCTCGGGCTTTAAGCGAAGACCATGACAGTCCGGGCAGTCGTATTCGCCCATGCACTGCATGAGCTCGTTTCGCATTGAGGGGCTCTGCGTTTCATGGTAGCGTCGCTCAATATTGTTTGCTATACCCTCAAAGGGTTGGTTAAGCGTTCCCTTGCCCCGCGGCTGGTCGTAATACAGCGTCAGCTTTTCGCCTTTAGTCCCGTATAGAATAACGTCAATAACCTCGGGCGATAGGTTCGCGATAGGCTCAGTAAGCGAAAACTTATACTTTTTGGCAAGTGCTTCAAAGTACATCCGCGAGATTCCGTCGTTGCGGACATTGCCCCAGCCACTCGCCGTAATGCCCCCGTCCATAATCGAAATTGACGGGTTCGGCATTATCATATCAGGGTTTACCCTAAGCTGAATTCCAAGTCCGCTGCAGGTCGGGCAAGCACCGTAGGGGTTGTTGAACGAGAACATTCTCGGAGTCAGTTCCTCAATTGAAATTCCGCAGTCCTCGCAGGCATAGTTCTGGGAAAAGAGCATTTCCCTGCCCTCGTCAGGCAGGTCGACTATGACTATTCCGCCTGCTAGAGCCGCCGCGGTTTCGACAGAATCCGTCAGCCGCTGCGAAAAATCGGGCTTAACCGAAAGTCTGTCCACAACAATTTCGATGTTGTGCTTTTTGTTTTTGTCAAGGCTTATTTCCTCAGACAAATCGTAGACGTTTCCGTCAACCCGAACACGGACGTATCCGCTTTTTCGGGCGTCCTCGAAGATTTTTTGATATTCGCCCTTTCTGGCGCGCACAACAGGCGCAAGAATTTGGATTCTCGAACCCGCAGGCATAAGGAGAATCTGGTCGATTATCTGATCGATGGTCTGCTGCTTGATTTCCTTGCCGCATTTCGGACAGTGCGGCACGCCTATCCTCGCCCACAGAAGGCGCAGATAGTCATATATTTCCGTAACCGTGCCGACGGTTGAACGGGGATTTTTCGATGTTGTTTTCTGGTCTATTGATATTGCAGGCGAAAGCCCCTCAATATAGTCCACATCGGGCTTTTCCATCTGTCCAAGGAATTGACGGGCGTAGGAGGACAGGGACTCGACATAGCGGCGCTGACCCTCGGCATAAATCGTGTCGAAAGCCAGTGATGATTTTCCGCTGCCCGAAAGCCCCGTGAAAACCACAAGGCTGTCACGCGGGATTTCAAGGTCTATGTTTTTTAGGTTGTTTTCTCTCGCACCTTTTACGAATAAGTTTCCACGCATAAGAAGTTTCCTTTTGGGGTGAATTTATTGCTGAAATACGCCAAAATCACATGCTGACACTAAGTCGGCACTTCACATAATTATATCCGAAATTTGTTAACATTTCAAGGCAAACAGACGTTTATTTATACAAAAAAAGCTCCTTCTCACAAATTGAAAAGGCGGGCTCAAACCAGTTGACACTGACCCAATAATATGTTATTATACCAAAGCGACCGAAACGGAGAGATGTCCGAGTGGTCGAAGGAACCGGTCTTGAAAACCGGCGATGTGAAAGCATCCGTGGGTTCGAATCCCACTCTCTCCGCCACTCTTTTTCATGGCAGCACCTTGATGAGATGGTTTTCGGGCACGGCAAATATATATCGTTTTTTCTTTCGGCATGGAGAAGTACCCAAGAGGCCGAAGGGGCTCCCCTGCTAAGGGAGTAGTGCGTGATGAGCGCAGCGAGGGTTCAAATCCCTCCTTCTCCGCCAAACATTGACCGAAGCATTGATACGATGCTTCGGTCAATTCTTTTATTTTTCATCATCAGAAAGCCTGCAATACAAGGAATTTGCCCCATAGGGGTATTCAAAATCCTTTGTATTGCAGGCTTTTTCTGCGTTATGGGGTTTCTCCGGCATTCTCGGCTCAAGACGCAATTTGAATACCCCTTGAGGAAAAATAAAAGAGTTCTACCAAAAATAACGGAGTTCTATGAAAAATAAAAGGGTTCAATTTACTCTGCCCAAACATATTAAATCAGAGTGTTAGTTGGGCTATTCCGACCTTTTTGCCGAATACTTCGTGGATTTCCTCCTCTTAACGCCGTCCTCCCCGACCTCGATGTTGCTCCGGCGGCTGCGCTCTTCCTGGACTTGATTGAACATCTCTTCCGTGATTATCGGTTCATTGTTGCCGTCTGCGGCGTAGCTGTCCACTTCGCCGTCGTTGACTTTTCGCTTCGCCTTGTATTCCGGCGTGTGGGTTTTGAAGATAACGGCGGTTCCATAATACTTTGTGTTGGTGAGCATGAACTCCAGCGTGTGCTTCGACCACCGCTCTTTGCCGGTCGGTGACGAGATATTGTCATTCTCAAGAGCGGCCTTGATTTTTACGATGCTCATTCCGCTCAAATACATGGCATACACCCGGCGGACGACAGCGGCTTCATTTTCCACAATTTCGAGGTGCCCGTCATCGTTCTGGCGGTAACCGTAACAGGGTTTGTTGTAGAGTTTTGAAGTGCCGTTTTCGGCATGGCGTTTCAGACCCCACCGCACATTCTCGCTGTGAGATTTATTTTCGCCCTCGGCAACACCGCAGTAGAGAGATATCATCAGTTCGGCTTCGGGGTTCAAACTACCGAATTTCTGGTCTTCAAAGTAAACTTCCACGCCGTAATCCTGCAAGGCTCTGACGGCAATCAGAACATCTTCCGTTGAACGGCCGAGTCGACTCACAGCTTTCGTTACTACATATTCTATCTTCCCATCATGGGCGGATTTTATCATCCGCTGGAATTCCTGGCGGTCGACAGCATTGGAGCCGCTTGCCACATCAATAAAAATATCTGCCACTTCCATATACGGCTGCTTATGCACATAGCGAGTAAGCCCGGATGCCTGGTCGGCGAGGCTGTGGAGCTGCGCTTGTGAATTGGAACTGACACGGCAGTATACGCCGACTCTTTTCATGTGATAATCCCATTTTGTCGGCGGGTCTATTCTTTGTATATTCTTTGCCATAGCGGTCCCCCCTCAAACTTGGATGTAGGACATCAAGATACAATGCTTTACCTTCCACAGCATTTTTTGTATTTTTTACCGCTTCCACAGGGACAAGGATCGTTCCTGCCGGGCTTCGGCTGCTTTGCCTTATCTGTTTCAGAGATGAGGCTTCTTTTTAAGTCCTGTGGAATATTCATTGTCTCAAATCCCTTTACCAATTCATCCGCATTTATTTCCCCACTTTGGATAAGGCTTTGAATGCCGGGGCCAAAAGAAATGGACGTTGGCAACGCACCATGCGGATTATACTTGCGAGATAATTCGGCGGGAGTATAGCCTCGATTGACCATCAATCTGGTGTTGTTGTGGAGATTCGTGTAGATGTCAATTGCTTGCTGAGTAATTTCAAAGTTAGGAAATTCTTGCCCAATGGTATCGATAAAAGCTTGAATATCAAAATTGTCCAACCGGAGGTTTAGAACGATTTCCAGTAGTTTTCTCTGCCAGTCATTTGAGTGTAGTTTCTTTTCCAGCAACTGTGCCAATGCATCGGTATACTGATTTTCTTCGTAGTATTCTTTTTGGGCATATTTCAGAAGCTCGTCCTTCGCCGGAACATAATAATCCTTGTCCGCCTGATGACTGCGAACATAATCATATCCGCCGTAATCATTGTAATACGCCAACATTTTGTTGACGATCTCACGACGCATAGGTGTAGTAGATTGAACATTTGAATACACTTCATCCGGCGAAACAATCTTCCAGTCACCGATATAATTGTCGGAGAATCCGAGAATTTGCTCCTTTGTAAGTTTCTGCTCTGGATTCTGGTGATTGATGATTTGGATGGCCTTTTGAAGTGAACAGATACCATAAAGGTTAGAAAATGCCTGGAAATACTGCTTTAGCAGTTTCGCATCAATACCATATTCCAAACTAATTTCTTTTAATGTCATAGTGCTCACCTCGTACACAATATGTTATTAATCAATATGACAGTAGGCCTTGCTATTGTCCCGGTTTAGAGTGATATATGTTATACCAAAATAACCGGGAGGCAAGGATATGGATATAAATTCTTACGAAACACTCAAGGTCGTTGAAACTATGCGGGAATACGGAGCACCTTA
>CAYWNW010000009.1:0-136337 GCA_964459785.1 uncultured Oscillospiraceae bacterium | reverse complement strand
ACCACCTTCTATGGCTTCATTATACCATAAAGGCGGTGCTTTTGTCTTCAGTCTGTAACGCAGATGACGCTGTCATCTGCGTTTTTTTGCGTATTTATGTAAAAATTGTCCGGGAGGGATGTAGCTATGGATATGGAACGTCAACGGTATTCGCCTATCTGTGAGGCGCTTGAACAATTCCAGCGGCGGCGTGTGGTTCCCTTCGACGTGCCCGGACACAAGAGGGGCCGCGGAAATCCAGAACTTGTTAAGCTGCTGGGTGAACGATGCGTGGCGCTTGACGTTAATTCAATGAAGCCTCTCGACAGTCTTTGTAATCCGGTTTCCGTTATCAAAGAGGCAGAAGAGCTGACAGCAGAAGCTTTTGGCGCTCAACACGCCTTTTTTATGGTCAACGGCACTACCAGCGCAGTGCAAAGCATGTTGCTTTCGGTGTGTAAAAGCGGGAATAAAATCATCCTTCCCCGAAATGTCCATAAAAGCGTTATAAATGCACTTATACTTTGCGGCGGCATCCCGGTTTATGTGAGTCCTTCTATACACCCTCAGATAGGCGTGGCTCTTGGCATGGAGTGCTCTGCAATTGAAGCAGCCATACAAGCAAATCCGGATGCGGTTGCCGTGTTTGTCAATAACCCTACCTACTACGGTATATGTTCTGATCTTCGTGCAATTTGCAAGTTGGCCCACGACCACGGTATGAAGCTGTTGGTTGATGAAGCACACGGCACACATTTCTATTTTGGAGAAGGACTTCCCCCTTCTGCTATGATGGCAGGCGCCGACATCGCGGCCGTCTCCATGCACAAATCCGGCGGGAGCCTGACGCAGAGTTCAGTTCTTCTAATCGGTAAAGACGTAGATTACAGTCATATCAGACAAATCATTAACCTGACGCAAACCACCAGCGCCTCTTACCTTTTGCTGGCAAGTCTTGACATTTCTCGGCGTAACCTGGCGCTGCGCGGACGTGAATCGTTTGCAAAGGTCGTTTCATTGGCGGAATATGCGCGAGGTGAAATTAACGGTATAGGAGGCTACTATGCCTATGGCAGGGAACTGATTGACGGAGTTGATGTCTGTGATTACGATGTGACAAAACTATCGGTGCATACACAGGGAATCGGGCTGACGGGCATAGAGATATACGACCTGCTGAGGGATGAGTATGACATACAGATTGAGTTCGGCGACATTGGTAATATTCTTGCTTATATCTCTATTGGGGACCGAATACAGGACATTGAACGCCTGGTGGGTGCGCTTGAGGATATAAAGCGACTTTATGAAAAGGATCCGTCTGATCTCTATTTTGGTTACTTTATTCAGCCTGAGGTTGTTTTTTCTCCCCAAAAGTCGTTTTACTCAGAAAAGGAGCCCTTGCCCATACGTGAGAGCGCGGGCCGAATCAGCGGCGAGTCGGTTATGTGTTATCCTCCGGGCATTCCGATAATCTCCCCGGGCGAGCGCGTAACAAATGAGATTATTGAGTATATTCTCTTTTCGCGTGAAAAGGGATGCACTCTTCAGGGCGCGGCGGACCCGAGAGCGGATTATCTTCAAGTGATAAAGGAGTGATTGAGCGTGAACATGTGGTTTTCAGAGCTGCATACCGAGAATGTGAAAATGAGCATTCGCATAAATCGGCAGTTGTTTTCCGCCGAAAGCGAATATCAACGTATTGACGTGTTTGAAAGTGCCGAGTTCGGTCGCTTCCTGACTTCAAATGGAAATGTAATTTTCTCTGAGGCGGATGAGTTTATTTATAATGAAATGGTGGCACATGTGCCGATGTCAGTTCACCCCTGTGTTAAAAAGGTGCTTATAATCGGCGGCGGCGACGGCGGCGTAGCCCGAGAATTGACAGCCTACCCCGAAATTGAGGAAATCAGCGTGGTTGAGCCCGATGAAATTTTTATTCAGGCTTGCCGTGAGTTCTTCCCAAACGCCGCAAAAGGCTTTGAGGACTCGAGAGTGAATATCATTCGCAAGGACGGATTACGTTTTCTTCGGGGACGAAAAGCGGACTATGACATAATAATCGTCGACTCCACTGACCCCTTCGGTCACACGGAAGGACTGTTCACAAAGGAGTTTTACGGCAGCTGCTTCAGAGCCCTTAAGGATGACGGTATCATGGTTTATCAGCACGGAAGCCCCTTCTTTGACGAGGATGAGGCCGCATTTTGCTTAATGCATCGAAAGGTATTTCAGAGTTTCCCAATAAGCAGAGTATACCAGGCTCATATTCCCACCTGTCCTTCAGGTTATTGGATGTTTGGCTTTGCTTCAAAGAAATATCATCCGATAAACGACTTTATTCCTCAAAAATGGAATGCCCGAGGAATCAAGACTCAATATTATACTACAAATTTGCATCTCGGATCCTTTATGCTTCCAAAGTATGTGGAGGATTTACTTAACAACGCCGAGGATGTCGCAGGCAAAGTCAACTGACAATTAAACGTAATTTACTTTTAGGAGGAAAAATTTATGGCAAAACTTCTTGTTATCGGGTGCGGAGGCGTTGGCTCCGTTGCAATCCATAAATGCTGCCAAAACAGCGACGTTTTCACTGATATTTGTATCGCAAGCCGCACTAAATCCAAATGTGACGCATTGAAAGCTGCTCTGGAGGGCAAGACCAGCACTCGTATTACAACAGCTCAAATTGACGCAATGGATGTTCCCGCGCTGACGGCGCTGATTCGGGAATACAAACCTGACGCCGTGCTCAACGTAGCTCTTCCGTATCAGAACTTGGCTATAATGGACGCCTGCCTTGCCGGCGGCGCAAACTATATTGATACCGCAACGTATGAGCCGGAGGACATTAACGACCCCGAATGGCGTCCGATTTATGAAAAGCGCTGCGAGGAGCTTGGCTTCTCCGCCTATTTTGATTACTCTTGGCAATGGGCATATCAGGAAAAGTTCAGGGAAGCCGGACTGACGGCTGTCCTTGGCTGCGGCTTTGACCCCGGGGCAACCAATGTTTTCTGTGCCTATGCGCTCAAGCACTATTTTGATGAGATAAATACAATCGACATTCTTGACTGCAACGGGGGCGACCACGGATATCCCTTCGCAACTAATTTTAATCCCGAAATCAATCTGCGCGAAGTATCCTCCCCCTGTTCTTACTGGGAAGACGGGCATTGGGTGGAAATCCCCGCAATGTCCGTTAAAGAGGAATACGATTTCGAGCAGGTGGGCAAAAAGGACATGTATCTTATGCACCACAATGAGATTGAATCTCTTATCATCAATATTCCCGGGATTAAACGCGTTCGTTTCTATATGACCTTTGGGCAGAGCTATCTTACTCACATGAAGTGCCTTGAAAACGTAGGTTTGCTTTCGACAGTTCCGATAGATTATCAGGGTCAAAAAATTGTGCCTCTTCAGCTTCTCAAAGAACTTCTTCCTGATCCCGCCTCCCTCGGACCGCGTACAGTCGGCAAGACCAATATTTCCTGCATTTTCAAAGGAAAAAAGGACGGCGAGGAAAAGACTCTCAGAATTTACAACATTTGCGACCATCAGGAAAGCTATCGTGAGGTGAAAAGTCAGGCGATTTCTTACACCACAGGTGTTCCTGCCATGATTTTTTCGATGCTTGTTGCCGACGGACGCTGGAGAACCCCCGGCGTATACAACGCCGAACAGTTCGATCCCGATCCCTTTATGGAAGCTATGGGCAAGTGGGGTCTTCCCTGGGTCGTTCAGGAGAATCCGACTATGGTGGGCGTCTGATGAAATTCACTCATCTTCCGAGCCCCTGCTATGTTGTTGATGAAGCCAAGCTTATTGAGAACCTGACTATTCTCAAAAAAATTCAGGATAACACAGGCTGCAAAATTCTTCTTGCACAAAAGGCATTTTCAATGTTCGCCGAATATCCGCTCATGCGCAATTACTTATCCGGTACCACCGCCAGCAGCCTTTTTGAAGCCAGACTCGGGGCAGAGGAGATGGGCGGAGAGACTCATATTTTTTCCCCTGCCTATAAAGACGCGGATTTTGACGAAATTGCATCGCTGTGCGGACATATTGTTTTCAATTCATTTGCACAGCTTAAAAAATTTCGCGGGCGCTGCGGAAATTCCAGCATAGGGCTTCGCATAAACCCGGAGTTTTCGACGCAAGAACACGCAATTTATGACCCCTGCACCCCCGGAAGCCGCCTTGGGATTACCGCCTCAAACTTCCTCCAGGAGCTGCTGAGTGAGGTTGACGGCCTTCACTTTCACACATTATGTGAGCAGGACGCCGAAGACCTGGCAGTCACACTGGCCGCAGTCGAAGAAAAATTTGGGAAATGGCTGTGTCAGATGAAGTGGCTTAATATGGGCGGCGGCCACCACATCACCCGACCCAGTTACAACATTCCGCTGCTTGAAAAATGTATACGCAGTGTTCAGGAGAAATACGGACTGGAAGTTTATCTGGAACCGGGGGAGGCCGTTGCTCTCAACGCAGGATATCTCATCACAGAGGTGCTGGATGTTGTGGAAAACAGCGGAGTCACAAACCTTATTCTGGACAGCTCCGCAGCATGCCATAATCCTGATGTCCTTGAAATGCCTCTGCGCCCCTTGCTTGAAGGCTCGGGCAAGGCCGGAGAAAAAGCCTATACTTACCGACTTGGCTCCTGCACCTGTCTTGCGGGCGATGTTTTTGGAGATTATTCATTCGATAAGTCAATCGGAATCGGGGACAGGCTTTGTTTTAACAACATGGCTATCTATTCTATGGTCAAGAACAACACATTTAACGGAATAAATTTACCCACAATAGCCGTCATGGCTGAAGATGGCGACTGCCGCATTATAAAAAGCTTTGGCTATGACGATTTTAAATCACGGCTTTCATGAGAAAATAGGAAATGTTTTTCTTCCGAAAGGAGATAAAAATTATGCGTAAGGTAACCATCGGCGCCGTACAGATGAAATGCTCCGCAAAGCCTGAGGAAAACTTAAACAAAGCGGAATCACTGGTAAGGAAAGCCGCGTCGGAAGGTGCGAATGTAATACTTCTGCCGGAACTGTTTGAATACCCCTATTTTTGTCAGGAAAGACGGTATGAGTACTATTCGTACGCCACTGCGACTGCGACCAGCGCTTCCGTTCGCAGATTTTCCGCAGTTGCCAAGGAACTTGGCGTTGTCATTCCCGTAAGCTTTTATGAGAAAGACGGCAATCGTCTCTTCAATTCTGTTGCAACGCTAGATGCTGACGGGAGCCTTTTGGGAGTTTATCGCAAAACGCACATTCCCGACGACCATTTCTATCAAGAAAAGTTTTATTTTACCCCCGGTGACACCGGCTTTCGTGTTTGGGATACAGCCTTTGGAAGAATTGGCGTCGGAATTTGCTGGGATCAATGGTTTCCGGAAACTGCCCGTGCTTTTGCGCTGGGCGGGGCTGAGATGCTGCTCTATCCTACCGCTATCGGAAGCGAACCGATTCTGGCTTGCGACAGTATGCCGCATTGGCAGCGCTGTATACAGGGTCATGCTGCGGCTAACATTATACCGATTGCGGCTGCTAACCGAGTAGGGCTTGAAACCGTTGCGCCCTGCAAGGAGAACGGAGGACAAGCGTCCGCTCTCAACTTCTATGGCTCTTCGTTTATTGCTGATGATACGGGGGATCTGGCTGCTGTTGCCGGACGTGAGGAAGACGCTGTGCTCTGTGCGACTTTTGATCTGGATGCCGTTGCCGAAAACAGACTAAACTGGGGGTTCTACCGCGACCGCCGCCCTGACTGTTACGGCTCGATAACCGGCAAATGACATAAGTAAGCGTGGATACAGACAGCTTCCTGAAATTGAGCTGAAATTTGTTGAAGGAATGAAATATACCTTATTTATAGCTGATCGCGGCTCTGAACTTTGAATATGCAGAACATGACGCCTTTTTGGGGCATAAACAATTATAAATAAATGTTTGTTTATTTGTCGAATTATTGTATATTGGATTTAGATTACAAGAATTCGAGGTGGAAAGCATGTTTGGATTGCACTCAAGTATTCAAAATTATTTGTTCGTTTTAGAGATACTTATAATTCTGACTTTGTTCTTTGTATCAAAAAAATCCGGCGTTGTAAAAAAGATTTTCATTTCGGTTTCAATTTTAGTCAATCTGATCTATCTTGTCTGGCGCACCGTTTACACTCTGCCTTTGTCATTTGGGGTAGTTAGTGTAATATTCGGCGTTCTGCTTGTTCTCGCGGAATGGTTGGGGTTTTGTCAGTCATTTGTTTTTAAAATGCTTTTCTGGAACCCTTATAAGAACGAGGAGTGGCCGCCGGAAAGCTTTATCATTGAACCGACGGTTGATGTTTTTATTGCAACCTATAACGAGAGCCTGAAAATACTCAAGAAAACCATGGTTGCCTGTCTTAACCTGGATTATCCCAAGGATTGTTTGAACATATATCTTTGCGATGACGGCAGAAGAGCTGAGGTTAAAACACTTTGTGAAGAACTTGGAGTTCATTATCTGACAAGAGCTGATAACAAGCACGCAAAAGCCGGTAATGTAAATAGTGCGCTGAAACAGACAAACGGAGAATTTGTATTGCTGTTAGACGCCGATATGGTGCCGAAATCCTATTTCCTTAAAAAAACAATCGGCTATTTTGTGAATCCAAACCTTGGATTTGTACAAACACCTCAGGTGTTTTATAACCCCGACCCATACCAATATAATCTTAAAAAATATAAAAAAATCCCTAATGAACAAGATTTGTTTATGCTCGATATACAGGGCGGAAGAGATAACTTTAATGCTGTTCTCCACGTAGGAACGAACGCAATTTTTCGAAGAAAGGCAATTGAAGATATCGGAGGAATCCCGACAGGAACAATTACAGAAGATATGGCAACCGGAATGCTGATTCAGGCCAAGGGCTATGAGACTAAATTTGTTAAAGAGACTCTTTGCACCGGATTATCGGTTGAAAGCTTCAGTGATCTTGTTGTTCAGCGCGAAAGATGGTGCCGTGGCAATATACAGGTAGTAAAGAAATGGAATCCCTTAAAAATTAAGGGCCTGAGCTTTATGCAGAGACTGATATACGTCGATGGTTTTGTGTATTGGTTTGCCGGTGTGCAAAAACTGATTTTTATTTTGAGCCCGCTGATATATCTTGTTTTTGGTTTTGTAATATTAAATACAACGGCATATAATCTGCTGTTTTTCTGGGTCCCGTCCTTCTTGGCAACAACTTTATCCTATAGGTCTTTAGTTAGCAAAAACAGAACAATTTCATGGAGCCATATATATGAAACTGCGACCGCTCCGTTTCTGGCTCTTGCAGCATTGACAGAAGAGATATTCTCCAGACCGATATCTTTTAGAGTTACTCCAAAAGGAATAAATTCTCAGCATACCTCAATTTCCTTTCGTTATTCTTTGCCGCATTTTGTTTTATTGATAGTTACAATACTTGGGTGGGTTTTCGCTGTTCAAGGTTTAAGAAGCGGCTTGCCGGCGATTATTGATTCAACGGTAATAAATCTCGGGTGGTCAATTTATAACGGCGTTGCAATCGTAATTAGCATATTTGTATGTATCGAAA
Organism: uncultured Oscillospiraceae bacterium; assembly: GCA_964459785.1. Lineage (GTDB taxonomy): Bacteria > Bacillota > Clostridia > Oscillospirales > Oscillospiraceae > UBA2658. The sequence continues at coordinate 128,749 of CAYWNW010000009.1, read as the reverse complement.
AACCTCGTAAAAGGATATCGGAAAGATTTGACGCTGATGAAACTATTGTTTTGAGTTCAGACGAAGCGGCATTTTGCAGAATATTAGATATTTCCGAAGCAGGTGCCAAGATCGAATGTACCAATATAAACCGTGATTTTGCCGTTGCGGAACGTGTTGAACTCAAAAACACAAAGCTCGGAAATTTGGGCGGGGAAATAGTTTGGAAGCAAGATGAAGAAGGAAGAAAGAGCTTCGGAATCAAGTTTAATGATATGTCAAACGAAGAATACAGCAAAGTGATAAAATACATGTCTGATTCGAGCAATGGGTATCATGAAGAAAAATAGCGGTAAGTCATGCTCATTTTGGAAAGTGCGCTTCGCAAACCAAATGGTATCAGTACGCTTCAATTTGGGGAGTGGTTATTTCGATGAACAATGAATGGGAACTCCTTAACACCGATAAAATCGGTGTTGTGGGCTGCGGTCATCTGGGAGAGGCTGTAGCCAAGGCGCTTGTCGGCGGGAGACTAAAAAAGGAAAACCTGCTTATATCGCACAGAGGCAACCCGAAGACATATCAGAAGCTTGAGGCACAGGGACTGGCTTCGTGCCTTGCAACAAATGAGCGGGTCTTCGGCGAGGCAAGAATTGTTTTACTGACTGTTAAGCCTCAGGATATTCCTGCTCTTAAGGAAAGCGCCTTGAGCAGCAGAGCCCTCATCGCCTCCTGCGCCGCCGGGGTGCCGCTTGAAACACTTAAGGAGATTTTTGGCGAAAATGTGATTCGTATAATGCTCTCGGGACCTGACACGGTTGCCGTCGGCAGGGGTGTTGCCGCCATGGTTCCTGAAAACGAGGCTTTGAAGCGTTTGCTTTGTCTGATGGGGCTAAGGCTTGTCACAATAGGCACAGAGCACGATTTAGACGTTTTTACCGCCGGAGTATGTTTGACGGCAGCCCTACTTAAAACAGAAAGCCCTTCCGAAGAAGGGCGGGCGATTGAAAAAATCGGTCTTGAATATCCGCTTTTAAAAGAGCTGTACGTCTGGGCGCAAGGCGCTATGCCTGAATTTGAAAACAAAGACGGCAGAGAAGAATATATAACTAAAATGGCAACAAAGGGCGGGGTAACTGATGCCATAATAAGCGCCCTTGAGCGCGGCGCAGCTCTCGATGAGGCTTTAAAAAGGGGAATAGCAAGAACTGAAGAGATTTCGCTTGAGATTAAAAACACCCTGACTGCGGGTAAGTCCTGAGAAAGTTAACAACGGTCATACATTGATTGAAAGACGAGAGAATAAAAACATCCGCGCTCGGAACACTCCGAGCGCGGATGTTTTTACTATTAGTGTACGAAGAGGGGAATGGCCTTTTTAATCATCTCAACGCAGCCGTCTTCACCCAGCGCACCGGAATCAAGACTTAAGTCAAAATGCGCGGCGTCACGCCAGTCGTTGCCGGTATAATAGCGGTAATATTCGGCACGGCGTTTGTCCTCTTTGGCAATGTACTTGGCGACCTCTTTTTCAGACCAGGCAAGGGAATAGTAGGCGACATTTTTCATTCTGGTTTCCAGAGGTGCATGAATGAATACACGCAGAACGTCGGTTCTGTCGGAGAGAAGGTAATCTGCGCAGCGGCCGACAATTATGCAGCTGACATTGCTTTTTGCCAGCTCTTTAATCACCTTCGCCTGAAATTCAAACAGGTTTTTTGTGGAAACAAAGTCGTCATCATCGGGCGGCAGGACTTCGCCGGTGTAGATCTCTTTGGCAGCCGTCATCATTTCCCGCTTGCCGATGCGCTCGTCGGATATTCCGAAGAGCCCCTCGTTAATACCGCTGACGTCGGAGGCCAGCCGAAGAAGATCGCGGTCATAGAAAGGTATGCCAAGTAAATCGGAAAGCTTGGAGGCTATGTTGCGTCCCCCGCTGCCTGTTTCGCGCGCAATCGTGATAATGTAATGATCCATAAACGAAGCTCTCCTTTATAGATATTTATGCGCCCAGATAAGCCTTGCGGACACGGTCATCCTCGGACAGAGCTTTTGCGGGGCCCTGCATGGCAATTGAGCCGGTTTCCAGAACATAAGCCCTGTCGGAGATGGCAAGCGCCATCTTGGCGTTTTGCTCAACAAGAAGAATGGTTATGCCGCTGTTATGAAGCTCTTCTATTATTGCGAATATTTCTTTTACAAGGATGGGGGACAGACCCATTGAGGGTTCATCCATAAGAAGCATACGGGGGTTTGTCATCAAAGCGCGTCCCGTTGCAAGCATTTGCTGCTCGCCGCCGGAGAGTGTTCCCGCGAGCTGCTTATAGCGCTCCTTGAGCCTTGGAAAATGATCGTAAACCATATCGAGGTTTTCGCTGATTTTCTTCTGGTCCTTTAAAATGTAAGCGCCCATTCTGAGGTTTTCCTCAACGGTGAGCCTTGCAAAGACGTGGCGGCCTTCAGGCACATGCGCCATGCCAAGGTTAATAATTGTATTAGCCGGCACCTTCTGAAGATTTTGCCCATCCAGGAGAATTTCGCCTGTAGAGGCTGTAAGCAGACCCGAGATGGTGTGCAGTATCGTGGTTTTGCCTGCCCCGTTAGCGCCGACAAGAGAGACAAGCTCTCCGTCGTTGACGGTAAGGGAGATTCCCTTTATGGCGTGAATCGCCCCGTAAAAGACGTTTAGGTCTTTGACTTCCAGCATTTTTCGTCCCTCCCTATTCGCCCAAGTAGGCGGCGATGACTTTTGGATCCTTGGCAATTTCATCCGGCAGACCGCTTGCGATTGTCATGCCGTAATCGATTACCAGAATGCGCTCGCACACATTCATAACAAGAGCCATATCGTGCTCAATCAGAAGGATTGAGATACCGAAGCGCTTGCGTATTGCATTGATGCACTCCAAAAGTTCGGCGGTTTCGGTAGGGTTCATGCCTGCAGCAGGCTCATCAAGCAGAAGAAGCTTCATATCTGTTGCAAGAGCACGGGCAATCTCCAGCTTGCGCTGCTGACCGTAAGGCAGGTTCGAAGCGAGCTGATCAGCCTTATTTTCCAGTTTGAAGATGGACAGCAAATCCAAGGCCTTTTCCGTAAGTTCACGCTCCGTTTTCCAGAACTTCGGGGTGCGGAACAGGGCGTCTATCATATTGTATGAGGTATCCTTGGTCATAGCGGCCTTAACATTATCGATGACCGTCATTTTTTTGAAAAGTCGGATGTTCTGGAAGGTACGCGCAACGCCGCTGGCAACTACCTGATGGGGCTTCTTGCTGTTGAGCACTTCGCCCTTGAGGATTACCGAGCCTTCCGTTGGCAAATAAACGCCGGTGAGCATATTGAAAACCGTGGTCTTTCCAGCGCCGTTTGGTCCGATAAGTCCGATTAACTCGCCCTCGTAAATTTGGATATTAAAGTCCTGAACAGCTTTAAGACCTCCGAAGGAGATTCCGAGGTGTCTTGTTTCCAAAACCAGCTCTTTTACATCACTCACTTGTTTTCGCCTCCTTCTTTCCCGTCTTCTGCAAAGCCTTCTTTTCACGATGGCTTTTTATGTCGCGGGACAAATTCAGCGGAGAAAATTCATAGGTGCCGAAAATACCGTTGGGACGGAACATGATAACTATTATTAGGATTATGGCGTATACCAGCATGGGGTAGGCGAAAATACCGCCTATAAAGCCCGGCAGTGATTTCACCCATACGCCGTTTTTAATCTCATAGTTGACAACGAACATTATTATTGCTGATACCACGGAGCCTGTCAGCGAGCCCATGCCGCCCAGTACCACCATAACAACAATGAAGGTGGAGTTCAAAATGCCGCCGTTTGTAAAGGCGAAAGAGGAAGTGGAAAGCGTGGCATTCGCGCATGTATATAGAGCCCCCGCAACGCCTGCGAAGAAAGCAGAATAGGTAAAAGTAAATATTTTGTAATATGAGGTATTTATGCCCGAGGCGGAAGCCGCAATTTCGTCATCGCGGATTGCTCTGATAGCTCTGCCGTACTTGGAACGGATAAACATGAACATCATAATTATGCAGAGCACGGTGGTGATTATCGCAACCCAGACAAAGGTCACCTTTGCCGCCGTCCCGAAGCCAAGGCCGTTTTTATACAGTGAGGCCGAAGCCGAGCCCATGGAAAGACCCTCCTGTCCCGCGAAGGGCAGGTTGTTGATGATATTAACGATAATCATACCGAAACCGAGTGTGATTATCGCCAGATAGTCACCTCTCAGACGAAGGGCCGGGATGCCCACCAGCAGACCGATAAGTGCCGCCAATATACCGGCAGCCAAAATACAGCCGAGAAGCACGAATATGAAAACAGGATCCGATTTGTTCGCGAACACTCCTGCGCGTTCACAGGCGAGCGAAATCAGAGCCGCCGCATAGGCACCGATAGCCATGAAGCCGCAGTGTCCCAGAGAAAGCTGACCCAAAAATCCCAGCACCAGATTGAGGGAGGCGGCAAGAATAATCAAATAACAACACTGCCAGAGGCTGGGTACAATAATCAGCTTGAAGGTTTCAGTTCCGCTTACTGCCGACTTTGTAAATGCAAAGGCGAGAAAGACGGCGGCGATAATTAGGGTATTTATAATGTAGCCTTTTGTAGTTGACTTTTTCATACCTTTTCACCTACATTCTTTCCGAGGATTCCGGCAGGCTTAAGTATCAGCACAACAATGAGAATGAGAAACACAAAGGTGTCTGCCATGCTGGAACTAACATAGCTCGTAGTGAAGGACTCAACAAGTCCGATAATAAGACCGCCGAGCATTGCTCCGGGGATAAACCCGATGCCGCCCAGAACGGCCGCCACGAAGGCTTTAAGACCCAGCAGCGCGCCCATGGTTGTATAGACCTTAGGATACTGCGCCAGATACATAAGTGCCGCTATTGCCGAAAGTCCGGAACCGATTGCAAAGGTGAGTACAATAGTGTTGTTGACATTGATACCCATGAGAATCGAGGCTTCCTTATCCTCCGAAACGCAGCGCATGGCGCGGCCGAGTTTTGTTTTTTGAGTAAACTGATAGAGCACAACCATAACGACTGCGCTGATTACAATGGTGTAGACGGTTGTCCACTCCATTGTCACACCCGCAACCGTGAAGCCGCCGGTGCCGAAAATTTGGCTTGCAACTATGGGGTTGGGGCCGATTGCAGGAATAGCCTGTGCCAGATTTTCCAGCAGCAGGCTCACCGCGATTGCGGTGATGAGGGCCGTCATCGAGGTCCCTCTTTTTCTGATGGGTCTGTAAGCCACCAACTCGGTGCTCACTCCAACGGCTGCGCAGACAAGAATGGCCAAAAGAACAGAGGTCCAAGCGGGAAGCCCAAGCGCAAATGTAATGGGGATGGTAAAAATCATCGTGTAACCACCCACCATTATAAAATCACCGTGTGCGAAGTTAATTAGGCGGATGATACCGTACACCATAGTGTAGCCCAGTGCCACCAGCGCATAGATACTGCCGAGCCGCAGTCCCACGATCAAGGTCTGAATAAACGTACTCACGTTTGTCCTTTGCCACCTTTCAATCAGAAAAGCGGGGGAGGCGCAACCCTAAGCGCTAAAGCGCATCCCCCGTTTTTCCTGTATTGTAGATTATAAGTTATGCTGCGGGAAGTTCCTTGACAACGTCAACGAGCTTGGTTGTAACCTTGGTGCCGTCGGAAGTGAAGGAGATAATGGATGCGCCCTTTGCCGGGGTGCCTACATCGTCAAGCGAGAAGGTGCCTGTTACGCCGGAGTACACAGCGGTGGTGTCTGCCAGAGCGTCACGGACAGCTTTGGGATCAGCAGAGCCTGCGGCTTCGATAGCCTGCTTATACATATAAACAGCATCGTAAGCAAGAGCGGAGATGGCGTTCGGAGTGGAGCCGAATTTTGCCTCGTAAGCCTTGACGAAGCTCTGAACCTTCTCGGAAGTGTCAGCGGGATCGTAGTGGTTGGTCCAGTAAACATCGTTGAATACGCTCAGATCAGCACCCTCAACGACATAGTCGGGGGTTCCGTCGTAACCGTCGGCACCCATTATAATGCCCTTGTAGCCTGCTGCGCGGGCCTGAGTGACGATATAGGGGCCTATAACATCATAATAATAGGGAGCGTACACAAAGTCAACACCGGCCTTAACCATGGAAGCAAACTGGTTGGTGTAATCCTGAACGTCAAGGGAAGCGGAGGACTCAACTGCCTTAACGGTTACGCCATACTTTTCGCAGGCGGCGTTAAAGGAGTCATAAAGACCCTTGGAGTATGTATCGGAAGCGCAGTATACGACACCGACTTCGGTGTAGCCGGACTGCTTGGCATAGGCGGCTGCAATAGCGCCCTGGAAGCTGTCTGCATAGCAGGCGCGGAATACATAGTCATCTTCAGTGGTGATGGAGTCGGCGGTTGCGGACGGAGTCAGAAGGCAAACTTCTTCTTCGTTTGCAGCGTCGGTAATAGCGGAGGTGCAGCCCGAAGTGACGGAGCCAACGATAAGGCCGATGCCCTGAGAAACAAGGGAGTTAAATGCGTTGAGGCACTCAGTCGGGTCAAACTGGTCATCAGCGTTGACAACCTTGACCTGGCTGCCGTTAATGCCGCCGGCAGCGTTGATTTCTTCAACCGCGAGCTCAACAGCAGTAGTAACGGCCGCGCCGTAAGCTGCAAGAGAACCGGTGTTGGGGGAGATTGTGCCGATGGTGATCTCACCTGCGGGTGCCGCGGCGTCACCGGATGCTGCGGGTTCTGCGCTTTCGCTTGTGCCGCTAGTTCCGCAAGCAGCAAGGCTCAAGAGCATGCAGGCAGAGAGCAAAAGAACTACGAGTTTTTTCTTCATCATTTTCTTCCTCCTATTGTAGTATGAATTGATACTAAAAAACGCAACAAGACAAGATAAAATGCCTCGCTGCGTTTCTCTAATAGTAAACCTTTGTTGTGCAGTTTGTCAATTAACCATTTAAACCAAAAAAGTGACATGAATTTTGTAAAATTTGTGGTTTTCAATAAAACTCGGTTTTCTCTTGATATTAGGGCAAAGAAGAGCGATAAATGAAAGTTAATAATAATGTATATTGCATATTGGGGTGCGGATTGTCTGGCGGGAAGGGCAAACCGGAAGAATTGCTTTTTGAGGACGGACGCGGCATAAAATTTCATACCTTTTTTTCTTTTCCCTCATAATTTTATAGATTCGGAAGACTCATTTGTTTTGATTAGATTTATATAAAAAACCAACATAACCCTCAATCATCGATTCGACTAAACTATTCGACATAACTTGAAGAAAACTGTTTAAAACAACGAGTGTGGCATCATAAATATCACGAACGTCACATACAATTTGTACTTGTTCTGTAAAAATAACGGGCTAAAATTGGCCATTATTTGCACTTTTCATTTGATTTATTGCTCCGCATGAGTTAGAATATGGGTTGTGTTAAGGGTCCACGTTAACACAAGGAAATATTATAGGAGTGATTAAACAACATGGAAAACCTATACTGGGTTAGCCTAGCCGCAAGCGTTATCGCGCTGCTCTTCGTCTTGCTGCAAAGCAAAAAGGTACTTGCCTTTTCAGAAGGCAGCGAACTGATGAAGAAGATTTCGCTGGCCGTTCGTTCAGGCGCCTCCGCGTTCCTCAGAAGACAGTACAGGACAGTCGCCATTTTCTTTGGCTTCATGTTCATCGTACTTAGTATCATGGCTTATTTCAAGCTCCTTACATGGTACGTCCCGTTCGCATTTATTACCGGAGGCTTTTTCTCCGGACTTTCCGGCTTTATCGGAATGAGTATTGCAACTCGCGCCAACTGCCGTACGGCGGCAGCTGCGCAGGAGGGTCTTAACCGCGGCCTTCGCATCGCGTTTTCCGCAGGCTCGGTAATGGGCTTTACCGTCGTCGGGCTTGGACTGCTCGACATCTCCCTTTGGTATGCTTTGCTGAAGCTGGTTTTCCATGAGTCTCTCGAAACCATAACCGCAGCGATGATAACCTTCGGCATGGGCGCTTCGTCAATGGCACTGTTTGCGCGTGTCGGCGGCGGAATCTTCACCAAGGCCGCAGACGTCGGCGCCGACCTCGTTGGCAAGGTTGAAGCCGGTATCCCCGAAGATGACCCCCGCAACCCCGCAACTATCGCCGATAACGTCGGCGACAACGTCGGTGACGTTGCAGGCATGGGCGCCGACCTGTATGAATCTTACGTCGGATCTATAGTCAGCACCTGCGCTCTGGGCGTGCTCGCATTTAACCAGATTGCCTCCGTTGACCGTGTGCGCGCAGTCGCAATTCCGCTTATTATCGCGGCAGTCGGCGTTCTTTGTTCAATTATCGGTACATTCTTTGTTAAGACAAAAGAAAATGCCGACCAGAAGTACCTTCTTGGAGCTCTTCGCCGCGGCACAAACTTCTCGGCTTTTGCAATTGCCGTTGCTTCCTTTTTTACGGTTTGGTTTGTTCTCGGCAAGGAGTTTTACGGTATTTGGCTTTCAATTGTGGCAGGTCTTTTTGCAGGCGTGCTAATCGGTCTTTGCACCGAATACTTTACCTCTGATACCTATAAACCCACTAAGAAGCTGGCAGCGTCCTCCGAAACTGGTGCCGCAACCATAATAATCAGCGGTATGGGTCTCGGTATGCTCTCCACAGCTCTGCCCGTAATCATAGTCGGCGCCGCTATTATCGTGGCCTATTTCTGCTCGACTATCGGATATGCAGGCAATACCGAGCTTGGACTTTACGGCATATCTCTTGCCGCAGTCGGCATGCTCTCTACCCTCGGAATCACACTTTCGACTGACGCTTACGGCCCCGTTGCTGATAACGCGGGCGGAATTGCCGAAATGGCTCACCTTCCCGATGAAGTTCGCGAGCGCACAGACGCACTCGATTCTCTCGGCAACACCACCGCCGCAACAGGCAAGGGCTTTGCAATCGGCTCCGCAGCACTTACGGCTCTCGCTCTCATCGCTAACTTTGTTGAAAAGCTGGACGCCGCCGGCAGCACATACAGCCTTTCCCTTATGGACCCCAAGGTGCTTGTCGGAGTTCTGATCGGCGCCTGCCTGCCCTTCGTTTTCTCCGCTCTTACAATGAATGCTGTCGGCCGCGCCGCACAGAGCATTGTTATGGAAGTCAGAAGACAGTTCCGTGAGATTACCGGTCTGATGGAAGGCAAAGCCGATGCCGATTACGCGAAATGCGTTGATATTTGCTCCAAGGCAAGCCTTAAGGAAATGGTTGTTCCCACACTTCTGGCTATTGCCGCTCCGATTGTCACGGGACTTCTTCTCGGCGGCTCGGGTGTTATCGGTCTTCTCTGCGGCTCACTCGTTTCCGGATTTATTCTCGCTATCTTCATGGCGAACTCCGGCGGCGCTTGGGATAACGCGAAGAAGTATATTGAAGCGGGAAATCACGGCGGCAAAGGCTCCGAGCAGCACAAGGCAGCCGTTGTCGGCGACACAGTAGGCGACCCGTTCAAGGATACCTGCGGTCCGTCCATCAACATCCTCATTAAGCTGCTTTCCATGGTCGCAATCGTTTTCTCGGGACTTATAGCAAGCGTACATCTTTTCTAATTAAATAATTTGCATAAACAAAAAAGCGGAGATTTCACAAGAAATCTCCGCTTTTTTATTAAATCCTGCAATCAGTCGCAGCCGCTGTGCTTTGCTGGTTTATTGGTATCAATAAGCATATTGTTGAAGATGACAATGAGAAACGCCGCGAGCAGGGAACTCAGAAAGCCTCCCATGTTGACACCGCGGACAAAGCTGTCTGCAATCATAATTGTCAGCGCGTTTACGACAAAACTGCACAACCCGAAGGTAAGTAAATTAAACGGCAGGGCGATGACAAGAAAAATCGGTTTAAGTATGAGATTAACGAGCAGCAAAACAAGACCCATTATGAGAATCGCGGGGATGCCCGTTGCGGAAACCGAGCTGAGAATTTTCGAAACAATATATATTGAAAGAACGATTGAAATGTATTTTAAAAACAGCTTGGTCATATTTATAATGCCTCCCATCAAGTCTTGACTGAACTATCTGATTTTTATCGAGACCTTAACATTGTCCGCGTCGACATTGACAAGGTCATAGGGACCGTCGTCGTTTATTGTTCCTAGGAGCGTAATAAGCGAACGGAGCAGTTCCCGTACGGCGCGAACCGACAGCTGCGAGCTTTTTTTTGGAGTTTTCGGAGTGAAAACGCATACAAGGCTCGTCAGGTCAACAACAGAATCAAGAAGTTCCCGAAAGACATTGAGAGAAATGGGGAAGAATAGGCGAAACTTCTTCCCATTATCCGCCCGGACCTTTATAAGCATTAGTCTCAAGCCGCTATTCGACATATATCTGCACCTTGACCGTGGTCTTATGCTCCTCATCCCAGGCTTCCACATCGACAATACTGGGGTCCTCCAAGGTGCCGCTCAAGACGTCTTCGATTATTTTACCAAAATCGATGCTTGAAATATCGACACCCTTGGATTCCATCTGCGCTCTGGCGTCAGAAGGGATATAGGCCGTGACCTTGGTGGCTATTTCACCGAGAGTTGTAAGAAGACGAATAGGAATGTTGACATTTACGTTAATGGTTTTATTCTCCGAAGTGACCTTGATTTTGAGAAATTTGTAGTTGTGTACCCCCGGGAGGGAGCGGCTACCGGCGCTTACCGCTGTCGAGGGGTCGCTTGTTGCCTTGAGCGCGTCTAAAAGCTCAAGACCTTCAGAAGCGGAAATTTGCCCGTTTTGAATCATTTCAAGTATTCTTAATTGTTCACTCATTTTATAATCCTCACTATGACTATAGATTTTTTATTTTTTCTGTGGCTTCTTTGGCTGTTATTTCGCCTTTTGACAGCCTGTCAAGTATTTCGTTTCTGGCAATTTCCTTAAGTTCCTTCTCCTGCTGGGTTTCCTTCACGGATACTTCATATCCGAGTGCCCTGATTACTGCGTCGAGCTTTCCGCGGACAGTGGGGTAGGAGATGCCCAAATCCTTTTCGACATCCTTTATATTGCCGCGGCACTTAATAAACACCTTGACAAAGTCTAAATCCTCTTCGGGAAGACGACAGAATTCGCAGGGCTGAAAATCGCCTTCTATCGCCGTTGAACATTTCGGGCAGCCGAGCTTTGTTATTGAAAGGCGCTCGCCGCATACCGGACATTTGCCGGGTGCTTTATATTTCATCAGTTTCACCATCCAGTAGTTTTTATGGCTTGAATATACACCGAGATATCACAGTTGTCAAGCTAAATATTAAATATATTAATAGATAACTTAAATATATCAATATAAGAATTGAGATAATTAAGAATTGAGGCAAATGTGCGTGTTTTTTTGGCCAAAAGACAATAAGCCGTATGACTATAATGATTAGTTCTTTTATTTGCTATAAATTTGAAATATATGACACAAAATTGCATTAGCTATTGATATATAGCGGTGTGTTTATGTATAATTGCTTTTAGGAATAATTTGCGGCGAATTAAGCAGAGAAAGCAGAAAATGAATGAACAGACGGAAATCGAAAAAAACAAAAGATGAGGCTGCACAGGGATCGCTTCGGAAAATCGGCAAGGTCGCCGGAAGAGTGCTTGCATTCATATTTGTGACTTTACTCCTGGTTGTTGTAAGTCTTTATGGTGTTATGTGGGTGCTGATGAAAGGCCCCTCTCCCTCTGCCCAGAAGCTGTTTACACTTTCCGTGAGAGAAACGAGCGCGGTAGGTTTTCTTGCCAATCTCTATTTGACGGACGATGAGATTGCGGCTATCGTAAATGAAAACAGTGCCGAAGCAAGCAGCGAAACCACCAACACCTCGCTGATAACGATATCGGAAGAGGGTCAAAGCTCCGACAATGGGGGCACTGGGGCGGAGGAAACCGAGAACACCTCGGACGGGATTAAAATCGAAGAAATCAAAGGTTCGACATTTAAGGGCTTTATAATGATTGTCGACGATCCCAAGAGGCTATTTGTGGGAACTCCGGGCGGCTTCGGATCGGGGTACGAAGGAATAACCCTTGAAAAAATGATTGAATCCACCGGTGCTGTCGGCGGGATTAACGCGGGCGGATTTTACGATCCGGGCGGCGGCGGAAACGGCGGAATACCCGACGGTATTGTTATTTGTGAAGCCAAGCTCGTTTGGGGAGATATGGGGACACCCTGTAACGTTATCGGCTTTGACTCGAAGGGTATTTTGCATGTCGGAACCATGACAGCCAAGCAGGCTCTTGATGCGGATGTCCAATGGGCGGTTAGCTTCGGACCGACACTCATTGTTAACGGAACACCCTGCGGAGGAATGTCGAGCGGAGTTAATCCGCGTACGGCTATCGGACAAAGAGCGGATGGTGCGGTTTTACTTTTGGTGGTGGACGGACGTCAGGTGGACAGTCTGGGCGCAACTTTTGACGACCTTGCAAACATTATGCTTGATTACGGCGCGGTGAACGCAGCAAATCTTGACGGCGGCTCCTCCACGCTTATGATTTACAATGACGAGATACTAAACGTATGCGCCTCAATAAGCGGGCCTCGCGATATACCGACATCGTTTTTAATAAAATAAACAGGGCAATATCGGAATCCGGTAGAATCTAAACAAAGATTGTGATTTGGAGCGGGATATATGAAAAGACATTTTGGAAAGCATCAGGGCGGCGCGGAACAAGACGTTTCGGAGCAGAATCAGTCAGAGGGAATCGAGCAATACGATATGCAGGGAACTTCGGCGGAGGAAGAATTATTTTCGGCAGCGCAGGAGCAAAATTCGGAGGAATACGCGGCGACATCTGACGACAGCAATTATATCGGACGCAGACCTGAAAAAAGAAAGAAGCTGAGCGGTTTTTCACGGTTTCTCTTAATTTATTCCGCGGCCTTTCTTGTTGTTGTTGCGGTTGCGCTCGTATTTTTCTGGAAATACATTGCAGCTTATGAAATCTCGCGCCCTGAGCATGAGATGGATGACGTCGTGCTTGCAATGGAAACTTCCGAGGGCAGCAGCGATTTGGCGAAGGTCTTTGCGGTTTCTGATTTTGAAGACAAAGACACTGTTTTCAGCGATATTTACAGCACTTATATAGAGGGACAAAGCTGCACTTACAGGAAAATGGCGGGCGAATATACGGACGAAACCCCTGTTTATGTTATGAGGGCGGGGTCAACCGACTTGTTCAAGCTGAGCCTTAAACCCAAGGGAGAAAACGCCGCTGGATATGGCTTCCAGCTTTGGGAACTGTCGACACTAGAGCTGCTCAAGGACAACACGAGAACAGTTACAATCCTGGTGCCGCCCGGTGCCTCCGTCAGCGTGAACGGAATTGCCGTATCCGATGATTATATTACTGACGACCATGTTGAATATGAAAATTTAACAGAGCAGGAAAAACGCTTTAACGCAGATTTTGACGCGTACAGGGTTTTATACACCATCGATAACATCTATGGAAAAGTGGAAGTTTCAGTTGTTGACGCCGAGGGTACAGAGCTTGTTGCTGAAAGCGACAATGAGAACGATTTCGTTTATGACGCTGTGAGATATTCCGTTAAGCTGACGGCTCCGACGGACGCAGTTGTCACAATAAACGGAGTGGAGCTAAGTAAAGAGGACGCCACAGGTTCGCTTCTCTCTTCAGAGCTGTTCAAGGGACTTGAGAAATACGCGACGGCTGTTCCCGACTTTGCCGTGTATGAGATTGACGGCCTGTTTGCGGAGCCTGAAGTTGCGGCAAAAGACGCAAAAGGCGCCGCGCTTGAGCCGACTGAAAGCTCCGACGGAGGATTTGTTTTCGGTTTGCCCGACAGCACGAAGCTGAAGGAAGCGCAGACTCAGCGCGTAACGGACTTCGTAAAGTCCTATGTTACGTTTTCCACCGATGAGAAAGATGATACAAACGGAAACTTTACCCGCCTTTCAAAATTCCTGCTGACAAACACGGAAACGTATAAGCGTATTAAAAACTCTGTTGAGGGCGTTTCATGGGTTTCGGGAGGCACTATCGAATATAAAAAACTCGAGTTGGACAACTTTGTTGCCTGCGGAGACAACTGCTATGTAGTCAGGGCAACCATTAGCATAACCGTGACTTCTGACGGCAATGTCCGCAACACGGACAGCGTTTATACTCTTGTATTCGTGAAATCGGGCGGCGTATGGCTTGTCGGAAATATGCTTGCGTCCTGATAGCAGCAGTCCGGTTAAGTCCTTTACTAAAGTCCGAAAGGACGATGCCGATAAGCTGTTATTAACCGATAACGCCTAATATTGCTTTAAGGAGAATGGGCATGCTGCTTAAACCGAGAATAGCTCTTATACCAGCATACGAACCGGGGGAGAAGCTGACAGAGCTCGCCGAGGAACTGAAGCTTGCCGGCTTTGAGGTGCTGGCGGTGGACGACGGCAGCGGCGAAGCGTTTCGTTCGATTTTTGTGCATACCTCGGCTTATGCGACTGTTCTTACTCATGAAACGAACAAGGGAAAGGGACGTGCGCTGAAAACGGGTCTGAGCTATATTTACGATAATTTTCCGAAAGATTCGGTTGTAGTGACTCTGGACTCGGACGGACAGCACAGCGTGGAGGATACAATACGCGTCTGTGAAGCCGCAGCGGAAAATATAGGAACGCTTGTTCTGGGCTGCCGCAGCTTCAGGGACGGTACCCCGGTCAGAAGCTGGTTCGGGAACACTATGACAAGATTTGTTTATCGAATTTCCACGGGTGTCAGCGTGAGCGATACACAGACGGGACTTCGGGCTTTCGGGGCTGAAATGATTCCGTTTATGCTGAACATAGGTGGCGAGCGCTACGAATATGAGATGAATGTGCTGCTTGAGTGCTCGAGGGAGCATGTGCCGATCAAAGAACTGACCATTAAGACAATTTACTTTGACAACAATTCCGGTTCTCACTTCTCGACATTCAAAGATTCCTTCCGTGTGTATAAGGAGATTCTAAAATTCGCCGCATCCTCCTTTATCGGCTTTCTGGTGGATTACGGCCTGTACAGTCTGCTCACTGTCTTTACGGCGGGGCTTGGAACGGCGGTCAGCATTCCGCTTTCCAATGTTGTGGCGCGAATCGTGAGCTCTGCTTTGAATTTCACCATAAATAAAAGGCTGGTATTCAGGCACCGCGGAAGGCTGGCGAAAACCGCAGTGCAGTATTTCACGCTGGCGGCAGTTATACTTGCGGCAAACACTCTGCTTCTGACTTACATGACGGCTGAGCTCGAAGTAAACAGGTACGCGGCGAAAATTATTATTGAAATTGTGTTCTTCACGATAAGCTGGCTTATTCAGAAATTTCTGATATTCAGGAAGAAGCCCTCGGGGGAGGATAAAAAAAGCTAATGAAACAGCTTGGACTTACGCAATATGCGCGAAAAAGTTTCAATTTCAGCAATAAAGAGGGCTTAACCATCACGGTTAAGCCCTCTTTATTTATCTGCTATATTGAAGCCGAGTTTTTTACTTTAATGTTTTCTCCATATTCGCATAGGAGGAACGAGTGAAGCCGTTTTTCTCATAGAAGCTGACGTCCTCAGTCAGAGTGTGCAGTTCAATTTTATTTATACAGTCTTTTTTAAGCTCGTCCTGAAGAGCGACAAGAGCCATGCTGCCGCAGCCCTTTCGCTGATAATTTGGATGAACATAAATTTCATCGACATAAAAATTGCTGCACTTTGCCGCCGTAATTATTCGTCCGAATAAGTAGCCGACAATCTGTGTTTCAATTATCAGTGCATAGCCTTTCGAATTTGAACCCGACAGATATGACGCAATGCGTTTTTCCGCCCGGTCAAGCGGCCAGTTTTCGTTATACGGTGCCTCCGCATAAACCCGGCACAGCATTTGCGCCGCGTTTGGGATATCGGACTCGACACATGTTCTTAAGAATAGCACTAAGCTCACCTCCGGAGTTATTATTTTACATTTATTATATCATCAGTTGCTGAGGAAATAAAGGGAAACAAATATATATTATAAAATTATATCGAATTGGTAATCGCATTCGGGTGTATACACGGATTTTTATGTGTTTCGATGAAAATTTTAGGGCTGTTCGCACAGGAACAACCCTAAAAAGTGTTTTTAATTATTATTCCTTAACGGGAGCTTCGTCTTCATACTCGATGCTGTCCATGTCGAACTCGAGCATTTCGCCGCAGTTGGGGCACTGGATTTTTCCCAATGCAAGGACGTCTTCATCGACAGTAATAGTTTTGCCGCAGGCAGGGCAGCTTACCTCATAGAAAACGGCTTCGCTGTGTTTATGGCCGCAGCCGCACTCACCGCCGTGATGGCTGCTTCCGCCGCAGCACTCGTGGTCACTGTGATCATGCTCGCCGCCGCAGCAGCACTCGCCGTCCGCGTGGTCATGCTCGCCGCCGCAGCAGCACTCGTCATCGTAATCGCCATCGAACTCATCTTCGTCGTAAACGATAGCTTCAACAGCGGCCAGGTCATCGGAAATTGCATCGATTTCTTCGCCGAGGCCAAGAGCATTTTCTTCAAGCTTGTCAATGTCTTCCGCGATTGTCTCCAGAACGTCAATCATTGCAAGAAGCAGTTTTTCTTCCTTTGTTGTCTTACCGAGACCAAGACCCTCTGCAAGTCCCTTGAGATATGCTACTTTTTCGGATGTTGTCATATTGATACCCTCCTTGGTATTTGAGCGGGGCGCAAAGCACAACAATAATGATGTGCGGGGCGCCTATTTGGTTTATTCGTCTGCTATCGGTACTTCGCTATATATTCTCAGCCCTTTGCACGCTCGAGGTACTCGCCCGTGCGGGTATCGATTCTTATGCGCTCACCCGGCTCAATGAACAGGGGAACTTTAATTTCTGCGCCCGTTTCAACTGTTGCGGGCTTGGTTGCGTTTGTGGCTGTGTTGCCTGCAAAACCGGGGTCGGTTTCCGTTATAACCAGATCAACAAAGTTGGGTGGTTCAACAGAAAAAACTTTGCCCTTGAAGGAAGAAACGATGCAAACCATGTTTTCCTTAACAAACTTGAAGCCGTCCGACAAAACGCTCTTGTCAATGGGAACGAGCTCATAGCTTTCGGAGTCCATGAAATAATATAGGTCGCCGTCGGGGTAGCTGTATTCCATGTTCTTGCGGTCAACATAGGCATTTTCAAACTTTTCGGTGGGGTTAAAGGATGTTTCGACTACGGCTCCGGTGATGACGTTTTTAATTTTTGTGCGGACAAAAGCCGCGCCTTTACCGGGCTTTACGTGCTGGAACTCGATAACCTGCATAACCTTTCCGTCCATTTCAAAGGTTACGCCGTTTCTAAATTCGCCTGCTGATATCATGACAGGTCCTCCTATATAGTGAAATCATGTTCTAATAAAGATTGCATAAAGTGCACCTAAGCCAAACTATTTTACACTATGTTTGTGCGTTTGACAAGGACGTTTTGAACTAAAGAAGGGGCTTTTTTACAGGATAATCAAATTCTTGGGGGCTTTTGTAAGATTTTCCGCCCCATCTTCTGTTATATGGAGCATGTCCTCTATACGGACTCCGAATTTTCCGGGGAGATAAATACCCGGCTCATTTGTTACAACGGTACCGGCGGGGAGCGGACGCCCTTCCCTTGGACTTGCGTTGGGACTCTCATGAATATAGAGCCCGACACTGTGACCGAGACCATGCCCGAAGTATTCCCCGTAACCGGCGTTCTCAATAATGTCACGAGCCGCCTTGTCCATTTCACGCCCTATAATCCCCGCATGGGCGGCGCGCTCACCCGCAAGCTGGGCCTCCTGTACGGTTTCGTAAACCCTGCGCATTTCGTCCGTTACGCTTCCGAGCGCAACGGTTCGTGTCATGTCCGAGCAATAGCCGTTTATTTTGCAGCCGAAATCCATAGTGACAAAGTCTCCGGATTTAAGCTTGTTATCGGAGGGAACCCCGTGTGGTCTTGAAGTGTTCGCTCCCGCAACGCAGATTGTTTCGAAGGCAAGTCCCTGGGCGCCGTTTCGGGTCATCTGATACTCAATTTCCGCCGTTACTTCTCTTTCAGTAAGTCCGGGCTTAATAAAGCCGAGAACAAAGTCCAGCGCCTTTTCCGCTATTCGCTGAGCGCGAACTATATTATCAACCTCGAAGTGTTCCTTGATTTCACGCAGAACAGCCGTTATGTTTTGGGACGGCACAAAGTTTACATCCAGAACGCCCTGCATGCGCAGGTATTCGCGGTAGCTGAGACTTCCATCCTGCACGCCGAGCTCGGTGATGCCGTTCTCATTGAGGATACGTTTTATTATATCGCTTTCCCTGTCGGTATTCGTGCACATTATTACTTCGGCGTCCCTGACTTCCAGGCGAGCCGCCTCAATATAGCGGGAGTCGGTTATAAAATAGGCCTTTTCGGGAAGTACGACAACGGCACCGTCACTTGTCAGAAAGCCCGAGGCATATAGCCTGTCAAGCTCGTCGTAAAGCCAAAGAGCGTCAAGACCCTCCCGAAGCATTGCCTGCTGAATTTTTTTAATGTTTGACAATTGCTTTTTCCTTCTTTTCTGTCAATCTTAAACGCCGCTTATATGCATAACGGAAAGGAGTTTCAAGAGCAAATCTCAGAAAATACAGTGGATTGCTCAAGTCGATGGGACTTACTGCGATAGCTGTAACGCCCGCAATTTTTCCGCAGAGAACGTCAGTGTAGACCTGATCGCCGATAATGGCTGCTTTACTCGGCGAAATGCCCTTTTTTTTCAAAATCTCAGTCAGCTTTTTCGTTTCAGGCTTTCGCGCCTTGTTTATGAAATCGACGTTAAGAGCGTGGGCAAAGTTTTCCGCCCTGTCGCCGTGACTGTTAGAGAAAATGAAGGGTTCTATGCCCGCCTTTTTCAGGCTGTCAATCCAGTTTCTAAGCGGAACTGAGGGTGAAGAGCACTTGTATGCGGCAAGCGTATTGTCCAAATCCATGAGAAGGAGCGCTACGCCCATTTTTTTTAAGCGGTTTGGCTTGAGTTCAAAAACACTGCCCAGCATCAGGTCAGGAATGGGAAATCTCATCATCAGAACAAGTCCTTTCCGGAATTGACAAAATGATCTACCGGCCGATAGCGTCCAAAGCCTGTTTCAAGTCGTCGATTATATCGTCAATGTCCTCAATTCCGACGGACAGACGGATAAGGTCGGCAGAAACGCCGGCTTTAATAAGTTCCGAATCGGACAACTGACGGTGGGTGGCGTTAGCCGGGTGCAGAACACAGGTGTGCGCATCGGCGACATGGGTTGCTATCATTGCAAGCTTGAGGTTCTTCATGAAAACCTCCGCGGCTTTTCTTCCGCCCTTGACACCGAAGGAAACAACGCCGCAGGAACCGTTGGGCAGATACTTTTGCGCAAGAGCATAGTATTTGCTGGAGGGAAGCCCGCTATAGTTAACCCAAGTTACCTTCTCATGGGCTTCGAGGAATTCGGCGACTGCCTGAGCGTTGAAGCAGTGGCGCTCCATGCGAACCTTGAGCGATTCAATTCCCAGACCGACAAGGTAGGAATTATGAGGGGAGGGGGTTGCGCCGAAGTCGCGCATAAGCTGAGAGGTGGCCTTCATAATGAAAGCGCCGCCAAGACCGAATTTCTCGGCGTAAACAATGCCGTGATAGCTCTCATCGGGAGTTGTAAGTCCCGGGAACATTTCGGGATGGGCGAGCCAGTTAAACTTGCCGGAGTCAACAATTGCGCCGCCGACGCCCGAACCATGACCGTCCATGTATTTGGTGGTGGCATGGGTGACAATGTCGCAGCCCCATTCAAAGGGACGGCAGTTGACGGGTGTGGGGAAGGTGTTATCCATTATGAGCGGGACATTGTGAGCGTGAGCCGCTTTGGCAAAGCGCTCAATATCAAAAATTGCAAGGCTTGGATTTGCGATTGTTTCGCCGAAGACAGCCTTTGTATTCGGACGGAAAGCATTTTCAAGCTCCTCGTCCGAGCATTCCGGAGTTACGAAGGTGAAATCAATTCCCATTTTCCGCATGGTGACATTAAACAGATTGTAGGTGCCGCCGTAAATTGCGGAGGAGCAGACGATGTGGTCGCCTGCGTTGCAGATATTAAAAACCGCGAAGAAGTTTGCCGACTGCCCCGAAGAAGTGAGCATTGCGGCGCTTCCGCCCTCCAGCGAGCAGATTCTTGCCGCGACATGGTCGTTTGTTGGGTTTTGCAGACGGCTGTAAAAATACCCTTCAGCTTCCAAATCAAAGAGCTTTCCCATGTCCTCGCTCGAGTCGTACTTAAAGGTAGTGCTTTGAATTATCGGAATCTGGCGAGGCTCGCCATTCTTGGGGGAGTACCCGCCGTGTATGCAGTTTGTTCCAATTTTGCTCATTTTAATTTCACTCCGTTTATTTATTACTCCGCCGCTACTGAGTAACGGTTGAGCCTACTATACTGTCGTTTTTTGAAAGGGGACTGTAAATGCCGAAGCCCCAGAGGCTCGGACTCTGCTTACCGTCTATCAGTATCTGCACGCTTTTTATGCCTGAAAGAGAGGTCAGGGAATTCACGATGGAGTAAACGGCAAGCTTTGCTTCCTCGGGGGTATGAGTTTCGTCCTCGGGGGTTATGCCGGAAAGGCTGACGGTGCAGACCCCATCCTGTGTGTAAACGGAAAGCACTATTGTGCCTAAGGGGAAAGCTCTTTTTAGGCTGTCGCTTGCAGGGCCGCCCAGCAGCGCATACAGAATTCCGCGCTCGGGAGAATTTTCGTCATCAAAGCTGATGGTATGGTATTCCGAGCCGAGAGCATTTTCATCCGACTTCGGGAAATAAATCCTGACTTGAGCCTTTTGTGAGCTGATAATATTATCGAAAAGGAGAAAATCCTCCGAGTCGAGCTTGTCCTCAATCACTTCGCTTCCGACGCAAATTGAAACAAAATCAATGCCGGAGATTGAACACATTGTTAAGGTTATGCAGGCGTCTGTTATAGTTTTTTCAATGCCGCTTATCTTGAGATATTCTGTATTCAGATATACCGTAACGCTGTTTTCACCGCGGACGGCGTCCAGAATCATCACGTCATCTGGCAGAGGGCACTGAAGGTGTTCGCTTTGTGGTTTTTCGGCGAGGGCGGCGGCAGCCTGAGCGACCGGCGAACCGGATGTTATAGGAACTACCCGGTCTTCCTGCAAAAGTTTACCGCCGGTTTGATAATCGGGGCTTAAGACCCTGTAGACAGAGATGCTTTCGGGTACCGGACTTGCCGCGGTATTTGCGGCGCAGCCCGATACAAGGAGACACAAAACCGCCAGCAGGACAATAACACGCTTTTTCATATTTAGCCTCACTTATAGTGCTGTCTTTACGGTTAATTCGCTATTCGGGTTTTTCTTCGGGGCAAGCAGGGAAGATGACAACGAAGCGTGAACCGCCGCTTTCTCTTTTTTCGACATTGACTGAGCCGCCGTGAAGTCTGACAGCGTCGTATACAATGGAAAGACCCAGACCGCTTCCCCCCGCGTCACGGGAACGGGCCTTGTCAACGCGGTAGAAACGGGAGAAGATGTGCGGCAAATCCTCATCGGGAATTCCAATGCCGGAGTCTTCGACGATCAGGCTTACGTTTTCGCTGTCCCTGAAGAGTTTAATTCGGACGAAGCCGCCGGGCATGTTATATTTGATTCCGTTTTCGGCAAGGTTGAAAATTATTCGGTAAACGAGATCCTCGCTGCCAAGTATACAGCAACCACGCTCGAGCTCAGTTGATATGTTAACATGATATTCTTTGGCAAGGGGCGAAAGCAGGTGCATAGTTTTCTCGGTAATATGCTTTAAATCGAGCCTGTCGCTTGAGAGCCCTATACCGCTGTCCATCTTTGAAAGGCTGAGCAGCTTTTCCGTGGTGCGCGAAAGCCGCTCCGCTTCATTGCCGATGTCGGTTACGAATTCTCGCATGGTTTCGCCGTCCATATTATCGGAATTTACTATACTGTCCGACAGGAGCCTTATTGAGGCAAGGGGGGTTTTTAGCTCATGCGAGGCATCGGACACAAAGCGCCGCCGAAGCTCCTCGGTGTTTTTAAGCCGTTGGGTAAGATTGTTGAACTCTCGGCCAAGTTCTGAAAGCTCGTCGCTCCCTCCGGTTTTTATCTGATATTCGTAATCGCCCTCCGAAACTATCTTCGTGGCTCGTACCAGCTCCGTAATTCGAAGGGTAAGAGCACGGCTGAAGATGAACATAAGTATAATAGCCGCCGCCCCGAGAATCAGGGTGATATTGCGCAGGTTCTTCTGGATGCTCATGATGAGTGAAGCCTGTCCCGCGTCGTACTCATAAAGATATACCGCGCCGACAGTCCTTGCACCGTTTTTTATCGGCATAGCCTCACGGGTCATGAAGGCTTTGCCGTCATAAACCGAATAACAAACTATGTCGCCCCCGAGAGCGCGGCTGATTTCAGAAAAAAGGGCGTAACTGCCCACTCCTGAGCCCATCGCCGCCGTGTCATAAAGAATTTCGGCGTTTTCATCCGTTACGATAACTCTTGTCAGCGAACGAAGATCGAGGAAGCTCATTACCTCCTGAACCGTATCGCTGCTAAGTTCTTCCGGAGTGGAAAGGGCGGAGGACATTACGCCTGCCTGTGTTTGCAGCGAGTTTTGCTTTGAGGCAAAGACAACATCACGGGACACTATGGTGGGGTAGGTGTTCAAAAGGACAATAAGACCCGCGATAAGCACGAGGAAAGTCGCCGCAAATTTTAGCTGAACGCTGTTTGTAACCGAGCTTATACCGGGTAGCCTTTTCATGAGTTTCTCTCCCCATGGTTGATTGAGTTTGCGGTTAAGATATTTTATTTCATCAAGTATAGAATGTCTATAAAAAGTTTCTTTTTGACATCAGTTTTCGCCGAAGTAATAGCCGACGCCCCATTTTGTTGCAAAGCAGGTCGGGAAAGCAGGGTCAATTTCAAGCTTTTCGCGCAGTCTGCGGATGTGAACGTCGACAGTTCGAACGTCGCCCTGATAGTCTATACCCCAAATTATGTCCAAGAGCCTTTCGCGGCTGTAAACCTTGCCGGGATTGCGCATCAGGAGCTCAGCCAGATTGAACTCCTTAGCTGTGAGCTCCACGGGAACTCCGTTACGCTCCGCTATGCGACGTGAGGAGTCTATTGTGATGTGTCCGCGTGTCAAGCGGTCATCTTTACCGCCCGGGCTTTGAATTGAGCTTCTGCGTAAAAGCGCGCGCACCCTCGCTTTGAGCTCCAAAATGTTGAAGGGCTTTGTAATGTAGTCGTCAGCACCGTACTCGAAGCCAATGAGTTTGTCTGTGTCCTCGCTCTTTGCGGTGAGCATAATTATCGGAACCGTGGAGTTTTCACGAATTTTCAGACAGGTTTCAAGACCGTCCAGCTTCGGCATCATAAGGTCAAGGAGAATGAGGTCGTAGGTCGTGCTTTTTGCCATTTCAACCGCAGATTCGCCATCGAAACAGGCATCAACTTCGTAGCCCTCGTTCTCCAGATTGAATTTTATTCCTTTAACAAGCAGCTTTTCGTCATCAACAACAAGTATTTTCATTGCGGTACCTCCCGAATTTTATCCTATCGTTATGTAGCCTTTCAATTCTTCGTATGTTTTTGCGCCGATTCCCGATACATTCATAATCTCGTCAGTGTTGTTAAACAGACCGTGCGTCTTTCGATAGTCGACAATGCGCGCGGCAATCGTTTCACCTATTCCCGGGAGAAGACAGAGCTCCTGCGTTTCGGCGGTATTTATATTGACAAGCAGCTCAGGCGAAGCCGAAGGCGTCTGCACATCTGAAGCGGCAGGCTCCGACTGTTCGGCGCTCTGGGAGAGCCCCGTTGAAATGGTGACGGCGGCGCTCTTATCATTCGCACGAAGAGCCGCGATTGCAACGGCTGCAACGAAGAAAACGGTTATTACAATAGCGGCAATTTCCGCCTTGCTCAGCTTCAAAAAAGCTTCCCCCTACGGCCGTCAGCGGCGGCGCGGATATTTGGTGTTGATTTTCAAACCATTAGTTCGTATAATAAGCGGGAGTGCTTTATACAATATTATTTTCAATATAACATATTTTTCCGGAGATGAATATGAAAAAGTCAAAGATTTTGTCCTATATTTTAATATTCGCCATAATATCCGCGATGATTATGCCATCTTCCGCAATGGCTTTGAACGACCCGCCACTGAACTCGAAGGCAGTAGTTCTTGTAGATACCGCAACAGGCAATGTTCTGTTTGAAAAAAACGCTGACGAAAAGATTTATCCGGCGAGCACTACGAAGATAATGACTGTCCTTCTTGCTGTTGAAGCCATTGAGGCGGGAAAGGTTTCGCTCACGGATTCCGTTACCGCGCAAAGCAGCATCACGACTGCTCTCGGCGAAGACGGAAGCAGTGCCGGAATTGTTGTCGGTGAGACGATGTCGCTTGAAAGCGTTCTTTACTGCGCGATGCTCTCCTCCGCGAACGAAGCCTGCAACATGGTTGCAAGCTACATAAGCGGCGATATTCCAAGCTTTGTAAGTCTTATGAACGAAAGGGCACTGGAGCTTGGCTGTACCGGCACAAATTTCAGAAATACGCACGGCTACCCCGATTATAACCACTATTCCACTGCAAGAGATATGGCGCTTATCGCACTGGAGGCGTATTCTCATCCGCTGTTTATGGAAATCTGCAATACGATTACGAAAACTATTCCCGCAACAAACATGTCTGAGGAGCGGGTTATCGGAAATACGAACGGCCTTATCAACAACGATTCCGAACTTTATCCCGGTTATTACTACGAATATGCCAAGGGAATTAAGACCGGTCACACAAACGACGCGGGCTACTGCCTGATTTCCTCCGCAAGCAAGGATAAAATTTCGCTGCTGTGCGTTGTAATGGGCGGAATGGCGGTTGAAAGGGTTGAAAAGACCGAATATACGAATTTTTCTGATTCAATTTCTACGTATAACTGGGCTTTTGAAAACTTCAGTTACCGCAATATAATTGATACCACAGATCTTGTTAAGGATATCCCGGTAAAAATGGCAAAGGATACGGACTATGTTACGGTCCGCCCTGAAACCGCAGTACAGGCGCTGATGCCTGACGATGAAGATAATTCAAGCTTCGACCAGCAGGTAACCATATACAGCGAGCAGGAGGGTAAGAACCTTGTGGCTCCTATCGAAGCCGGCACCGTGCTCGGAGAAATTACCATATCGCGTGACGGTGTTATTTATGGCTCCTCAGAGCTTGTCGCCTGTTCCTCGGTCGATTTGGATTATTCGCAGTTTATCGGAGATAAAATTGTTAAGACGCTGAAGAACCCGCTGGTTATCATTTTTATCATAATAATTCTGGGGCTTTTGCTGACATATTTTATTCTTGTTCTCCGCTATCGAAAATCCAAGAAACAGTATCAAAAAGAGCTTGAAATGAGGCGCAGAGCTAAGGAAAAAGCCCTATCGGAACGTCAGGCGTCACGAAGCCTTCCACGCAAAGATTCAGTTTCGGCCAAGGACAGCACGACAGGGACGAACGGTATAAGGTCAGAAAGATCCGCACCGGGAACTGAGACAGGTTCAAAAGCCGAGCAGGATTACTTCGATGAGTTTTTTGGAAGAAACAAGAAATGAGCCGCGATGTCGAAATAAATTTACCTTAGCCTTGCGGCAAACACTCTTAGTAAGGAGAATTCAGCATGAATAAAAGATTTGCTTTTATCGGGGCAGGCAACATGGGCGGAGCAATAATCGAGGCAGTGTGCCGCGCCGTTTCGCCATCAGATGTTCTGATTTATGACAAAGACGAGGGAAAAGCCGATGAGCTTTCGGAAAAGACCGGCTGCCGCGTAGCGAGAAACGCGCTCGAGGCGGCGGCTGAAGCGCATTTCATTTTTCTTTGTGTAAAGCCGAATGTCATTTCCGGTGCCTTGAAAGAGCTGTGTCCTGTTTTGAAGCATAGTTCAAACGAAGGCGGTGACAAGGTCATTGTTTCTATTGCCGCAGGGGTTGCAAAAAACGCCATTAAGGAAACTTTGGCGCAGCAGGGGATTGGCCTCCCAGTCGTAAGACTTATGCCGAATACTCCAGTGGCGGTTGGTAAGGGAATGATTCTTGTTTCTCCCGATAAGGAATTGCCGCAGGAGGACCTATCGCTTTTGCTTGCCGCGCTTGCCCCGGGCGGACTTACTTCAATTATTGATGAGAGCTATATAGACGCCGCGACACCTGTTTTCAGCTGTTCGCCAGCTTATGTTTATATGTTTATTGAGGCGCTTGCGGACGGCGGAGTTATGGCGGGAGTTCCGCGCGACAAGGCGCAGAGCTTCGCCGCTCAGGCGGTGCTGGGAGCCGCGGCAATGGTGCTGGAAACGGGCAAACACCCAGGACAGCTAAAGGATGAGGTGTGCTCACCGGGCGGCTCGACTATTGTCGGTGTTGAGGAACTTGAAAAAAGTGCTTTTCGAGGCGCGGTTGCCTCCGCGGTTTATGAGGCTTACAAAAAAACAGCTTCTCTGGGCAAATAACAGCATTATAAACTATGTTCGAGCTTTAAATAGAATTATCGGCATATCTGCTTCAGAGCATTCCGAAAAAATAAAATCCGCCGTGAGGAAAAACCCCGCGGCGGATTTATTTGTTTATATAGTTTCGGGCAGGGAATCGTCATTTTCAATCCATTGCCTGACATCGATGATTTCGACTCCGTTATTTACTGTGCGGCAGATAACCTTCTCAATCCCCGCGTTAAGTATAAACCTGCGGCAAAGAGTGCAGGGGGCGGCGTTTATTATCTCGTTGGTTTTTGCGTCACGTCCGACGAGATAGATAACCGAGCCTATCATATCCCTTCTTGAACAGGAGATTATCGCGTTTTGCTCGGCGTGGACGCTTCTGCAAAGCTCGTAACGCTCGCCTGCGGGAATGTTGAGGTGCTCGCGGGTGCAGAAGCCCAAATCGCAGCAGTTTTTTCGACCTCTGGGTGCGCCGTTGTAGCCGGTTGAAATGATTTCGTCAGCCTTGACTATGATGGCACCGTACTTTCTGCGCAGACAGGTCGAGCGGCTCTGTACAGAATCCGCGATGCCCAGGTAGTAATCGTCCTTGCCGGTTCTCTTATCCATTTCGTTCCTCCAAATTATATTTGTTTGTTATTTGTGTTAACTAAAATACAACGACTGTAGTGCCTGTCGGGATGTTGTTGTAAATATAGAGAATATCTTGGTCATACATTCTCACGCAGCCGTGGCTGACGGGGAACCCTATTGACGGGTCCGAAAGGGTTGTTGTACCGGGACGGTAAAGCCGTGAATGGAAGGCATAGCCCGTGTTGTTTTTAAAGCCGACAACCGGCCTTACTGTATAAGTGGAGGTTGTCCAGCCCTCCCAAGCTTTGTAGGTGGTTTTCCATGTTCCGACGGGAGTGCCGCGACCCGGGGCGCCGGTTCCGACGATGCAGCTGTAAATCAGAGTCCAGTCTCCTTTGCTGCCTGTGAAAATATTTACACGCTGCATGGACAGGTTAATCCAAATCAGATACCCCGTGTCGCTCGTATAGCCCTTTGCGTTGACCCAGGTTTCTTTTTCATGGCTTTCATAATCATGCGTTTGCGCCCATTCGAGAGTGAAATTACCCTCGTAGCCGAGCGTCACAAGCTCCAGCACTCGGTCTTGTTCTCCTGCGGCGCTGTTATCAGCAATTGCTTCAGCCGCAAGGTTTATCGTGCAGCCCGAGGCGTTCAGGCTAAGGCTTTTAACACTGCCGCTGCCGCTTAACAGCGTTTTTTGTCCGTTAACGACTATTGAGCCTGCCGTACCGTTTACCGAAACAGTATTGTTTGCTCCGTCCACTTCGGCGGAGCTTAGCTCGGTTCCTGCGTATAACACGAAAGTGTTGTTTGATCCGGGTATTATAAGGGAGGAAAGCCCGCCCTCGTTCTGCTTAGTAACCGTGTTGTAATTTCCTGAAATGCTCACGGAGTCGACATTTTTACAAAGAAGAGAGAGCCAGTTTGAATTGCCTGTCGCCGAAACGACGCCGAGGCTTTCGTCGCTTTTTGCCGAAACTTCGTTCAAAGAGCCGCTGACGTTTAACGAGAAGGAAAGAGCGCTTGAGACTTCGATTTTATTTTCGTTTCCCGTTACGGAAAAATCAACAATGTCCTTAAGTGAACTTATCTCAATTTCGGATTTCATGCACGAAATGCTCAGAACTGAAATGCTTTTAAACGATGCGGCAACAGTGTTTTCCGTGCCGCCGATTGTAACGTTAGAGGAGGTTTCGGAGAAATCGCTCAGATTAAGTGTGTTGCCGCTGCCTGACAGCTCAAGCTGATCGCAGGAGACTCCGAGAGAATAAGTGTCCGCGGAGGATTGCACAATGTTGTTTTCCCCGATTACTTTAAGCCCGGAAAAGCTTGCGCCCGGGGAGAGGGTTACTTTGTTGCCGCTGCCCGTGACAACAAGATAATCATGCTTGCCGGAAATGCGAACCGACATTCCGCTTCCTGTTATTTCAACTGAGCCGACATTTTGCCCTATGTTCGCCTCCGTGCAGGATTCGAGCTGAAGTCTTCCCACTTTATAGCCGTAGGAGCCTTCAAGGTTAACATTACCGCTTCCCACGGCAATGACAAGCCTTGTAATTTCAGAGCTGTTATCGAGCAATAAGCTTGACAGCTTGTGGCTTCGCAGGGTGAGCGCATCCGCCTTAACGCCTGAAAGCGTCACGAATTCAGAAGTACAATCGAACCAAATGTTTCCCGTGCTGATATAGTTAAGCGATCCGCTGCCTTTGATAATGCTGCCGCCCTGTGTGCCGACTGTAAGAGCGACGGAGCTTATGTAGTTGGCGGCGATACGATAGAGAACGGTAAAAAATTCCGCTCGGCTTATGCTGCCGTTTGCGTTGAGCGCTCCGTCAAAGCCGTTTACCAGCTTCTTCGAAACGAGCGCGGCTACAGCGCCCCTGTTTTTTTCGGAAAGCAGGAGGGAATCCGAAAAGGAACTCAAAACGGTTAAATCCGGCTCTGCCGGAACAAGGCAAAAGGCCTTGGCGATCATCGAAAGAGCATCCTGCCTTAACATCGGAGAGTCGAGATTAGCTGTGTCGGCTGATATTAAGCCGAGGCGGAGGGCTTTCCCGGCGGAGTCGGCATACCAGACGTCGGAAGAAATGCCCAGTTTTGATATATCGGCTGTTTTTGTTGCGCCGAGGACTCGGCACAAAACGGTTATCATCTGAGCTGTGGTAATCGGAGAGTCGGGGGAGAGCGTATTATCGTCAAAGCCTGTAATAAGACCGTCGTTAAAGCCGCGGTGGAGGGTTTCTTCCGCCCAATGTCCATTGACATCTGTGAAATCAGTCCACTGCGCCGCATAAGCCGTTATGGAAAAGCAGGCTGATAATATAAAAATCAAAACTAAGAAAAGGGCTTTTTTTGCTTTCATCGGCGGCTCCATTAACATAAATTATTGCTTTGCAATTGTTAATTTATAGTATTATAATAATTACCCGTAAGTCAACAACAAAACTGTTTTATTTAAAATACGCACGACAGGTAATGAAGGGGGAGAAGAGAGTGAAACGCAACTATCAGCTTGAAACAGACGGCGTTATTAAATCGCTTTGCGGACATCGCCCGAAGCTCCTTCTTCAGTGCTGCTGCGGACCCTGCAGCAGTTACGTTCTGGAGTACCTGACAAAGCATTTTGATGTGACCGTTTTATACTATAATCCTAATATCCAGCCCCAAGAGGAATATGAAAAGCGCCTTTACTGGTTGAGGCAGGTGACTTCAAAGTATCCCGAAGCTGTATCCTTCATGGAATGCAGCTACAGGGGAGAGGACTTTATGAAAGCGGTACGAGGGCTTGAAAAAGAACCCGAGGGCGGCAAAAGGTGCACAAAGTGCTTCGAATTGCGGCTTTCAGAGACTGCAAGGCTTGCAAGAGAAGGGAACTTCGACTTTTTTTGCAGCACTTTGACCGTAAGCCCGCACAAAGACGAGCAGAGGTTAAACGAAATCGGCTTTGCGCTGGAGCGTGAGTGCGGCGTCAAATGGCTGCCCTCGGATTTTAAAAAACGTGAGGGGTATAAGCGCTCGAACGAGCTTACCGGGGAATACGGGTTATATCGTCAGAATTACTGCGGCTGTCTGTACAGCCTTGCCGAAACAGGCAACCGTGGTGAAAACAATTGAGCAAAAAAACGCCGTTTCGACATTTAAAAAGCTGAAACTTGATTTACAGAAAGGTTTGTACATGAAGCTTAACACAAGAAAACTTGCTGCCGCCGCCGTGATAGGCGCTCTCTATGCCGCGCTTACGATGGTAAACCCCTTAAGCTACGGGCCGATTCAATTCCGTGTTTCGGAAGTGCTTTGCATACTGCCGTTTTTCTTTCCTATTTCAGCGATAGGTCTGACGATTGGCTGCGTTATCGCGAATCTAATCAGCGCATACGGAATTATAGATATTGTATTCGGGTCATTTGCCACACTGCTCGCGGGAATCTGCGGCGCGGCAATCGGCATCAGGGTAAGGAATAAAAAGAGGGCAAGCTGGGGCGACTGTATTGCCACCTGCCTAATGCCGGTGCTTTTCAACGCGCCTATTATCGGCTGTGTGCTTGCCTACGCCTCGCTTCAGGAACCCGGAGCGCAGGAATCGTTTCGGCAAACTGCCGTAATTTTCGGCGCGCAGGTGGGCCTCGGAGAGGCGGCTGTTATGCTGGTGTTCGGACTCCCGCTGATGAGATATTTTTTAAAAAGCAAAGTGTTTGGAGAACTTTTCGCAAGACTGCAATAGGATTTTTTGTTTAGCGTGCGGTGCTTTCGGATACGCAAATTTCTGTTGACACGGAAAGTGCGCATACTGTATAATAATTTAGCTTTCTGACCATAAATATTTTGTGTCAGATAACTTGCGGAATCACTGTTTTTTCGCAAGAAGTTTTTGTCAACTACTGCGGCCAAAACGGAACCGAGCACCTCGGCTCCGCCCAGGACGCTGTTGAGTACCATACAACGAAAGGAAGGTGTACGGAAAATGGTTCGTACGTATCAGCCCAAGAAGCGTCATGCTCAGAAGGAGCATGGTTTCCGCAAGAGAATGGCTACAAAGAATGGCCGCAAGGTTCTCGCCCGTCGCAGAGCAAAAGGCAGAGCTAAGCTGTCATACTAATCCTGTGAGCAGGGTACACTGTGAAATGGACTCGGCAATAAATTTTTTTAGGGCGGAGAGAGCCGCTTAATACCGATTTTCAGGGCGGAGTTTTCCGCCCTTTAGGTGTTTTACCGTTTGTGTTTTTGGGCGAAAGGACTGTGAGATTTGAAATTTTCGGTTTCAATGAAGAAAAACCATGAGTTCCGCCGCCTTTATGCAAAGGGAAAAAGCGTTGCTACCCCTTCGCTTGTCGTCTATTTTCGCAGAACAAACAGGAGCTACAATCAGCTTGGTTTAACAGTCAGCACAAAAATCGGCAACGCTGTTTGCCGCAACCGCGTGAGGCGCCGTCTCAGGGAAATTTATCGCCTCAACGAAACCCGTTTGCAGAAGGGTTTAGATGTGGTTGTGGTCGCAAGGCAGAAAAGCCCTTTTGTGAGCTACGCTGAGCTGGAAAAGGCGTTTTTATTTGCCTGTTCACGACTTGGAATTTTGTGTGATGAACCCAAAAGCGAGGAAAAAGAATGAAAAAATTCTTGATTGCACTCGTGAAATTCTATCGAAGGAACATATCTCCTTATACTAAACCCAGCTGCAGATTTGTTCCGACCTGCTCGCAGTATGCCCTGGAGGCTTTGGAGAAATACGGCGCCGCAAAGGGCTCGTGGCTTGCCATTAAACGCCTTAGCAGGTGTCACCCCTTCCACAGAGGAGAACACGATTTCTACGATCCGGTGCCTTAACCGATTATACCTGATAGGAGAAGCCCTATGACTGCATTTATTACCGCACCCTTTGCATGGCTCCTGATGACCTTTTATAACTTTACCTTAAACTACGGTCTTGCCGTTATCCTCTTTGCCGTGGTGCTTAAGCTCATTCTCCTCTACCCGATGATGAGGAGCAAGCATAGTATGATGCGCACCTCGCGCCTTCAGCCATACATGAAGGAACTTGAAAAAAAGCATGAGGGCAACAAGGCAAAATATCAGGAGGAAGTTTCAAAGCTCTACAAGGAAGAGAAAATCAACCCAATGTCGGGCTGCCTCTGGTCGATGATACCGATGGTAATACTCTTCATGCTCTACAGCGTTATCCGCAACCCGTTCACAAGCATGATGGGTATTTCAACGGAACAGCTTGAGACTATTAAGACAACAATCACCGGTCTTGGCGGAACTATCCCTACCGGTGCTTACGCGCAGCTTGAAATGGCCAGCTTCGTCCATGGACATTTTGCAGACTTTGCAAATATATCCGACAAGCTTGTTAATCTGGACTTCGGATTTTTGGGAATGAACCTCGGAGATACTCCGAGCTGGAAGTTCTTTACTGAAGTGGACTGGAGCCAGGTCTCCAGCTGGGCTCCCGCACTGGGACTTTTCCTCATTCCGCTTGTATCCGGACTGCTTGCCTTCTTCTCCATGAAAGTCAGCAACGCCGCAAACCCCACAGCAGCACAGCAGCAGGGGCAGATGAAGATGATGATGTATATGATGCCCTTCGTATCTGTATACATCGGCTTCGTAATGCCCGCAGCGCTTGGCATTTACTGGATTGCAAACAGCGTTCTTGCCATCATTCAGGACGCGATTTTGAATCGCTACTACGGAAAAATGCTGGATAAAGAGGACGCCGAACGCAGGGAAAGACTTCGCGCGCGCGAAGCGGAGCTTGAAAAGAAACGCCTTGAAACGGAAAGACTCAAAGCTCTGGGTGCAACCGAAATAAACAGGAATACCAGCAAGAAGAAAATTCAGGCTACTGCCAAGGCGCAAAGCAACGAGCGGCTTGCCGCGGAAAGAGCCGAGGAAAAAGCGACTCGCCGTGCGGCGCTCGGGCTCTCGAATGAAGCGCCCGCCTCTCAAGCCGGCAATCGCCGCTATGCCAGAGGCAGAGCCTATGTTGAAGACCGCTATGAAAACCCCGAAGGGGCAGAAGAAGCGACTGCGGCGGCTGCCGCGGTTTCGGCCATTGATGAAGCGGTCGACGGCGAATATGCGCAGGATACCGGAACGGATAACGTAGATACCGGAAATGACGCATAGACTCCTGTTAACGAAGATTTAACGATGAAAGATAGGGTTTGAATATTCCAAGCTTTGTCTTATGCGCCAATTGTGTGCCCCAAAAAGCAAGAGATTTCGGTCTTAAGTCAAAAAATCGCTGCTTTGGGCTGCTTTCCTTTTTGGCGCCGCGAAAGGAATGGTCATAAAAATGCAGAATTCAATTGAAGTGACGGGTAAAACAGAGGAAGAAGCTATTGCTTCCGCTCTCCGCCAGCTAAATCTTCAGAGAGATGAAGTCTCAATAGAAATACTTGAACGCTCAAAAAGCGGCTTTTTAAGAATCGGCTCCACTCCCGCCGTGGTTAAGGTTACCTATGATGTTCCCGACAAGCCCGCCACGGAAAACGTCGCCGAGAAGGCAAAGAGCTTTCTTGAAGGACTTTTGGGCCGTATGGGTGTTGAAGCTCAAATCGAGCTCGGAACAAAAGAAGACGGTTCCGTAACAGTTGAGCTTCGCGGTGACGGAATGGGCGCGATAATCGGCAGAAGAGGAGAAACTCTTGACGCAATTCAGCACCTGACAAATTACGCTGTCAACCGCGGGAGCGAGGAGCGTATCCATATTTGTATTGACGCGGAAAATTACCGCAGCAAGCGCGAAGAATCACTTGTCCATCTTGCTGAAAAGATGGCCGCTAAAGCTCTCAAATATCGCAGAAGCATGGCGCTTGAGCCCATGAATTCATACGAGCGCCACGTTATTCATACTGCGCTCCAGGATTATCCCGGGGTTACAACAGGTTCGACGGGTGTTGAGCCGAACCGCAGAGTGGTTATATCCTGCGAGAAGGCAAAAACCCAAGATTAATAAAAGAACAGAGGTGAGGGGCGGCTAGACCGCCGTAATGTGGGAGATTATTATTCGATTTACGAAACCATAAGAAAAACACTGGCAAAACAGCTTGAGATCAGCCCCGACTTGATTACTGAAAACACAAGAATTGTACAAGACCTCGGCGCCGATTCGCTTGACGTTGTGGAACTTATTATGACCCTTGAAGAGGGGTATAACATTATAATTTCCAATGACGACGCCAGCGAGCTTACAACTGTCGGGCAAATTGTCGTATTTATTGAAAAGCAGCTGAAAAGACCGATGTAGAACCTCAAGGCGCTTAAGGAGATAAACGGCGTTTCGCGGGATTCTTAACAGAACATGATTTAATAAGAGCATCTTTCTTGCTGGTCGGCAGACTTGCCGACCAGCGAGCGAGGATGCTCTTATATTTATAATCGGGCGAGTATTACCGGCCCATCGGAAAACAAAAATGCCTGCGGTCCGTGAGACAGGACGGCAGGCATTTTGTGTGTTGATTTTTAAGCCGCAGCCGACGATGACGGGCTCGGCGTTACGGGAAGAGAAGGCGTTGGAGCCGTGGGAGTAGGCGACGGGATATCGGTTTCGGAAGCGCCGCCGCTGTCTGACGGACTTTCGGAGGCTTCTTCGGAGGGAGAGGGACTCGGGGTTTCGGACAACTCGCCAAAGATGTTTGTGGGACCGGAAAAGCTCGGTGTCTTAAAGGCCTTGTAAGGCAGTCCGTCGTTGAGCTTATACATTATCTTCTGCCATATCTGTGCAGAAGGGTTACCGGTAACATACATACGGGCCGGTGTATCATAACCCGTCCATACGGCTGCAACATAATATGGGGTGAAGCCGACAAACCAACGATCGCAATAATCAGAGCTGGAACCCGTTTTACCGGCATGGGGCATGTTACCGAGATAGGATTCGGAGCCGGTACCGTAGGTTGCCGCAATGTTAAGCATATAGGTTATTGTCCAGGCGGTGTTGGCTTTGAAAGCAACGATGGTTTCCGCAGGGTTATCTAAAACCGTATTGCCGTCCGAATCGGTTATGTGAGTATAGGAGCGGGCATAAGTGAACACGCCGTCGTTAGCGAAGGAGTCATAAGCTTGAGCCATTTCGCGAACGGTAGCGCCGTCTGTGAGCTGACCAAGCGCGAGAGGAGCATAGTCTCTGTCGGAATCGGTAAGGGTGACAAAACCCAGACGTTCTTTAAGGTAGTTGTAAGAAACCGAAGGTGTCAGCTTGTCAAGAATTTGGGCGGACACCGTATTTATGGAGTTCGTGAGGGCTTCTTGAATCGTTATAACGCCGGCGTTTCCGCCGCCCGCATTTCTGGGATACCAGCTGGTTCCGCTTAGCTCCAAATCGGGATTGTCGTCAACCAGCGTTGAGGGAGAGATGAGCCCCTGATCGATAGCGGGTCCGTAGACGGCAATCGGCTTTATCGAAGAACCGGGAGGACGCAGGGCGTCGACTGCTCTGTTGAAAATGAGGTTGCCTGTTTTTTCCCCTATTCCGCCGGACAGAGCCTTGATTTCCCCGGTGTAGGGGTCAAGAACAACAACTGCGGACTGGAGCGATTCGCCTGCGGGAGATTTGACTGTCGGGAAGTTCGCGGCATCCAGATAAACGTTGTCCACTATGTTTTGCGCCTTCATATCGAGGCAGGAATAAATCTGCAGACCACCGTTATAGATGAGATTCTCGGCTGTGTCGGAACTGATGCCCTTCTCCTCCATGAGGTCTTCCTTAACATCTTCGATTACGGTATCGACATAATAGCTGTTAATCGTCATCTGATATTCTTCGTTTTCGCCGCGCTTGAAAACAAGCTCTTCGGCTACCGCTGCATTGTACTCGTCCTGAGTGATGTAGCCCTGATTATACATTTCCTGAAGAATCAATTCCTGACGCTTTTTGTTGTTGGAGCGGCTGATATAAGGGTCGTATTTTGAAGGATTGTTGGTTATGCCGACTATGCTCGCACATTCGGCAAGGTCCAAATCCCATACATCCTTGTCAAAATAGGTCTTTGCAGCGGTTGCGACACCGTTACAGTTCTCTCCAAAAAAGCTGACGTTAAGGTACCACTCCATGATTTGGTCCTTGGTGTACATTTTTTCAAACTTAAGAGCGCGGAAAATTTCAAGAATTTTACGCTGGACCGTTATGTCGTCTTCCTTAGTAAGGTTTTTAATAAGCTGCTGTGTCAGAGTTGAACCACCGAAATCGTTTTTCATACTCAGGAACATATTGCCGAAGGCTGCTGCCGTTCTGTACCAGTCAACGCCCTTGTGGTCATAGAAGCGCTTGTCCTCGATGGCAACGGCTGCATACTCAATGTTTTTGGGAATATTCTCATAGTCCACCCAGATACGGTTCTCGTTGCCGTGAAGAGAGGCGACGGCTACATATTCGCCGTTTTCATCCAGACCATAAATGGTGCTGGCGAGGTTTAAGGTCATATCCTCGAGAGAAATGTCCAAATCGTCGGATAGGTTGGTTTTGACGTAATAAGCAAAAATACAGGTGAAAAGAAGACCTGTGGTGATAAAAATCAGAAGCAAGGTGGCCAAGACCTTTAAGATAACGCGCAACAAGCCCGTGATCGTTCCTGCGGTTGTATTGGCTGCAGCTTTTGCGACGGATTTGGCATCCTTTTTGTTCATTCTTAGAACCTCCGTTGGGATATATATAACTGTAAACAAACACGAAGTCAGTGATTTGTTTTGGCAATGTGGTGTAATTTGAATGCTATTATACCATGTTATACAGCAAAGAGGTAGTACATTTGCAGATTTATTTTTGCCAAAAAATCGTTTAGTTCCATATATAAAGGGAATAATTCAGATAAATACTTATTTGGAGGCATGTGATTTGAAAGTTAAATTTAAAATACTGCTTATGGGTTTGCTGTGTATTGCTACCGTGTTCTTTGCTGCATTCGTCTTCGATGATTTTGATGGCAGAGGGGAAAACAAGGAAGCGGCTGTAAGCGCGATGGCGGAAACAAACAGTATATGCTATGTTTTGCGAGAATATGAAGGATATGTTGCCGTCTTCGTAGAAAATGACCCCACGTGTCCGATGACGGTAACGGACATTCAGGTTTCAACGCTCCGTGAGCTCGACAGGACACTTTTAGAAACCGGCATTAAGCTCTATTCGAGAGAGCGGCTTATGATGACGCTTGAGGACCTGGGTTCATAGCCATGCTTTGGGATTGATTTTTCCCGAGGCTTGGGGTAAAATAAGTTGACGGCGGAGCTAATGTCGGCTCAGCCCGCAACTTATGGGAGGCACAAACTATGAACGAAGATTTTGGAAGCGATTTTATCACCATAACTGATGACGAAGGAAACGAATATGTTCTTGAGCACCTGCACACACTGGAACACAAGGGCAGCTTCTATATGGCGTTTCTTCCGACCGATATAGATGAGGATAATGATGACTACGGCCTGATTATACTGAAAGTCATTGAGGAAAACGGAGAAGAAATTTTGGGCTCTATCGACGACCCCGATGAGCTTGAGGAAGTCTACGAATTATTTGCAGCTGTTCTTTTTGACGAAGAAGAGGAATAAGATGTTCCTGTAAGAGGAAGAATTTTCTATTATTATTTCTTTGATTTTATCGGGCTTTGGCTGTATAATTAAATCACGGAGGCAAACTGCGCGAAGCGTAGTTATTCCGCCGATTTACACAGCGGTTTTTCGGAACCTGCTGTGTGCGTGAGGGGCTTTTTAAAACCCACATCTATCATAAGGGACGCCGAACGCGTCCGCTGCGAATTGCAGGCCTCCCGAGGCGGCTTTGACCGTTTTCGGACGTTGGAAGCAGAGCAACAGCGGAGAGGCGACCCACCTGCAATTACGTGCAGGTTCTTACAAAGCTCCCACGGCAATAGCGGGCTCGACCGGCGCTTACGGCGCCGGTCTTTTTTATCGGCACTCATTTATGTCTTTTAATATAAAATGCAAACCGCGGCCTTGTTACAACTTGGCGGCGGTTTTTTTCGTTCAATTATTCGACTTATTTCGACTAATAATTACATTGTTTTATCTTTTGCGACTAATTACGACAATTTTCGCATAACCAAAGTGCTAGGATACAATCCAAAAGCAGGTTTTTGTGCAAGATAAATTTGCCATTTTGCGGATAACCGATATGTTTTTTTGTTTTCAAAAATTTCTTGTACGCAAACGTACACATTTCACGCTGTTTTCTCCGATTGGTGAGGAGGGAATTCGCTTGAGAAAAAAACTGAGCGGGGCAGATGTGATAAATCGAATAGGCAACATGGCATTCGGAAAGGCAAATGACGCGGTTAAACTGGTTTTTCTCGATCCTGAAAGCAAGGAGCAGATCGACAAACTTGATTTAAGCATGGTTTCCGAGGTTAAAAGAGGGTCAAACGGAGTTGTAGAGGTGAAGCTTATAAACAGAATCGCGCTTTTAGAGCTTTTGGCAGGACTCACCGCACCGCAGACACAAAAGGGCGATGAGGCCGAAAGCTTTTTTACGGCAATGGACAGAGCCGCTGCCAGGCTAAACGCCATTGAAGCATGAGATTTGAAAACTTTAGCGATAAACAGACTCTTGCCCTGAGCTGGTGGAGCGATTCTTCTCCTTACGAGGACTATGACGCAATTATCTGCGACGGGGCCGTTCGCAGCGGAAAGACGCTTTGCATGGGGATATCCTTCATTTGCTGGGCGATGCGGCGATTTGACGGATTCGGCTTCGGAATGTGCGGAAAGACCATTGCCTCGCTGAGGCGCAATGTGGTGAGCGTCTTGCTCCCTGTTATGAGCGACCTCGGCTTCGTGTGTGAGGAGAAGCTCTCGCGGAATCTTTTCACGGTGAGTTTCGGCGGCAGGACGAATACCTTTTATCTTTTCGGCGGACGCGATGAAAGTTCCCAGGCGCTGATTCAGGGCGCTACCTTCGCAGGAGTTTTGCTGGATGAGGTTGCGCTTATGCCCAGAAGTTTTGTTGAACAGGCTTGCGCTCGCTGCAGCGTATCGGGTTCAAAGCTCTGGTTTAACTGCAACCCGGAGGGACCCAGCCACTGGTTTTACCTCGAATGGATAAAAAAATGTCAGGAACGGAGAGCACTGTACATACATTTCGCTCTAGAGGATAATCCGGCACTTTCACGCAGGATTATTCAAAGATATCGGAAGATGTATTCGGGGGTGTTTTTCAGGCGCTTTATTCTCGGAGAATGGGTGGCCTCACAGGGTAGGGTATACGATTTTTTCGATGAAAAATTTGTCGGTAGAGCGCCTGAAGGCGAGATGGAAAAGTACGCTGTTTCCTGTGATTACGGTACCGCTAATCCGGCCTCCTTCGGACTTTGGGGGCTAAAGGAAAATGTTTGGTACAGACTGCGAGAGTATTACTACAATTCACGAATTGAGGGGACGCAAAGAACAGACGCTGAGTATGTCGAAGAGCTTTTGGGGCTCTGCGGTAACATTCGACCGAGCGCAGTGGTGGTTGACCCCTCGGCGGCAAGCTTTATCGAAGCGCTGAGGCGTGAGGGACTTTCGGTTTTTAAGGCTGACAACGACGTTTTGAGAGGAATACGACTGACGGCGGACCTGCTCAAAGCGGGAAGAATTGTAATTTGCAGTGACTGCATTGACGCAATTCGTGAGTTTTCCCTCTACTCGTGGGACGAGAAAAAAGAGGGTAAGGACGCGCCGATTAAGCAGTTTGACCACGCAATGGATGACATTCGATACTTCGCGGCTACCATCGCGGCACCCTTAGGAGAAGGCTTCTTTGCCGCAACCTTTGTTGAACGTGAGAGGTAAAACGCGAGAAAGCATAGTTCAAATTTAAAGGCTCAATGGAGGCCTTAGCAAGACAAAGGAGGAAAATTATGGGGATTTTCAAACGCGCTTATGAAAGACCTGCTGCAGTATCAACACAAATCAGGTCTGTTTCACAGCACCCTTTCGGGATACTTGACAGTTACGTTCCGCTCGGAGGCGGCGACATCAGGCTTTATCGTACGATTCGGGAGGCTATACCCGTTCTTGACGCGGCAGTGATGAAAATCATCAGGCTTACGGGGGGATTCAGTGTCTGCTGCGAGGACAAAAAGACGGAGTCAGAGTTAAACGAGTTTTTGCGAAAGGTCAACGCAGGACGCTCACAAAGGGGCATAAACGCGTTTCTGGATAATTATTTGGACTCGCTGATTACCTGTGGACGTGCCGTGGGCGAGATTGTCACAGATGGAAACAGGGAAATTGCGGCGGTGCTTTGTGGAAATGTTTGCGATGTTCAGGTTAAGGAGGGCTTGTCCCCCTTGGATTTTGTCATTTGCGGGCGTTCTGATTCGGGTCTTTTTGAGCCGCTGCCTTACCAAAATCTCATTCTTTTCACGCCCTTTAATCCCGAAGCGGATTCGCCCTACGGCGTGTCGATTTTTCGAAGTATGCCGTTTTTGGCGGAGATACTGCTTAAGATATACAACTCCGTCGGAATAAACTGGGAGCGCGCCGGAAATATCCGCTACGCCGTTGTCTATAAGCCTCAGGGAGATATCATTGACAAGGCTTACGCGAAGGAGCGCTCTGAGCAGATTGCAAAGGAATGGAGCGCTGCGATGCAGTCCGGAAAAAGCGGAAGTGTACGCGATTTTGTGGCGGTGGGAAATGTAGACATAAGGGTTATCGGAGCCGACAGCCAAATTATGGACAGTGAAGTTCCCGTACGACAGATTCTCGAACAGCTTATTTCGCGTACCGGAATTCCGCCGTTTATGCTTGGGCTGAGCTGGTCATCAACGGAGAGAATGTCAGCCCAACAAGCGGACCTCATGACAAGCGAGCTGACAGCGGTGAGGAGAACGCTGACACCCGTAATCGAGCAAATCTGTGACCTTTGGCTCCGAATGCACGGCCGATACTGCGGCTTTGAGGTTTGCTGGGAACCAATCAATTTGCAGGATGCGGTTGAAGAAGCTCGGGCGGCACTATTTGAGGCACAGGCGAGAATAATGTCTGAATCGGACAATTGAAAGCAATTGTTAGCGAAATAAGACATAATTGCAAAAAGATACGCAAGGCAAAGTTTTGGGAGGTAAATATTTGAAGATTTATAAAGCGGGGGCGGAACGCGCTAAAACGCCTGACATTGAGACAGAACTTGAAATGATTAACACTTTTGCGAAAACGGAGCTGACGAAGGAACAGGTTTATACTTTTTCGGTTGTGCTTTGTGACAACGAGATTGACCGCGATTTCGAAAAGTTCTCCGAGGAGGCGCTCGAAAAGCTCTCGGAGCTTTTTGTCGGGAAAACGGGGATATTCGATCATGAATGGAAAACAACAAATCAGACGGCCAGGATTTATCGAACGGAAATTGTCAAAGAGAGCAGCCGGAATAGCTTAGGCGAGCCGTATTTGGTGCTTAAGGGCTACGCCTATATGCTGAAAAACGAGAAAAACGCCGAGCTTATAGCCGAGATTGAAGCCGGAATCAAAAAAGAGACGAGCGTCGGCTGCTGTGTCGGGCGGAGGGTCTGCTCAATTTGCGGCGAAGAGGCTCGACCTAATGGCTGCGGACATATTCCCGGAAGGGAGTATGGCGGCAAACTTTGCTATCTCGAGTTGTTTGCGGTCAGCGACGCTTATGAGTGGAGCTTTGTGGCGGTTCCGGCGCAAAGGGCTGCCGGAGTTGTGAAGCGCTTTGGGACGAATGACAGTCTTAAAGGTCTGGCTCAAAGCGAGCAGGGCGGGCGCTTCTTTTCCGAATATGAAAGTCTGGAGAAGGATGCGGTTTTGGGCCGTGAGTTTAAAGACGCCTTGCGAAATGAGGTGCTGCGCTTAAGTATGCTTTGTGACCCTAAGCTATTTGAAGCGCTTAGTGAAAACGCAAGGACTATGGGTGTTAAGGAACTTGAGAATTTGAAGGTGGCTTTCGAGAAGAGCCTTGAGGACAAGTTCCCTCTTAGAACACAGCTGCCGGGCAGGGACAAACTCGTTTCCTTTAACGGAGACGAATATAAGGTTTAGGCATTACGGCGTTTGCCGTTTGCAAATACAGAACGGAGGTTAATATTGTGAAGGTTAGTTTTGAGGGTATAGGGGAAAGTGTAGTTACATTTTATAACAGCAAAACCGCAGCGGCGAGCGCAGGAACTCCCGTCAAGATGAGCGGAAACGGTGAGGTTAGCGCATGCGCGGACGGAAATCGTTTTTTTGGAGCGGCTCTTGCCTGCGACGCGGATTTCGCGGCAGTTCAGACGGGAGGATACGTTAAGCTTGTTTATTCGGGAACAGCTCCGACTGTCGGATTTGTTAAACTTGCGTCCGATGGCGACGGCGGAGTGAAGCTTGCTGAAACAGGCGGCGAGTTCCTTATTATGGACGTTGACACCGTAGGCAAGACTATCGGTCTTATGCTTTAAGATCGGATATCAGAAGGAGATTATTATGGCTTTTAAATTCAATGAAATCAAACTGGATAAAGGCATGTACGGCGAGAGCGGCAAGAGCTTTGCCCAGGTACTGGAAAGACTTGACCCCTCCGAGGATTACAAAGGCACTGCCTATGAGGGCCTTGACGCCTACCAGCGCCAGCTTAAACGCTTTGACATCAAGGTTCGCGGAGCGGGAAGCGACAGCGTTGAGAAATTTTTCCACACAACGGAAAGTTCGGTGCTGTTCCCGGAATATGTGGCGCGCAGCGTTCGCCAAGGCATGGAGGAGGAAAATGTGCTTCCCTCCATTACGGCAACCGTCACAAAATTTGACGGCATGGACTATCGCAGTATTTATTCCGTTCCGACTTCCGACGAGAAGAGCCTTCGACGGATCGATGAGGGCGCGGTTATTCCGCAGACCGAGGTTAAAGTTCGCGAAAACCTTGTAAAGCTCCATAAAAGAGGGCGCATGCTCGTCGCTTCCTACGAGGCGGTTCGCTTCCAGAAGCTCGATCTGTTTTCCGTTATGCTTCGCCAGATCGGCAGTCACATCATGCGTATGCATCTTGAGGACGCAATAGACGTCATTGTAAACGGCGACGGCAACGAAAACGCCGCAAGTGCTTTCGACGTGGGTACTTCGCCCATCAGCGGCACGGCGGGGACGCTTTCATACGATCAAATTTTGGAGTTCTGGAATCAGTTCGATCCCTATACTCTCAACACTCTGCTCGTCAGCCCCGATGCAATGCTTCTGATTTTGAAGTGCAGCGAGTTTCAGAATCCGCTGACGGGGCTTAACTTCCAGGGAACAGGCGAGCTTAATAACCCGCTGGGCGCGAAGCTTGTACGTACTTCGGCTGTTCCGAGCGGTACGGTTATCGGGCTCGACAGAGGCTACGCACTTGAAATGATTCAGGCGGCGGATGTTTCCGTTGAATACGACAGGCTTATCGACAGACAGCTTGAAAGAGCTGCGATTACGAGTATTTCCGGCTTTGCCAAGCTTTACACAGAGGCTGC
The DNA here is from genome assembly GCA_964459785.1 of uncultured Oscillospiraceae bacterium. Taxonomy (GTDB): domain Bacteria; phylum Bacillota; class Clostridia; order Oscillospirales; family Oscillospiraceae; genus UBA2658. The sequence continues at coordinate 85,230 of CAYWNW010000009.1, read as the reverse complement.
GAAGGTGCTGAACATTTAGTTATATGGGCGGGGAACTACGGTTCCCCGCAAAGGTAAGGGGGAGTTTTTTTGGACATTAAACAGGAAATCTTCGAGAAGGCGAAGCTCGTTTATAGGGAGGAGCTTTCAGCATCGGCTGAGGGGTCGCTGAATGAGATGTGCGCCGCCGCCTATGCGGAGCTTATTTCACGGCTAAAGGACGAGGTTTCAATAGACGCGATTCACGATGATTTTGTCAGAGCCGCGGGAATTTTGAGTATAGCCATGTTCATAGGACTGGACTGCCCCGAGGTGGACAGCTTTGTTGCGGGAAGCGTGACCTTGAAAAAGCGGGGAGAAGCCGCAAAAAGAAACTCCGTGCAGTCACTTCGAAATCAGGCGGAGCTGATGCTGGCGGGCTGCTTGAAAGACGGAGGTTTTTGTTTTCAGGCGGTGAAATTTTGATGAGCGGTATTTTTGACGGGCTTTGGAGATATGGACAGAAGCTATCAGCTTTTGACAGCGTATCGGCGGAGGGACGGGAGTTTCGAGGTTTTCTTGAGCCTATGAATCAACACTCGGAGGCGGAGGAAAAAAGAAATAAAGCTGGTATTCTGCCGACAGAAAAATATCTGCTCTTAGCCGAACCTACAGAGACCTTTGCCTGCGGGAGCGCGACAGTCATTGTCTGCGGAGACTTGAGGTTTGAGCTTTTAAGCGTCAGAGAGGTCCTTGACGGCGAAAAGCTTACTCACCGCGAATGCGTTTTATTGAAGGTCGGTGAGGTGAAAAGCGATGCTTAACAACGTTTTGGATGCTGTTGTAAATGTGCTCAAAGCTGAGGGCATAAATGCGTTTCGTGAATTCCCTGAGCAAAGGGCTGATTTGAAAACGGGAGTATCTGTAAGTGTTGGAGTCGAAAGCTGCAGGTACCTCAGCTCCGGAATGGGGAAATATCTCGGAACGCGCGAGGGCTCCGGCGGTAGCGCCGACACCGAGCTTTTCGGAAGAAGACTTGAGCTGGGGCTGCGTTTTGAGATATATTCGCCCTTTGGCACGCAATTCGGCGCTTCAGGCTGCGTTGAATGTGCTGACGCGCTTAGAAGCTGCATTGACAAGCTCCCTTCGGGGCTTAGGATTATTGACCTTACAATAGGTGAGGTGAGTGCCGACGAAAAACTCTCGGCTTATAGGTGCGTGTGCTCTTACAGCACGCTTGCGTTTATGGTCGGCGAAAGCGACGGCAGCGACAGCGAGTTTTTGGATTTTGTATTGAAAGGAACTGTTGATAGTGGCAAATAACGAAAGACCGGGGGTTTACTCCGGCATTGAGGTTTCAAGCGCCATATCGGGCTCAAGCACAGGGAAAACGGTGGGTATTGCCGCCGTTTCCGCAGGCGGCACGAAGGGTGAGTGCTCCAGCATTTCGTCCTATGGCGAGGCGGTCAGCCTTTACGGCGCGGACTGTAATCTGACTAAACTCATAAAAATACTTCTGTTAAATGGTGCGGCGGGCATAAAGGCAGTACCCGCAGCAGTAAGCACGGAGGCTGTTACAGCCGACTACACTGCAGCGTTTGCTGTTTTGACAGAAAAAGAGGACGTTACGCTTATGCTCTGTGACAGCAGGGTTGACGAGGTTTTGGGGTCGATGAAAACGGCGATAGAAGGAGCTTCCGAGAACTGTAAATACCGTATCGGTATTGCGGAATGCGTAGGAACAGTTGCCGAGGCCTCAGCTAAAGCCGCTGCGCTTAATTATGAGCGAATGGTTTTAGTCTATCCCGCGCTTGAAGGTACAGGTGCGCTAATGGGCGCCGCCGCTGCGGCGCTGGCAGGTCTTATTTCTGCAGGGAACGACCCTGCGCTTCCTGTTAACGGGGCGGAACTGAGCGGATTGGATAATTTTTCGAGGATATTCTCTGATTCAGATATTACTACTCTGGTGCAGGCCGGAGTAACGCCAATCGAAAGCGCTTACGGAAGTCCATGCGTTGTGCGCGGAGTTACGACCAGAACGAAAACAGCGGGAGTAACAGACGCTACATGGCGCGAACTCACAACCGTTCTTATCGTTGACGATGTAATCCCATCTGTTCGCTCGGCCCTGCGCCTGAAGTTTCCGCGCGTTAAGAATACGGTGCAGACACGGGGGGCCATTCGAACACAGGTAATCATTGAGCTTGAAAGCAAGCTGAAAAAGGAGATCATTGACGCTTACGGTGCAGTGACGGCTGTGGCCGACGAAAGCGATCCTACGGTTTGCAACGTTGGCTTTGAGTTTGCGGTTGCGCATGGACTAAACAGAATCATTTTGTCCGCGCACATTAGTGTTTAAGGAGGCTTGGAATGAGTGTAATCGGATTTCCTACAAGCAGCGATATCTATATTGAGGCACAGGGCAAAAAGCTCGCCGTTGTTCAAAGCTACAGAGCAAGTGCGATGCGTTCAGAGCAGGTCGTTGAGGCTTTCGGAGAGAGCGAGCCCGTTGCCACCATTGCAAATCAGCTAACATATAGGCTTGAGCTTACACGGCTTTATGCAACCGACGAGGCTATCAGTGACGGGATTAACTTTCACAGTCTTTCCGATTTCTCTCTGGTTATTGTTAAACCTGACAGGCGTGTGATTTATACCGGCTGCCAGTGGAGCAGTATTGAAGAAAGCGGAGAACTGAGTCGTATGGTTGCCGAGAGGATAACCGTTGTTTCAAACCATAGAACGGAGATGGCAACTTGACCGCCGACGATATTATCCTGCAGCTCGAGAGAGATTACCTTGAGCGCCTGAAGTGGCTTGTGCTGCGCGAGTTTAGGATATTGCCCGGTTCAAAGGCGGCCTGTGAAATCAGCGACGAGGACTTTATAAAGTGCGGGGCGCATATTGTGCTTGACCGAAAAATGCGCTCCGCAAACTGCTACACGGAACGCGGGCGCAACGGCGCCTTCGACGACGGGCGCTTTTCAAAACTTTCGGAGGAGAGACTATGAGCGAGGTTAATGAGCTAATAAAAACCGAGCTTCAGGAAATGGCAAGAGTCATTCTCTGCGAGATTTACGGTGCGACAGAATTTCTGAATGGGTCGACAGGGTCGGAAATCTCGGCAAGCGCGCATCAAACAGCGATGAGTGCCGATAACGCTCTTGGAACCTTTGAGCGCCGAGGCTTAAGTTTTAATGACGAGGGTCCTATTCAGCAAAATCCGAGCAGTTTAAGCGAGCAGGCGGAGTTTTATCCCAGATTAAAGCGTGCGGAGTTTCTTGAACAAAGAATTCAAAGGCGCAGGCAAAGACAGTCTCGAAACGAAAGTTTCGATATTACTTCAGCGGAGTCGGAAAATTATTCGATTAAGTCCTCGGACAATATTGCGGCGCTTGATCTATCGGAAAAGCTTTCGGACAATTTTTGCAGGGACGCGCGCCGCTATGACGGCGCTTTTGAACGATACTGACGAATGAAAGCATTAGGAGGGAATATGCTTCTTTCACCGATGAGATTTGGGGACTTTGTGTGGCCTCACAACCCAAAAGTTTACGAGATAGAGTTTTCAAGACGGATTGTTTGTCAAAAGGTGCCATTTGGACTTTACACACTTTCGGATATGGGACGAGAGGCGCGAATACTTCACGGAGAGGGAGAGTTCACGGGCGAGAACGCTTACTCGGACTTCAAAGCCCTCGCGTCAATGTTTTACAGTGATAAACCGAGGATTCTAGTCCACCCGATATGGCAGAGCGCTCCGGCGTGGTTTGTCAGCCTAAAGCTTAAGCAGGAGCCAAGAAAAGACTATGTAAGTTATGAATTTGAGTTTTGGGAGTGTTATGAAGGCTATTCACTTTCACCTAAAGCGGTAGTGAGTAATACTTCGAGCGCTCAAAGTTTGTCTTCAACTTCCGAGAGACTTACATACACGATTAAAAATGGCGACACTCTTTGGGGGGTAGCCAAGACGAACGGACTTAGCATTTCGGAGCTGATTGCTCTTAACCCGCAGATTCGCAATCCGAATATATATTACTGCGGTGATCTTATATATCTTTCTTAGGAGGTCGTGTGGTGGAGGCCTATTTAATCAGTCATGACGGTAAAAGCTATGAGCTGCCGAATTTGCTGGAGTGGAAATTTTCATACGGCCGCGGCTTGCCCTGTGATGCCTTTGAAGTCTCCTTTATTTATGACAAGTCGATGCTCTCAGTGTTGACTGCGGCAAATCGTTTCAGAGCGGAGCACGAGGAGGAAACAGTTTTTACAGGGCTTGTTGACGACTTTGAAATATCGATTTCGGAAAACGGCAGCCTTGTTACCGTTAACGGAAGGGGGCTTGCCGCGCTGCTTCTCGATAATGAAGCTGAAGCGGCGCAGTACTATTCCGCGAGCCTTGATATGTTGCTGGAAAAATATGTCTATCCTTTGGGGCTTAACGAGGTAAAAATAAGCGCCGATATTCCGCGGCAGGCCTTCGATATAGAAAGCGGCGCGAGCCATTGGAAGGTGCTTGAAAGTTTTCTGTGGTTTGCCTGCGGGATTAAGCCGCGTTTTTCAAAGGACGGCGTTCTCCTTATCGGAGAAACAGCAGGAAAGAGCCTGAGCTTCGACGAAAGCTCCGCGTATACAAAACAGGCGCTCAAGCGAAAGCGTTACGGGGTAATCTCGGAGGTGTTGGTAAAAAACAAGGCTCTGGGAACAAGCGAGCGGGTTGAAAATTCAGAATTTATTCAAAGCGGAGGCTGTTGTCGCAGAGTTGTTAATGTGCCGCGAAAGACACGGTTTGACGCTATGCGTGCTACTGGAGAGTACCAAATCGCTCAGTCGAAGGTGGATGAGCAGCTTATTTCACTCACGGTACCGCAGATTTTTGCTGCGTTCCCGGGGGATACCATTGAATTTATTGATAGCCATTTAGGTGTTTCAGAAAAATTCATGGTTCAAGGGAGCTGCTGCTTTGCTAACGGTGAGAGAGCGGGCACGGAAATTACCCTTACCAAGAATGAGGTGTGAGCATGTGGATTTCTGAAAAAATGCAGGAGAGGAACTCCGACTTCTGCGGAGCCGCAGTTGGGATTATTACGGTTGGGGGAGCCAAACCCTCCGTCCTTGTCGAAGGAGAAATCAGAAACGCCGAGTTTACGGCTTCAGGGGCGGTTAGATTGCCGAAAACGGGCGATGAAGTATTGCTGATTCGATGCTCCGACGGCGAAAGCGTTGCCGTTGGAAAAATCTGCGGGACGCCTCCTGTCGAAATTGAAAACGGAGAGGTTTACATAACAAATGAAGGCGGCGGGCTGATCCGCTTGAAAAACAACGGAGAAATTGAGCTTGTGGGCACGGTTATTATTCGAGGGACAGCGAAAATTGAGGGAGATTTATTAATTAACGGCGAAGAATATCCGGTAGCCGACTGACAGGGAGGGTAAGCGTTTGGAATTAAAACTGACTGACGGAAAATACATACTCGGGAGCTATCAGACGCCTGAACAAACCGAAGGAATAGAAGAAACACTTCAAAGGGTGCTTATGAAGCTTAAAGCCCGAAGAGGCTCTTTTATTCCTCTGCCGGAATACGGAAGCAGACTTCATTTGCTTAACAGGGAAAAACCCTCCAACAGGACAAGTGCCGCAAGACAGTATGTTCTCGAGGCGCTTGCTGATGAAAAAGAGCTTGAGCTGAATACTCTTGAACTTGTAACGGAAACGGATGGGGAAGCAAAACTCTCCCTGTCTTTTACATACAAGGGCGTATACACAGTAGCTGTGGAAACAGCGATTTGAGGTGATTTTGTGAAAGAAATGAGCGTTATATATTCGGAAATGAAGGAGGAGCTGGAGCGAAAAACCGGTGTGAGCCTCTCTGACGGCGGGGATATGGCCTTGCGCCTCTACGCTGTTGCCGCAGAGCTGGAAACACTGTGGGCCCAAGTGCAGTGGACGCTGAACCAGAGCTTTCCTCAAACGGCTGCGGGGAGTTTTCTGGAATTACATGCCAAAGCCAGAGAGCTTGAGCGCGCTTCCGGCTGTTTTGCCGAAGGGTACATAAGGTTTGAAATTGATGAAGCTCGAAGCGAGCCTTTGACGATATCCTCTGGCACTGTCTGCCTAAACGCGGGAGGGCTTGAGTTCGCTACAAGCGCCGAGACGATTATTGAAGCGGGAGAGCTTCATTGTGATGCTCCGGCGGCCTGCAAAACCATGGGCATAAAAGGTAATGTACCAGCCGGAAGCATTATTTTTATGGCGCTTGCCCCGATTGGCGTTGCCAAGTGTTATAATACCGCCGCATTTTCGGGCGGGGCTGAAGATGAAGGCGATGAGCTGCTTAGGGCCAGAGTGCTGGAGAGCTTTGCAAGTCTTCCGAACGGCTCAAACAAGGCTTTTTATGAGACGGAAACACTTAACACCAGTGGGGTAGCGGCAGCCTGCGTGCTGCCGAAAAACAGAGGGCTTGGAACGGTTGACATAATTATATCGGGCGTTGATGGGGTGCCATCCGCGACGCTTATTGACAGCGTAAAAAATAAATTTGAAACCCTTCGTGAAATTTGCGTTGATGTTGAGGTTTTCGCGCCGACTCCCGTTACAGTACCTGTATCGATTGCGATTACAGAGGAAGACGGCTTTGATTATGATACCGTGGCTGCCAATGTCTCGGAGGCGCTGACACGATATTTCAGCGGTAAGCTGCTCGGGAAAGATGTGCTGCTTGCAAAACTGGGATATGTGGTTTTCGGAGTTGAAGGAGTATCAAACTATTCGATTTCCCTTCCCGCCGCCGACATTGCCGTGAGCAGCGATGAGCTGCCCGTCGCCGGAACAATTTCTGTAACAAGGAGATGACAAAGCTGGGGTATACGGATTATTTAAAGCAAATGCTTTTGCCTCTCGGTATTTATGATCTTGAGGAGGGCATCGGCGCTGAGGAAATCAGAGTTATAGGAAAGCAGCTCGATGAAGTTTTCGATTTTCTCGAGGAGCTTGGAAGGGAAGCGCTTACAGCACAGGCTGAAAGCTATGGGCTCAAAAACTATGAAACTCTGCTGCCCTATATGCCTGCATTTATTACGGCGCAGGATGAGCGAAACTCGGTAATGGCACTGCTGCGCATACGCGGGGGCTGCTTTACCCGCGAACTGCTTGAGGAGACGCTGTGTGGCTGCGGAATCAGTGCCGGTATTGCCGAGAGCGACACCGCAATGACGGTTGCGATTAGTTTTCCGCAAAACAGGGGAATTCCCGAGGGCTTTGACACTTTAAGGCTTCGGATTGAGGAAATTGTCCCTTGCCATCTGGCGGTGGAATACATCTTCACCTACACGACTTGGGAGGAACTGATGGCAAAACTGCCGAGCTGGGCGGCGATAACGGAGAATACAAGCTGCTGGCGGGAGTTTGAAATTTATGAGTAGGCCAGCGATTCGGAGGGTGCAGTATGGATGAATGGACTGTGGTTACGGTAATCGCAACGCTGATCGGGATTTGTGCTTCGGTTATTCGACCGCTCATCAGCCTTAACGGAACGATTACCAGACTGACCGCTGCAGTCAATGTTCTGGAGAAGAACATATCGGGGCTTGCCGTAAAAAACAGCGAGTCCCACGCAAAAATTTGGGACAAAGTGGACGAGCACGAGGAGCTTCTTAACTGTCATGAGACGCGGCTGGTTCTCATCGAAAATAAAACCGCAAAGTATAAGGCCGCAGAAAATTAGCTCTGCGGCTCGGGGTATAAAAATGTACAGAAATGCTCCTGAACATCCGAGAATAAAGGAGATTTTGAGAAACGGAGAAATATCCGAAGGCGGACACAGAAGATTTGATGCGGAAAACGACTTCCGCAGTTTAGAACTGAGCCGAGTCTATGAAATGTCGGAGGAGGAGTTTACCGAAATCTGCGTTTTCAGGAGTATGAGTCGGCGTTTACTCGCGGCAGAGCCCAGCTTTGCGGGTCTGGCGTGAAAAGGCGGAGCAGCGGAATGAGCGCGAGATGACTTTGAAAAAAGTCGTCGCAAGCTATATACAGCTTGCGACGACTTGGTGGAGGAGGGTGGATTCGAACCACCGAAATCACTGATAACAGATTTACAGTCTGCCCCCTTTGGCCACTCGGGAACTCCTCCATATTGACTTTTTAAACTGAGTGCGCTGGAGCTGGTGGACGGATTCGAACCCCCGACCTGCTGATTACAAATCAGCTGCTCTACCGGCTGAGCTACACCAGCACGTCATCAGCGAGATTCATCTTAGCAAAATTATGACCTTTTGTCAACATATATTTTAGCTTATAGGTATAGAATGGAGAGAAGGATTATGGCTGATATGATGGAGCTTTCGGTTCAATATCGTGCTGTCGGAATCAAGTGCAGAAAACGACTTACTGAGCTGGAAAAACTCCTCCGCGACGATGATTTCAGTCGCAGCGAGTATGAACTCAAACGGGAAATAACAATGCTTACGGCTATGACAAGGGACTGCATTGCCACCTCAAATTATCTGAAATCGTATTTTGAAAGGAGGCAGCAGCTTGAAAGAATCAGAAGAAAAGAAGCTGGAATATGAAGCTTTGCAGGAGTATATCAGTCTTCTTTATGTCGGGGGAAATCTAGCCAATCGCGTCAGAATCGCAATAAATGAGGAGCTGACACAAAGGCAGAGTGAGCTTATAAATCTTTATTATCTTGAGCAGATGAGCATGACGGAAATCGCTCATAATCTCAATTTAAGTCCTTCCACTGTGAGCAGGACTTTGAAACGCGGGAGAAACAGGCTAAAACGGTATCTTAAATATAACGGAAGATACATTGCGGAAGCGGTTTCGGAGTGAGTTTGCAAACGTAATTTATTTATGTTATTATACTCAAATATATTTAGTATAGGCAATTCCGAAAGGGTTGGGGCAGTATAATATGAAATTCTCCTTTGCAAAAAACACATATATAAAAGTTGCGGCTTTGCTTTTAACTGTTTTGCTGTGGTTTGGTATCTGCTCGTGCCAAAGCAGAGTTTTTGTTGACCCTCACGCGGGAATGGTCGAAGTTCCCAACGGAAGCGGCGGGACAATTTGGGTTAAACTATACGACGATGTTCCGGCTTCTGCGTTTTCCGCCGAAGATTTCAGCTCAGATGGAAGCTACATAGACTATAATGGTACGCAGTATTCGGCCTTGAGAGGCATTGACGTATCTGAACATCAGGGAGAAATCGACTGGCAGGCGGTTCGCGAGGACGGAGTTGAGTTTGCTATTATTCGAGCGGGATACAGAGGATACAGCGAGGGTCAGCTTTTCGAGGATGCTTATTTTCGTAAAAATATTGAAGGAGCGCAGGCAAACGGAATTAAAGTCGGAGTTTATTTCTTTTCCCAAGCCGTTAATACCGAGGAAGCCGCTGAGGAAGCCTCGTTTCTGATTGAAACTCTCGGAGACTATACTTTAGACCTGCCTGTCTTTTTTGACTGGGAGCAGGTTTCGGGTGTCGGTGAAACGAGGGTTGACGCCATGGACATGTCGACACTTACCGACTGCGCTCTGGCATTTTGCAGTGTTGTCGAAAGCGCGGGGAAGGAAGCGGGAGTTTATTTTTACCGCAGTCTGGGTTACTATGACTACGAGTTGGACGCTCTTACGAATTTGAGCCTTTGGGTTGGGGCACCGGCGCAAGCCCCCGATTTTTATTATGCGCACAGCATGTGGCAGTATTCTTATACAGGAACTGTCAACGGAATTGAAGGCGGCACGGATCTCAACTTGCTCTTTAAGGAGTTAACCTCAAGTTCATCGAGCCCTACGCCGAGCATTGTTCCGGGCGGACTTACCGCGCCCGAGGTGACTATGCCGGTTCCGAGTGAGTAGTTCAGAATATGAAAGGGAGCCATCGATATTGATGGCTCCCTTTATTTGTGGTTAAGTCCTTAACTAAGCTTCGGGCTTTTCGGTAGCGCCATCGCCTTCGGAGCCTTCTTTTACAAAGTCCTCTTCGGCGACGGCTTTTTCAGCGGGCTCGTCAACGCTTACCTCGGTGAACTCAACACTGATATCACCGTTCTTCACGCCGAGGCCGACCTTAAGACCGTCAAGCTCGGAGAGGATTTTTGCGATGTTGTCGTTTGCAAGAGTGATTTCGTCGCAAAGCTGAACAAAGAAGCCGTCCGGAGAGTTCCTGCGGGTTTCATAGTAGAGCTTGCCGATTTCAAGATAGGCCTTTTCGATGGTATCTTTTTCCGAGCTGAGCTCCATGTTAAGCTTTGCAATGCGCGCAACGTCTTTTGCCTTGTCTGCCGCCTTCTCAGCGATATCGCGGGTTTTTCCGGCTACCGTTCCAAGAGTGTTTAAAATTGCGCCTTTGATTTCATTGATGTCAGACATATTTATTCCTCCTAATCATTCTACTATGTATTTTATGTTGATAACTGCATTTAATCAGCTTTGCTGTCGTCTTTAACTTCCGCTGCCTTTGCCGCGGCGATATTTACGAGCATTTTGCTCTTGTCGTGGGGGCGAGAGCCGTTAATCGCAAGATATACCAGAGCTCCGGCAACACTTAGACCTGCCAGCACCTGCGATACGCGCAGCCCCGAATCGAAAAGATACAGGCTATCGGTACGAAGCCCTTCAATCAGCATGCGGCCGAAGCCGTACCAGGCGACATACATCGCAAAGAGCTGACCGTCATAGCGGCGTTTCCCGGACTTAACGAATAAATGGAGAAGCAGAAGCCCCAAGAGATTCCACAGGGATTCATAGAGAAAAGTCGGGTGGACGAAAACTGTGTTTCCTGAGGCGTCGGTTAAACCCATTCGGCAGAAAATAGTTGTTTCGCGGCCGAAAGCTTCGCGGTTCATGAAATTGCCCCAGCGGCCTGCCGACTGACCGATTAGTAGCCCCAGCGCGCCTATGTCAAAATATGGACCGATGGGCGTCTTTTTAACTTTGCAATAGATAATCACCGCTATAAGAGCGCCGATAATCGCACCATAGATTGCAAGTCCGCCGTCCCTGATTTTGAAAATGTTCCACAAATTATCCTGATAGAGTGAAAACTTGAATATAACGTAGTACAATCTGGCGCCGACCACCGCCGAGGGAACAGCGCATATCAGCATATTTATAAGGTCATCCTGAGTCAGACCAAAGTTTTTGCTTTGCTTATTGACATATATTACGGCGAGCAAGAAGCCGACTGCGATAATTGTACCGTACCAGTAAAGCGTAAGTCCGAAGATGTGAAAGGTTGCGGGAGCGGTGATTGAGAAGCTGTCCCCGAACATGGGGAAACTTATAATTGCGTTTGGTATACTTTCCATAGAAATCTGTCCTTTCCGTTTACCGCTCCAGCGGAGAAACCACTGAGAGTGCCAGCTTTTCTGGTGCAAGGTTTTGGGCAATAAAGGCGTTAACGTCCGATAGCCCGATTTTATTTATTTCCTCAAAGGCATCGAACGGACGGTAATCGGCAAAGGCGCCGTCTGCCAACTCCTGTGCAAGGGCGGAAAACGAACCCAGTACCCGAAGCTGAGAGCCAAAGTGAGCTTTTTTTGCATTTTCAAAGAGAGTTTTATTAAGTCCCTCGGAGCTTATCTTCAAAATTTCGGAGTTAAGCTCATTCATGACGCCGTCGACATTGCGGCTTTCGCCGCCTGCCACCAGCATTGCCGTGCCCGCCGTATAGTCAAGCTCGTACTCGAAGCTGCTGTTAATCAGACCCTCGGCGTAAAGACGGGTGTAAAACGGGGAAGAGGGACCGAAGACTACTCGCAGAGCAATTTCGCCGATAAGCCTTTGGCGGAGCCGCGCGACTCCTTTTTGCTCGGGAGTAAGTCTTGAGCCGAACAGGAACTGCGGAGCGGAAACCTCCATAGAGGCCTTCTTAACGCTTTGGAGCGGAGTGTCGGCTTCTTTTTCGCCATAGTCTCGTTCCGGCACCTCGCCGGGGGCGCTTGGCAGAAGCTCGAGGGCGGCCTCGATGATTTTTTCGGGGTCGACATTGCCAACCACGGAAAGTGTCATGTTTGAGGGATTGTAGAAAACCTCGTGGCAATGGTAGAGGGTTTCGCTCGTAATCTCCGCAATGCTCTCCACCGTTCCGGCAACGGTATCTCGAACGGGATTTGAGGCGTAGAGGCATTTGAGAAGGTTGTAATACACGACGTAGCCGGGGTTATCCTCAACCATTTTGATTTCCTGCCCGATGATTCCCTGCTCCTTTTGAACGCTCTCGGCAGTGAAATAAGGAGTGGAAACGAAGCTCAGGAGGGTGCGAAGGTTCTCGTCAAACATACTTGTGCTCTCAAAATGATATGCTGTTATCCCCGAACTCGTGAATGCGTTTGGAGAAGCTCCTCTTGAGGAGAGCACGTTAAGAGCGTTACCGTCCGGCATGTCGAACATCTTATGTTCGAGAAAATGCGCTACACCGGCAGGGGTATCTATCCAGTTGCCGGCAAGCTTGAAGCGCCTGTCCGCACCGCCGTAATTGGTTGTAAACATTGCATAACTTTTTGAAAACTGAGGCTTTGGGATGATGTTGATTTTTAATCCGTTGGGAAGAACATCGCTTATAAGAGTTTCGTCGATGTTTTTAAAGTATTCCTTTTGCATCAGCTGTCCTCCTCCGTCGTGCCGCGCAGGAAATAGATGGCGTCACACTCAACACCCTTCGCGATTTTGACGACTTCCTGAGCCGTGATTTCCTCCGCCAGAGCGGCAAGCTCGGAGGGGGAACATTCGGGGCCGATGAGAACCTGATTGAGATAGAAATCCTCAAGAGCTCCGGGGCTGTCCTCAATCGTTCTGTAATCGCTTGCAACAAAGCTTTTCGCGGCGGAGAGCTCATAATCGGAGATTTCGCCTTTTTTAACAGCCTCGAGCTGTGAGAAGATTTCAGACAGAGCCGCATCGTATTTGCCGAATTCGATGCCCGAGGAGACCGCAAGGATTCCCTTGTGCAGGTCGATAAGAGAGCTCGCAAAATAGCACAGAGAGAGCTTTTCGCGCACGTTCATGAAAAGCTTTGAGGTGACACTGCCGCCGAAGACCGCGTTAAAAACCCGTATAGCTGCGCTGTTGGGTTCGTCCATGCATTCGCCGAGACGGAAACCGATAGCCAGCTTTCCTTGGGTTACCTGCATCTCGTCTTCAAAATAGCGGGGAGCCTCCTCAAGGGAGTTCATGCGGATATCCGTACCCAAATCCGCTTCTTCCTCAGAACGGGGCAGCGAGGCGAGCGCCGCTTTCACCGCTGCTTTAACGCGCTTTGGCTCGGCACTGCCGCAGTAAAAAACCTCAATGGGGGAAACGGAGAGAATTTCATGGTAATGCCTTGTCAGTTCGTTTGCCGTAATGCTTTCGGCTTCGGACTCGGAGCCGAGCTTGTCCGTTGCATAATCCTCCATAGCACACATCAGCTCGAAAAGCCGCTGCATTGAATAAGCTCTTTTGTCGTTGATTCGTCCGCGAATCAGCTCCAGAAGCTTTTCGCGTTCGCTCTCAACATATTCCTTTATAAAAAGACCACCGCGGGTTTTGGGCATTAGCAGCATTTCGCCCATAAGCTCCGAAATATGCTCAAGAATACTGCTTTTTTCGGGAATAAAAGCATCGTCAGCAAAGTCGGCATATAGACCTATTACCTGAATCTCGCCCTTTTTGCGAACCACAGGCTTAAGCCGCGCCCCATAAAGCGAATCAAGACGTGAGGATATGGCCGCCATATCTGGAAGGGTTGCCGTGCCGCGGCAGAGAACCATCGGGATTAGAGCATTTTTTGAGGCCGTTTCACGGCTGAGCGGCGTTAAAAGATTTATACTGAGACAGCCGGTTTTAAATTTTTCAGTTTGAAGACAAGTCAGAACGACGCCCTGCATTATAAGTTCAGTCGATGAGTTCAATTACTGACCCCCGTTCATGATTTAAGTTGCCTGTACTTTAATCATCATAATACCACAATCTACCTGTTTTGAAAATGACAAATTCATGAATTTTTAAGGATTAAAAAATAAGATTAATTTCACCAAAGTTTTCCTCCGTTCGGAAAAAGTCTTTTCCGAAGCTGTAAACCTGTTCAGAACCGTTTTTGTCGCGCAGTGTGATCTCACAGCCTTCCCAGTTTGAGGGCAGCTTAGGCGAAACACTTATTTCGCCCCGATTTATTTTTATACCCAGCAAATCCTCGGTCACAGTTCTGTAAAACCAACCCGCCGAGCCGGTGTACCAGCTCCAGCCCGCTTTTCCGATACAGTCGGGATTGCTGCATATATCCGCCGCAAGAACGTAAGGCTCCGCTTCATAATTATTTAAATCGCGCATATCCGGCAGTAAAGACTCTAAAAGCTCATTGGCCTCATCCGTGCGGTTTTCCTTTAGCAGAGCCATGGCAAGCCAAACCGCGCCGTGGGTGTATTGACCGCCGTTTTCTCGGAAACCCGGGCCGTAGCTCTCAATATAGCCCGGACTCGGATCAGCGTCCTCGAAGGGAGGGTCAAATAGCCTGATAATGCGATTGTCTCTGTCAAAAAGCCTCAAAACGGCGGAGGAAAGTGCCTCGTTTACGCGCTTTTTATCGGCCTCGGCGCAAAGCGAGGAGAAGCTCTGGGCGATGGAGTCTATTTGACAGAAGGCTTCTCCCTTGCTGCCGATAGGAGAGCCCTTGTCATAATAGCCTCGAAGATACCACTGACCGTCCCAGGCACTGTTCGCGCTGCGCCCCAGTTCCTTTGCTGCGCTTTCATATTTTTCCGCCTCCTCGCCTCTGCCGAGCACCGCCAAAAGCTCTGCGAAGCGATGAGCCGTGTGCGAAACAAACCAGCTTAGCCAAACGCTTTCGCCTTTTCCGCTAACGCCGATTCTGTCCATGCCGTCGTTCCAGTCGCCGGTGCCGATTTTGCTGAGTCCGTGTGCGCCGACACCGCGTTCCAGAACCAGGTCGAGAGCTTTTTGAGCATGCATAATTACCGCTGACATGCTCTCGCTGTAAACGGCTTTTTCATAGCGGTCGTGCTCGTCAAGCTCAAGGGGTGGGGAGCAAAGCCAAGGAACCAAAATGTCGCAAACGGGCAGGTCTCCCGTTTTTTCGCAATATTCACAAAGCGCCCAAGGCAGCCACACAAGGTCATCGCTGCAATGCGTGCGCACGCCCTTGGTTTCCTGAGCAAGAGTGTGCCACCAGTGCATAACGTCACCCTGCTCGTACTGGTGCTTGCAGCAGTCCAAAATCTGTGCGCGGGCGGGAGCTGTGTCCAGAAGCAGTAAATTTACTGCGTCCTGAAGCTGATCGCGGAACCCTGTTGCGCCGCCGCTCTGATATATACTGCAGCGACCCATCAGGCGGCAGGCGATTGTTTGATAGGGCGCCCAGCCGTTAATCAGGCGGTCAAGCGAGGGCAAGGGGGTTTTGATTTTTACGCCGGAAATCGTGTTTTGCCAGTGCCTTACCGTCCTGTCCAGAGAGGCAACGGCGGTTTCATAGGAACAAAGCTCTCGGAGCTTTTCCTCGTCGTCACAGCCGCAAACGAGAACAAAGGATCCTGCCGCCTCGAAGCCAATGCCGATAAAGCCGCCGTTTAAGCAGGAGTTATCGGTTTTTCCCTGAAGCCACAGACTGCGGTTTGTGGTAAAGCCCGTAATTTGAGCAGAGGAACATATTCGGAACTTCGCTTCGGGAAACGGGCTTTCGGGGCTTGCAGCCGTGAAAACACCGTCGGCTACGGAGAGACTGACCCTTGAAGAATCGGAATCGCAGCCGCTGAGAACAAGGTCGCTGCTCCAGAGAAGGGGCATTGCGCTCTCGGAGCTGCTTTCGATTATCAATACACGGGCATCGGTGTCCGTGGGGACAAAGGCGGTCATCTTTAGTTTTTGCCCGCCTATTTCCTTTTCCCATTTTGCGAAGCCAAAACCGAAAGTCACCTTGCAGTCCGTATCCTCTGCGCAGGCAAAAAGGCTGACGCTGCCCAGTTCAAGCCTTTCCGTTCCGCGGGTTGTTATGCTGTCGCAAAGCCAGCGGTTAATTCGGTACTCGCGGGCGTTTTTATACCACAAATGCCCAGTTCCGCAGTCCGTGGCAAAGTAACCGAAACGCCCGTTAGTGAGAATGTTACCCCAGGCGCGAGGCGGCAGCGAATGGTTTACATAAAAATAGAAGCTATCGTCTTCATTCCAACCAAATTCAGGAAAATTCTGCGATGGATATGCAAAATTGGTAGACATAATATATTTATGAGATTCGGGGTTTAAGCTCCTTTTTCTTGCACTGACGGCGAATGCGACTATGCCCTCAACGCCCAACGAGCGGTCAATGATATGAATATTCGGGCTGTCGCAGCCGACGGTGCGGCGAAGCTCACCTAAAGCTGTGGCGATTGGGCGAATATAGTCGCCCCCCTCATCCGTAAGAAAAACGAGGTCAAAGGGCATATAGAGGGCCTTTAGAAAAGTGTGCTGCTTTATAAGCGTCTCAGCCGTTTCCAGGTCCTCCTCGGAGTCAATTGTCGCTGCCTTTATAGGATAGTTACCTGAAATTCCAAAGCGCCAGAATTCGCTTTTCGAGGTGCAGCTTGCCGCAAGCGGAGGGGCGGGATAATTAAGGGTGCTCATAAGCTCCATCGCCCCCTGCGTCTGCGCTTCGGTAAGCCGCAGCTTTGAAGCACGTTCAGCCGGAAAATCCGCAACATCGGAATTTCCCCCCGCCAGAATACGCTGTGCATAGGCGTAGGCCTCGTTTTCGCTGTTGCCCACAGCCAGCGCAAGCGTTACGGCGTTTTCAACTCCGCCCGTCAGCCGTAGCGGAATTTTCACGCAGATATAAGGATCGTTGAGCCAACCGAGCGCTGAAGGGACGTTTTGCCCGAGCGCCGCCCTGAGACCGCCTCTGCCCGGAACAAGCGCCCGCCTTGCGGATACCTCCATCGGCGAGGAGGCGGCAAGGCACATATAGCTCTCGGAAACGCTTTGCCGCTCAACGCGCCTAATTATAAGTGTGCCGCCGAGCATTTTCGCATGGAGACCCAGCTTATAGAATGCCGGGTGGTTTACATAATCAATATTTGACGCCATGACCGGCTCAAGCATTACAAATAGCTCGCAGTTTCGGCTTTCGCCGTCGGAGCTGCTGATTGCGATAACGCGCTTTTCACCGTTCGAGCCGGATGAAACCGAAAAAAGTAGCTGTGAACGCAAATTTTCGAGAGTTGTATCGATTTTTGCGCCCGAAAAGCTGAACTCCCAAGTGGTTTTCGATTTTTCGCCCGTTGAAGGAGAGGGCAAGAGGGGAATAAGCTCGCTGCCAATTCCTATGAAATACTCCAGCCCGTGAGTGAGGGCGGAGTGCTCATCTGCGGTAAAATATGGGGTAAAGTCACCGCAGCGGGCTTTTGTGACGCCGCTATCAGTTAACATAACACTATAGGAGCCGTTTGAAAGTGCACAGCAGACAGGCGAATCGAAATCAACAAAGCTCCCGCGTTTTTCCCAATAGATGCTGCCTGCTCTCGGCGGTTTATCGGGCAGTTTATTTTCCCTTCGGCGAAGAAGGACACCGCCGAGAGGAAGCTTTTCGTCAAGCAGACAGGCATGAGCGGACATGGACGGGTCGCGCATAAGTCTGTGAGGCATGATGTTCTCGCAGAGAGCATTGGCGATGGCAACAAGACTCATTCCGAGATGGTGCGCCATCACGCAGTAAACTACCTCTCCGTTTTTTCCTGCCGCTCTGCCCTCGGAGAAATCGATTGCCTCCCAAAACCCGTATTTTCCCGCTGCCTCAAGGCGTTCCATGCTGCGCAGGTTTTTAACCACGTCTTTCACGCCGCAGCACAGCGCGAGAAAGCTGCTGTAAGGCGAAACCACAAACTCTTTGTTCATATTGCGCTTAAGCGCGAGAGCGCCGCAGCCATGAGCCTTGTAGCGATAGTTTAGTGAGGGATCAAGCGCATAGAAGGCGCTCTCGGAGATGCCCCACGGAAGATTTTTGTTTTTGCCTCGGTTCTTCTGAACGCCGACCGCAAAGCGCATGCTCTCATACAAAAGGGAACCCTCTGCGCTTTCAAAAAAGAGACGGGGCATAAGATATTCAAACATACTGCCTGTCCACGAAACCATGCCGCGGTAGCCGTCCTTCTCGACCTGAGCGCGGGAAAGACTGCGCCAGTGACGGCGCGGAACATCTCCTCTGGCAATTGCAACAAAGCCTGCGGTACGAGCCTCGCTCGCCATTAAATCATAAAAACTGCTTGTGATGTTCGCCCTGCACGTGTCAATACCGATTGAGAAAAGATGGTGCGCTTCGTCATAAAGCGGCTCAAACGACATGGGGGACAACAGCTCATCACAACTTGCGGCAAGGTCAGCTCTGCCGTATTCGGTAAGCGCCTCCCGCAGGATAACAAGGCAGGCGGCCAGATTTCCGCTGTCAACCGTTGAAACGTAGGCGGGATGAAGAGGTTTGAGAGTTCTTGTGTCGTACCAGTTATACAGATGCCCGTTCCACTTGACCATCCGCCTAAGTGTTGTGAGGATATTCTGAATAATCCCCAAAGCCGCTTCGGGTCTGGCGACATTCAGGTCAATGGCGGCAAGACAACTTATAAGGCAAAGCCCGATATTTGTTGGGGAGCTCCTGTGCGCAATACCGACAGGCGGGCGCTCCTGAAAATTGTCGGGGGGCAGGTAATTGTCCTCCGCGGTACAGAAATCCTCAAAAAACGACCAGATTCTTTTTGCACAGGCGAGAAGATAGCTCCGTTCTTCTGCGGTGCACTTGAGCTGATGCACGGTAATTTGAGAGAGAGAGAAGGCGAGAAGAGGCGAGAAAAACCAGATAATACCGCTTGTTATTCCGATTACTGAGGGGGAAAACAAAACGATAAGCAGCGCCGCGAAGGGAGCAAACCACATATTGCGGATATATTTCCGTACGCCCTGAGCCTTGCCCTCAAAGACCGAGGCGGGGGTCCATTTTAATAGTCCCGAGTGGCTGACAAGCATACGCCAAAGTGCGGTTACAATGGCACTTGCGCATATATAAGCCTCATAGGGCAAGAGAACGAGCTTCGCGCAGGTCTGCAAAAATGAGCCGCTTACGCCGCGATAAACCGCACTGTGGCAGCGCAGGCGCACCTCGCGCTCGTCACGAAAAAGGTTCGTCACGGCGGTGAAAGCCAGATGCAGCGCAAAGGCGATTAGCGCAGTAAGCGCAGCAAAAATTAGCCCTCTTGTCGGTGAAAAAAAAGCGGCGGCAAAGGTCAGAAAGGTCAGCGGGGCAACCAGGCTTCGGCGTATGCTGTCGAAAAGACGAAAGCGGTCAAGGTCCGAAAGGTTTTTTCCTCTGCGAAATAGCCAAGGCAGATTCTGCCAGTCGCCGCGTGTCCAGCGGTGAAGCCTGCGATAATACGAGAGAATGTCGGAGGGAAACTTGTCCGTCAGCTCCGCATCTCCCATGAAGCCGCCGCGGAGAAAGGCGCCTTCAAGAGCGTCGTGCGACAGAACAAGGTTATCGGGAATACGGCTTTTCATACACCGCGTGAAAGCTTCGGCGTCTATGATTCCCTTTCCTGCAAAGCCACCGTTTTCAAAAACGTCCATATAAAGCTCTGAGCTGTCGCTGCCGTAAGGATCCGTTCCGCCGTGCCCCGCGAAGATTTTTGCGAAACGGCTTCTGTTGCAGGAGGAAAGCTCCACCGATATACGCGGATGAATGACAGCGTGTCCGGAAACTACTTTATTCGTTCCGCTGTCAATAACAGGAGTGTTAAGCGGGTGGAGCATTGCGCCGATAAGCTCCTTTGCCGTGCCGGGTGTAAGGCGGGTGTCCTCATCTAAGGTCAGAATATAGCGAATACCGCGGAGCGAGAGAAGATTACCCGAAAGCACACGCAGGGACGAGTCTCCGTCACTGACTAACCCTGCAAGCTCCGTTACCGCTCCGCGCTTTCGTTCCCAGGCTGTGTAGCGCTTATCTGCTTTGTTGTAGCTTCTTTCCCTGACAAAAAAGAAAAAGCCGCCGCCGTATTTTGCGTTTAGCCCGTCAACGGCGCTCTTTGCGCCCAAAATGATTTTCTCATCCTCGGGCGTATCCTTGCTGTCAGAATCGGGCAGGTCGCCTAAAATCCCGAAAAGCAGATGCTCGCCACAGCTCCGGTTGGCAAGGCGAAATTCCTCCAGCTTCCGCGCAAGCGAGGCTCCGCTGTTTTCGCTTGTCAGTAAAGCTGCGATTACGCAAACGGTACGTCCGTTTGGGGGCACACCCTCCTCGAGCTCCATGCGCGGCACATGCGCAGGAGGAGTAAAGCGGAGTAAAAAATAGTCAATTATGCTCTTAACAAGCTCGGAAACGGGCAGCAGAAGCAAAAACCCAACGATTGCGCTCCACTCATAGAAGCCCGCGGCTATCGACAATGTAAGTGTAATAAGAATGTTCGCGGAGATATAGATTTCGCCGGAGCGGGATGGTTTTTCCTCCTCCATCGGACGGGTGAAAAGCCAGTAACCGACGTGACGGGCATCCCCGTCCGCATTGCGGGCAAGCTCAAGCACATGCTCGGCAATTCGATATTCGCTCACATGGTAGGCGCGAGCGAGCTTTTCCACACGTTTTTTGTAGTGGTTTCTGGTTTTTTCGGACATTTTGGGGTAAACGTCTGCGGGATCCTGCTTCAAAACCTGCTCTGTTTTGTCGACACTTTCAAGAATTTCCGAAAAATCGATGGTAGAGAGGACACGCAGAGTTGAAAAGAGCTTTTCCGCAGCTTTGGCGGCAAAATCGCCGTCGATTCCCGAAGCGTAGAGCTCGGCAAGCTCCGAAATTGCGGCGGCCTTCAAAACCGCCACGAAACGCAGAAGCTCTCTGCGGCTAAGCACATAAACCTGCTGGCAGCCCTGCAAAAAGAGCAGGCTTCGCTCAGGCGTTACCTTGCCGTCGCCTGAACGGATGAGCGCCTGGCATAGGGAAAAAAGCGCGGCTGTGCCCTTTGCGGCGGGTATTCTTCCGCAGCTTCGCAGCTCCTGTACCGACGAAAGGCCCTCCCGATGGGCAAGATAAAAGTTATCCAAAAGCCATTCAATGTATGGCGGTATCAGCTCGCCGCCTGAGTATTTTGATTCCAGAGTCCTGTGGCGCTCATGGAGAAGATGAAGGTTTCTAATGAGTGCTTTTGCAACAGAGGTCCCGCGAACAAAGCCGCGTATATTGAGAGTGCGAGCAATATTCTCCCCGTAGGCAGGAAGACCTTCGTCACCTATTTGTGGCATTATGCCGTCATAAGTCATTGTTTCGTCCTCATTTCGTGCTTAAAAGCTGATTGTAAAGAGCAAATCACAGAGCGTGAACAAGTAATAAGACGGTTTTGTTCACTTTTCGCGCCGTACGCAAAAGTTTTCCACGTATTCGGATAAAATATTCCTCGGGTGTAAAGTAAAAATACTTGACAACGCTTTTCAAACAGTGTAGTATATGCCGTGCGATGTTCGTGCTTCTTAATGAACTTTAGCGGGAGGCGGTCTGAAAATGGGCGATAAAACACTTATGATGACCATGCTTCTTGACTTTTACGGCGAACTGCTGACGCCTCGTCAGCGAAGCTGTTTTGGCATGCACTACAATGAAGATTTATCGCTTGCGGAGATCGCGGAAATAATGCAAATTTCACGTCAGGGCGTGCGCGACCTGATTGTACGTGCGGAAGCAACGCTCACTGAAACCGAGGAAAAAACGGGACTTTTAAAGCGTTTTTCCGAGCAGAGGCTTGTTCTGGATAAAATGGAAACCGAGCTTAATGAGCTAATTCAATTATCGGAAGGAAAAGCACGCGGGCTTGCCGAGGCGCTGCTCACGGAGCTTGACAGTATTAGGAACTAACGCAGTAAAAAATGAGGAGCATTTATGGCATTTGAAAGCCTTTCCGAAAAGTTATCGGCGGCGTTTAAAAAGCTTCGGGGCAAAGGCCGCCTCACCGAAGCGGACATAAAGGAAGCCATGCGCGAGGTGCGACTTGCTCTTTTGGAGGCAGACGTCAGCTACAAGGTGGTCAAGGACTTTGTGAAAAAAGTCAGCGACCGTGCCGAGGGGAAGGATGTTCTGCAGAGCCTTACTCCCGCGCAAATGGTCATTAAAATTGTCAACGAAGAGCTGACGAGCCTTATGGGCAGCGAAAATGTAAGGCTCACGATTTCCTCACAGTCACCGAGCGTTGTTATGCTCGTGGGTCTTCAGGGCGCGGGTAAAACCACTAACGGAGCGAAGCTCGCGGGACTGATGAAAAAAAGTGGCAAACGTCCGCTTCTGGTTGCATGCGACGTTTACCGTCCCGCCGCAATCAAGCAGCTTGAAACCGTCGGCGCTCAACTCGATATTCCTGTTTTCCAGATGGGGCAGGCAAATCCCGTAGATATCGCCAAGGCCGCCATCGAGCATGCAAAGCGCCACGGCAACGACCTTGTTTTTCTCGACACGGCGGGCCGTCTGCACATTGATGAGGCGCTGATGGACGAACTTAAGAACATCAAGGCAGCGACGAAGCCCTCTGAAATAATGCTGGTGGTAGACGCGATGACAGGTCAGGACGCAGTTAACGCGGCGGCGGCCTTCGACGAAGCTCTGGGAATCACCGGCGTTATGCTCACAAAGCTTGACGGCGACGCAAGAGGCGGCGCGGCGCTTTCGGTTCGCGCAGTCACAGGTAAGCCGATTAAATTTGTCGGTATCGGCGAGAAGCTCGACAACATTGAGCCCTTCCATCCGGACAGAATGGCGTCCAGAATACTCGGTATGGGCGACGTGCTCACGCTCATTGAAAAAGCGGAGCAGAACTTTGACGAGCAGAAAGCCATGAAAATGGCCGAGCGGATGCGTAAAAACCAGTTTACCTTCACAGATTATCTTGAACAGCTTGAGCAGCTAAAATCCATGGGTAATATCAAGGACATCGCCGCGATGATACCGGGCATGGACTCAAAAGCTCTCAAGGGCGCGACTATCGATGAAAAAGCATTTTCGCGCACCGAAGCAATAATTAAATCAATGACTGCCTATGAGCGCGAAAATCCGGCTATACTGAACGGCAGCAGGAAAAAGCGCATCGCCGCGGGAAGCGGAACCAGCGTTGTGGATATCAACCGCCTTATCAAACAGTTTGAAATGATGAAAACCATGACAAAGCAAATGACTGGCGGGAAAAAATCCAAACACATGGGTATGGGCATGGGAATGGGCAAAGGAATGCCGTTTAAGTTTTAATAAGTTTGCACCGCCTTTGGCGTTTGCACATAAAGACAAAGAATTTGGAGGTGAATATAAATGGTCAAAATCAGACTTCGCAGAATGGGTGCACACAAGAATCCCTATTACAGA
The DNA here is from genome assembly GCA_964459785.1 of uncultured Oscillospiraceae bacterium. Classification (GTDB taxonomy): domain Bacteria; phylum Bacillota; class Clostridia; order Oscillospirales; family Oscillospiraceae; genus UBA2658. The sequence goes on along the minus strand of CAYWNW010000009.1, from coordinate 61,924 downwards.
ATCATAGTTGCAGATTCTCATTCTCCCCGTGACGGAAAGTTTATCGAGGAAATCGGCACCTATGAGCCCCTTACCAATCCTTCGGGAATTAAGGTTGACGGAGAACGTGCTAAGTATTGGATTGCTAACGGAGCTCAGCCCACAGAAACCGTTAGAGCTTTGCTGAAAAAGGCAGAGGTGCTTTAAGGAGAGCCGAGCATGAAAGAACTCTTAAGCTACATTGCAAAAAACCTTGTCGATAATCCCGACGAGGTTACAGTCACCGAGAAGAAAACCGACGCCGAAACCGTTTTCGAGGTTCGCGTCGCGGATGGCGACATGGGAAAAATAATCGGCCGCCAGGGCCGCATTGTTAAAGAAATTCGAATACTCATGCGCGCCGTAGCTCAAAGACAGGGAAAAACCGTGTCCGTTGAAATCATGGACTGATATGCGAAGGGGGATAAAGGCAGCTTTGTCCCCCTTAGACGTTTAGGCTTGTTTTTGCCGAAGGCGTTAACAGATGTTTTTGGAATAATGAGTATATCTTATTTGGAGAATTATTGATGGAAAAATATCTTGAAGCAGGAATAATTTGCAACACTCACGGCATAAAGGGTGAGGTCAAAATTCAGCCTTGGGCCGACAGCGCCGAGTTCCTTAAAAAATTCAAGTATTTATATATCGACGGAAAACCCTATGAACTAATATCGGGCAAGGTTCATAAGCAGTGCCTGATTGCGGAGCTTAAGGGTGTTTCCGGCGTTAACGAGGCGATGACCTTAAAAAATAAGATTGTGTCAATCGACAGGAGCGAGGCAAAGCTCCCGGAAGGTGCTTTTTTCCTTCAGGACATTATTGGAGCAAGTGTTGTTGACGAGGGCGGCAAGGAACTGGGCAAGCTCAGCGATGTGCTCGAATTGCCCGCCGGCAATGTCTATGTTGTAACGGGAGAAAGAGAAATTCTTATTCCCGCGGTGCCGCAGTTCATCATAAATACAGACGTGAGCGCAGGACTTGTTACCGTTCGTCTGATTGACGGAATGTAGGCGCGGACCAATTAGCGCAGGAGGTTCGGATGAACGAAAATTTTGATTTTGAAAATATCGCGCATGGGGGCGGTGAAAAAAAACCTCTCATGCGAATTGACATACTGACGCTGTTCCCGGACTCGATGAAGGCCGTTCTCGGCGAGAGCATTCTGGGGAGAGCGGCGTCAAAGGACATTATTGAAATAAATTGTATCCAAATAAGAGACTTTACAGAAAATAAGCAGGGGCAAGTGGACGATTACCCTTATGGCGGCGGCTGGGGCTGCGTCATGATGGCTCAGCCGCTCAAGTCCTGCCTTGACTTTGTCCGCGAATGTGCGGGCGAACGAAAAACACGCGTTATATACCTCTCGCCGCAGGGGACAAGATTCGACCAGTCAAAGGCACGGCAGCTGAAGGAGGATTTCGACCACCTTATACTTGTCTGCGGACATTACGAAGGAATTGACGAGCGCTTCATCGAAGAGTGCGTTGATGAGGAGATATCCGTGGGCGATTTTGTGCTGACGGGTGGCGAAATCCCCGCAATGGCGCTAACGGACTGCGTTTGCAGAATGGTTCCGGGCGTTTTGTCCGACGAGGAGTGCTTTACGGGAGAGAGCCATTGGGACGGGCTTTTGGAGTACCCGCAGTATACGCGTCCCGAGATATGGGAGGGCAGGTGCGTGCCCGATATACTACGAAGCGGTCACCATGCCAACGTAAAAAAATGGCGGCGTAAGCAGTCGATAATCCGCACAAAGAAACGCCGGCCGGATATGTTTGAAAAGCTTGTTTTCACTGAGAAATCGGATAAGAAGCTCCTTGCTGAAATAGAAGCGGAAGAGGCGCGGGAGCAAAATGGTTTGGAGGGTCAATAGTGATTCTGGGATATGATATGGGAGCCTCCGCGGTAAAGATTGTTGCACTCCAAGGCGACACGGTTACCGCGACAAAGAGCATAGTAGGCAGCGAAAAGACGGCGTCCGAGCTGGTGAAGAACTTTATGGCGGAAAACGAAATTTCAGCTGAGAATGTAAATATGCTTGCCGTCACCGGAGTCGGCGCGGATAAGTGCTGTTTTGAAGGCCTTGACGGAAAGGTAATACATATTCCTGAAATTGAAGCCACAGGCGAGGGCGGTGCCTGGCTTTCGGGACTTCAGGAGACTGTTGTTGTGAGTATCGGTACCGGTACGTCAATAGTGTTGGCCAGAAACGGTAAGTATACGCACATCGGCGGTTCAGGCGTCGGGAGCGGAACACTCCGAGGAATTTCAAAAAAAATGTTCGGAATTACCGATATGTGTGAATTCTTCGAGCTCGCCGAAAACGGGAACAGGTTGACTGTTGATATAACAATAGGTGATTTATTCGCCGGAACAGATACTCTGCCCCTTGATTTGACTGCCTCAAACCTCGCAAAAGCGAGTGACGGAGCGTCGGAGAGCGACTGGGCTTATGCCCTGATTAACACGGTTATGGAGGTCGCGGGCTCTCACGCAGCCCTTGCCTGTAACGGTTATGATGTTAAAAACGTCGTTATTACCGGCGGAATATCCCAAACAAAAATGGCGAAAGCGATATATGACAACTTTGCAAAGCTCTATAAACTCAACTACGTCATACCCCAATATTCCGGCTGCGCAACGGCAGTCGGTGCTGCCAGGAGGGCTCGAAATGGAGCATAGGCTTGCCGAAATTTCGGACCTTGAGCGCATTATGGAGATAGTCGGGGACGCCCAGCGTTTCCTCAGGGAGAGCGGCGTTGACCAGTGGCAGAACGGCTATCCGACACGCGAAGTTTTCGAGGCCGACATTATTAAGGGCTGTTGTCACGTATTTATATTTGATGGAAAGATAGCGGGCGTAATATCAATTTTCTTTGAGGATGAGGCGAGCTACAATCTCGTATATGACGGAAGCTGGCTGACGGGAGACATACCCTACACGGTTTTCCACCGTGCCGCGGTTGGCAATGAATATCGCGGAAAGGGAATTGCGCGCGAAATGCTATCCTATGCAGATAGCTCTGCACGAGAACATGGCTTTACAAGCATTCGCGGCGACACTCACCGCGATAATAAGGCGATGCGTGCGCTTCTCGAAAGAAGCGGCTTTGTCCACTGCGGAACTATATATTTAAACAGCGGAAAAGAGGCTCAAAGCGAGCGCGTCTGCTATGAAAAACTGCTTTAATCTTAAGGAGCTTTATGGATTTATGTGATATCGGGCAAATCAGGGCCTTGCTTTCAAGACAAGACTTTCGCTTTTCAAAATCGATGGGACAGAACTTTTTAATTGCCTCATGGGTGCCGGAGCAGATTGCAGAGGAGGCGGGTATTGACGAGGGCACGGGCGTTTTTGAGGTAGGACCCGGAATCGGCTGCCTTACTGTGCAGCTTTCAAAGCTCGCCGGAAAAGTAGTTTCTGTTGAGCTTGACAAGGCGCTTGCTCCCGTCCTTAACGAAACTTTGAAGGATTGCGAAAACACCAAGGTGGTTTTCGGAGATGTTCTGAAACTTAATATTGCCGAAATTGTAAGGGAAAACTTCGAGGGTCTAAAACCTGTGGTCTGCGCGAACCTGCCCTACAACATAACAAGTCCGCTCATCTCGGCCTTTATCGAGGCGGGCTGTTTTGAGAGCATGACGCTCATGATTCAGCGCGAGGTAGCGCTTCGTATCTGCGCGAAAGCGGGAACGAGCGACTACGGCGCCTTCACGATCTATACGAACTGGCACACTGAGCCGGAAATCCTCTTTGACGTTACTCCCAATTGCTTTATGCCCGCGCCGAAGGTAGTCTCCAGCGTTATTAAGCTCACAACACGCCGCGAAGCACCCGCGAAGCTCACGGATGAAAAGCTCTTTTTCGCAGTGGTTCGCGCATCGTTTAACCAGCGGAGAAAAACGCTTTTAAACGCGCTCACTTCAGGACTTTCGGGATATTCAAAGGAAGAGCTTCTCGATACAATCGTGTCCTGCGGTTTTGACGAGAAAATTCGAGGTGAAACGCTGGATATCGGAGGCTTTGCGGCGATTTCTAATAAAATCGCGGAGCTTGGAAAAGTCTGAATATTTAGCCGGAGCTGCCGCGTTAATTGCGTCGGCTCCGTTATTTCAACGATTCGGTGCGCAAAAAAGCCTGAAAGCTGTGGGTTTTTGCGCTATTTGCCTGATTGCAAACAGCAAATTCGGTGGTATACTAAACTAAAGCACGAAAGGGAACTGATTATGAACGTCAAGACTCATAAAATCAAAATAGTAGTGAAGGTCGGTACCTCCACACTTACGCACGAAGGCGGAACGCTGAATTTTCGCAGTTTTGACTCGCTCACACGGGTGCTGTCGGACATCAGTAACATGGGTCACGAGGTAATACTGGTATCTTCAGGCGCTATTGCCGTCGGTGCGGGAAAACTCCAGATGAAGGAGCGCCCGAGCATACTGAGCCAAAAGCAGGCTGCCGCCGCCGTCGGACAGTGCGAGCTTATGCACCTTTATGATAAGTTTTTCGGTGAATACGGAAAAATCGTTGCTCAGATTCTTTTAACGGGCGAGGATGTAGATAATCCCGAGAAAAAGCACAACCTCACAAATACCTTCAATTCTCTTCTGGAAATGGGCATAATTCCCATTGTTAACGAAAACGACTCGGTGAGCTACGCAGAAATTGAAGCCGATAATGAAGAGCACAAGGTCTTTGGCGACAACGACACGCTTTCCGCTGTTGTTGCGGTGTTGTGTGCGGCGGATAAACTTGTTCTGCTCTCCGATATTGATGGCCTTTTTGACAGCGACCCGACCGAAAACCCGAGCGCTCAGCTAATCAGCGAGGTAAAAGAAATTGACGACAAAATCCGTTCTCTGGCAGGCGGCGCGGGCTGCAGCCGCGGAACAGGCGGTATGATAACTAAGCTTCAGGCGGCGGAACTGGCCACGAAAAACGGCATTGATATGTACATAGCAAACGGAAGCACGCCTGAGCTGCTCTATGATATAGTCTCGGGCAAAGCTGCGGGAACACTTTTTGCAGGAAAGAGAGGACAGGTTTGAAAAAGTTTCAAACCTATTTGATTTCAAGTGCGTGTTGCTCGCCTATGGCAACCGCAACACATGCACATTTATAACCATTCCGTTTCATGGTTATTTTTGTGTGTTGTATGCAAAGAAAGGAATGGTTATAAATGACTGAGCTTGAAATAATGGGCGCTGCCGCGAAAAAAGCCGCCCGAGTTTTGGCTGTTGCGGGAACCACCAAAAAAAATGATGCGCTGGAGGCAATTCGGCTCGCGCTTTTAAAAAACAAGGATCGCATATTGGCGGCGAATGCCGCAGACATTGAAACTGCTGAAAATTCGGGAATCAAGCGTGCGTTTCTGGACAGACTTCTTCTTACGCCGGAGCGAATTGAAGGCATAGCCTCAAGCGTTGCCGAACTGATAGCGCTTTCCGACCCGATAGGCGAAGTTATTTCCATGTCCGAGCGCCCGAACGGACTGACCATCGGAAAAAAGCGCGTGCCTCTGGGGGTCATCGGAATAATTTACGAAGCAAGGCCGAATGTAACGGTTGACGCCGCTGCTCTTTGCCTTAAGTCGGGCAACGCCTGCATACTTCGCGGCGGCAAGGAGGCCATAAACTCCAACTCTATATTAGTTGACATAATGCGAGAAGCCCTCGCCGATGCGGGACTGCCCGAGGATTGTATTTGTCTTGTTCGGGATACCTCACGCGAGAGTGCCAAGGAGCTCATGGGGCTTCGTGAATATGTGAATGTCCTCATTCCTCGCGGAGGAAGCGGGCTGATTAAGTCCGTTGTCGAGAACGCGAGCGTGCCGGTAATCGAGACGGGTATAGGCAATTGCCACGTCTATGTGGATTCTGAAGCCGATCTTGAAATGGCTGCTAAAATCGTTGAAAACGCAAAGTGCAGCCGCCCCTCCGTATGCAACGCGATGGAAACTCTGCTGGTTCACGAGGCGATAGCAGAGGAGTTTCTGCTCCTTGTTCTGCCCCGTCTCAATAAATATAACGTCGAGCTGCGCTGTGACCCTAAAGCTTTGAAGATACTGGGAAAACCCGCCATTGCCGCAACCGACGCCGACTGGGAAACCGAGTATGACGACTATATTTTGGCAGTAAAAATCGTCGCGGATATTGACGAGGCCATGAACCACATCGCACGGTACGGAACAGAACACTCTGAAGCCATCGTAACCGACAATTACACAAAAGCACAACGCTTTTTAAACGAAGTCGATGCCGCGGCGGTTTATGTTAATGCGTCTACGCGTTTCACAGACGGGGGCGAGTTCGGACTCGGCGCTGAAATCGGAATCTCGACGCAGAAGATGCACGCCCGCGGTCCGATGGGTCTGCGCGAGATGACAAGCTGCAAATATGTAATATACGGCAATGGTCAGATACGCTGAATAGTAGGTTAACATAATATATCAGCACCCGAAGAAGTGAAGCTCTTTCGGGTGCTTTTTCACGGCGTGAGAATCAACAGTCGGACCTTGCGCATAGAATAGCGCACAGCCGTTTTGGTGCGAGCGGAGTACACAAAAAGGCGGGCTAAAACAATTCACCGGAGATAATAATAAAAAACTGTTGACAAGAGTTTTTTTAGGTGTTAACATCAGGGCAATCGAATAGCAAACCGATGATCAAGAGATAGTAGCATGCAAGAGCGGTTCAAAGAGAGCGGCAGGCGGTGGAATTGTCGCAGCGAGCGTGTATGTGAATGGACTTGTGAGGGCGGCAGGAAAGCGCTTTTGCGTTAGTAATGGCCGACGGGAGGGCAACCCGTAAAATGTGCAGACACATTTTGTGTGTCGTGAGGGGGCGAGTTTCTCGTCAACTTAGGTGGTACCGCAGAGGCTTTGAGTCTTTGTCCTAAGAATTGGACAAAGGCTTTTTTGTTGTTTTAGGAGGTAAAATTATGGGACTTTTGCGATGGTGTAAAAAACAGGCGTTTTCGGCAAAACTAAGCACATTAAGACCAAGTGACACTAGCGAAGCAACAAGTGTCTAAAAGAGATAAATAGTATAAAATAATATCATTAAAGGAGATATAATTATGAACGCGAATTTTGAAAATCCCAACAAGGGCTTTGAAACATACCTTAAAAACACTCCGACCAGGGACGGACGTTACGGCGAGTACGGCGGCGCATATCTTCCGCCCGACCTTATACCGGCTTTTGAAGAAATAATCGAAGCCTACAACACAATCTGCAACAGCGCCCAGTTTATAAGCGAGCTTCGTCGTATACGCAAAGAATTTCAGGGTCGTCCGACCCCCGTATACCATTGCGAGCGCCTTTCAAGAAAAATCGGCGGCGCGCAGATTTACCTTAAGCGCGAGGATTTGAACCACACAGGCGCCCACAAGCTAAATCACTGCATGGGCGAGGGTCTGCTTGCAAAATTTATGGGTAAAAAGAAGATCATTGCGGAAACAGGCGCGGGACAGCACGGCGTGGCTCTGGCGACAGCAGCGGCGTATTTCGGGATGGAATGCGACGTTTACATGGGCGAGGTCGACATCAAGAAGCAGGCTCCCAACGTGACCCGCATGAGAATGCTCGGCGCAAGGGTCATTCCAGTGAGCCACGGCCTTAAGACTCTTAAGGAGGCGGTTGACGCGGCCTTTGAGGGTTATATGCACGAATACAAGGACGCCATTTACTGCATTGGTTCCGTTGTCGGACCGCACCCGTTCCCGATGATGGTGCGCGACTTCCAGTCGGTTGTCGGCTTCGAAGCGCGTGACCAGTTCAAGGAAATGACGGGCAGCTTGCCTGACGCTATCTGCGCCTGTGTCGGCGGCGGCTCAAACGCAATGGGTCTATTCTCGGCCTTCCTTGCCGACCCCGTTGAAATCTACGGTGTCGAGCCAATGGGCAAGGGTGAAACACTCGGCGACCACGCCGCTTCTATCACCTTCGGAGAAAAGGGTGTTATGCACGGCTTTGAAAGTATTATGCTCAAGGACGCAAACGGCGAGCCGGCTCCTGTTTATTCCTGCGCAAGCGGTCTTGACTATCCCTCTGTCGGACCGGAACACGCCTATCTGCATGATCTCGGAAGGGTAAACTATAAGTCTGTCACCGATGACGAGGCAATAGAGGCCTATTTCCTGCTTTGCCGCAACGAGGGCATTATACCCGCTATCGAATCAAGCCACGGCCTTGCCTATGCTCTTAAATATGCCAAGGAGCATAAGGACGGCACTATCCTCGTAAACCTCTCCGGACGCGGTGATAAGGATATTGACTATATCTATGAAAACTACGGTTACGGCGAGAAATTTAATCTTGACTGAGAAAAAGTCTTGAGTCCGATAAACCTAAGTTCGGCAAATGAGTACAGAAACCAATTTCTAAATATGTAAAATTACTATGAATAGCAGACGGCGGTGCTTGCGTTTTGAGCGGTTGTGGATTATTATATATCCGAAACCGCGGGGCAGCTTACCGCCGTTTGTTATTTCGCGTTCCGAATGGTTTCATTTAATCAGGATGATATAGCGGCTTTTTTCAGAGTATACCGCTATAATAATGTCTTAATAAGATAAAATAATATAGTTAATTATCCTAAAGCACGAGATAAGGGGAACCGCATGAAGATAACGGTTGTAGGCAGCGGCGCATGGGGGACAGCACTTTCGCTGCTCCTTAATGAAAACGGACACGATGTGACGCTTTGGTCATTCTTTGAAAAGGAAACCGAAACGATGAGAAAAACGGGCGAAAACCCGTTTTTGAAAGGAGTGCCCATTCCGCAAAATCTAAAGCTGAGGTCGGAGCTTTCGTGCGTAAGCGGATCGGACATTGTTGTTATGGCAACACCCTCCTTTGCGGTTCGTGAAACGGCCGCAAGGATTTCACCGCTGATTTCGAGCGGGGCTGTTGTTGTATCAGTCGCCAAGGGTATTGAAAATAAAAGCGCTCTGCGCCTTTCACAGGTGATTGACGAGGAGCTTCACGGAAAAAACATAGTCGCCGCGCTTTCGGGACCTTCGCACGCGGAGGAGGTTGGACGAGGAATACCGACTGCCTGTGTGGCGGCCTGCCCGGATACGTCCGTCGCGGAGCTTATTCAGGATTTGTTTATGAACGAGCGTTTCAGGGTTTACGCCTCAAGTGATATTGTCGGCGTTGAGCTTGGCGGCGCTCTCAAGAACGTAATAGCTCTTTGCGCCGGTGCCTGTGACGGTATGGGCTTCGGTGACAACACGAAGGCAATGCTCATGACGCGCGGCCTGACAGAGATAGCAAGGGTGGGCGCAAAAATGGGCGGACGCAAGGAAACCTTCGCGGGGCTTGCAGGAATGGGCGATTTAATAGTTACCTGCACCTCTGAGCATTCCCGAAACAGGCGTGCGGGACTCCTTATCGGAGCGGGGATGGAGCCGCAGGAGGCGATGAAGCAGGTCGGCGCGGTCGTGGAGGGCTACTATGCCGCGGCCTCTGGGCTTGCCATGGCTCAAAAATGCGGGGTTGAAATGCCGATAACGGAGGCTACCTACAATGTGCTGTATAAGGGCTCACCGCTCAAGGAAACATTTACCGCGCTCATGACCCGCGCAAAAACGCACGAGATTGAAGAAAGCTGGCTGTAAATAATAAAGCCCCGACGTTTACCTCGTCGGGGCTTTATTATATTAGTCGTTTTTTAGGTCCAGAAGCTCCTGCATAGCAATTGAGAGCTGGTCAGGACAGGAGGTACCTCTTCCGCCGCAGTCAATCCCCTTAAGACGGGAAATCGCCTCCTCAAGCGTCATACCTATGATGAGCCTTGAGATTCCCTGAAGATTTCCGCTGCAGCCGCCGATAATCAGAGCGTCAGTAATAACTCCGTCCTCTTCGCTCACAGTCATCCTGCGTGAGCATACGCCCCTTGGCGTGTAAGTAACAGTCATGTCGGTTCCTCCGAAGTTTTCTGTGTATTGACGCGGGAAAGCTTTGCATAAACGTAAAGTCCTGCGCGAAACGGCCGCTTAGCCGCAGAGTATTATAACACGGCATTTGTAGAAAAGCCAGTCTCGCAAATGTTCTGAATAACAGCGAAAATTTTCGTTTCAAGCTAAATTTTTATATACCGCTTTAATAATGTCGAATTTGGTGGTAAAATAAAAGCAGGCTCGAAAGACCATTGCCCGGAGATTAGGCTCAGCCGGTCAGCTTGGGCTTTTCTGCGGATTAGACCCTTATTATTTCCTCGGCACCAATCTTTTACGGAGGATTAAACAAATGAAAATTACCTTTTTGGGAGCAACGCATGAGGTTACGGGAAGCTGTACGCTGATAGAAACAAACGGGAAAAACATACTCATAGACTGCGGCATGGAGCAGAGTGCCGATGTGTTCGTCAATGAAGAACTGCCGGTGAATCCGATTAATATTGACTGCGTTTTTCTTACCCACGCGCATATTGACCATTCGGGAAAGCTGCCGCTGCTGTGTAAAAACGGCTTTGACGGTAAGATTTACGCGACGGAGGAAACGGTTAATCTTTGCAAGATAATGCTTCTGGATTCCGCACATATTCAGGAATTTGAAGCTGAGTGGAAAAACCGCAAGGCAAAGCGCTCGGGCATGCCGCCCTATGAACCCATGTATACAACGCAGGATGCGCAAGACGCGGTTGCCAAGATGTACGGCAGCAAATATGATGAAATAAAAGAAGTTTGCGAAAATGTCAGCATCCGCTTTAACGACATGGGTCATTTGCTTGGCTCCTCAAGCATAGAAATCTGGATTACCGAGAGCGGCGTTACAAAGAAAATAGTTTTCAGCGGAGATGTAGGCAACAAGAGCCGTCCGATTTTGAATAACCCGAAAACAATAGACGAAACCGATTATCTTGTCGTTGAATCCACCTACGGCGACCGTTTGCACGAGAAAGCGGCGGACACTCTGCCGATTCTTGTTTCCTGCATACAGCGCACGCTTGACCGCGGCGGCAATGTTGTTATACCATCCTTTGCCGTCGGCAGGACACAGGAAATTTTATATCACCTTCGCAAGATAAAAACCGAGGGACTTGTGAAAGGGCACGACGGTTTTCCCGTCTATGTGGACAGCCCCCTTGCAAACGAAGCGACAGCGGTGTTTTTACAGGCCGACCCGAGCGCGTTTGACGAGGAAATAAAAGAAATGTTCAGGCAGGGGATTAACCCTCTCGTGTTCCCCGATTTGAAGATGTCCGTTTCAAGCGAGGAATCCAAGGCGATTAACTTTGACGAAACGCCAAAGATTATAATCTCCGCTTCGGGAATGTGCGAGGCGGGGCGTATCCGCCATCATCTCAAGCACAATCTCTGGCGCCGTGAGAGTCTGATTCTGTTTGTCGGGTACCAGGCGAACGGTACGCTGGGACGAATTTTACTCGACGGAGCTAAGGAGGTAAAGCTCTTCGGAGAGCCGATTACGGTTGAAGCAGAGCTCTACCTTATGCCGGGTATAAGCGGCCACGCCGACAAAGAGGGGCTGCTTGAATGGATAAACGCCTTCAAGAAAAAGCCGTCTCTGGTCTTTGTCAATCACGGCGAGGATGAGGTTGCCGAGGGCTTTGCCCGGCTCCTGCACGATGACTATAAGCTCAAAACCGTTGTACCATACAGCGGAACGAGCTACGATTTATTAACAGGAACGGTTGTTTCCCAGACTGTGGGGATTCCGGTTGAGAAAAAAGGATTCGAGCGTCCGCACGACGAGCGCGCTTCAAAAGTTTTCACAAGGCTTATTTCCGCCTGCGAAAAGCTCTTGCGCGTGGCAAAAAGTTGTGAGGGAATGGCGAACAAGGAGTTGGGACGCTTCGCCGACCAAGTGGAGCAGCTTGCCGACAAGTGGCGCAGATAAGCTCAAGCAAAGTGCAAGAAAACCGACGGGGGACACTCGTCGGTTTTCTTAATTGAGATTATCGGGAAAAGCGGAAGCCTAAAAACATCTGCAAAAATTACACAGCAGACTGGCGGCGCAAAGCCACAGGCAGGGGCTGCCGCTGAAGGACGCTGTCGGGAAGCCTTGGCTGAAAGTGCTGTAATAGCTGCCGCCGTGCATAAGCTCCTCAAGAAGACTGCGGTATTCCATATTGTCCGGTTCGAGCTTAGCTGCCGTCTGAGCGTGTTCCAGAGCGACTATGGTGTTGCCCAGACCGTAATTGGCGAGCGCGCACAGATAATGCCAGCGGGCACCGCGCTCCGAAACCGGCACGCCTTCAAGAGCGTTCAGGGCTTCGGTAAAGTGTCTTGCTCTGATGTAGTTCATTGCAGCACGCAGGGCGGTCGATTCTTCCTCCGCCTCCGAGTGAAAACCGCCGAAGCCGGAACCGAAACCTCCGAAGCCCGTTGCCGAACCGAAACCGCCAAATCCTCCGGCTGTGTTTTGCTGTGGATTTTTTATCTGGTCGTAGGCGGCGTTAATCTCGTTCATTCTGCGCTCGGCTTCTTTGTTGCCGGGGTTTTTATCGGGATGATACTTTTTCGCAAGGGTGCGGTAAGCCTTTTTAATTTCTTCGTCACTGGCAGTGGAGGGAACACCGAGGATTTTATATGGGTCAGCAGACATCAGCGTTTTTCTCCTTTTCGCCGTGATGTTTTGGCTTTCTCAAGCTCGTATCTTGTCCAAACGCCGGAGTAAAGAATGTTGCGCATAATGGACACATCCTCAACCAGAGGCAGTTTTTCGAAGCTCATAGTACAGTTTCCAATCAGCATTGTCAATATGTCTTTAAAATATGCGTCGCTGCGCCCGTCCGCTTTTAAATGGCATAGGGGATTGTAGCGGTGTCTTTTTATGTCTTTAGGCAGGTCTATAACCGCGTCCATAATATATATGAATTCGCCCAGAGAGCCTGCCATTGCCCGAAGAGCGGGCGTCCATCTGTCTTCACGGAAGGCGAAAAGCTCGCCCATCAGCTCGCCAAAGAGCTTTGCTCCCGCATCGGGATTCTGTTCACCCTGTTTTTCGAGCTCAGAAAGACGGCGTATGCAGCTCTCCATGGCGGCGCACTGCCGCGGATACCGCTTCGAAATTTTCCTGTATCTTTTTCTGAGCGCAAAGGCAAACAGAAGACTTAAAACATTTTTGTCGTCGTGCCAGTTGTCAAGCTGATTGAGATAAGCCAGAGCGACGTTCATATCGGCGGCATAGTTTGTAATTTCATTTGAAAGCCAGCAATGTTTCTTGCAGGGATGGACAACGCAGCGTTCCTCACCGTTCGACATTTCCGGCTCGTAAAGAGAGTTTAAAACCAAAATGAGAAAGGTCATGTCGTAGGTCAGGGTCATGCGTCCGAGCTGACCGTGACGCTCCTTTAAAGCGCGGCAGAGTCCGCAGTAGACAGCTTTGTAGCGCTGCATGTCCGTTTCGGAAAGGCTGTCGCGCACCGCTGATATATAGCCGAACACGCTTAAATCACCCCTGTCAGGTTTTTTTCTCGAAAGCCGTGCCGCATTTTTTACACACGATGCGGACTTTCCCTTTTCCCTTCGGAACGCGCAGAACGGCCTTGCAGGAAGGGCACTTGAAGAACTTGAAGTTCTTGCGCTGTGCCCACATTTCGCGGCGAAGCCTGAGCTTGTCGGCGATGGGGCGCTTGAAGTTCAGGTATTTTGCGTTTTCCGCACGGCGTTTTTCATAATTCTTCGAAAAAATACGAAAATAGGAAAAAACCAAAAGTGCGAAAGCGATCAGGACAATAACCGACTTTACGGAAGCAGCGCTGCCGAAAAGCATGGATATTAAAAGCAGCAGCAGCGAAAAGTAGGATAAGAACTTAGAAAGTTCATCCATTCCGTAACGTCCGTACATGAATTGTGCGAATTTTTGTTTCATGCTAATCTTCCTTCATAATATTGAAACAACTTAAATTCTGATTAAAATCTGCGTATAAGTTTGCTTTATGCAATTTCATCGTCAAACTGGCTGTTGTAAAGCTCGGCATAGAAGCCGCCCTGCCGCAAGAGCTCCTCGTGGGTTCCGCGCTCGACTATGCAGCCGTCGCGCATGACAAGAATCAAATCGGCACTTTTAATTGTAGACAGTCTGTGTGCGATGATAAACGAGGTTCTGCCCTCGGTGAGCTTTTCCATTGCACGTTGAATCTGTACCTCTGTGCGCGTATCAACGGAGCTCGTAGCCTCGTCCAGAATGAGTAGCTGAGAGTTTTCGATGATGGCTCGGGCGATTGTGAGCAGCTGGCGCTGTCCTGCGGAAAGGCTTGCCGTATCGCCGAGTACGGTGTTATAACCGTCCGGCAGAGTGCGGATGAAGTGGTGGAGCCCGACTGCCTTGCAGGCATTTATAACGTCCGCGTCCGAAACGCCCTCTTTGCTGTAAATGATGTTTTCGCGTATCGTGCCCTCAAAGAGCCAGGTGTCCTGCAAAACCATACAGAACTGGTCATGCACGCACTCGCGGCTCATGTGGCTGATCGGAATTCCGTCAATCAGAATTTCACCGCTGCCGAGCTCGTAAAAGCGCATCAGAAGATTTACGATAGTTGTTTTTCCGCTGCCTGTCGGACCGACAATGGCGATTTTTTGCCCGGGCATAACATGCGCGGAAAAGTCCTTGATTATCTCGCGGTCGGGGTTGTAGCTGAACTTAACGTCTTTAAACTCAACCTCTCCCTTGGCCTCGTGAGCAGAGATAACGCCTTCCTTTTCGGGCGAAAGCTCTTCCTGATCAAGGAACTCAAACACGCGCTCCGAAGCGGCGGCGGTGGACTGCAGGGAGGTAAGTGACTGCGCGGCCTGCGCAAGGGGCTGAGTGAAAAGGCGAATGTAAACCATGAAGGCAACAATTACGCCGAACTCAATTTTTTTATCCATTACGAGCGCCGCGCCGACAACGCATACGGCAACATAGCCGAAGTTGCCGATGAAGTTCATCAGCGGCATCATAATGCCCGAGATAAACTGGGATTTCCACGCGCTTCCGTAAAGCTTGTCGTTAATTTCGGTGAAGGTCTTGGAGGACTGTTCCTCGCCGTTGTAGGCACGCACAACATTAAGTCCCGAGTAGATTTCTTCGATGTGCCCGTTTATTCTGCCGAGTTGGCGCTGCTGGTTTTTGAAATGTTTCTGGGATTTGCTCATGATTAGCATCATAAGCGTAAAGCCGATTATAGTCGAGCCGATTGCGGCAAGCGTCATGATGACATTCGTTGTGAACATCATAATAAGCGAGCCGAAAAACAGAGCCGTTGCGCTGGTCAGCTGGCCGATGCTCATATTCAGAGTCTGACCGATAGTGTCGACATCGTTGGTAATACGGCTTAAAACATCGCCGTAGCTTGAGGAGTCGAAAAATTTAAGGGGCAGTCGGTTAATCTTTTCGGAAAGCTGCCTGCGCATGGACTTTGTCAGCCTCTGGGTGACGGTTGCCATTATGAAGCCCTGACCGTAGGAGCAAAGCGCGCCGACACCGTAAAGGATGGCGAGAGTAAGAGCAATTGACCCGACCTTTTTAAGGTCAATACCCGTCATTGCGCCTTGAATAATAAGGTTTGTAATATCCTCCAGCTTGCTGGGTCCGATTATGGTGAGAACAGCGCCCGCGATGGAAAGAACGAACGCAATAATTATAGGGGTGGAGTAAGGTTTGCAGTATGCGACAAAGCGCTTGAGGGCGGCCTTGAAGTTCTTGGGTTTTTCCCCGACCATTTGCCTTCCACCACCCATTGGGCCTCTGCGCTGTTGGTTGTTGTTTGGAGTTTCACTCATTTATCAGTTCCTCCTCTGAAAGCTGTGATAGGGCGATTTCACGGTAAACCTCACAGGATTTCATAAGCTCCTTGTGGGTGCCGATTCCGACGACCTCGCCCTGCTCAAGAACAACAATCTTGTCCGCGTCGCGAATCGTGCCGATACGCTGTGCGACGATGAGGCAGGTTGTGCCGGCAAGTTCACTGCTTAAGGCAGTGCGCAAATTTCTGTCCGTCTTATAGTCCAAAGCTGAAAACGAATCGTCAAAGATAAAAATCTCTGGGTCGCGGCAAACGGCGCGGGCTATGCAAAGCCGCTGCTTCTGCCCTCCTGAAACGTTGGTTCCGCCCTGAGAAATGGGAGAATCGTAGCCCTCCGACATCTGCTCGACAAAATCAGTGCTTTGGGCAATCCGAATGGCGTTTTTAATTGCTTCGGGACTGTATTCGCCCTTACCGCTGTCGCCGAAGGCAACGTTTTCGGATACCGTGCCTGTGAAAAGCACCGAGCGCTGGGGTATATAGCCGAGCTTGCTGCGAAGCTGCTTTTGCGTATACTGCCTTACATCAATGCCATCCACAAGAACCTCGCCCTCGGTTGCGTCATAAAAGCGGGGGATAAGATTTATAAGCGTACTTTTACCGCAGCCCGTAGAGCCTATAAAGGCGACTGTCTCACCCTTCTGTGCGGTGAAGCTGACATTGCGGATGACATAGTCCTCCGCCTGAGGGTACTTGAAGCAGACGTTTTTGAACTCAACCTGACCGACAAGGCTTTGCGGGTCACTGACTCCGGGACCGTCCTTGACCTTGACGTCCGTGCCTAAAACCTCGCTTATTCGCTTTGCGGAAACCGAGGCGCGCGGGAGCATGATGAAAATCATGGTCAGCATCATAAATGCCATAACCACCTGCATAGCGTAAGAGGTGAAAACAAGCATGTTAGAAAACAAACCGATTTTGTCCATCATATCGGCGGCGTCAATCAGCGCGGCGCCTATCCAGTACACGGACAGGGTAAGCCCGTTCATAATAATCATCATGCACGGCATAATGATTGCCATTATACGGGTTGTAAAAAGGTTGTTGTTTGTAAGATTAAAGTTGGCCGTGCTGAATTTTTTCTGCTGATAGGCCTCGGCGTTGTATGCACGTACAACACGCAGACCTGTGAGATTTTCTCTCGAAATACGGTTAAGACTGTCCGTAAGTGTCTGAATCTTCCGAAATCTCGGCAGAGCGAGAAGGATAATAACGCTGACCATAATCAGCAGGAATACTATGGCGACTCCGGTTGCGGTGGTCCACTGCCAGCTCTTGCCCGCAATTTTAAAAATTGCCCAGACAGCGAGAATCGGAGCCTTAATCATAACCTGAAGACCAAGGGCAATTATCAGCTGAACCTGTGTGATATCGTTTGTTGAGCGGGTTATAAGGCTCGGAGTGGAGAAGCTGTTAATCTCTCCGAGTGAAAAGGACGAAACCTTATCGAAAACTGATTGGCGAAGCCTTTTCGAGAAACCGGCAGCTATCTTTGCCGCCAGATATCCGACCAGAATTGAGGATGCGAAGCTGCCCAGGGTGCAAGCTAGCATTTTTCCGCCGGCAACAAGGATGTCGCTCATCACGCTCCCGGGAGTCTGAAGGAGTGTCGTTATGTCTCTCATGTAGTCAGGCAGACGAAGATCCAAAAATACCTGCAAAACAATGAATACCGTACTGACAGCGGTCATCAGCCATTCCCTCGGTGAAAGGCGGCGTAAAAGTTTGAGCATAGGAAAACCCTTTCAAAGCTTAATCAAAATAATGTATTTGTATAACATTTAGAGTATATACAACGTATTTTTAATGTCAATATAAAATCATGGCGCAATAGTAAACTTACTGTGAATTTATACCGTTCAAGCTGCGGTAATATCAGAACACGGTTGATGTTTGGCGATTTTGAAGACGAATGTGCGAAATTGCCGATTGAAATAAGTGCTCAAGAGGTATACAATATTCTTTAATATATTCAAATCGGGGGGAATTACAATGGACGTTCACGCTAACAGGTACATAAGTGAATTTATCGATGAAATTGCAGCTAAAGCTAAGCCGGACAGTATTGTCTGTATTGACGGGAGCGAAAAGCAGATTGAGGAACTTCGCGAGCTTGCCGTTGATTCCGGCATTTTATCTCGTCTCAATGAGCAGCTCCTTCCGAATTGCTTCCTCCACCGTACAGATCCCGACGATGTAGCAAGAGTTGAGGACCGTACCTTTATTTGCTGTAAAAATGAAGAAGACGCGGGGCCGACAAACCATTGGATGGAACCCGCGAAGATGTACGAGAAGCTCTACGGCATTTTGGAGGGTTCGATGAAGGGGCGTACCATGTACGTCATCCCTTACTCAATGGGGCTTGTGGGCTCGCCTTTCGCCAAATACGGCATTGAGCTTACCGACTCGGTCTATGTGGTTTTAAACATGGCTATTATGACCCGCGTCGGCGAAGAGGTCGTTCGCGCAATGGGCGCAGACAGCGGTTTCATCAGAGGCATCCACACTCAGGGTACCCTCGATAAGGAAAACAAATATATCGTGCATTTTCCAGAGGACAATACGATAGTTTCCGTCAACTCCAACTACGGCGGCAACGTCCTTCAGGGCAAGAAGTGCTTTGCTCTTCGTATCGCTTCGAGTCTCGGCAGGAGAGAGGGCTGGATGGCGGAGCACATGCTCATACTCGGAATCGAAAACCCGCAGGGCGAAACCCGCTATGTCTGCGGAGCTTTTCCCTCCGCGTGCGGCAAGACGAATCTGGCTATGCTCATACCTCCCGAAGCTTACAGGGAAAAGGGCTGGAAGGTTTGGTGTGTGGGAGACGATATCGCGTGGCTTCGCGTCGGCGAGGACGGCAGACTTTGGGCTGTTAACCCCGAAAACGGCTTTTTCGGCGTTGCGCCGGGAACCAGCATGAAGTCCAACCCCAACGCGCTTGAATCCACCCGCGAGGGCACGATTTTCACGAACGTCGCGCAGGTCACTGCCGATAACACCGTTTGGTGGGAAGGAATGACTAAAACCCCGCCCGAAAACGCCATAGACTGGCTTGGCAGACCGTGGACGCCCGAATCTACCGACAAGGCCGCCCATCCCAATTCGCGCTTCACCGCCCCGGCGAGAAACTGCCCCTGCATTTCAAAGGAATTTGATAATCCGAAGGGTGTTCCAATTTCCGCAATAATCTTCGGCGGCCGCAGAGCGAAAACCGCGCCGCTGGTTTACCAGTCTCGCGATTGGAATCACGGTGTTTTCGTAGGTTCCATAATGGCCTCAGAAACAACGGCTGCCGCCGTCGGCAATGTCGGCGTTGTCCGCCGCGACCCGATGGCGATGCTGCCCTTCTGCGGCTACCACATGGCGGATTACTGGCAGCATTGGATTGACATGGGCAAAGCCGCAAGCTCGCTGCCCAAGGTCTTTAATGTAAACTGGTTCCGCACGGATGACGAGGGGCATTTTATCTGGCCGGGCTTCGGCGACAATCTCCGCGTGCTGGAGTGGATTTCAAAGCACTGCTTTGATGAAGCCGAAGCAAGAGAGTGTGAACTGGGCTACGTTCCTTATGCCGCCGACATCAATATGGAGGGCTTGGGTATGGACGAAAAGACAGTCGAGAACCTGCTGGAAATCGACCGCGAGCTCTGGAAAAAGGAAGCCTCCGATATACGCGAGTATTACGGGAAATTCGGCGGAAAAGTTCCGAAGGAGCTCATAATGTCGCTCGAAAGGCTTGAGAACGATTTAAAATAAAGGTTTATTGTTGGTTTGGGGGAAATATGGACGAAACAAACGCTGTTTATACCATTGAGCGCGAGAAGCCCCCTTTCTCAAGGGTAGGCTGGACACTCTTCACAATACTGGGAATATCCACGCTTTTGCAGATAGTCGGCGCAGCCGTAGCGACAGTTTTTGCCCCAAGCATTTTCAGCGCCCCTTGGTTTATCTGGATACTCTCCTTTGCCCCCCTTTATCTTATCGCCATACCGCTGGGCTATCTTGTTATAAAACCCCTGCCGCGGCTTAATACGCCGAAGCAGACAATCAGCTTTTCAAGATTTCTCGGTTATCTTGCGATGAGCTATGCGGTTATGTATATCGGGAGCATTGTCGGAACGCTTCTGAATGCGGGCATTTCGGGGCTGAGAGAAAAGGAGCTTGTAAATCCGCTGACGGAGCTGCTTACAAAATCAAATTTCTATTTCGAGCTGGTTTTTGTAGGACTGCTGGCTCCGATTTTTGAGGAACTTATTTTTCGCAAACTGCTTCTTGACAGAATCCGCGCTTACGGTGAGGGAACGGCGATACTGGTTTCGGGACTGTGCTTCGGTCTTTTCCACGGAAATCTGTTTCAGTTCTTTTACGCCTTCGGGCTCGGTTCGCTGTTTGCATACATTTATCTCAGAACGGGGTCGGTGCTCTACACAATAATCCTTCACGCGATAATCAATACCTTTTCGGTCGTACTCTCAAAGATTATGGGAAGCATTGATCTCGGAGCCCTGCAGAATTTCAGCGGCGAAAATCCGGGGGAGCTTCTGAATATCGTTCATGGCAAGGAGGCGCAATACGTCATTTTCGGCGTCCTCATTCTTGCGATTATGGCACTTCTTATATCGGGTGTCGTGCTTCTGATAACGAAGCGGAAAAGTGCGGTGCTCTTTACGGCTCCGAAGGAGCTTCAAAGGGGCGAGCGCTTCAAGACGGTTTTTGTAAGCTGGGGCATGGCGCTGTTCATGCTGCTCTCGCTCGGAATTACGGCCTATTCCGCGTTAGCTTAATTAGGTTCAAAACAGAATAAAGGGGCGGATACTCCACAATAGTGGTTGTATCCGCCCCGTTTTGTTTTCATATTACAGCGTCTTGAGCGCCTCGACTATTTCTTCAAATTTCCTGCTGTGCGAGGCCTTGACCAGAACCGCGTCGCCGCTCTTAATCAGCTTCGGAAGCTCGGCGAGAAGTTCTGTCTTGTCCTTGAAATGAAGGACGTTTTTGCAGCCAGAGTTTTTTGCGCCCTCCGCGGTGCTCGCAGAAAGCTCGCCGCAGGCGATAAGAAGGTCAATGCCCTTTTCGGCAGCGTGTTCACCCGTTTTATAGTGGAGTGCTGCAGCTGTTTCGCCAAGCTCGCCCATATCGCCGAGTATGCAAACGCGCCGATTAGGCAGCAGGGAAAGAGAATCAATTGCCGCCGCAACCGAGTTCGGATTGGCGTTGTAACAGTCGTCGATTATTGTAATTTTATCGGTTCTGATGATTCCCGCGCGGCTGCCCACGGGAACGTAAGAGGCGATTCCGTCCGAAATTTCCTTGTCCGTAAGCCCCAAGCAGAGCCCGACGGCGGCGGCGCCGAGCGCCGAAGTCACCATGTGTACGCCGAAGGCGTTGATTTTTGCGGGAATGCGGCGGCTGCCCGAAATTATTACAAGCTCCATACCGTCCGTCCCGAGGAGCCGAATATTCTCAGCGGTGACATCACAGCCCGAAGATACGCCGAAGCGGCAGATTTTCTGCTTGCACTTAAGCTTTTTCAGAGTTTCGTCATCGCCGTTTACAAAGACAACGCCGTCTTCGGGCAGGTATTCGATAAGCTCTGATTTTGCCCTCAAAACGCCGTCAAAATCTCCCAGAAATTCAAGATGAGCGCTCCCGATGGCGGTATAGAGCGCCATGTCCGGGCGGACGATTTCGGCAAGTCTTTTCATCTCGCCGAAGTGGGATATGCCCATTTCGATGACCGCTAATTCGTGGCTTTCCTCAAGCCCGAAAAGCGTGAGCGGGACTCCCAGCTCGTTATTAAGGTTTTTCGGTGTTTTGTGTACCTTGAAGCGCTGCGACAGAACCGCGGACACCATTTCCTTTGAAGTGGTCTTACCGACGCTGCCCGTTATGCCGAGGACGGGAATGTCAAACCCGCGGCGGTAGAAAGCGGCAAGCGCGCCCAGCGCTTCCACGGTGTTCTTCACGAGAATAATCGGAAGTGCCGAGCCTTCGGGGACGCGTTCGGCAATAGCGCAGAGCGCGCCCTTTTCAAGGCATACGCCGATATAGTCGTGTCCGTCCCTGTTCTCGCCCTTTATAGCGGCAAAAAGGCAGTCGGCTACCACGACGCGGCTGTCGGTTGTGACAAACGATATTTCTCTGTCGAGCAGCGCGGCGTCTCCGCGCCAATCTCCGTTAACAGCGCTGATGATATTTTTAACGGTCAGATTCTTCATGAAATTAACCTGCCCTTTAAAGGTATTTTTTGAGCGATACTTCGATTATCTCCTCGCAAAGCTCGCCGAAGCTCTTTCCCTGTGCCGTTGCCATCTGCGGAATGAGACTTGTCGGCGTCATTCCCGGCAGAGTGTTTGCCTCAAGGCAGAAAAGCTCTCCGCTATCGTCCATTAGGAAGTCAACACGGCAATAGGCCTCAATCATAAGGACCTCATTGACCTTCTCGCTTAAATGCTGAATGCGTTTTGTCACCTCGTCCTCAATGGGTGCGGGGCAAATTTCGGTTGTCAGTCCGGCCTGATACTTGTTTTTATAGTCGTAGAAGCCCTCTTTTGGGATGATTTCCACAACGGGCATGGCGACCCCGTCAATAACGCCGACAGTCAGCTCTCGCCCCTTAATGTAGCGCTCAACGATAACCGCCCTCTCATATTTAAAGGCAAGCTCAAGCGCGGCGTCGTATTCCTCGCGGCTTGAAACAATGGAAGTGCCGACGCTCGAACCGCCCGAGCAGGGCTTAACGACGCAGGGGAAGCCAACGTCAGAATAGGGCGCGTTTCCCGCGTAGACCGTTATGCCCGCTGGGGTCAGAATGCCCGAAGCTTCAAAAAGCTTTTTTGAAAGAGTTTTATTCATGGCAAGCGCGCTGCCCAGATAGCCGCAGCCCGTGTATTTTATTCCAGCGACGTCAAACACGGCTTGAAGCTGACCGTTTTCACCCTCCTCGCCGTGTAAGGCGAAAAAGGTTATGTCCGCGGCTCTGCAAATCTCAAGTACGTTGTCGCCGAGTACGCTGTTGTTGTCCTGTTGCCTTAAAGCCCTGATTTTGTCGAGATCGGGTTCGCTTTCGCCGACGGGAATAGTTTCGCCCGAAGCTTCTCGCAGGAAAAGCTCCGCGGGGCTTGAATACGGCTCTGTGCAGCCGAAGAAGGAATCCAGAAGAATTACCCTGTGACCGCGCTCACGGAGCGCCTTTGCCACCATTGTTCCGCTTGTAATGGAAACGTCACGTTCTGTGCTGATACCGCCGCACAATACTACAATATTCATAATGTGCCTCCAGATTTGTTGCACTAAGCAAACTAATAATTCAGCCTTCAGTATAGCACAAGAGCACTGCTTAATCAAACAGATTGTGCGGCTATAAAGAAAAAAATGGGAGCGCACCATAAGCACGTTCCCATATATTAACAATATCAGCGGTATATATCAATCAATAATCGCAAGAGCCCTGATTGGAGCGCCGTCAGCGTTTTCAAACTTCAAAGGAGCTGCGATCAGGGTAAAAAGACCGCTGCCCACGCACTTGAGATTACAGAGATTTTCGATTATCACAATTGTGTTTTGACTCAGGATTTTCATGTGGTTAGGAAGGTCGGAGCCGACAGGGTCGAGGCTAATGAGGTCAAGACCTATGCCCTTTTTGCGGCTTGAAATTATAAAATCGGCGACCTCCTCAGTAATGCAGGGGAAAGCCCCGAAGTAGGCGGCTGTACCCCATTTGCTGTCCCAATCCGTGCGAAAAAGAAGAAAATCCGCCTTTTCCGCGAGCTCTCCGTATGACCTTACAAGACTAATGTCAATGCTCTCGCCCTCTTTAAGTCCCGTGCAGTCAATTACAAGTGCGCTGCCGACAAATTGTGAAGCCTCGAAGCGCTCAAGAGTTTTTCCTTTTTCAATGAGGTGCGCGGGAGCGTCAACATGGGTGCCCGTGTGAGAAAACATGCGCAGCAGCGTCTCCCGAAAGCCGTCCCTTTCAACCGTACAGGGCACGGTCAGTTTCGGAGCCGCCGTGCCGGGGTAAACAGGCATGTCCTCGGAAATTGTATGCGTTAAGTCAATTACCGTCATTTAAGCTCCTCCGTGGAATACTCAGAAATAATTTAGCGCCCTTTGCCGTGATAACAATAGAGGCAATTCAAATCCTATTGCTTAACCCATTTGCCTTCAGTGTATATATAGGTTCCGGCGCCCTGCGCTCCGTAGGCCTCCAGGAATGAACTGTTATTTTGGAAAACACTTCCCGCAATAATGACGTTTGCACCTATTGTAACTTTAGTAATGTTGTTGTTTTGAAAAGCGCCGTAATCAATAGCTTGCAGATTGGGAGGGAGGACTATCTCGGTAAGGTTGTTATTCATAAAGGCTCGCGCATGGATTCTTACTATACTGCTGTCAGAAGAAAAGGACACGGAAGTTAATCCCTTGCCTTTGAATACATCCTGATAGATGTTGGTAATTGTAACGCCGTCAATGCTTTTTGGGATAACGATATCGGTTTGCGAGCCTGAGTAACTGCCTTTAATATAGCCGCTGTGTCCGCCCGTCCCCAAGGTAATTTCGGAAGACGACAGCTCAGTTAATGAGCTTAGAAGCCACACCTCGCCGCCAAAGTCCCAGATAAACGAGCAGCTCTTCTGCTCCGGCTCCAAAATCTCCGAAAGAAGATTGGCGCTGACCAAAGTTTGCATCAGGGTGTCGTTTGAGGTTCCGGTAATCTTAAACGGATTAGGGGAGGGGTCACCGGCGTAATAGATACCTGTTGCGCTGTTGAGCGTACCTAAGGAGCTGTTGTCATTGGAGGCACGAGCCTTGTCAATATACCCTATATACATGGGGACGATAGCAGCGGCGAGCACTCCGATTATGAGGATAACTACGATGAGCTCAATCAAGGTGAAGCCGCTTATTAAGTTTTGAGCTTTCATTTTCATCCTTGTATCCTGCCGAACCTAAGATGAGTATATTATATACTACAATGCGCTCGTTTTCCATAGATTATTTCATTTTTACCTCCCGGAGGCGCTTAGTATAGCCAAGAAGCAAATGCTTGTTGCCGGGTAAGCCGGTTAAGAAAAAAACACCGCCCTTAAAATTGAACCGGACGGTGTTATAAAATTGTGATTGCGAGAACCGTTTACCTAATTAAACAGCTCGTAGCCGTCAAAATCATCCTCGAACATGAGCGGAGTTGTCAGTATCTTGTCCTTCAGCTCCTGACGGTAATCGGGATGGGCAATTTTGATTATCGCTCTGATGCGGTCCTTCATTGTCTTGAGATAAACATCGGCAATGCCGTACTCTGTAACAATATACATTTGGAAATTCTTCGGAGTAGTTACTATTGAGCCTTCAGGCAGCCAAGGAACTATGCTGGAGTGGCGAACGCGGTCCTCGTCCTTGTAGGTGGAGCGCAGGCACAGGAAGCTGCGTCCGCCGGGGGAGCGCATCGCGCCGTAAATGTATGCAACAGAGCCGCCCGCGCCGCTGTAAGGATTGAGTCCCTGAGCCTCGGAGCAGGCCTGACCCAAAAGGTCAACCATCATGGTGCAGTTTATGGCAAATATATTCTCCTGCTTTGCCACTTCGAAGAGCTCAATCATTTTATTGCGGGGAAGGAGCTTGATTCTCGAGTCGGTGGACAGGAATTTGTAGAATCTTTCTGTGCAGCAGGCGGGGGAGCAGGCAAGCACGCTTGTGAGTACTCCCTCTTCAACCAAGTCCATCATGGCGTCGCAGCAGACCTCGGTATAAACCTCGAGCGGACCAACCTCGTGCAGATGTGTGAGAATTTCATCGCCAAGACCGCCGTAGCCGACCTGAAGCTTGTCGCCCTTCCTGATAAGAGGAATGAGCTGTGCGGCGATGTCCTTATCGACCTGCGTGGGAGGCGACGGGGGAATCTCAATGGGTTCGGTGTTGTATTCCACGATGAAGTCAAGGTCGTTTACATGTACTGCCACGTCCTTATATTCGCCGGGAATGGGATATTGCCCCGTTGCGTCAATATAAGCAATTTTCTTGGTAATTCTCGGGTCATTAACAACCAGCGAGGTGGTTGAAACGCCGTAATGACCGACATTGCACCAGCCGTTCTCGTCAGGCGGACAGACGTGGATTGCCACGGTGTTGCAATTGTAAGCAAAAATGCCGTCGTCAAGATGGTCATAGCCACAGCTGTGCCACTCCTGAATGCCCATTTCGCCGGATATGCGCTCAAGCGGAAGGTTGAAGAAGCTTATCAGGCGAAAGTGCTTTTTGCTCTCATGGTCAAAGAGCATGTTAAAAGGCGAGGTCGCGACATTGTAAAGAAAAATTATGTCATGATAGTTTTCCATATTCGCATGGATTTCGTCAAGCATGGTAAACGGAATTTCGGGACCCTGTCCCATCCAGACAACATCACCGGGTTTGATGGCTTTCGCGGCTTCGGCATTGGTAGTCAGATGCGCTTTGTAGTGTTCTCTCCAGTCTTCCATAATTACTCTCCGTTCTCTTAATTAAATTTAGTTTTTAATTAACCGTCAAATGGGCTCTTACGTTTTCAGTGCTTCAATATGTTTTCGTGCATTTCCTTCATCCCCTCCACCTCATCGCACACGGGCTTCCAATCGCAGGCGCGGCAGTCCATTTTTATATCCGCAATGATGTGGTTAAGGGCTCTTGTAATTGAGGCGCTCAAATCAGCCAAGCTATCAAGCTTCTCATAGGGCGCGTTCGGAAGCGTGATGAAGATTACTGTCACGGCTTTAACATGGCTGTTTTCTTTATATTCGTTAATAAATGCGTTGCCGACGCTCTCAAAGGACAAACCCCTTTTAATAGCGCTTTTTGAAACGCGCACCTGTTCGCGGTTTGAAAGAGCGGAGGCCCTCATCATATATCCGGAGGGGAAAACGCTGTATTTTTTGAGCTCGATGTTCTTGATAATCGCATACGCGCCCTGCTCGCCGTTTTCTTCGATGTTGTCCGTGCGTAAAAAAGTAAGGCGCGCGAAGGGAGAGGAAGCGCTAAGCTCCCCCAGATCCTTGCCGTAAAGCAAAATGCGGTCAGACGGCACAAGCTCCTCACTATCGGTTATCGCCGTGAAGGCAACGCTCGGCAGTGTGCCCTCTCCAAGCTCAAAGGCAGCCTCCCTCGCCAGGATGAGCTCGTTTTTATTCCCCGATATCGCAGCTTTGTTCCTGTCATGAGGATAAATCCGCGGTTTGAAAGGATTAAGAAGCTCCAAGGTTCCCGAAATCAGTTCGTCATATATTTTCATTACAGTTTTTCGTCGACGTCTTTACGCTCGTGAAATGCAATAAGTTTGTTATAAATGACTTCAACAAGTTTCATATCGGCGTTTGTTATATACACGGTAAAGGTCAGGGCAAAAAGCGCGCCGATTACGATTGCAACAATCCAGTACCAAGCCATTTTTTACTCCTTATCCATGCCCTTCTGACGGGCAAATTCCGCAGCGCCGAGAGCTCCCATAAGTTGGGGGTCAGTTTTAAGCTCAACGACCTTAATTCTCAAAACATCCTCGATTGCCTTTTTTAGTCCCGCATTTTTCGCGCAGCCGCCTGTAAGCGTAATGCTGTTTTTCGCACCCGCCTTTTTTGCCATGATGAAGCAGCGCTTTGCAACCGCAAGCTCGATTCCGGCGGCAATTTCATCGCGGGGTTTGCCTTCTCCTACAAGGGTTATAACCTCGCTCTCCGCAAAAACCGTACACTGCGAGGTGATAGGTATGGTGTTTTTTGCGGTCAGAGAGAGATTTGAAAAATCCTCTATGCTCATTTCAAAGGCATTGGCCATCGCCTCAAAAAAGCGGCCCGTTCCCGCGGCGCATTTGTCGTTCATTGAAAAGGAGGATACAGTGCCGTCGGTATCAATGGAAATACCTTTGACATCCTGACCGCCGATATCGATTATTGCCTTCACTGCGGGGTTTGTTATATGTACGCCCATGGCGTGGCAGGAAATTTCCGATATGTTCTCGTCGGCAAAGGGGACCTTGTTTCTCCCGTAGCCTGTTCCGATAAGATAGCTAAGATCGCTCGGCTTTGAAATTTCCGCCGCCTCCGAAACCGCCTGGTCAATTGCCGCCTTGGCGCTTTGCTCGGAATTTATCTTGCTTTTTATCGTAACCGCGCTTGCAATCTTGCCGTCCTCACGGAGAATAACGCATTTAGTATAGGTTGAGCCTACGTCGCAGCCGCCGTAATATTTCATCTTTATTCTCTCCTTCTTCACCAAGTAAGGTCATCGTCATAGTCCACAAGGGTAGGGTCAATTGGCTCGGCCCTGAAAACCGTTGTCATATATCTGTTCACGCGGTCGCGCATAGCCTTTCTGGAAACCGTCCTCGGGTCCATAAGGTCATGCTCGATCCAAATCAGATGTATTCCGCGCTCCCTTGCCTGGTCCTCAAACAGTCCCTGCAAGCCCGCAAAGTTCTTGCAGGATACGTGGTTGTACATGAAAACAATGTTGGCATTGAATTTTTCGCACATTTTCCAGCATTCGTCCAGAGCGTTGACATAGCCGCCGTTTGAGTGAGAACGCATGGCCATTCGCTCATAGCCCTTTGCCATGTCAAGCAGCACCTTTTGTTTGTCGTGCTCATCGTAATAATGGTATGAGAGCATGCATTCCATATCGACCAGGGTCTTGATTCCCCAGCAGTTTTGCGCCCAATAGGTGAAGTTCGAGTAATAGTGCGCCGGGCAGGACCAGACTATTGCACGGTACTTAGCCCTGTCATCCGCCGCCTTTGCCTTTTCATAGCCCTTTTTCATGAGCTTTGAAACCTTCGCGTCATATTTGACAAACGCAGGGTCAAGTGAGCTTGCAATCTGCATTTCATATTCCCTGTGAAGGGCGAGCCCCGCCCCGCAGACCTGCGGATAAGGCGTGCAGTTTACGTCCCATTTGTCCAGCATGTACTCACATTCCGCGTTATAGCGCTTGACGCCCTCAAAGAACGCGTCCCAGTCAAACCTGACGTTAAACTGCTGCTCTATAAATTCAACAGCGCCCCAAAGGTTTTTGACCGCGTATTCCTGGACCTCTGTTTCGAGAAAACGCTGGGGCGGAGTAATCTGGTAGGAGGGCATTTTGAAATATCTGTGGCTGAACATGGTGGAGGCAAGACTGCCGTCGCAAGGCATGGAGCTGGAGATATATGCGGTACCGATTTTGGGATAGTCGTCTACGATGTAGCAGCCAGAGTCGGCGGCGGGGAGGGGACAGACATCCGCGGCAAGACCGTAATGCTCAACGGCGTCTATGTAATACATGTTTGCCTGCTGGTCGATTTCTCCCGCTTCAAAAATCGGCAGCATCTGAATTGAAATACCCTTGAGTGTCGGAAAACCGTTCATAATCTGAATAGGCATCATCTCGTCAAAAACAACTGTTTTTGCCCGAAGGGCAGCCGCTTTTTTTGACTTGGGATTGAGGTTTTCATCCCGCTCAAGGACGCAGCGAAGCGTCTTTGCTGAGTTTCTAAGAACAACAAAAAACTGCAGGTGTGTGTAGCGCAGCTCATAGCCCCGAAGTCCGATGGTGTGACGGTCAACGAAGGCGGGGGTCGTTATGTAGGAAACAAGCCAGCGGTAGCGCTTAAGTCCCTTTATCATCTGCGGCAGCACCGGCGCAAGCACGGCACCGAGCATTCCAAGCATTTTAAGCCAGCGAATATAGTCGTAAAACGTATCCCGAAAGCCTCTCCACTCGCGCCGCACGGTGCAGCGCCTGTCCGCTTTATAGATATTTCCAAGACCCTTGCCTGTTTTTGGATTGTATGCCATGCTAGCTCACCTCCCCGGCTTTTTTCGCCTTGATTTTCTTTATCTCTATGCTTTCCACGAAGGCCTGAACACGTGTTCGAAGCTGACCGCTCGACCTCGACATGTAGGGTCGGTCAATTGATAGGGTAGGGATGTTGTACTCGTTTTGCATAATATGGCTTGCGAAAGCCCGCTCATAAGACCAGTAGGTGCAGAATTTTATCTGCTCATAAATTATGCCGTCCGCGTGGAACTCTTCTTTGAGCTGCGCGGCATAGTCCAGCCGCTTTTGAACCTTGTGTGTGGCGCAGTGGCGGACGCACAGCGTGCTTTGGAGATACTGGCGGCAAATCTGAGTAAGTACGGGCTCATCATCCGTAAGTACAAGCACCTGCCGCCCGGGGAAGCTGCCGTAGCAAAAACGGTCCGCGACAACCAGAGCGCCGCTGTCTTCAATCAGAGAAACAAGCTCCGGGTCGTCGATTTCGGAGCCGATAAGCACCACCTTGATACGGAAGTTTTTCTTTTTATCAGGCTCACGGGTCTTAAGCTCCTCAAGGGTTTCCCGAAGCTTGTCGATTATGAGATGTTTTGGACAGGTGAAGCTTACGAGAGTTAATATATGAAACTCGTGACCGGTAATCGTGGGGTTGTCCAGCTTGCGGAAGTTCCCGATTTCGGTTATCAGCCTGCAAACCTCGTTGTGCTCCTTGACAGCTTCACGGATTGCTTCCTCCGAGATGTCAACGCCGTAGTTGTCGTGCAGGGGCTTTAAAACCTTGCGCCCAAGCTGCTCGGCAAAATGGGCGACACAGCCCTCGTCATCGGAGCAGGGCACGTCAATATTGCTCCAGAAGAAGCTGTTTTTCTCCGTGTCTTCAATCTTAAGAAGCTGCATGTTTTCCATGCTGCGGTTCATGCACTCGCAGCAGTCAACACCCGCCAAAGCGTCCAGAAATTTGTAGCCGCCCTCAAGCCCGCGCTCAAGCAGCGCTCTGGCATATTCACAGGTGGCGTTGGACATGTAATAGGTTGCAAGCTCCATTGAACCTGTTCGCGGGGCGCGAAGTCTGACGGAAAAGCATTTTCCGAGGTTTAAAAGAACTTCGGGCATGTGATAGCAGGTGTAGCCGAGCGCAAGCCCGCCCTCCTCCTGCGCCTGCCTTACAAGTTCGTTATTTGCCTCCGTAAGCAGACTTTCAAAGTAGTACAGATGCTGCAAATCCTTCATTCTAAACCTCCTGTTTAAATAATTTTCAAGGCTTCAAGTGCCTTTCGCACGCCTGAAACAAGCTCTCCCGTGTCCGGAAGCTCCATGATGTTTTTTCCCAGAACATCGAAAAGCGCAAGCTCCCTGTCGTCCGATATGTATGCCAGCACGGGTAAATCTCCCGTGTTTATATACTCATTAAATCGCTCGTCACTTATGCGGTTAATTACAACGCCGAGCTTTTTGTACATGACCAGCT
Organism: uncultured Oscillospiraceae bacterium; assembly: GCA_964459785.1. GTDB lineage: Bacteria > Bacillota > Clostridia > Oscillospirales > Oscillospiraceae > UBA2658. The sequence goes on along the minus strand of CAYWNW010000009.1, from coordinate 30,900 downwards.
CATCAGCAACCGTCTTTATTGACTGAATAACTTGGGTACCTTTTTTGCTCGGGTCGGTCACGAGAAGCAAATGTGTGACCTTTTCCATAACCCTGCGGTTAATCTGTTCGATACCCGCCTCGCCGTCGATTACGACAAAATCAAATTCTCCGCAAACAAGGCTGATAACCTCTTTGAGGTAGGCGTTTACGCTGCAATAGCAGCCTGCCGCCTCGGGTCTTCCCACGGCGATAAAAGCAAAGCCGTTCTGCTCCGTCATCGCGTCGAAAACGCGAAAACGGACTTCTCCCAGCAGCTCGATTGCCCGTTTTTTCTGCTTGTCGCCCTCTCCGGCCTCTGTTATCGACTTGCGAATCTCGTCGAGCGTCAGCGTCACCTTGACGTCAAGCGCGGTGGCAAGTCCGCCCGCAGGGTCGGCGTCGATTGCGAGAATACGCGCCTGCGGATAGCTTTTAACGAGCTGACGCACGATAGCCGCCGAAATCGAAGTCTTTCCGACTCCGCCCTTGCCGGCAACTGTTATGACTGTGTTTTCCATAAAACTCCCAAACATATCAAAATCGGGCTGTTATTGTTGTTGCCGGGTATCAGCGGCGAGAGAATTTCCGATAATACCCGGCAACGGAGCTTCGCGGTAGTAGTAGTTATTGAAAATCGCCCAAGAGCATATTAGCTGGCACTAAAATTCTCATGGTATCGATTGACAAAGCTTTTGCGTGGAGGCTCAGCACATCTCAAAGATGCCTGCCGCGCCCATTCCTCCTCCTATGCACATGGATACTACGCCGTACTTCTTCCCGCGGCGTTTAAGCTCGCTGAGAAGCTTGCAGGTCAGGAAAGCACCTGTGCAGCCGAGCGGGTGCCCAAGAGCGATACCGCCGCCGAGCGGGTTGATATCGTCCATGCGGTTTTCAAGTCCGAGTTCCCTGACGCAGGCAAGAGCCTGGGAGGCAAAAGCCTCGTTAAGCTCGAACACATCGATGTCGTCCATTTTAAGACCCGCGATTTTAAGCGCTTTGGGAATTGCATAGACAGGGCCCATGCCCATGTAATCGGGCTCACAGCCCGCCACGGCGAAGCTTACGAACTTCGCGATGGGCTTGAGTCCGAGTGAATCGGCCTTTTCACGGCTCATAATGACGACAGCGGCTGCGGCGTCGTTCATCTGGGAGGCGTTTCCTGCGGTTACTGTGCCGACCTTGGGAATGAAGGCGGGTTTAAGCTTCTGCATATCCTCCATGGTTAGACCGTAGCGAATGCCCTCGTCCTTGTCGAACTTCTCGGTGTATTTTTCAACCTTGCCGTCCTTAGTGGTTCTTGTCTTAACGCAGTCGACGGGAATAATCTCGCCCTCAAACTTGCCTGCTGCCTGAGCAGCCTCGGCGCGGTTATGGCTTGCAAGACCGAAAACGTCCTGGTCCTCGCGGCTGACATTGTATCTTTTTGCAATATTCTCGGCGGTAATGCCCATCTGGGTATAAGCCTTGGGGTCTGCCTGAGCCAGACCTACCTCGGTGGTGGCAAGGTTTCCGCCCATGGCTATCATGGACATGGATTCAACGCCGCCGGCGAGAATGACATCCGCTTGACCCGCCATGATGGAGTTTGCGCCCATGGCGATGGACTGAAGTCCGGAGGAGCAGAAACGGTTAACTGTCTGAGCGGGAACTTCCTTGGGGATTCCTGCGTTGAGCATGACATAGCGGGCGACGTTGTTGCCCTGCTCCGCCTCCTGAAACGCGCAGCCGAGGATTACGTCGTCAATATCCTTGGGATCAAGCTGGGGAACCTTTTCAAGAACGCCCTTAAGCACCTGTCCGCCGTAGGCTTCGGGTCTTGTATCCTTAAGGGAGCCGCGTTTTGCTCTGCCGATGGCACTGCGTCCGTATGCCACAATTACAGCTTCTTTAATTTCACTCATTGTGTTTTCCCTCCTTAGTTGCGCAGAGGCTTGCCGTTTGAAAGCATAGCCATAATACGATCCTGAGTCTTTTCGGTGCCGGCGAGCGCAAGGAAGCCCTCACACTCTATATCGTGTAGCTGCTCAATCGTAACTTCCGTGCCGTAGGGCAGATCGCCGCCTGTGATGGAGCGGGCTATAAATTTGCTTATGTACTCGTCGTGCTCGGACATCTGGCCGCTGCCACGTGCCATTTCGATTCCTGCGAGCAGCATTCCGTAACCAAATTCGCCGACAACCTTAACGGTTTGCTTAACGGGTGGCATATAGCCTCTTTCGGAGAGAGTGAGAACCTCGCGCTTTGCAACGCTTGCAAGCTTTTCTCTCGTCATTTCGACTATCGTACCCTGAGAAAGGTAGCCGTTTTCGATTGCTTCGAAGGCGGACATATTCATTTTTGCCGTAGCGATATACTGGAAGGCCTTCATAATGGCGTTGTAGCGATCGGTTTTGGCGTCTCCGAAGCAGCGCTCCATCAGACGGCGAGTAAGTTCCGTTGTGCCGCCGCCGGCGGGAATAAGACCCACGCCGACTTCAACAAGTCCGGAATAGGTTTCCGAGAAAGCAACAGCATTGGGGCAGTGCATCATAACTTCGCAGCCGCCGCCGAGAGTCTGTCCGAAGGGAGCGGCGACGATGGGCTTCTTGGAATATCTCATTGCGCTTGTCGCGCCCTGCAGCTTGCGAATCAGATTTTCGAGAGCGTCAAACTCCTTGTCGCAGCCCATTTGCCAAATTGTAAGAAGGTCAGCACCCGCAGAGAACATCTTGCCCTCGTTGCCGATGACCATGCCCTTCCAGTCTTCTCTGTCCATCCTGTCGATGGCTTCATATACGATGTCGCCGACATTGGGACCGATTGCGTTTCCTGTGCAGTGAATTTCAAGACCGAGAACTCCGTCGCCCAGATCACGCAGCGAGCAGTCGTCGTTTTCTGTCACGACGTTCATCTCGCTGATTCTGATATAGGGGCTCTTTGCGTCAGCCGCGGTATAGAAGGTCTCCTGACCCTTTGCGAGCATGTCGAGAACCCACTGTGCAACGCTTTCGCCTTCCGCCTGCATACGCTCGACGGCGCGGCGAACTCCGACCTTGTCCCACATCTGGAAAGGACCGTCCTCCCAGTTGTAGCCGGTGCGGATTGCCTTGTCGATTTCGCGGAAGTCATCGGCAATTTCGGGAACGAGCTTTGCGCTGTAAAGGCAGATGCCCTTAACGCAGTCCCAATAGAACTTACATTCCTTCTCTTCGCCGTAGGCCATTGCTTCGTACTTGTTGGCGGACTTGAGCGCCGCCTTGACGGTGTCAAAGAAAGGCTTGCCCTCGACCACATCGTAAGCATGGGTCTTGTAGTTCCACTGATATTTGACCTTCTGGCCGTCAACTACGTCTTTTTTGTAGAAGCCCTGCTTAGATTTGTTGCCGAGGAAGCCCTTTTCCATGAGTTCGATGACGTATGAGGGCATGGTGTACTCGGCGATTTCCTTTGCGTCCTTGGAGGAATCAATGACGTTTTTGGAGACATTGGCGATAATGTCCATACCTACCATGTCGCCTGTGCCGAAGGTGGCCGATTTCGGGTGGCCCATGACAGGACCTGTCAAATAGTCAACCGTAGCGAGGTCATAGTCATACTTCTCGGTGAGCTGCATGACCTGAGCTGCGCCGAAGCAGCCTATACGGTTGCCGACAAAGTTCGGCGTGTCCTTGGCATAAACGCAGGTTTTTCCGAGAATATCTCCGCCGACGTGAGCCATTGTTTCGATGGTTTCCTTGGAGGTCCACTTTGTGGGTATCATTTCAAACAGACCCATCCAGCGCGGAGGATTGAAGAAATGAGTGCCCATGAAGCGAGCCTTAAAGCTGTCATCCATGTCTTCAACAATCTTCGTGATTGAAACACCCGAGGTGTTGGAGCTGATGATGGCATCCGCCTTCGCGTGAGCGGCAATTTGCTTCAGAACGCTCTTTTTGATGTCGAGACGCTCAAGCACGACTTCGATAATCCAGTCCGCGTCCTCCATGAGATCGAGGTTATCGGTAGTGTTGCCAACGCGAATGTTTTTGATTGCTCCCTTGCTGAGAAGGGGCATCTGCTTGTCCTTCTGGAGCTTTGCGACCGCCGCGTTTACGAGGCGATTGCGGAATTCGAGGCTCTCCTCGGTAAGTCCTGCGGCCTTTTCCTTTTCGTCAAGACCATTGAAGGGAACGATGTCCAGCAGGGTGGCTTGCATTCCAACGCTTGCAAGCAAGGCTGCAATGTTTGCGCCCATGACGCCGGAGCCGATGACACATGCTTTTGTAACGAGTTTACCCATGAGTTTGCTTCTCTCCTTCTATTGGTTTTTTCTAAATTCAGCGCAAAAAAAGCGCCAGAATTACAATAATTCACGGCGGAAGCATAAAAATTATATTTGCTTTGCTTCCGGAGAGCGGCATAATACGGAAAAGTCCGTGTGCCTGTGCGGCCGCAAGCTTCAGTCATGCAGTCGTTGGCAGACTTATGCCGCTGCTCTGTTCAACCGGATTACCGACTTCAATGCTACATACACAACTTCTTTTTGTAAAACAACTAATTTTAATGCAACTACAACAAAATGGTGTGCTTCATGTACAATTTATTTATGGACTTCCACAATAAACTATTGTATATTGAATGTGACAGTCGCGGATGGAGGGGAAAAGCTTGCAGATTAAAGTCATAGAATCGTTTATTTACCTTTTTCAGGAACAAAACATTTCAAAAGCCAGCGAAAAACTCTACATTTCTCAGCAGGGACTGAGCCGCCAAATCCAGGCACTGGAAAGCGAACTGGGCGTGGTTCTTTTTAACCGCTCAAATTCGGGCGTCGACCCGACAAACGTCTGCAAACTTCTTTACCCCCATTACAAGAAAATGTATGACGAGTATCTGGATACTATGTCCACCCTTAACGAGTATAAGAAAAAAACCAGCAACTCTTATGCAATTGCCTTTGCCTATGGGGTTACAAACAGCCTGAGCAGCGACTTCATGTTCGAATATCAGAAAAAGCACCCCCAAGTCAATCTTGAAATTGAGGAATGGTCGCAAACCACCTGTATTCAGAAGCTAATAAAGGGAGAGCTTGACGCGGCGTTTCTTGTGACCCCGCTCGATAATAAGCTCATTAAATGCACCCCTCTCATTGAGGGAGAGATGATGATTGCCGTTCATAAGAGTCACCCGCTTGCAGTCGGCGAGGGACCGATTTATTTCAAATGCCTGGACGGGGAGAACCTAATCACGGGAGTTCCAGAGAACGCTGTCAGGGGTATAATGGATCATTTCTGCATGAAAACCGGCATACGTCTGCGTGTTCTTATTTCCTCCAGCAACAACCTTAACTTCATCAATTCCATGACCGAAAACATCGGTATAGCACCCGTAACCCAGACGATGGCGGCAAAAGTCACAAATCCCGAAGTCGTTCTGCGAAAAGTGATTATTCCGGAGCGCGCTTTCCTCTATTACTGCACTCCTTATAATGACGAGAAGAATAAAGAACTTGCGGACATCAAGCGTTACGCGGAAAACTATTTCAAAACCACCCCGATTGAAAATCTGCTTAAGCCGGTTTCAATCCCTCCGATGCAGAAACGCGACGCGGCCTGCATATAGAAAGCGCCTTGGAGCCTATAAGAAAAAAGTACCCGCTCGACGAAGACGGAGGAGGAGCTCCGTGTTTGTCGGCGGGCTTTTGGCGCTTCAGAGCTGTTTTCCCTGTCATCGGCAAAAAAATCAGGCAGGCTCGCTTTTGCGAACCTGCCTGATTTATCAGCTGTCCGAGTTGGGGGCTTACTTCAATGAGCAAGAAACACGGTCAGATTTCCTTTGGAGAACGATGTTTTGCGGAATAAATATAAAACGGGATTGCGGCAAGCTGAGTTGTTACCGAAACAATCGCCATCGCAGGAATGCTTATATCATAAAGCAATCCGAGCAGCCAACTCCCGAGAAACCAAAACAGACCGAACGAGAGTTCAAAAATACCATAGCCAGTAGCTCGGCTGGTTTTAGGAACCATGCTTGTAACGGCGGCTTTAAGAATCGATTCCTGCGCGCCCATTCCGATGCCCCATAAGCCGATACCAAGCAGCAGCATAGGTATTGATTTGAAGGCGAAAATAAATACTGCAAACGGAGCGGAGATAAGTGTAGACAAAACGAGAGCCTTCACTCCCTTTTTATCGTACATATACCCGAAGAACAGAGCCGCAACCGCGTCGACGAGCATAGCACCCGCATAGAGAAGCGGAAGCGTGCCGCTGCTTATCAAGGATGAGGTTTCGTTAAGCCCGGAAGCTATGCCTGTGAATGTTCTTGAAACATGCATGATAATTATTGAGTAGTCAATGAAGCCAAAGGCAAACAGGCTGATTCCCGAGATGTACAGCAGAAACTCCTTTTTCATTTTGAAGGGCAAATACTCTTTCGGCTCAGGCTCAAAGTGTTCCGGATTTGGAAACTTATGCTTTGTTAAAAAGAGAAGAATGATAGTTATTGCTCCGGGAATGGCAAGGAAAGCAAAGCAGATGGAATATATCTCAAAGGTTGTTCCCTCGGTTTTAAGCAGCATAACAAGGTAAAGCAGCACCGGCCCGAGGAACGCACCGATTTGGTCGAGCAGTTCATGTATGCCAAAGCTTATTCCAACGCCAGCCTGAGAGGCGGCGAAGGACAGAATTGTATCCTTTGCGGGCTTCTTGATTGCCTTTCCAATCCGCTGAACAATAAGGAGCATACATGCCATAATCCAGCCGTGATCGCCCACAAGCGCAAGTGCGGGCACGGCAATGATGTCAAGCAGATAACCTAAAATGGTCATCGGCCAGTATTTCTTGGTTTTGTCGGTTAATCGGCCTGAAACGTACCGAAGGGAATACCCGATAAGCTCGCCAAGACCGGATACGAAACCAATTGTTCCGGCAGAGGCGCCCAGCAGCGAAAGGTATACGCCGCGAATACTTGTTGCGCCTTCGTGAGTCATATCTGAGAAGAGACTTACAATGCCGAACAGAAGAATAAACAGCATTGCCTGCGACAGTTTGCGTTTATTCTTAGTGTCACGCATTTTTGTTTCCTTCCTTCACTATCTCGCTTATTGTAGAAAAATCAGCTTTGCTTTCTGTCTTGCACCGCTTATAAAGAATATCAAGCAGCCTTGCAAATTCCACGCGTTCGTTTTCACTTAACGGCTCTGACAGCCACTCATAAAATATTGCTTCAACGTGTGTTTTCGAGTTTTTCAGGCTTTCAGATTTTTCCGTTGAAAACAAAAGGTGACTTCGGCCGTCAGCCGGATTTGTTTTTCGTATAAGGTAGCCTTTTGCCTCAAGGCTCGATGCCTGTCTGGCAACGGCGCTTTTATCAATTCCGAGTTTTTTGCATATTTCCGCCTGTGTTATGCCCGGGTTTTTGCGAACGGCGTGAATGAAATCAAATTCCGAAGTACCTATTCCATCGGCTTTTAATGTCCTGACAGTAAACTTGCTGACTTCTCGTGCAATCTTCGTTATTTTTCTCTGAGTGATATCCATAAAAGTCCTCCCAAACAAGTTGACGCGTCAACTAAAAAAGATGATATATCAACTTGTTTGGGAAGTCAATAGGCAAAAAAATTGTTGAGCTTGATTTGCCTGGCTGCCGAGGTGGAGAATATCGGTATAAAAAAACAGACAGGTTCATTTTCATGAACCTGTCTGAATTATTGGTGGACCCGAAGAGACTCGAACTCTCGGTCTCCGCGTTGCGAACGCGGCGCTTTACCAGCTAAGCTACGAGCCCAAAAATTAAAAATCCGTGGCACCCGCGCAATCAACCACGCGCATATTATAGCACAGTTTTTATGTTTGTCAAAATATTATTTGCCGCCGATATTGATATTTGACGTGCTTTGTAGTAGAATATCACAACGTGGCCCGTGACAAGGCTGCACTAGTCGGGGAGCTAGCGGTGCCCTGTAACCTGCAACCCGCTACAGCAGGGATGAATTCCGACCCCAGGATAGTTGATGTGTCGTCTGACCTAAATAAGTGGTGTTGAAGACCTGGTCTTGCGCAACGGAAGCCTGTGAACCATGTCAGGCGGGGAACCGAGCAGCATTAAGCGGGTAGATCTGTGTGCCGCGAGGCAGCCGGGTTCGAGCTAACTGTTCAGGTAACGGGCGTATCAATTTATTCAAAGGTTGGTGTGCAGTCTTGTCACGGGCCATTTTATAAATAATTTTTTTAAATTATTTATAAAATGGATTATTTAATGGTTCCGACACTAGTGTCGGAATGACTGATAGCGCAGCGCTCGCGTGAAACGAACAGGATTTAATGGTTCCGACACTAGTGTCGGAATAACTGATGGCACAGCGCGTGCAACACTTATGAGAAGGGGAGGGCTAATTCATGTATCAGGCACTATACAGAAAATGGCGGCCCCGCACCTTTGACGATGTTGTCGGTCAGGAACACATAACCGAAACGCTGAAAAACCAGATAATCAGCGGCAGACTTAGTCACGCTTATCTTTTTGTCGGCACAAGGGGAACGGGCAAAACGAGCTGTGCGAAAATTCTTGCCAAAGCGGTTAACTGCGAGCACCAGGAAAACGGCAACCCCTGCAACAAATGCAACAGCTGTTTGGGGATTGACGACGGGTCGATTTTGGACGTTGTTGAGCTTGACGCCGCCTCTAACAACGGTGTGGATAATGTGCGCGCTCTGCGGGACGAGGCTGTTTTTTCACCTGTTTCGGTTAAAAAACGCGTTTATATTATTGACGAGGTTCACATGCTCTCATCCTCGGCCTTCAACGCTCTGCTTAAAATCCTCGAAGAACCGCCCGAGCATTTAATGTTTATTCTTGCGACAACGGAACTTCACAAGGTTCCGGCGACAATTTTGTCTCGCTGCCAGCGCCACAGCTTCAAGCGAATTGAGACAAATTCGCTCGCAAAACGCATAAGCTATGTAGCCGATATGGAAAACATGCGGCTTGAGCCGAATGCTGCGGAGCTTTTAGCAAGGCTCGCGGACGGCTCTCTGCGAGACGGGCTGTCGCTTTTAGACCAGTGTTCAGGCGAGGATAACATTACAGCCAAGAGCGTACTTTCGGCAATGGGGCTTGCGGGAAACCTTCGTATTGCAGAGTTGCTGAGTAAAATATCCGATGGAGATACTGAAAGCGCGCTTTATATCTTTAATAGCCTATGGCGCGATGGCAAAGCTCCTGCAACCCTGCTTTCTGAGCTGAACTCTCTCATGCGGGACATACTTATGTTCAAGGTTGCGCCAAAGTGCGGAACTGAGCTTCTCTCGGGAGGCTTTGATATTGAGACGCTCAGGACCAATGCAAAGCGAATGACGCCTGAGGAGCTTATATGCGGAATGGACTCGGTTTCCTCGCACCTGGGTTCGCTGCGAGACGGAAGAGATCCGAAGACGACGGCAGAGCTCTGCATTATCGGTTTGTGCGAACCGCAGCTCGGCGACAGTGTGGACAATCTGAAAAAGCGCATCTCAAAGCTCGAAGCAGCATTCGAGAACGGATTTTCAAACAATGTAAGCTTGGACAATGGGGCTCCTAAGGAAAAGATTAGTGACGGCGCTCCGGTGTTTTTAGAGGAAGAGTTGCCGCCTTTCGATATCGAAAAAGCTATAGATGTATCCCATAAGGATATAACCGAGCTAAATATAACCCAAAATGTATCTCAAATTGCAAACGACGAAATAGCTTCCCAACAAATTTCTGATAGCAAAGAGCCTGTCGAGGCTGTGATATCAAGCGGCGGCAGTTCGGCTTTTATAGAGGAAACTGTTGAAAAAGAAGACGGTGAAGCAAAAGAAAATCCGTTTGAAACAAAGGCCACGAGCGGAGTCTGGACTGATATTTTGGCAGAATTAAAAAGCTCCCTTCAGCCCGGGCAATACAACATTTTGAGCAATGAAGCAATGGCCAAGGGCGAGCTAGTAGGAGATACACTGACTTTGTCTGTACCGAGTTCTTTTGTCAAAGGACAAATCGAGCAGCCGTTTGTGCTGGAAAGCATAAAAGCTGCTGCACGCAAAGTTTCCGGAGCTGCAGTTGCGGTAAAGATTTCCGAGAACAAACAGGCTTTAACCGGAGCGGCGGAAAAACTCGACAGCTTATCAAAGTTCGGAAATTTTAAATTCGAATAAAAAAACGGGCAAAACGCACAAGTCGACAAACAAATATACGGGAGGACTAACAATGGCAAAGGGCGGATTTCACGGTGGGCCTATGGGCGGCGGAATGAACATGAATATGATTAAGCAGGCTCAAAAAATGCAGGCGGATATGCTGAAAATGCAGGAAGAACTTGAAAAGGCCGAATATTCGGCGACGGCCGGCGGCGGAGTTGTAACCGCCGTAATCAGCGGTAAAAAAGAGCTCGTTTCTCTTGTCATCGAGCCGGACGCGGTTGACCCCGAGGATGTTGAAATGCTTCAGGACATGATTATAGCTGCCGTAAACGAGGCTATGCGCAAAGCGGAAGCGAGCGCAAGCGAAAACATGGCTAAGCTGACAGGCGGTCTTAATCTCGGAGCATTGGGGCTTTAATCATAAGAAAGCTATAAAAAGCCGTCGAACAATTTTCTGCATGAAAAACTGTTCGACGGCTTTTTTATATGAATGAAGATATTATAACTGAATAGTATGTCTGAATAAGAGATTATTACTCGGCAACCTTACCTAAAGTCACGATTGCTTCGGGAAGGGATATAATAACATCGGGATAATTGGAGTCCAAAGACTGAAGCCTCATGCCGCCAACGCGGTCACGCAGACGCTTGAAATATGTATTGCCCTCATAGGTGAAGACACCGATATCTCCGTGTTCCAACTTTGACTTACGGGTAATCCATACAATCTGTCCGTTGTGATAATCCGGCTCCATACTGTCGCCCGAAACGATTACACCAAAGGTTGCCGTGAAGGGAACTTCGCTGCCGACCTCCGTGGGAGTATAGTCAGGGAGGTCTAAAAGCCTGCCCTTTCCATTGACGGCATCAAGGTCATACACGGGAAGCGTGCGAATTTTCCTGCCGCGAGGCGCTTCAAGGCTGAGATCATCATAAAGACCGCTGTCGCAAAGCATATTGGCGTATTCCAAGACCAAGTGCCTGCCGGTTTCGTTCAAGCCGCGGAGAAAATCGAAACTCCTTCCGCCGAAAACACCGCTGATATCTACAACATCAAGAATTTCGCAAATTATGAGGAACTGAATCGCATTGGGCAGGGAAGCGCCGCTTTCCCATTTAGAGACGGCCTGATTGGTAACTTTAACACCGCGCTTGCTTAATAGTGCCGCGAACTGACGCTGAGAAAGACCTTTGCTTTTTCTGCAAGAGCAAATAGTATTGCCCAAAAAATTTGACACAACAATCACCTCATGCTTGAGTATATAATACGATTATCCGCATTGCAAGTATTATTTTAATAAAATATCCTTTTAGGAGAATTAGCACGAATTATCACATATTTTAGAATATTTTGGCGTTCGGAGGCGTAAATGTTGTTGCGTTGAATATTATTTCAGGTATAATGTCCGCAGACGGACATTATACAGATTTAAATACATATACCATAACGCCGCTATGCGGCTATGGTATAACAATCGCAAACGATTATTATACAGATTTAAATACATATACCATAACGCCGCTATGCGGCTATGGTATAATGAGGCGTGGAGATATGTTTTCTTCGACTCAATCAGGGAGGAAGGCCATGAAAAGCAAAAAATCGCTACTTACATTATTTATAATTACAATTTTACTTATTGGTATTTTCTTAGTTCCGGCTTTGGCGGATGCTGGAAGTTTTTCGGGAAATTCCGGTTACGGCGGTAGCTCTGGCGGCAGCAGCTTCGGCGGAAGCAGCTTTGGCGGAAGTTCAGGCGCATGGGGACTTCTCGCGCTGGGAAGTGCGGGCGGCAGCTCCGGCGGAATAATTACAATTTTAATTATTGCCTTCATCATTTTCAGCATTATTAAAAAGCTGAAAAACGTAAATACTTCAAGCTTTTCAACTCCTGCGGGCCCGCAGACAACGAGCTATTCGTCTCTTATGCCGATATCGACGATTAAGGATAATGACCCCAACTTTTCCGAAGCGGCGATTAAGGAAAAAATCGGCAATCTTTACGTCCGTATGCAGAACGCGTGGCAGTCAAAGGAATTTGAAGTCATGCGCCCAAATATGACGGACGCGCTCTACAACCAATTTAAGCTTCAGCTCGACGAAATTATCCGTTCGGAATGCACAAACTATGTCGAGCGAATTTCCGTACTCGACGTTGTTCTTTCCGGATGGAGAAGTGACGAAGCGGTGGACGCTATAGTTGCCGTTGTTAGTACAAGAATTGTCGACTATACGCAAAACGACAGGACGGGCATTGTCGTCAGCGGCTCCAAAACCATGGAAAAATTTATGACCTACGAGTGGACGCTCATCCGCTCAAAGGGTATGACAACGCCTGAAACAGCGGGCGAGGGCAGCGAGAACGTGGTTACAATCCATTGCCCGTCCTGCGGCGCGCCTGTGGAGATTAACCAGTCCGCCAAGTGTCCATATTGCGACAGCGTGATAAATTCAGCTGATTATGACTGGGTTATTTCAGAAATTAAGGGCATTTCCCAGAGAAACGGTTATTGAGCGCGGGAGAGTATCGGTATGTACTTTAACTACCACGCAAAGGCAAAAAAATTGATTGAGGAAGGGCACTTATCGGGCTTCGAGGTGCTTGAAAACTATAATAATATCCGCCCCTGTCTGCTCTTATATTTCGATAATAACAGACCCATGCCGATACGCGAGCACAGGTGGGACGAATACATGAAATTGATTAACGAAAAGCAAAAGACCGTCGATAAATAATCGGCGGTCTTCTTTTGCCCTAAGGGCGAGATTAACTCAAAATAATTCTGATGAATCGCTCCAGTATAACCGCAACCTCGGCTCTTTTCGCCAGACCCAGAGGCACGAAGCTTCCGCCGTCGCGTCCAGTAATGATTCCGGTTCTCTGGCAGTATAGCGCTGCATTTGTGGCCCAGCCTGAAATTGCGCCGGCATCGGGGTAGCTGAGTGTCGCGCCGGTGTCACTTGGGAGTTCACCAATGAACTTTGTGAAGCGGTACAAAATCGTCGCCATTTGTTCGCGGGTAACGTAATCGTTCGGCCCGAACGCATCGTTTCCATAGCCGCTGATGATGCCTTTTTCCGCCGCCCAATCCACATATTTTCCATAGTAGGCGGTGTAGTCGCAGTCCGTAAAAGCATGGGCACTTGAGGCCAAAATTGCGCCGTAGCTGCGCTCGTAAAGTCTTCCGATGACGGTTGCAAACATCGCGCGCGTCATGCCCTCATTAGGCGAAAACAGGTTATCGCCGGTTCCGTTAAACAACGCTCGCTCCGTTACAAAAGTTATGCTTTGCATCGCCCAATGCGATGAGGTATCCGTAAAGCTTGCTATGTTTGCCCTCCTGACGAGTACCGTTACATCAGGTGGCGCGATGTACTTTCCGCCCGCCGCGAAGCCGATATACACTGTGTTGCCGGCGGAATCCACATAGTAGGGCAGCCCCGCTGTCTCGTCATAATTGCCAATATTGTTGGCTACCAAAGCGTAGGGAGAAAATTCAGTCGTCTCGAACACAAGATACCAGACGTTGTCAATCTGCTTGAGCTGGGAAGTGAGCGTAGTAACCGTTCCGTCATCTGACCTGTGAACGATGGAAAGCTGGTTTTTCATATCCAGCAGCTTGGCGGGAAGCGGCAGATAAAGGGTCACGGCGTAGCCGTTGTTCGGCTTGGTTTTTATGTTGGTTCCCTTGAGGTACAGAGAAATATCAAAAGGATAAACCGTATTTCCGACTCCCAGACCGAAATCCGAAGCGCTTGTCGTGGTGTCTGTAACCTTAACTTCAACCGAATCAGAGAATGCGCTTGTCATATTGGCCTCAGCCTTAAACTGACCGCTGTTGCCGGAGAAAAGACTGCTGCTAGTGTCGGTCACGGTAATGGTGCGGGAGGACATGGGAATATAGTTGCTGCTACTCGTAACCGCAGTCCACTTGGCGTGAAGCGTCACAGCTCCGCTTATCGTATATGGGAAGCTTACGGCGCTTGTCAAAGACGAATCGCTGTACCAGCCTGCGAAGGTAGAACCCGTTTTCGTCGGCGTCGGCGAGGTGGCTATCGTTGTCCCGGAATCCTGAGTTACCGAATCAACCGCGCTTCCGCCATCTGAATCGAACGTGATAGTACAACTGTCGCCGAGATACCGCATTACGGTTGCCTTATTATCGTTGTAGCCGTCAACATAAGCCACATACGGCGTGCCACCGTACACATACAGCGATGTATAATATGCCCCGCCCGCCGAGAAGCCGGTGCTTCCGACGTTCGCCCACGCGCTGCCGTTATACTTCATCACCGTGGCTTTAAAGTCGCCGTCGGCGTTATCATAAGCCACATACGGCGTGCCGTCGTACACGTACAGGGAGGGGTAATTTACCGCACCGGCCGAGAAACCGGTGTCTCCGACAGTTTCCCACGCGCTGCCGTTATACTTCATCACCGTAGCTTTGCCGCCCTCAACGCCGTCATTGTAAGCTACATAGGGCGTGCCGTTATACACATACAGCGAGGTATAATCTGCCTGACCAGCCGAGAAGCCGGGGGCTCCGACGTTCACCCATGCGCTGCCGTTATACTTCATTACCGTGGCTCCATTGCTGTTGAAGCTGTCTCTATAAGCCACATACGGAGTGCCGTCATCCACAGACAGCGAGGTATAATTTGCCTCACCCGCCTAGAAGCGGGCCTCTCCGACGTTTACCCACGCGCTGCCGTCAAACTTTTTCACCGTGGCCTTCTTGCTGAAGACGTGGTCGCCGCCGCCCCAATCCTGGTAAGCCACATACGGCGTGCCGTTATCCACATACAGCGAGGTATACCCGACTTCACCGGCCGAGAAGCCAAGATCCCCGACAGGTTCCCACGCGCTTCCGTTATACTTCATCACCGTCGCCTTATCGCTGTTGGAGGCGTCCCCATAAGCCACATACGGCGTGCCGTTATACACGTACAGCGAGGTGTGGTCGGCCTGCAGCGCCGAAAAGCCGGGGCTTCCGACGTCTTTCCATGTCTTGAACTTGGCGTAAAGCGTCACATCTCCGCTTATCGTATACGGGAAACTCACGGCACTTGTCAGGGCCGAATCGCTGTACCAGCCCTCAAAGGTGTACCCGGATTTTGTCGGTGTAGGCGAGGAAGTGATTGTCGTCCCATAATCCTGTGTCACGGGGGTGAGCGTATCGCCACCGTCGGTGTTGAAAGTCACAGTGAAGGGTTTTGCAGTCCACTTGGCATTGAGCGTCACGTCTGCGGTTATCGTATACGGAAAGCTCACGGCGCTCGTCAGAGCCTCATTGCTGTACCATCCCTCGAGCTCATATCCTGTTTTTGTCGGTGCAGGCGCGGTCGCTATCGTAGTTCCGGAATCCTGTGTCACCGAGCTGACCGAGCTGCCCCCGTTTGAATTAAATGTGACTGTATAGCTGTTGATTAACGCCATCACCGTGGCCCTATTGCTTATATTTGCGTCTGCGTAAGCCACATACGGCGTACCGTCGTACACGAACAGCGAGGTATTATTTGCATAGCTATCCGAGAAGCCGGCGCCTCCGACGGTTTCCCACGAACTGCCGTTATACTTCTTCACCGTGGCCTTCATGTCGTTGTCGTAGTCTTTATAAGCGACATACGGCGTGCCGTTATCCACATAAAGCGAGGTATATTCTGCCTGACCGGCCGAGAAGCCGGGGGCTCCGACAGACTCCCAAATACTGGTACTGCCGTTAAGCTTCATCACCGTGACCCTTTTGCCGTTTGAATAGTCCGCATAAGCCACATACGGTGTGTGATTGTACACATACAGCGAGGTATAATCTGCCTGACCTGCCGAGAAGCTTGCGCTTCCGACGTTCACCCACGCGCTGCCATTATATTTCATCACCGTGGCCTTTTTGCTGCTGTCTGTGTCTCTATAAGCAACATATGGCGTGCCGTCATCCACATACAACGAGGTATAATATGCCGGATTCGCCGAGAAGGCGACGTCTCCGACGGTTTCCCACGAACTGCCGTTATATTTCATAACAGTGGCCTTACCTAAGTTCTCAGAGCCCATATAAGCCACATAGGGCGTGCCGTCATACACATACAGTGAGATATAAGCTGCCTGACCCGCCGAGAAGCCGGCGCTACCGACGGGTTCCCACGAACTGCCGTTATACTTCATAACCGTGCACTTATGATCATTGTATAAGTCCATATATGCCACATAAGGCGTACCGCTGTCGGTTACAAGCGACGTACCGTAGACATACAACGAGGTGTAGTATGCTTCACCCGCCGAGAAGCCAACACTTCCGACAGGCTCCCAAGCGCTGCCGTTATACTTCATCACCGTGACCTTATCGCTGTTGCCCCTGTCTTCATAAGCCACATACGGCGTGCCCTTATACACATACAGCGATTCATAGTTTGCCGCACCCGCCGAGAAGCCTGAGCCTCCGACGGTTTTCCACGATGCAGTGGCGGCGCTCGCAGTAATAATTCCCAGAGAGAAAACCATAGCCAAGATTGACATTATTAAGGTTGTTGTGAGTAACTTCCTATTTTTTTTACGCAATAAATCCATTTTCGCAGTCCCTCCGCATATTATTTTTATTTCTGAGGATGATTTGATTGGCACCCATCTTCTATTGCCTTATTACTGATCAATCGTCTGTCGGGTTTATCAAATATTCTTCACAGCAGAGTAATACCTGTTTAAAAAACGACCTTTTTCGATTGATTTCGGGTGACATCGTTGTGTTGGGGTATTCATTAAAATAACAGCCAGGTAGCTTTTAACTTCTGCAGGATACGGAAATGCAAGCACTGATGGGGCAAGTCTGCGTTTTTTAAAAAAAGCCGTGTTCGCCGCTTCGCCTTCATTTTTGCTAGCGATAATACTTTAACGACTTAGTTTAGTGACTATTTGGTAATAATTATCGCATTAAATTACAAATATTGCAAGTATGCGTTTGGCAATTATTTATTGAATTATCTGCAAATAAGTGGTTCGTTTTGAATCCGACGACAAATTCGAAATTCAAAAAACATCACTATAAAATCGATTATCTTAACGAGTGGCAAAAAAGTTCCCTGAAAGATGTCCCGCGGGTTTCTCCGCGGGACATCTTTCAGGGAACTAAATTTTGGTCGGAGTGTCGAGATTCGAACTCGAGGCCTCTTGGTCCCGAACCAAGCGCGATACCAAACTTCGCCACACCCCGAAGCGAGCAATTGAAAGTATAGTAAAATAATCCGTAATTGTCAAGAGGAAAAGACTGAGGGACAGGAAATTGCCCCTTATTACGAATAAATGCGGATACCGAAAGTACCCGCATTTATTCTAAACATTTAAAGAATCTGATACTATCTGAAAATATTCATTTGACTGTCATAAATCTGGACCCTCGTGAAGGAGGCAAAATCCGGTTTAAGCTGAGGCGCGAGCTGCTCGAGCGCCGCGGGCAAAAGCTCGGGGTTAAGCGTCGGCTCCTGGGCAGAGACAAGCGCCTTGAGAATGACGCTGCGCTCTTTGACGTCGAAGGCAAGGCTTCTTATGCAGGGCGCAATATCGAAGTCGTTCGTGCCGCTTTTCGACTTTTTCTTTATTACAATACTGTCCCTGCCGAAAAAATCCATCAGCTCGGGGAGCATGTCGGAGGTCTCGCGCTCGTCGTACTCAAAAACACCGTCAACATCCAGCCACTTAATGTCTTTAAACTTATTTTCCCACGTGTAGACCTCAAGCGCCGTTATGCCCTCAGGCAGGGCACGATTGAGGCGATAGGGGATTTCGGAAAGCTCCATATAACCGTTAAGGCGAAAATCCATAATCTCGCAACTGCTTGCCGTACCGACTGAGAGGGGCAGGGCAAAGGAGATTTGCGCATGAGGATTGAAGCCCTCGCTGTATTTAAGGGGCATACCCGCGCGCAGGAAAGCTCTCTGCATAGTGCGCATAAGGTCGAGATGGGAGATATAAACAGCCCGTCCCGTTTTTGAAAATCTAAGTCTTAAGTTATCCATCGCAGCGTCCTCCGTTCATGAGAGACAGTGCGCCGCAATTTGTGCATTTGTTGCGGCAATCGGGGGAAAGCTCCGCCTTGAAGCACATTTCGCGCTCCTTCCACAGAAACTCGGGTTTTACGCCGATGTTTACGCGGCTCCACGGCAAAACTTCCTCGAACGAACGCTCGCGGCAGGCGTAAAACTTCGGGTCAAGTCCACATTTTTCAAAAGCGGACATCCAGCGCTCAAAGGAAAAATACTCCGACCATGAGTCGAGCTTACCGCCCTGCCTCCAAACCTCCTCGATTACCGCGCCGACGCGTCTGTCCCCGCGGGAGAGCACCGCCTCGATAAGGCTTGTGTCCGCATCGTGCCAGTTGTAGCTGATGGCTTTAGCCCGCATGTGATCGCGCAGAAGGGTCACTCGGCGGCGGTACTCCTCCATGCTCACCTCGGCCTCCCATTGGAAGGGGGAGTGTGGCTTCGGAACAAAGCAGGAGGTTGAAACTGTTATGTGCACACCCTTAGCCTTGTTTGTGGCATAGGTCTTGAAAAGGGCAAGAACCTTCATGGCAAGGTCGTTTATCGCCAGCACGTCCTCGTCGGTTTCGGTGGGAAGGCCAAGCATAAAATAGAGCTTTATGTTGTTCCAGCCACCCTCAAAAGCGATTCGGCATGTGTTTAAAAGGTCCTCTTCGCGCACATTTTTGTTTATTGCGTTGCGCAGCCTTTGCGTGCCGGCCTCGGGAGCAAAGGTAAGACCGCTTTTGCGAACCTGCTGAACCTTGCTCATTAAGTCCATTGAGAAGTTATCCGCGCGCAGCGAGGGCAGGGAAAGCCCGATGCTGCGCGGCACGCAGAAGTTAAGTAGTCCGTCACAGAGCTCGCCCAAGGGTCTGTAGTCGCTTGTGCTCAGCGAAGAGAGCGTTATCTCCTGATAGCCGGTGCTCTCAAGAGACTTTATACCTTGTTCAATAAGCTTTTCGGGACTTCGTGAGCGGACGGGACGGTAAATGAAGCCCGCCTGACAAAAGCGGCAGCCCCTTGTACAGCCGCGGAAAAGCTCGAGAGTAACGCGGTCGTGGACGATTTCCGTTGAGGGCACAATAGGCGACGTCGGGAAATAGCTGTTATCAAAATCCGTAACGATTCGGCGTGTAACGCTCTCTGGCGCACCCGGGAGGGCGCGCATTTCCTTGAGTGTGCCGTCTTCGTTATAAATTGGCTCATAGAGAGATGGGACATAAATTCCTTCAATACTCGCCGCTTCAGATAAAAACTGCTGTTTGGACCAGCCTTCATGCTTTGCCTTGCGCAGAAGGAGCAGCAGCTCCTTGTCCATCTCCTCGCCCTCGCCGATGAAGAGGAAATCTAAGAAGTCGGCCATCGGCTCGGGGTTAACGCAGCTTGAGCCACCCGCGAAAACGAGGGGGGTGAGCTCTTTCCGCTCGGCACTTCTAAGCGGGATTCCCGCCAGGTCAAGCATGTTGAGGACGTTTGTGTAGGCCATTTCATAGCCGATGGAAAAACCGACAGCGTCGAAATCTTTAAGCGGATCGCCGCTTTCCAGAGCCCAGAGCGGTATATTCGCCCTGCGCATTTCGTCTTCCATGTCGCCCCAAGGGGCAAAAGCACGTTCACACCAGACGCCGTCCATCTCATTTATGCCGCCGTAAAGGATTTTTATGCCGAGATTGGACATTCCGATTTCATAGGTGTCGGGAAAACACAGCGCCATGCGGAGGTCAACCTTTGCTTTGTCCTTGATTATCTGGTTGTACTCGCCGCCGGTATAGCGCGCAGGCTTCTGTACGCGCGGCAGAATTCGTATAAGTCTTTTATCCATAGTCACATCCGTTAAAAACTGCCGGCACATGTCCGGCATGTCATGTATTTACAGCGATATTGTATACCAAAACGCGCTTATTTACAAGCTTTGTTCACTTGAGCCATAAAAAGCCAGAGTCCCGCAGCAAAAAGAGCAATGCCAAAACCCCTTGCCGTAAAATAAAGACCGAACAGAGTAACGGTCAGCGCCGTAATTAGGCTTATGCCGCAAAGGAGGGAATTGGTCTTCTTCTCACCGAGCAGAAAACGCAGCGCAAAGCCCAGAGCAAGTCCGCCGTCAAGGGGAAGCGCGGGCAGGAGATTAAATATATTGAGTACCATACCAAGCCCCGCGACCAGAGTCAGATAATCGCTCCCCCAGCGTCTGCCAAGGCCTGCGCATAAAAAGGAGAATAACAGTCCCGCTGCGGGTCCGGCCAGTGCTGTTGTCAATTCCTGCTTTTCACTTATAGTTCCCGAATAGTCGATTTCAAGACCTGAAAGCGTGGCGCTGAGCCGAAGGGGACGCGCACCGAAAAAGAGCATGGCGAGGACATGCCCCGTTTCGTGCATAAGCACCGCGGGCAGCAGCGCCGCAAGCAATCCGTCGTCGTCGAAGAAAAAAATAAGCGCGATGAGGAGAATAAAGCCGCTGCCGAGCTCTATGCGAAAGGCGGGGCGTTTGACCGATATTATATTCGAATTTTTCATTGCAGGTAAAGCTCGGGATTTAAGTATTTGCCGTTGTAAAGCAACTCGAAATGCAGGTGGGGTCCCGTCACATCTCCGCTGTGCCCGACAAGGGCTATCTTGTCACCTCTTTTTACAAGCGCGGCATGCTCCGCCAAAATCTGGCTGCAATGGGCGTAAAGAGTTTGAAATCCGTTGCCGTGGTCGAGCATTATTGTACGTCCGTAGCCCGAGAGTACCTGCACTGAGATGACGGTTCCATCGGCAAAGGCGCAAACCGCGTCGCCGTCGTAAGCACCGATATCGGTGCCGTAATGGAACTTAACAACGTCTTCAATGGGGTGCCTGCGGTAGCCGAAGCCGCTTGTAACGGAGCTTACGCAGGGATTGGAGTATTCAAAGGGCAGGGCAGGTGTATCATAGCTTACGTTTGCAGGTACGGCGTAGTCCGCGAAAGCCGCCTGCGCCTCCAGAAAAGCGGCGAGCTTTGAGCTTTGAGCGGAGGCGGGAGCGGCGCTCTCAATAGGGGCGGTTTCGGGAGCGATTGGGGAACTGCCGCTGTTCTTTGTTTCGCTTGCGGCAAGGTTTTCCTCCGTCTGGCCAAGTTCAGGGCTCGTGCTCGGAGTATCCGCGGCTTCGGAGGGGGACGGGGATCCCGTGTTCTCCTCGGCTACCGGCGCTTCCGCGTTCTCGGACAATGACGAATCTTCCGCTGGAGAAGCGGAATAATCCATAAAACCGCCGAGATTCTGCTCAACCATTTCAGAAAGTGGAAAGCTGTCGGAAACGTCCGTTTTCGCAAGAGGGGAGAGATCCACGGCCGGCGTTTGCACAGAGCTCGCCGCCTTTTCCGTGCTTGTTAAACGCTCCCAGACATAGACATAGCTGCGTTCCCCGGAAACGGCCTGCCCGAGAGCGAGCAAATCCTCGCGAAGGTTGGCCTGACGTGAAATGGCGGGTATAATATAAGCGCGGAGATTTTGAGCCTCCTGCGGAGCGCACAGTTTGAAAGCGCAGAGCAAAAGAAAAATAATGGCTGATATAACAGTTCTGGTTCTCATTGTTTTCTCCTTTTTTAGACAATGCGCAAAAATTTAGTCAAACGTATTTATTTATCGGCTGCGGAATGTTATAATCGAAAAGATTAGATGGATTACAATGCCGTTAGTGTTATCATCGAAGGCAAGCCTGTTTATCGGCGTAAATCGAGACATTTTCCGTCTTGCGGTGTTTTGCGGCGGTCTTGTCCGAATCAGACACAGCAGTCAATATCTGCGGAGGATGGTCGTATGGAGAAATTCAGACTTTTAAAGTTTCTTTCCAGCAGGCTCTCCGTCACATTCATACTTATCATTATTCAAGCGGCGTGGATTGCCCTGATGTTTTTAAAACTGGTGGGTTATTCGGATATCATCTCAACAGCCTTTAAGGTGCTCAGCATAGCCATGGCGCTTTATATAATTACCAAGGCTGATGTTCCGGCATACAGAATGGGCTGGATTCTTGTCATCCTCATGATTCCGCTTTTCGGCGGACTGCTTTACCTGCTTCTGGGCGAAAAGCGGCCGGCAAGATATATGCGCATAAGGCTTGAAAAGGGCATGAAAAATCATGCTTCTTACTTAGTCTCGAACAGTGAAGTTGAAAACGAACTAAAGCAAAAGTCAAACCGTGTCGGTGGGCTCTTTTCCTATCTTTCCAAATATGCACGTTATCCGGTCTGGAAAAATACGGACGTCACCTATCACCCGCTTGGGGAAGCTCAGTACGCGGACATGATAACCGAGCTTAATAAAGCGAAAAAGTTTATTTTTTTAGAGTATTTCATAATCGAAGAGGGCGAGATGTGGGGCTCGATACTTGAAATACTGAGCAAAAAGGTTTCGGAGGGTATTGATGTTCGTGTTATATACGATGACATGGGCTGCCTTCGGAAGATTCCCGCCAATTACTACAAGAGACTTGAGAAGCTCGGCATAAAATGTCTTGTATTTAACCCGTTTATACCTATCATTTCCCTCGTCATGAATAACCGCGACCATCAGAAAATTATGATAATCGACGGGAACGTCGCGTTCACGGGCGGAATCAACCTTGCCGACGAGTATATAAACCACAGAGTAAGATTCGGGCATTGGAAGGACACGGGCGTAATGCTCCGTGGTGAAGCGGTGTGGAATTTCACGGTCATGTTCCTTGAAATGTGGAATTCATACAATCCCGCTGACCCCGATTTTGCCGTTTTCAAGCCCAGCGAGGAGCACGAAGGCGATTTTACAGGTGACGGTTTTGTAGCACCCTTCGGTGATTCTCCTCTTGACGGGGAAACAGTTTCCGTAAATGTCTATCTTGACATTTTGGCACAGGCCAAGGATTACGTTTATATCTTCACGCCATATCTCGCCATCAGCGACGAGCTGAACCTTGCGCTCATTGCCGCGGCAAAACGCGGGGTAGACGTGCGCATGGTACTGCCGGGAACGCCGGACAAGAAGATTGCCTATCGGCTCTCGCGCTCCTATTATCTGCCGCTTATGGAGGCGGGAATCAGGATTTATGAATATACTCCGGGCTTTATTCACGCGAAAAGCTACGTGTGTGACGACGAGCTTGCGGTTGTCGGAACGATAAACATGGACTATCGAAGCCTTTACCTGCATTTCGAGTGCGGAGTTGTGATGTATCAGTGCTCTGCGGTGCAGGAACTAAAAAAGGATGCCTTGAAAACCTTCGAGGTATCGCACGAGGTCAGCGTTTCTGAGCGCAGACGGGGAAGACTTGGCCGCATTTACGGCGGACTTATCGACTCGGTTTTGAGAGTTTTTGCTCCGCTGTTTTGAGTGCTTCGGCGGCGAGGCGTTTAATTACTTCAAGGATTCCATTTGGAAAGGTTAGATGAGATGAAGCTTTGGTCAGGAAGGTTCGACAAGAATACCGATAAGCTGGTGGATGAGCTCAATGCCAGCATCGGTTTTGATTTCAGAATGTACAGACAAGACATTTCGGGCAGTATCGCCCACTCAGCCATGCTTGCAAAGCAGGGCATTATTTCCGAGGAGGACGCCGCAAAGATAGCCGAGGGGCTTAAGGCAATCGCCTCCGATATTGAAGGCGGAAGGCTCCGCTTCGATAATGACGCCGAGGATGTTCACATGGCAATCGAGGGCGAGCTTACAAGGAGAATCGGGGACGCGGGCAAGCGCCTTCACACAGCCCGAAGCCGCAACGATCAGGTTGCGCTTGATTTTAGGCTCTATCTCAAACAGGAAATTTCCGAAATCAGGGAGCTTGTGCTCGAGCTTCTGGAAACCGTTTTAAACCTTGCCGAGAGCAATACCGAGGTAATCATGCCGGCCTATACCCACCTTCAAAGGGCGCAGCCGACTACCTTCTCTCATTACATGATGGCTTACGCCAACATGTTAAAGCGCGATGTTACAAGGCTTGAGGACTGCCTTTTGAGAATGGACGAGTGTCCGCTCGGAAGCGGCGCTTTAACGGCGACGACCTACCCCATCGACAGGGAATTTGTTGCCCGTGAGCTCGGCTTTGCGGCAATAACCCAGAACAGTCTGGACGGGGTTTCGGACCGTGATTTTGCCCTTGAGCTGATGAGCGATTTATCCATACTCATGATGCATCTCTCGCGCTTTTCCGAGGAAATAATACTTTGGTGCTCTTGGGAATTCAAATTCATCGAGCTGGACGATGCGTATTCGACAGGCTCGTCGATTATGCCGCAGAAGAAAAATCCGGATATCGCAGAGCTCGTTCGCGGCAAAACCGGAAGGGTTTACGGCGACCTTATGACACTGCTCACGGTTATGAAGGCACTGCCCCTTGCCTATAACAAGGACATGCAGGAGGACAAGGAGCCGGTTTTCGACGCAATTGACACTGTTAAGAAATGCCTTCCCGTCTTCTCCGCCATGCTTAACACTATGCGCCTTAACCCCGAAATTATGCGTAACGCAGCGCTTCGCGGGTTTATTAACGCAACGGACTGTGCGGATTACCTTACGAAAAAGGGCTTGCCCTTCCGCGACGCCTACACAATAGTCGGAAAGCTTGTGAACTACTGCATTGAAGCAGGTAAGACGCTTGAAACCCTCGAACTCAATGAATACCGCAAAATGTCGGAGGTCTTTGAGGAGGATGTTTACAAAGCAATCGCGCTGGAAACCTGTGTGGCATCAAGGAACGTCCCGGGCGGTCCGGCAGCAGAGAGCGTTCAAAGCCAGATGAACTATATTAGACAGTTTCTGGTGGATAAGCACTGACGGCAGTCAAATAAAATGGGTTAAAGGTTCCGATAATGAAAAGATTATGTATAATTCTGTCTTTGGTTTTCCTGCTTTCGGCTTTCGGTCCGAGCGCCGCGGCGGAAACCACGACACTCGGCTCGGATAGTCCTCAAGGCTACATAGTAAAGCTGAAAAATACCTCAAAAGATAGCGCGGTTCTCATGGAAAACGCGGATATTGATGAGGTGTATGAGGGAGCGAATCTCTACCATGCAGATTCGTTGTCGGATATTGCCGAACTTGGCGATTGCGTCGAATACTACGAACCGGATTGTACGGCTGTACTTGCCGCGACTCCTAACGACCCATACGCATATAAACAGTGGAGCATTGATTCTTTGGATATCGCTGCGGCATGGGACGCAGGGCTTGAAGGAAAAGGTGTTAAAATCGGTGTAATCGACACGGGTGTCAACGCTTCTCACGAGGATTTTGAAGGAACGAATTTCGCTGTTGGCTACAATGCCATAGACGGCTCGAATAATGTCACAGATGAAAACGGGCACGGCACCTTTGTCTGCGGAATATTAGCCGCGGCGCGAAATAACAACCTGGGTGTGGCAGGCTTTTGCACGAAGGCTACAATTGTTCCGATTAAGTGCTTCGGTGAAAGCCAGGAAACAAGCGCGTCTTACATTATTTCAGCAATTTACGAGGCTGTGGATGTTTACGACTGTGATGTTATTAACATGAGTCTCGGTATGAAGGATAATTTGGAGAGTATGAGGATTGCGGTTGAATATGCCGCAAGCAAGGGAGCGATAGTGGTTTCGGCTGTCGGCAACAAAGGTACTACGCAGCTTCAATATCCTGCGGCATATTCCTGCGTCGTCGGTGTCGGTTCCGTGGATTCAAAGGGAGTTGTCACAAGCTTTTCTGAGAAGAATCAGTCGGTCTTTGTTTTGGCACCCGGGCTCGGAATCTGGAGCTTGGAATACAGCGCGAACAATGCCTATGCGGAAGGAAGCGGCACCTCGTATTCCACACCGTTTGTTGCTGTCGCGGCGGCAATTCTTAAACAATATGCGCCGAGTGCAACAGTTACGGACTTCGAGAATTTATTGAAAAGCTCCGCTGTTGACGCGGGAACGGTGGGATATGATACATCTTACGGCTACGGTAAGCTGAATATTGCAAACTTCGTTGCGGCAATGCGGGAATATGAGTTCGCCAGCATTGGCAGTATATTTTCCGATGTTGAAGGGCACTGGGCAATGGACAGCATTGAATACTGTGTTGACAGAAAGCTCTTCACGGGTGTTACGGAAAGCAGCTTCGAACCCGAAACCATTATGAACCGCGCCATGTTTGTGACGGTTTTAAGCCGCCTGAGCGGGGAAACAATCAGCGGTTACCAAAACGACTTTTTTGATGTGCCAAGCGGTGAATGGTATGCCCAGCCCTGCTCGTGGGGCGCTGCAACCGGCATCGTAAGCGGAACGGGTGAGGGTTACTTTTCACCCTTGACTGCGGTTACGCGAGAACAGATGGCAGTTCTGCTTTACCGCTACGCCATGTATTACGGTCTGACTGACGGCAGCTTTGAAGGAACACCTCTTTCGGCTTATACCGATGCTGGAAATGTTTCACCATGGGCTAGGAGCGCAATGGCATGGGCGGTTTCAAACGGCCTGATTACAGGACGAAGCGCAAACAGTCTTGCACCGCAGGACAGCGCGAAAAGATGCGAAGTGGCTACGATAATCGAGCGCTTTGCCCTTAAGTTCAATATCTAAACATAAATAAATCTGCTCGGCGCTTCGCTTAGCTTAGGAGAATACCATGCCTCAGGAAATAATGAAAAACTTCTATTGCATCTCTGTAAATCTGCCAAACAGCCCCCTGAGAAATCTAAATTCTTACCTTATTAAGGGTGAGGAAAGAAATATACTCATTGATACCGGCTACAACCATCCCGAATGTCGTGAGGGACTGCTTGGCGGGCTAAATGAACTTGAAATTGATATGGCAAAGACCGACATCCTGCTCACACACCTTCACGCCGACCATACGGGGCTTGCGCCGGAAATCGCTGTGCCGGGTACGCGCGTCTTCATAAGCCGTGCGGAGATTCCTTGGATGTTCGGCGCTTCACGAAAAGAGCTTTGGGCGCTGGACAATATCAAGCTTGCGCGTTCAGGCTTCGACATGGAGCTGATAAATAACTCCCTGAGAAATGCCTCCTCCCGAAACATGGCGTCAAATCCCGAGTTTGATAAATACCTGCCGATAGATGACGGGGACGAGTTTGAATGCGGAGGCTATACGCTCAAGGCGCTTGTTACGCCGGGGCACACTCCCGCGCATATATGCTTCTGGCTGGAGGAGCAAAAGACTATGGTTACGGGCGACCATGTTCTCTTTGATATTTCCCCAAACATAACGCTCTGGAATTTTGTTGAGGACTCGCTGGGTGATTATCTTAAGAGTCTGAAGGAAATAGACAGCTACGATGTTCGTCTGGCGCTTCCGTCTCACAGGGGAACGGGCGATTTCCACGGACGGATTGCAGAGCTGCTTGCTCACCATGAGAAGCGGCTTGAGGAGTGCTATGAGGCTGTTTTAAACAATCCCGATTCTTCGGTTTACGAGATTGCGGGGAAAATGACATGGAAAATCCGCTGCAACTCATGGGAGGATTTCCCGATTAACCAAAAGTGGTTCGCCGTCGGCGAGTGCCATAGCCACATTCGTCATCTTGAAATGCTCGGGAAGGTAAAGGCGAACGAGGATGAGAAGATAATCCGCTTCAGAGCGGTTTAGAAGCAAATCAGGCAGATATAAAACAGAAAAAAGCGCCGCTGCGGGGAAAACCCATGCAGCGGCGCTTATTATAAGCGCTGTATTCACCTTTTGAGGAAAATTTTCATATAATGGGGGGCGCGGAAAAATCAAAATTGGTTTTTTCCTTGCGCCGCGGCAAGCTCTCTTGCCATATTTAAAAGCAGCTCTCTTTCGTTATCTGAAGGCTTCTCCAGCACATGGTATAATAAACGGGACAGCACAGAGCCGACTTCAGTTCCGCGAAAACCCAATCCAATTATATCATCGCCCGAGACGGCAAGCTGCTTAACCGACCAGCACTCACCGCTTTTTATAACAGTGCGAAGAAGCGCTCGGTGCCCCGAGCCGTAGAGCGCGTCGCAGGCGGCGGCGGTACACGAAGCGATTTCCGCGCCGTTTTCGGCGAGAAGCTTTTTCCAGGAAAGGGCATCGGCGGGTTCATGCTCGAGTGCAAGTTTTGCACCCAAGGAACAGCTATGAATAGACGCAGAATCAAGCCGAAGCGTGCTTAGAAAGCCCGCCGCGTCCTTAATTACGCCGCTATTCAAAAGCAGGGCGCAAAGAGCTGCCCAGCGCAGAGCACGGTTTTTCGGAAGCCTTTTCAGAGAAAGCAGCTCGGGGCACGCCGAAGCGTTGTCAATAAGGTCATTAGTCAGCCCGAACTCGATTACGTGTGATATAGTCTGGGGAGAGTCGGAAAGTAATATTTTTTCAAGCTCGTCCCTTATGCGCTCCTTAGCGAGAAAGGCCGAGAGCGGAGCGTTCCTTCGGATTGCGGCAAGGGTGTCAGGCTCGATTTCAAAGCCAAGAACGGCTGAGAAACGGAAAGCGCGAAGCATACGCAGGGCATCCTCGTTAAAGCGTCTGTCAGGCTCACCCACACAGCGAATCAGCCTTTTGCCGATGTCTTCTCTACCGCCGAAAAGGTCGCAAAGTTCACCCGAGCGCGACAAGGCGAGTGCGTTTACGGTGAAGTCGCGCCTTTCAAGGTCTCCCTTTAGCCCTGAAAGAAACTGAACGGCTTCGGGTCGGCGGTGGTCCTTATATTCGCCGTCAGAGCGGAAAGTGGTTATTTCGGCGGACGAACCGCTCATTTTAACCGTTACCGTTCCATGCTTAATTCCGGTAGGCCTTGAACGGGGAAAAACTGAAATAAGCTCATCGGGCAGGGCGGAGCTGCATATATCCCAGTCGTGAGGTCTTCGGCCCATTATCATGTCCCTTACGCAGCCGCCCACCATGTATGCGGAGAAGCCGCGGTTTTCAAGCCGACTCAGTATTTTGATTACATATTTGGGGGGGAGTTCTCTGCCCAATTGCCGCCATCTCCTTCGTACAGTATAGTATCATTGTTACCAATATCGGTTATAACTTCATGGTGATGTTTTTGCTTGTATTGCGGTCACAAATGTATTATAATACCGATTTAGTTACTAAACAATACAAAAAGCAAGCGCGTTGCAGTGCCTTATGGCGGCACGAGGCTCAGCTTATTGATATTCGGCGCGATGTCGCCATTTCTTATCCGCAGTTATTAGCCGCGGAGCAGTATGAAAGGAAAAGCGTGTAATGACAGGCTTTGAAAAATATTTACTCCCCACAAAAAAAGGACACCTGATAGGCATAGGCGGCGTGTCAATGTCACCGCTTGCCGAGGTGCTTAACGGTATGGGACTTGTAATTACAGGCTCCGACATGAACGAAAGCGAAAAAACCGCGCATCTTCGCTCAATGGGTATTGATGTCAGTATCGGACACAGCGCCGATAACCTCTCCGCCGATACGGATTTTGTGGTTCGCACAGCGGCAGTCCGCGACGACAATCCGGAGATAATCGCCGCTCACGAGCGTGGAATTCCAGTCTTTGAGCGTACTCAGGCGTGGGGGGCGATAATGCGCGACTACACAAACGCCCTTTGTATTTCGGGAACTCACGGCAAAACCACCACCACATCCATGTCAACGCATATCCTAATGGCCGCGCACAGCGACCCGACGGTTATGATCGGCGGAACTCTTCCGCTGCTTCAGGCGGGACACAGGGTGGGCAAGGGCGACACCATCGTTTTGGAGTCCTGTGAGTATTACAACTCCTTCCACTCCTTCTCGCCCACAATCGCGGTAGTTCTGAATATTGAGGCCGACCATCTGGACTTTTTCAAGGATTTGGAGGATGTCAAGGCGTCCTTCCGAACCTTCGCCGCGCTTGTGCCGGAAAACGGATTCATCGTGGCGAATCTGGACGACAAAAACACAATGGATGCGCTTTTGCCGCTAAATCGCCCGCTTTTCACCTTCGGACTTTCCGATAAGGCGGATGTTTACGCCTTAAATATCGAAAGAAAGGGCGCGCAGACCGAGTTTGACATCATGCACAGGGGTGAGTTTTTTACCCATGTCAGCCTCCGCGTTCCGGGGCTTCATAATGTTAAGAACGCTCTGGCTGCAGCTGCCGCCGCAATCTGTCTGGGAATTGACCCGACCGCGGTCAGCTACGGACTATCGGGTTTCACGGGAGCGGGACGCCGTTTCGAGTTTAAAGGAAAATACAACGGCGCTGACGTTTATGACGATTACGCTCACCATCCGGGCGAGCTCAAAGCGCTTCTGGACGCGGTTGAGCCCTTGGGCTACAAGCGAATAATCCTTGTGTTTCAGCCGCACACTTTTTCAAGAACTAAGGCGCTGTTCGGAGATTTCATAGAGCAGCTTCGCCGCCCAAACCTTGCTTTTCTCGCGGAGATTTACGCGGCGAGAGAGAAAAATACACTCGGGATTTCGTCAGCAGATTTGGCAAGTGAAATACCCGATTCAAGGTATTTTGCCTCCTTCGATGAGATTGAAAAGTGTCTTGAAGAAACCGCCGCTCCGGGCGACATTATTCTGACTGTCGGGGCGGGAGATGTGTATAAGCTCGGTGAGAGGCTTGTGGCGGCTGACAATAAGACGGTAGAGAGATAATTTCAGAACGTACAACGCGGATTTCTGCAAAATCAACGATTAAATAATAAAAATATTGCGGTCACGAAGAAGAACTTCGAGACCGCAATATTTTTGTTTTGCCATTTCCGGACATTTCCTCATTGAATAAATTTTTTTTCAGCAGCGCAAAGCGACCCGTTCGTGTTTGTTAACATAAATATAATTATGTTAAGCAACACGTACGGAGG
>CAYWNW010000008.1:0-139170 GCA_964459785.1 uncultured Oscillospiraceae bacterium | reverse complement strand
GTCTTTCCGTTATCGGTCTTGCGCGCGAGAGCGCGGCGACCTTCGGCACGGAGCTCAGGCTTCACAAACCGCAGGTTCGCGGCGGCGCAGGCGACATTTCAAACTTCCTTAAGGTCGAAATTGCGGATTCTAAGCTTTGTCCGCGATATACGGCGAAGATGGTGAGGAATATTAAAATCGCCCCCTCCCCCGCTTGGATGCGCCGCAGACTACGCGCCAGCGGCGTGCGCCCCATCAACAACATTGTCGACATCACAAACTATGTTATGCTTGAGTACGGTCAGCCTATGCACGCCTTCGATTATTCCTGCGTGAAAGGCGGAAAGATTGTCGTTCGGCGCGCTGTCGAGGGCGAGGTTTTGAAAACTCTGGACGATAAAGACCGCGCAATAAGCCCCGATATGCTCGTCATTGCCGATGAGCACGACCCCATCGGTCTTGCGGGTGTTATGGGCGGCGGCAACAGCGAAATTACCGAAAAAACCAACACCATCGTCTTTGAATCGGCGAACTTCAACGGCACCTCCGTGCGCAAAACAGCGATTGCTCTGGGCATGCGCACAGACGCCTCGGGACGCTTTGAAAAGGGGCTTGACCCCATGAACACAGTTCCGGCCGCGGAGCGCGCCTGCGAGCTGATTGAGCTTCTCGGCGCGGGCGAGGTGCTTGACGGAGTTATTGACATCGTTGCGGTCACTCCGAAGCAGGTTCGGCTTCCCCTCGAACCCGAGCGTATAAACGCGCTTTTAGGTACTGATCTTGACCGCGATTTCATGGTCAAGGTGCTCGAAAAGCTTGATTTCACTATGGACGGAAACATTATCTGTGCCCCCTCCTTCCGCTCCGATATCGAGCATTACGCGGATATCGCCGAGGAGGTCGGCCGCTTCTATGGTTTCGACAAAATTGAGCCGACAATTTTCAGCGGCACCACAACCCGCGGCGGCTTCTCCGCAAAGCAGAAGTTCGAGCGCGAGATAAGCTCTGTTTGCCGCGGTATGGGCTATTTTGAGGTTATGACCTATTCCTTCGGCAGCAAGACCGCCTGGGATAAGATCCATCTGCCCGAAAACAGCTCTCTCCGCAAGGCTTTCGTCATCCAAAACCCACTGGGCGAGGATACGAGCGTCATGCGCACCACTGCCCTCCCCTCAATGCTGGATGTTCTTTCAACGAATCTTGCCAAGCGAAATATGGACGTTAAGCTCTTTGAGCTTGCCACAATATATCTGCCAAAGGACGGAAGCGAGCTTGCCGACGAGCAGATGGTTTTGACCTTGGGAGCCTTCGGGAAGGACTCGGGCTTCTTCGAGCTTAAGGGCTGCATTGAGGCGCTTTTCGCCGCACTGCGTATTAAAAATGTGCGCTTCGAGGCCGTTTCGGATAATCCCTCCTATCATCCCGGACGCTGTGCCAAAATCACGAGCGGCGGCACTGTTATCGGCGTAATGGGACAAACTCACCCGGCAGTCGCAGAGGAATTTGGGCTGAATATCGGCGTATATACCGCCGAGCTCAATCTCCCCGCCATGATAAGCTGCGTTTCCGCCGAGCCGACCTATAAGCCTTTGCCGCGCTTCCCCGCAATGACGCGCGATATTGCCGTTGTGTGCGACTCGTCAGTTACGGCAGCAGCGCTTACCGACACGATGTATGAGGCAGGCGGAGATTATCTTGAAAGCGTCCGCTTATTCGATGTTTACACGGGAACGGGAATTCCCGAGGGCAAGCGCAGCGTAGCATTCTCGCTGACAATCCGTGCCAAGGACCAAACGCTGACAGACGAGCATTCGGATGAAATCGTTAAATCTATCCTCACAAAACTCGAAAAAACTCACGGCGCTGTAATAAGATAAGCCCTTTTGAGCTAAAATGTAACTGAACGGTAATATTAGACCGCTTTACACTTGGTATAATTTTGCTATAATAGGGTTACGAAGCCGAAGGGAGGCTATCTGTATGGAGGAAGCAACGCGCAAGTTTAATGTTATCGACAACAAGACGGAAATGAAGGAAATTTTGTCCTCCGTCTATAACTCTCTGGTTGTGAAGGGCTATAACCCGATAAATCAAATCGTCGGTTACATTCTGTCCGAGGATCCCACGTATATCACAAATTATAATAACGCCCGCAGTCTTATCTGCCGTCTTGACCGAGACGAGCTGCTTCACGAGTTGGTTGTCAGCTATCTCGAGAAGTAGGCAAGGCTTATTGTCAATCAAAATAATCTGCGCCTCCAAGCGGGGCGCAGATTTGTGTTTTTTTGTAAACGAATTGCTTGACAATGCCGAATAATATAGTATAATAACTCTTGCGTCTGCAATTGAATTTAATATGTAGCGGGATTGTGTAAAGGTAGCACAAATGACTCTGACTCATTTTGTGAGGGTTCGAATCCTTCTCCCGCTGCCAAAATGAATAAAAGCTCGTAGTAATTGATACTACGAGCTTTTTCATAATTATGTTGAATTATCAACGGATTAGCAGCTTTTTTGTGTGTGTTTATAGCGTGCGTTTACACAGAATAATGTGGGTATAAACAGTATAATCGATGTTAATTTACTAATGAGATTACTAACGCAAAAAAGCCCCTCTCAGATTGTCTCCGAGAGGGGCTTTGCCATAATTTATGTATTTGTTTCGGTGGCTGTGCCGCTTATTCTAGCCGTCTCCGACAGCCCATCCTTCGCGTTCTCCGTCAGCCAGGCTCGCTTTTCGTTCAGCGCCGCGACAATGTCGTCAATTGCAATACTCATCCTCGCTTTAACTTTAACGCCCATCGCCTCGAGCTGCGCAATCACGAGCCGCTTCTTTTCCGCGCCCATGCCGGAGCCCTGAACGGCAGCCTCGACCTTCTGGACCAAACTGGACACAAGCCCGAGGATGTACTGCTTCTGCGCCTTCAGTACGCCGGCCGCAATCATGCACCCGAGTGCGAGCAGCAGCGCTATCAGAATTTCTTTGATATATTCCATAAAAACCTACCTTTCATTATTGAGGTTTTGCGTGCCTATTCCGCGAGCGAAATATCGACGTAGTATTCTTTGCCGACTTCTAACTGCTGAGTCGCAGCAGGGTTGACGCTCCAGAACTCAAGGCTGCCTCCGGGAGTATATTTGAAAAACTCCTCGTTTTCTGCACAGCCATCCTTTGAGACTGCGGTCAGTTTGACGTGCTCTGAATCTCCGTTTGCCTCTTTAACTTGGCATATCATTTTGCATCTTGTAGTTTTCATTAAGATACCTCCATATTATTTTATTCCCCTGCCGGCGCCGAATCAGCATCGGCATTATCTGTTTGCGTAGCAGTCGTTGCCTCTGGAGTCCCGCTCGAACCTTTGATTTTACCGATGAGATTCTCCACGCCCTGCGCCGCATTCTCAATAACCTTGGTCGAAAAATAGAAGCCAAAAACATACTTGCCGAGCTCGGTGACATTATCGATTATGTACTGAATTGAAGCAGAATCTCCGAAACTCAAAATTGTAGCGACTTCAGAAAAGATTATGACCTCTATCCATACCAGAAGATAGGTCTGGGTAATTAACTTCGAGAACGTCTCTACGCGCCCCCAGAGCTTTAGATATATCTTTTCCGATTCGTTCTTAAAGCTCGATGTCCTTGAGGATTTTGAGCCGTCCGAACCTCGTCCAAGAGCCTTTTGTATAGTATTCCGAACACCCATAGGCACCTCCGTAAATGCTCTTCACTTTGCGTACATCAACGCTGTCATTGCAAACAACACCGATGTCCGATCCGGCAGCTTCATAGATTTTCCCATTGCGGCCAACGACGGCAACATGTCCAATCGGAGAACCGGAGAATACTAAGTCGAGCGGACGAAGCTCCGACTTCTCAATCGGGTCACAGTAGAGCGAATACAGCGAATCCGCGGTGCTGTCGTCAACATCGGATTTCGCAAGCGGCAGCTCGACGACGTTTTCCGCCGCCCAGAACAGTCCAGAGCAATCCTCGCATTTTATCGGGGTGCCGTTTGCCTTTTCGGGATTTGCCGCAGCATAATTCTTCATGCGTGCCGCTCTCGCTGCCGTTGTATAGTCCGGGAAGCAGCGAGCGCTCCATGCGACCGTTGCGGGTATATCCGTCTGGCCCTGCGCTCCATAGACATATTCGTCGCCAACACAGGCCTCGATAAGGTCAAGCATTTTTTCTGCCTTTGCTTTAAGCGCCGCCGCATCATTACCGCCTAAAGCTGATTCCGTAATAACTGCGGGAGTTCCGGCACTGGACGTTACACCGAGCGCCTTGTTTATTACCGCCTGCGTCAACGGTCCAACAACACCATCGGTTTCAAGTCCCTTTGCTTTTTGAAATGCGAGAACGGCAGCTCTCGTTTTCGCACCAAATACCCCGTCCACATCACCGCAGTTATATCCAAGCTTGTTGAGGCTTGTCTGCATCGTCTTTACGGCATCGCTACGGGAACCGTACTTAAGATTCATTGTGATTCCTCCTCCTCAAATATTCCATGCGCTGCTTTGTTCAGATATTTTTCTAATTTTTCCAGCGCCTTTGTTACGGGCCCGTTGCACCCCTGTTCCTTAAGCCCTTTAAGGCAGCACAGAACCCCATAGCAGATTAAAGTCTGTTCCAGCTTCATTTGGTTTATCTGCTCTGTTTGCGCTTTGCTTCTCGCGCAGAATTTATACACGGCAAGTATGGCCCCGCCAATAATAATAAGCGAGCCTATCAGTTTCGCGAGGTCATTTATTGTATCTGCAGTAATCGTTGTCGGCATTCGTTTGCCCTCTTTCCGCATAAAAATACCGCCATCCAAGGCGGTTGATAACAGTTCAATTTTATTCGGTGTACTCTTCGCCAATGAGCTCCGCGTATTGCTCAGGCAAAATGGAGCCGGAAACGACATCCGCTTTCGCAAGGTCTTTAACTTCTGCTTTAATAATAGCGTCCGGAACACTGTCAAAGGTTCTCGCACCGGCTTTTATGCGGCGCCAGTAAATCGGTGAAAATGGACTCATACGGTTATACCTCCTATTGTTTCAAATAATGTGACGATAGCTTCGTCAGTCGAGGCTTGTGCCTCAAACAGGGCGAGTGCGGCATCGTCGGATTGCGCAAGCTGTTCTTTTGCTGTAGAGAGTTCAGCCCTTAGCAAATCTTTTTCAAGCTGCTCGGCAGTAGGCTGATAAACACGTTCACCGTTTTCATTCTCAGCCTCAAAATAACCCTCTTTATAAGGAAGGGTTACTTCTCTAATCATTTCTGACATATTGGAGCCTCCTATTTGATTTTTATAAAAACATTGGTGTTTGTTAGGGTTACGGTTGGCAAGGCGGCTTGGTCGCCTGCGACAAGCTTTGAGGTGTGAACATAAACCGTGTACGGCGTATTATTATAATATTGACCGCAGAAAAACAATTTTTCATCAGCCGTTAAACCCTTGAGCGTCCATTCCGCACCAGTATTTCCATCAAGACTCGCCGCACTGGTCATGCCTGCGGTTATGTCTGCTGTTGCAAATATTGCAGTAGATTCCGATGTTCCATTGCCAAACTTACGAAGAAATATATACATGCCTTTATAATACTCAACATGAGTAAACTCATAATAAGAACTGGCCGAACATATCAAAACATCGGTCCATGTTCCATTAAGTATAGTGGTGTATGAATAATATAGAGCGCCAGGAGAAGCATTAGCTGACCCCGTAACAATGTAATACCCATTAACAAATGTTATCCAGTTGAAGCCGATTATATATCCAGATAAATTAGTTCCCAAAGATTTGGAAGACCACGTGCCGCTTAATGTTGCACACCAATACACAACGCCTGCGCCAGCGGCAATCCAATAGGTGCCATCATGTATCACGTTCCCATATAT
Source organism: uncultured Oscillospiraceae bacterium (assembly GCA_964459785.1). GTDB lineage: Bacteria > Bacillota > Clostridia > Oscillospirales > Oscillospiraceae > UBA2658. The sequence continues at coordinate 133,305 of CAYWNW010000008.1, read as the reverse complement.
CTGATTTGCTGTGGATGTCAGCCATGTTCCTGCCAAAACATTTGCCCAGCTTGTTGCATATTTTATTGTTGCAGCACAAACATATATATAAACGCCATTAACATAGTCAAAGAAAGTTGCATTGTTAGCGCCTATGGCCGTTGCTGTCAAGGTCAGCTTTGTCCATGTGCCGTCGAGCGTTGGACTGTAATACAAATAAGTGGTATATGCCGTTCCGTTGTATGCCATGCTTGTTGCTATATAATTTGTTCCATCCCAAATTACTTTGCTGTAAATAGTATTTCCTTGAGAGAACGAGGTCGTGTCTATTGTTTTTTGGGTGTACGGTCCATCGGGACTTGTAGCGTACCAGATACTAGGAAAATAAATTGCTGCGGTGGTATGAATATTTCCCCAAAGCACATAGTTTCCGTTTAATTTTGCACTGCCTATTATCTGCGCATAGGTTGTAGTTGAACCGGTATAAATAAGATTGGCTTTGTATGATTTTGTACCACCAAGAACTAAATATAATTCCGGATAATCGACAACACTATATGAAGCGCCGTTCGCAAGAGCATATTTGCTCCCTAAAGTTGTTAGCTTGGTAAACTCATAGCTACCTATAAGTTTGTTATCTACCAATTCCCATGTGTAAATTGTGCCGGAAATAGCCACACACTCATACATTAACTTAGTAACTGAATTGAAATACAATTGACCCAAAGAGGCCTTTGTGCCTGTCGAAGGTGCAGCGGAAGCGACAATCACTCCTGTCGGAACCCACGTATATACCGACCCAGCAACAGCTAAACATCTATAAGCAATGCCCGTGACTGTATCAAGATAACATTGACCAAGACTTCCCGCCGTTGCCGTGGTTGGCGCTATTATGCCGTATAGTACGCTGCTTTTATAAAGCTCTGTGTCGATTTTTTGAAAGTTCTCGTTGAACTTAGCCCGATCTATTTTGTCGGTACCGTCAAGCTGATTAAGCAGATAGTGCTCGGTCGGTGAAATGCTCATATTTATTCCTCCTTATGCTTCGAGCTCGTCCCATGTGGTATCGGCCAGATCGTCCCATGTATTCTTGCTGACATAGTAAAGATAGTTCCATGTACCAAAGAGGGCAACAATAATGCCGTCCAGTACAGAACGTGCGTTCTTGGCCATGTTCAGCATTTTTATCATGCGCTCCTGAAGCTCGCTTGATATCTCGGTTGTGTTAACAATCTGAAAGTGGAACGGATCTCCGTCGTATTCAAACCACTCAAATATTACCGTCCCCGGGAACACGCCCGATACAGCAGTTTGGATGGCGGCCTTTGTGCCTAAGCTCCGGTGTACGTTCCAGCAGTCCTTTATCAGCTGTCGCTTCTGCGCAAGCGTGGCATTGTTATCCCACCAATCGACCTTAAAGTCGTAAGCCATGACATCAAGCACTTCTTCCGGCAGTTCGTCGATTTGAGCGTAAATAACGACCTTGTTCGACGCTTCAAGCACCTTCTTAAGCTGCGTACTAATAACGGTCGCAATCGCGGTCATTGTCGTATCGTTACCAAGCACGGCTGGAAGCGAAGCCAATAAATCAGCGTTGTAGATGTTACTCATTTTCATAGCCCCCGTTTGTGATGTTCTGCGTGCCAAAGGCGGCAACGGCCGTACTGCCTACTGCCGTTTGCTCGGGGCTGGCTATCGAAACTCTGCTAATGCCGGATATGGCCATAATGAGCGAAATGAGCTTAGATGGGTTGACAGAGCGCCCCAGCTTGGCGCACTGCCATGCCTTATACTTTTCTACCGCTGCGGTAACCGCAGCGGCAATTTCGATCTCGCTTGCTGTGGTGCCAGTTGTAACGAAGTATGTAAGTTCGATGTCATAGGAAACCGTACTAGGTGCTAATACGGACACGCTATCCGTCGTGGGTCGAACGGTATCGGCGCTCAGAGCCGCCAGAATAGCCTCAAGCGTCGCTTCTGACGGCAGCGCTCCATCTTCCATAAGGACGTAAACATTTACGTTTCCAGCGCTAGGTACGGTCACAGCGACGTCGGATATCTCGCTGCTGACCGATTTTGCAAAATAGATATAACTGCCGATAGAACCTGCAGTCGAATATGCGTCCGCACTCTCGCGCATTCTTGCATAGAAAGCGTCGTCCAATTCTTCATCACTTCCGCTTGCGCTTGCGGTGATGTTCGCGCAGCTCTGATAATAAGGAAAAACATCCACAAGCTGTGATATCTGCCCCGCCGAAAAGCCATTACCCGCCTCCCCTGCCGTTTCGCACTGAGCCGGTGCATCGGCGTATGTGCTTCCTGCAGCCACGCTCACGGCCGTTGTCGTTGCGAAGGTCATACTGCCGTCAACCGTGGTAACGCGAGTTCCGAGCGGTATAAGCTGCGCTGTGGTGAGTACCTGAGAAATATTAAACCGGATTGTGGTCGTTGCGGCCTTAGCCTGCATGCGGGAAACGGACTTGAAAAGCTCGGCGAGGCTGTCCAGATAATCACCTGCCGCATATCTCGGCAGGTTTTGCTTGGCAGCCTCGTTTATGAGAACCCGCTCCTGTGTGACGATGTTCGCCGCCCAAAGAATGAGCAGACGTTCGGGGCTCGCAGGGTATAGGGTTTTACCAGTAAGCGTTTCAAATTCGCTCACCATTTCTTCCAAAATCGTTGTCGTATCCGTTTCGACAAAACTTATATTCGGAAACGTTCTTTCGTCACTCAACGATATTCACCTCCACGACAGGATTTAATTTATCCGAGTTCTCGGCGTCATACTCAAAGGTCACATTCACAATCTGTGCGCGGGGCTCGTACTCAGTCACTGCCGTCATTATGTCGGAGATAAGCAGCGGCTGGGCGACTAAAATGGGCTTGTCGAGATATTCATGCGATAAGCCCATGCCACGTTGCAGTGGAACCGTATTCCTTTTTGTAGCGAGGATTATCGCCACATTTTGAAGTATCTCTTCGGCGGTGGTTTTTGGATTAAGGTTTATTCCACCCGAAAGCGCTTTTACAAAATAACTCATAGTTTCACCCCGCGTATGCTTTGAGCGTTACGGAAACCTCAGCAGAAATCACATTTCCACGGTTGTCGACTTGGGTAAGCTCTGTCTGCAGGCTGGTTATAACCCACTTGTTTGTGCCATAGGCTTTGGGGCCGATTACAAGCGGCATGACCCTTCCCTCTCTTTTTGCACTTAAGAGTTTCGCAATCTGTTCAATTGGATTAACCCCTAAATGAACAGAAAGGTTCATGGAAAACGAGAATTCGTCCGCGTCATTTCCAGTAAATTCGAGAAGCGGGTCGTTGAGGTGTCGATCCTGTTCTGCAAATTTAACGGTGCTTTTCCACTTCATGTTTTTTATCGTGTTAATTTTATTGGGCGACGTGCTAAACACGATATCGCCGAGGCATCCGATAATCATGGCAGACCTCCTATTATAAAACCGTCACCGTTAAAAACGGGCAGATAAATGCACAAAACGTACTGATTGACCGCGGGTAGCCAAGCTGCAATATCGGCAGCATGGCCGTGCTGTTTTGATTCCCCGCCATAGCTCACCGTTGTTGAACTGATATTGACGGTTCCGGCGTTTTGAAGGATAGGCAAATCTCCGGAAACCATGCCACCGAGATTTTCAAAGATTACCCTAGCGGTTTTTTGCTCGGCATTCACGGAGCTGACTTTGCCTATGCGAATGAGTTTCTCAATTTCGCTTGTCAATTAATATCCCTCCAATACCTGCCGAATCTGTATAGTAGTCGTGTAGCCGGAGGAACTCACCGAATGCGCCGCCTGCTTAATGATGTATTTTCCGTCGTAAACACCCCAGCCGGAGAGCATAACCGTCACACCGGACAGCATGCAGGGGTCCCCCGGCAGCGTGAACGAGCCTGTCTTAGCAAACTTATTTTTTAGCCGAAGCCTCTTCATCGCAACGGTCTGAGCTTCGGCGATACTTGATACCTTTGCCGTTATCTCAAGTATCTGAGCTTCATCCTTCGCGTTCGGGTCTGTGTACGTCCCCTCAATTGTTTTCCCCGTAAGCGGGTCGGTATAGCTGACATGGCAGGATCCGTACTGTGTGTCATTCTTCCCCAGCCGCAGCTTATACTTTGAGTATTCTCCACTCTTGCCGCGGGTAATTGTTCTGACCGCGTCCATTGCCTCGTATGTAGCCTCGTCGAATACAACGATAATATTCGACGTAACCTTCAGCGAAAGTCCGGCGTTTCGGCAGAGCTTCTGCAGGAAAGCAATGTCAGCTGTTTCAACCTGTTCCACACGGGTGTAAAAAGGGTCGAATACCGATTCAAACATACAGGCCATACCGTTAGAAGCGGAGATTTCCGCAACGATTCTTGAAAGATAATACTTCTCCCACGCTTTCGACTTAATGGTCTGCCTTATGCCGGAAGAATACGAAAGGGATGTGCCCTTTATGCTGATGGAAGCTGGCGGTCCGTCCGTTTCAACATCGTCGAGCTCGAATTCTCCGGTATCAAGAACATCATCTGCGCCGTTGCCGTTCCAATTTTCCCGTACAATTGTCGCCTGTATCTTCATGTCGGATTTAGCAGACTGCACCTTTTCTGAATCATCTACCGCAATGCACGAGGCTTTTATATATGCTTTCTGGTCATTGTAGATTATCTCTGCCCAGCCGTTATTAACTGCTTTGACATTTACCGCGGTGTTGTATGGCATAGTAAGAAGACGGCTGTAGCCCTCTCCTGCCCCCGCTCTGATACTTGCGCCGCTCTTCGACGTGACCTTATAAGTTGTAGTCCCTGGGACAACTGTTCCGGTAACAACCGATTCCAACTCAATTGCATCGTTAAGCCAGCTTCGCAGCCAGATGTCATCCCTGTCGGAGAGCTTAATTTGAAGGTCGTCAGCTTCATCCTCCGAATTATCCGTATAGGTAAGGCTTATCAGGTATTTTGCAATGTCCGCACTGATGTCGCTATTCGCAAAAAAGACCTTCAGCTTTGTCCGTCTGGCCAGAGTTTTATCGCTCATCCTCCGGCCTTCTTCCACGGTGGGGAGGCGGTTACAACATGAACGCTAACATTAGGAATTTGAAGAACAATTCCCGCAGGAAATACAAAATAATCCCTATATGCCAGATTTGCCGACATAAGCAAGTTCGTGTACTTCGTGTCCCCGAGCGTTTTATAAGCGATTAAATCCCACATATCGCCCTGTGCGGTTGTGTATGTAGTGCTCACTTGAACCGCCCCCTCTCTTTGTTATATTCAATGTCCTCGAGCATATCGAGCAGCATTTGGCGAAGCTCTTCTGTGTGAGTGCTGAGCTGCGCTCTCATGTCTTCGGTCATATTGGCGCCGTCCGCAATTTGATAGGTTACCTGAACTACAATGGGGGTTCCTGTGCCAGACGATGTTCCGACACTTGCAACTTCAACGCTCTCGGAAGGCTGCGCTCCGGACAGATAAGACATAAGCTGTGGCGAAAGCGCGACCACCTGTAAAAACTCATTAACAGCTGCCGCCATTGCCTCGGTTTCCGCTGCTGTATATACCGTGCTGCCGCCTTTGCCGACAACAAGCTCAGGACCTTCCTCACCGGCCACAAATACATCGGCGGCGTTGGCTGTGCCTCGGGCATTATGCTCAACGCCGTTCCCGCTGCCGGTAACGGTGATTGTATAAGACGCACCGAGAGCAGCCGCAATATCATCTCCGAACTTCTGCATTTTTGTCAAAGCGTCCGGCACCTGCAGGTCAAGGCCCTGAATGAAACCGTCAATGGTGTCGATAGCGCTTTGCTTTGCGTCGGCAGATAAATCAAGACCCTCAACCGTGTTACTAAAATCCTGTTCTAAAGCAGCGAGCTTTTCCGAGGTACCCTCCTGCATTTCCGCGATGGTGTCGGCATATTCCTGCTTGCCTTTTTCAACATTCGCATAGGACGCGTTTAGCTCATCGATTTTGCTTTGCCCTGCCTCAACAATTGCCTGAAGGTATGCCGCGCTGTCGGCCGAGCCGTCAGAGATCTGTGCTAAAAGCCCTTCACTTAACCCCATCTCCTGCGCTTTCTTTATGTTCTCGGAATATGAGGCCATATACGAAACTTGAGATTCGAGCGCCGCAATCATTTCATCAACGGATGTCTGGACTTCGACCTTCATCGGTTCAAATAAGCCCATCTGTCCGCTGATACTGTCATAGGCCTTTGTATAGGCTTCATCATAGGCAGTGATGAGCGCCGAAACCTCCGCTGTTACATCTGCCACAGCCAGATTAAGTCGTTCGGTCGAGCTGGTGGCGTTGTCGGTTCCGTCCACTACCCCGGTAATGCTCTCGGTCAGTTCATCCTGTCTCGCCTTATTATCACTGTAAGTAGCACCGAGGGTCTCTTCTGCTTTTTTACATTCCTCAACGTTTTGCTTTGCTTTCCTAAGCTCAATGTTATATGCAGCCATACCGGAGCGTGAACCGCCCTTAGGTTTGTTGTCTGTTAGCTCCTGAAGCTCTTTTTCTGCGGCTGCCGTACTGTCAATTGCCTCTTGCCATTCTGCATAGGCTGCCGGTTCCTGCTCAATGAGCCCTTTAAGCTCCTCGTAATTCGCTGCCTGTTTTTCGCGGACAATTTCAGCTTGTATGACTGCCCTGAGCTGACCGGCTGTCATGTTGAGCGTATCGGAATACTCGTCATAGTTAAGCCCGAGCTCAGGCATAGCCTCATTGAGCATTTGCACGAGCGTAAGGATTTCTTTTTTAGCTGCCGCTGTCTTTCCCTCGGAGCTGATTAGTGTCTCAAGCTTTGAGGCGAGGTTTAGCGAGCTTATCCCCTCATTGTCAATGCCGCCTATAATGTTCTCACTTGAGGACATAAGCTCCTCATGTGCGTCAACAACGGCCTTCTGAGCTTCCGCCACTTCTTCGGCTGTTCTTTTATTCTCTTCAAACGACACTGTAAGTGCATCGATGTTGTACTTGAGCTCCTGCGCATCGACAGAGGTTTCGCCCTGAGCTTCTGAAACCTCATCATACTGTGTCTTGAGCAGCTGCAGCTCGTCATATTGCTCGCGGGAAGCATAGGAAAGATTTTCATACTCTTCCGTCGCGCTTTCCGTTGTGGCGGCAAAAGTAACAAGTGCCGCGACCGCTGCAGTTGCACCGGCAACTGCCCACACCCACGGATTAGCCGCAAGAGCAGCTTTCAGCGCTGTAAGGGTACTTTTAAACAGAGTCGCCGCCGCCGAAAGACCTGTTAGCGCGGTCCCAAATCCAAGCGCTCCGACTGTTAGAGATGTCAGCGCGGCTACAACAACAGGGTGCTGCTCCGTAAACTCCGTAAGGTCGTTAAGCAGTTCAGTCCCCGTTTCAGCAAGCTCTTTTGCTACGGGAGTATACTGGTCACCAGCAGCAATCTTAAGATTGTTGAAAGCGTTCTTGAGCATGGTCAGCTTACTTGCTGTCGTGGCATATCGCTTTTCGGCTTCAGTTGTGAGCGCAGTATTCGCTTCCCATGCGTTATTGGCCATGCTTATAGCATTGGTTAAAAGGTCACCAGAATTTGAGAGCGAGAGAAGTGTACGCTGCATTCTGGTTTCGGTTATCCCGAGATTTGAGAGCGTGACAATGGCATCGTTGCCGAGGCGTGTTGTGTCGCTCAGTCCCGTTATAAAAGCGGTCAGCGTTCCCGCCGCGTCTTTCCCCCACGCTTCTTTGAATTGCTCTGCGCTCATATTCGCAACACGGGCAAACTGCTCAAGGTTTTCGCCGGTTCCGACAGCTCTCATTATATCTGATATAAATTTGGTAACAGCCGTGGAGCCCATTTCAGTTTCTATACCGAGAGAAGTTACGGCTGCCGAAAGACCGACCATGTCAGCCTCACTCATTCCTGCAAGGCTTCCCGCCGCGGCGATTCCCTGGGACATTTCCGTAATTTTCTGCTCGGTGGTAGCAAAGTTATTTCCGAGGTCGACTATGGCACTGCCCAAATTCGAGTAATACTTCGGGTCCATTCGGGTGATATTGGCAAACTGCGCGAGCAGGGTTGCCGCGTCGTTTGCGGTCATAGTCGTTGCAGTGCCGAGCTCGGCCATTATGTATGTAAAATCGAGGAGGTTTTCATCGGCAATGCCCAGCTGCCCCGCAGTTTCCCCGATTTGAGTAAGCTCGTTCGTTGTCGCAGGGATCTCGGTGGAGAGTTTTTTGACGGACTCTCCCATCGCGGCAAGCTCATCTACTGAAAGGTTAGAGGTCTTCGCAATACCCGCCATTCCGCTTTCAAAATCAATCGAAGCCTCCGCGCATGCTTTTATTGCTTCGGATGTCTCCTGAAAGAGCTTTGCAAGCCCGGCGGCGGCAAGCGCATTCTGGATAGCATCGATTGCTCCGACAGTCTTTTCGTTAAAGATGTTCGCACCGTCTTTACCGTCCATGAACTCCTGAGCGACAGCTTCCTGCTTTTTCTTGAGGTCGTTATACTCGCCGGAGAGCTTAGCACTTTCTTCTGTCAGCTTCTGAGTATCAACCCCTGCGGTTTTAAGTGCTTCATCCATCTGACGCAGCTTGGCTTCATGAGCGTGAAGCGCGGAAGTGGTTTTCTCAATCTGCAGCTGTTTTTGCAGGAGCTTGTTCTGCAAATCAGCTGAATAGCCTTCAGTCTGGACAATTTCCTTCTGAATATTGTCATACTGTTTTTTCAAGAGCTCGAGCTTGTTGTTCGTGTCGCCCAGCGCTCTCTGCTGCTTTTGATAGCCCGTAATATCCGACTGCTTTCGATTGAGGGCCTGCAGTTCCTTCTCCATTTCAACGAGCTTCTTCTGACCTGCATTGAAACTGCCGTTAAAATTCGCCCCAAGCTGAGCGCTTAAGCGGAATAGCATCTCATATTCGCGTCTGTCCGCCATATTTGCCCTCCTTCATGCGTTATTTTTTCTTTCTTGCTTCGACAATGGTGTTGGAGCTGCGTATCCAGAGCCGGAGGCTCGGCATAGTCTGACTTAACCAAAAAGGCACCGGCGTATCATTCGCCAGTGCCAGTTTTATAGATTGCTGCCGCAGCCATTCGCAGGGATTATTTACGTCAACTCCGTTTTCAGTAAAAAACTTCTCGCCATGCTCCTGATTTTAGAAAAGTCAGCGATGGGCAGTGCACAAAGCGCGTCGTCGCCAAGTCCGCAGGCTTTAGCGGCTATAAGGCAGAGGAAATCCCCGGAGAACGCCGGAGTAACAAGCACCTTGCCGCGGCTGTTCATAACAGCCTCCACCGCAAGAAAATCATTTCCCGTCAATGTGTCAAAATTGAATATGAGCTTCTCATAGGTCTTGCCCATCCATGAGAACGGCTTTGCAAATTTATGCGTATATGCCGCCTCAGCGTGTTTTGCTTCTTCTTCAGCTGCGGCGAACTCTTTTTCATCGATTATATTTTTATTGTCTGCCATAATAATTCTCCTTTTCAGCAATAACCCCGCTGCGGAAAATAAATCCGCAGCGGGGGTTTGTGTTTTATCTGCCGAGCGCAGTTCTCACGTCGGCGAGATAGTCCGTGCCATTGATGAAGCAAATATAGTTGAGAGGGTCAATCTCAATGACCTTCACGCCGTCGTTGTACTGTGCGAAATATGCCACGCTGAATTCGCCGGAGGCATCAGCTGGAGAAGCGGGGGCAAGCGTTCCGAGCCCTATTTTCTTGGGGGTTGCGATTACGACAAACTTCTTAGACTGAACGGTGACCTTGCCGGTGGAATTGTTTTCGCTCTGCTGAGCCGCTCTGATGTCGAGCGTATGGCGGCGCTGTTCGTATAGACGAACAACATCCTTAGTTACCGTGCGGAAATCGAGCGACATACTCATTGCCGAAATCATTCCGCAGATAACCGCTTCATATTCCCCTGCGATTCCCGCGCCGGTAATCGTCTGTGTCATGAAGCTTATGTCCGGGAGCTTGACCTTCGCCGTTCCGTAAAGGGCGGTTGCATCTTCCCAAATCTCATAGTTGATAATAGCTTCTTCCATTATCTATCCCTCCTTAAGACAGTGCCGACGTGACATAGTTCGCGTCGTATTCAAGCGTGAAGTCTATTTCCTGTGCGCTGCTGGGGGGCGTGAGATAGACATGAAGCTTGATGATTCCGGACGTAAGGTTTGCAAGGCTGTTCTCCGAAGCGAGGAACTCAATCCGTCCGCCGTAAAGCTTGCCCTCGGTAGTAAGCCCGTTGAGCCAGTAATTCGCCTCATCGACAATGCTATCGATAAGGAGCCGGGTCATGGGCTTATCAATCTTCGCCCAGAACTTTTTGATGAGCCATGTCCCCACGAAGGTAAACATCCTGCTCACGCTTATCTGCGCGTCCTTCGGGGCTGTGACAGTCGGATAACAAGCTGTGTAGTTGCCCCAGAGCCGGAACCCGTCAAGCAGATTCAGCGCTGTTATGATTCCAGCGGCGTTAAGTACGTTTGCGGAGCTGATGTCGAGAATAACCTCGTTAAAGGTACCGCTGCCGCCGTCAGTCACGATAGCGTCTACTGAGAGAATCTTGTTGCTGGGAGATTCATAGGGGCAGTCGTCGTTACTGTAATCCACATACGCCGCTAGTCCGGCCAGATGCGTGGAGAGGTGGAACGTCTTCCCCGCGAACTGCACGAGAGGCCAGCAAAGAATCTGATTCTCATCCGTAACCTTGTTTGTTTCCTTCCATGCGGCAACCTCGCTGTAATGGTCAGCACCGGAGGCGGTGCAATCAACGTCGATGAGAGCTTTTGCCGTGAAAAGTCCGTTGATACCTGCAGCTTTTGCAGCCATCGCCGCGGCAACCGTGGAATTGTGGGAGTATCCGGGCGCGAGAATGAGATCGGGAACAATGCCGAACATCGGAAGCACCTGATTGATACACTCAAGTCCGGTGGTTTTTTTCGTGCCGGAATCGTAACCGCCGATTATCTCTGTGGCCGTAACAGCGCTCGTGTTAACCTTTGAATATACGATGTTCAGAGAAGCTGCGGAATAAGCTGAGCCGCCGGAAAGCACCTCAACGATAAGGTATTCCCCGCTGTAGGTCAGACTGTAGTCTGTGTCTTTTACAAGCGCAGATCCTGTGCCGCCTGCGGCCTTAACAACAACAGTGCTTGCGATTGCATCAATGGGGAGATTCGCCTGCTTGCCTGTCACCGTAATGTCAGCCGCGGCAACAGCGGTCTTCATAGTTGCGGGGTCAAGAACATTGAGGAAAACAACAGGCGACATGCCATACAGCTTGAAGTGCGAGTACATGACCTCGCAAAGTGAATAGCTTGTCCAGTCATCGCTGTCGCCGAGTGCCGCAACTGCCTCAGCATATGTTTTGCAGAGTATCGGAACATTGGTCTTTCCTCCGACCGATTGAACCGGTGCCGTGCCCACAACGAAGGGAATTCCGCAGGCGGCTACGCTCGGGGTCGGGACGGAAGAAGCATATTCAGACACCTTAATGCCATGATAGAACATTTTTTATCCTCCTATTTCGATTTGATTGCGGTCTCTATCTCTGCATAGATTCTGCCGAGATAGCTTCCCGCCGCTTTGAGCCTTTCCCGGCTTTCCGCCAGAGCGTCAGTCGGGATAATAAGGGCCTTTGCAGACGGATGCTTGCAAAGGCCGGATTCAAAGTATTTGTTGACAACCTTGTTCGTTCCGCTGACAAACACATTTTCCACAAGCGTGGTATTCGGCACTGTGGGTCCGATATAAACGACTGTCCTCGGTTCGTCCTTAGGGTCTGCGTTGATTTCGCTATTCGCCTGTGCGCCGTCTTCGGAAACACCTTCTTCCATCGACACTTCCTCATCGGCGGCCTGTTTCTTAGCAGTCAAGTAAAATCCACCTCTCTTTCAATGATAGGCATTTGCCATGTCGTAGCCATTTCGCCCATAAAATATGGCGCCGTGTCATCGGGATAGATGATATATTCGAGCGGAAGCTCAAGCGTAAACATCTCCCCAATTACACGCTTTTTAAGCAGCGCAAGGCGCAGCCTAGTAAGCAAATTGAGTATGTACATTGCCCCAAGGCTTGCATCTTCACAGTAACAGCAGGCGATTATACGCACATTGCATTTGCTCTGGGGAGTTTTCCCCAGCTGCTGCTCATCACTGCCGTTCAGCACCTGCAAAATGATGTACGGCGCTTTTTTCTTTACGTCGCTCTGGTCCGGAAGTCTCATTTTATGAACCGCAGCCGATTTATCCCCCTCGCCTTTAACGGGGAGAAGAAGGTCCCTCGTTTCGCGCTCGGTGAATTCTTTCAGCGTGTCAAGTAATACTGCAGGTGTCATATTTACCTCCCGTACCCGCTCATAATGCGCGAGATTTCGTGTTCTATGCGTTTGTCGAAGGTCTCAAGCGCAATATCACACATCTTGTCGGTTGTTTCTTCTTTGGAATACATCATTTGTGCGGCAGACGGTCCGTAGATCTGCTCGATAGGCAGTCTTTTCACCGATTTCCTCTCAAATATACCGGTATGTCCGTAAACCTGAGTGAGAAACGCATTGTCGATTTGGGTCATCGTGCCCTTGCGTGTAGCTCTGGCCGTAACTTGCCCGTCCGTCCCAAGCTTAGTTTCAAACTCAATAAGAGGAATAACATAGCCCTTGAAACCGAATGTGACTTCCGTTTTTGCCGCGTCGAAGTGATTGACATACCGCACATGCTTCCGAAAGGTGGCCTGTGTTATCGTGTACTCCACAGCCGCTATTTTCGCAGCCTGAGAACGTGCCGAATCTCCGGCTCGCTTGAGTGCGCTTCCGACCGCCTTGTAAACACCGCCGGGAAAATTAGCAAGCAGAAGCTTTGCCCGTGCCAACGCTTCCTCGGCGACAACAGCCGTTCCATCGTCATAAATCGTGCCGTAATCGCTCATTCGTCATACCTCTGCAGTCCGAGAGCAATCTGACCCATTTCATGCGCACTCGTGACAATCCGGAACTCCTCATCGTTCACCCAAATGCGCTGTCCCTTTTTGGGCAAGCACTGAAAATCGGCAAAAGACAAATAAATTGTCGTCGCAACCACGAAAATTCCTTGAGCGTGATCCTCCAAAACAACAATATTGCGGTCCTTCTGCGTCGTGTTATCGAGAACAGCCGGAATGTCATATTCCTTGCCGTCATAGACGATATGGTGAATCTCGGCAAATTCGTTTGTGTTTAAGAACGTCCCATTAATGTCGTTCTCCACCATATCCTTGAAACCGCTCATTACTGCACCGCCTGAGAAGGGTCAAAGCTGGGAGGGTTATCCTTATTCTCGTCGTTTTCACCTGTGGGCGGTTCACTTTCGCCTCCGCTTTCCGCGCCGTCATTACCGTCGTCACTTTCGGCGTCGTCGTCGGTGTTTTCGGCGATATGTGCATCAAGCGCCGCAATCATGTCCGTCTTTTTCATTCCGACTTTGAACGTCAGCCCCAATGTCTTTCCGATTTCACGCAGCTCACTTACGCTGCTGCTCTCGTTGTATTGAGAAATTGTGCCAACGCCCGCGGGAAGTGCTGTCCTGCCACCATCAACATAGACAGCAACGCCCTGCTCGACGAGCTGAGCTTCCTCCTCCGCACTAAGCTCAAAAGGCGGGGAGTTTTTGTCTTTAGGCTCGACACCGGAGCCACTGTAGTGTCCGTAAACACCGATGATCATCTTAATCATATTGGTTTCTCCTTTTTACACCGCTTAATCCAGCACTGTGGCGCTGATGAACGGGTTCTTGGTTCTGGGGATAAGCAGAGGACGGCTAGACAAAGTAAGCTCACGAGAGGTCTTATCTGCCCAGTGACGCGGGACGCGTTTCCCCATATAGGTGTGGAACATTCCGTCAATCTGCTCGATCTGGCTGACGGCTCCGTAAAGTCCGCGGCCGGCAGAAGGAGCCGAAACACAAATCTTCTTTGCGGGTACATAGGGTGTGGTTGCACCGGTAACCTCGTCCTCGTAGGTGCCGTCATAGGTGAGCACGTCAATCATGCGCCCTCTGACGTTGATTCGGGCAAGACGCGCCGCCCCCTGCGGAAGAACAATGGGGTCAATCTGACCGATATTGTAGTTCCTGATGTCGAGCAGCTTCTGGATTGTCGCGTCCTTAAGGAACTCGGTTGCGGCATCTGCACCGAGAATAACCTCGGTTGCGGCGTTGCCCTTGGTAGTCAGCATGAGAATCATGAGGTACAGGTCATTAATCTTATCAGAAGTCGAACCGTTCCACTTGACGCCGGGGATGTATATCGCGGGATTCGTTTCCTCGGTGTAGAACCTCATAAGATATTCCGTATACTCACTGCTGCCATATTTGTCAGCATACTGACGCAAGGTGTACCCGTTGTTGAACATGCACTGCGCGGCTATGTACTCTTCGCGATTGGTAATCATATCGCCGAGTTCTTTAATATCATTGATAAGAACTTCAGCCTGCCGCTGGTCGGGCGTGCGGTCGCTGTAAAGAGTTTCGCCGAAGCCTTTCTTGTTCAGATCGTCGATAGTAAGCGGACGGGAGGGGGCAACAAGCGGAGGGGCCATCTTGTCGGTGGTGTAGCCGGAGCGCTCTACGGCAATGCTGCCCTTGCGGGGAAGAACGACGGGAGCCATCTTGTGCCCCGTTGCATCCTTGTACTCCATCAGGACCTCTTCTGTGGGGAAAAGGTCATCTTTGTCGTTGGTGGGAAAATAACGGTCACGCAGAAAAGATGTAATCGGCACCATCTGCTTGACAGCTGCCAGCATGGTTTTAGTCTTGTAAATATCCATTTTTATTTCCTCCTCTTAGCCCACGATGTTTTCGATGTAGATTCCGCCGTTTCTAAGGTAGGCGATATCCGCGTCAGTGATGGTGTAATTTTCTGCCACAATGAGCGCATCCTTGGCAAACTGGCCAGATACATACACCTCGGCAACCACGTCAATATCGCTGCCTACGTCTGTGTCGTTGCAGAGAATGCTGTGAGGGGTGCCGCTGTCAGTCGCGTTGTAGAAAGCTACAACAGCCTTGTTGTCCGCGGGCGCAGTAGTAAAGGTAATCTTACCGGTCGCGGCAACGTAGGCGTAGTCGGTGGTGATGGTCTTGACGACTCCATCCACTGTCACCTTATTAAGCGCGGCAGGCTTGGCTGTGACGGTGAACTCTGTGGTGCTGCCGTCTCCCTCGAAGTTCTGATGGGTTTCGTAGGTCTGAGTCTCACCAAGGACGAACAGTTTTCCGCTTGTGCTTCCTTTGGAAAGAACGGTGCCCCTCTTGAGCGTTGCCGCAGCAGCGAGTTTGTCGATTGTTGCGGACTGGGTCAAAATTCCGATGTTGTTGCCTGCAATCAACTTATCGGGTGTCATGTCTCCGAGATTCTCATAATACTTTGACATACTATTTGTCCTCCTTCATGTTCTTGGCAACGCCGGCAAGGAATGCCTCCGCTTTCTGATCCTCAGTCAGATTGTTGTCTGCGGAGGGTGTCGGCTCCACCTTAGCCGCTCCGCTCTTCTGAGCATCATTTTCAAGATTGCCGAGTACCGTTGCCCCGATTTCCGCCTGCGCTTTCATGGCTGCAAAAGCGAGCTGCTCGGCGTTCATCGGCTTCTCACCGAATTTTGCATTGGTAATAAGGTCTGCATCGCCGATTGCTTTTGCAATTTCCTCAATGCCCTTGATGCGTTCGCGCTCGGATTTCGCGCCTTCGGACTTTCCTTCGGACTTTGCGGCAGCTTCTACCTGCGCCATAAGGTCGGGGTAGGCGGCTTTCAGCTCGTCCATGTTTTTAATTTCCATGTGGTCTGTACCTCCTGAAGTTTTTGTATTTATGCTATCCTGCGGCGCAGGTTGCATATGTTCGTCAATCGGCTGTCCAGCCGGCTTCTCGGTCTTGAATTGTTTCGGAATATCGATACCCAGCTCCTCAATCGTCTTTACATTGAGGCCATCAGGCAGGGTATAACCAAACGGAAGGCGTATCTCACGCCCCGCAGCATATACCGTATGCCTGTCCGCGCTGGCGACAATGGGCATGATTTCTTCATCGTCGTCAACAAGCTTGTCTGCATATCCTCTTTCGACAGCCTCTGAACCCGTCATATAGGTTTCAAGCTGTAATGCCTCGGTTACCTCGCGTTTGCTTTTGCCGGTTTTTTTCACAATGGCATTGATCATGGCTCCGTCGCAGCCGTCAAGTAATCCTTTCTGCTTATTCAAAGCCATTGAGTTGTAGTAGCCCATGACACACATTGAAGCCGTGTGAAGCATCAACAAACTGGATGAAAAGACCTCAATTGTGTTTGCAGCTTGCATAATGAAAAATGCGGCGCTCATGGAAACGCCATCGACACGCGCTGTTATGTCAGCTTTCAATTCCATTAGCTTGTTGTAGATGACTATTGCCGAAAAGCAGCTTCCGCCCACGCTGTTAAGCCTCAAGAAAATTCGCTTTGCTCCCGAAGCAGAAACAGCCTTAAGGCTTTCAAGGAACTCTGATTCGACAATGTAGTTCCCCTCTACAGGGTTACCGTCATCATCCTTAGGCCGGTCTTTAACGACCTCCCCATACATGTCTATCTCGGCGCTATCATTGTCGGGCGCAATTGTAATCGCGTAGGGCATGACAATACTCTCGCCCATATCGCTAAGTTTCATCGTCCAGTTCCTCCTTTTCTTCCTCCTCACCATCGTTACCTTTGCCCTCTTTGGGTGCCGGCTGCGGGTCGGACTTTGTTGCTCCGTTCGCTTTGCTTAGCAACTCGTTTTCGACGGTGAGCTTGTCAACATTCGCGTTGTACTCGCTTCCGTTGAGCTTGATTGCCTCTGCCTCACGTGTTGACAGTCCGTTATCTATCGCGGTAACAGCCGCCGCAACCTCCTTTGTCGGGTCGAGCTGTCCCTGGGACGGACCTATCCATTCACTCTTGAGATATGCCTGCCGGATTATTGGGTCCGTTAAAAAACCCGGGGCCGTTATACGTCCCCGGGCGACAGCCTCGGTAAGCCAAATTTCATACACAGGACGGCAAAAATCATCAGTCAGCCACTCTCTGCGCATTCTGAAGCCTTTCCATGCTTCGAGCAAAGCACCACGGGCTGCAGAATAGCTTTTATTGAACGACATCAATAAAAGGTCGGCAGGCATTTCAAGCGCAGCGCCGACCTGCTCACACATTGCCCTCATAAACTTGTCAAACCCCGTGTTAGGATGCGTAGGATTGCTGAATTCAACATCTTCGCCCGGTTCCATGACATTCACGGTACCGGCGCCGAGTTCGTACTCGTTCGGCTCACGACTTACTTTTTTGTTGTCCTCGCCGCCAACCTCATTCATAGGTATTTCATCCGTGGGAGCTTCCGTCTTTATGAAGGCTGTAAAGAATCCCTGAACAACGGCGGCAGTAATTTCAGCTTCCGTATATCGACGCATCTGCAAAAGCGGTTCAATTACCTGTGCCAAATACGGAACGCCCCGATACTGTTCGGGGCGTTCGCTATCCATAATTTGAAGCACATTAGGCAAGCCGGTTTTTTCTCCATAGGCTACAACTCGATTATATTTTGTTATTGCGGCGGTGAACTGATAAGGGTAAGTATCCGCAATCCAATAAGCAACGATTGCGCTGCTCGAGTCTACCTCAACCCCGTCATAAATAAAGTTGCCGTCCGCGGTTTTTCCTGTTGTCATGTTGCTCAGCATGGCATTCGTAACGCCTGTTGCGTCCGTAGGAGTTCTCACGCGGTCGGCTTCAATCAGATGAAGCCTCAATGAATATGGCATCAGCGGCGTTACATTTGTCCTTTTTATAAGTGCGAACACATCCCCGCTCATTGGCCACGCCAAAGCTACGAGCTGCTGCATACCGTAAAAGTTATTTACTCCGGTAGCGTCACAGGCTCGTTTGTTTTTTGCCCATAGCTCAAACTCGGCTTGTGTTCGGCGCTGCCATATTGACGCCGCCTCCTGTGTTATACCGAGAATGTCGCGGTCGATTGTACTCTTTAGCCGCAGACCCGCTCCGACTACGTTTGTGCGCTGTCTTTTCAGCGCAGCCGTGGCAATCGGAGCCGTCATATATAAAATGCGTGACCGCTGTCGCAATGTGTAGTTGTTGGAGTTAATATCCTCTTCCGGGCTGCCGCTTTCTACAACGAAGCCTTTCATTGATTTTTTGCGGTAACTCGCGCCGCTTTCCGAATAGCCTTTGCTAAGCGGCTTCGGAACGACCTTGTATAGTGCTTGCATCTAAACCCTCCTTTTGTTCATATTTCCGACAGAACGGGGCGAGGAAAGGAGAAAAAAGAACCTCACCCACGCCCTGCCAGCTCTATTGAAAACCCTTTCGGGCATTCAACCGTTACCAATCGCGGAGAACTACCCCAACGGCTTTCCGGCGTTTCCCGCCTGCAATCTCCGTTTCCAGATTGTCGATTTCCTTTTCCAGTTTTGAAATCGTATCTTCAAGCTGAGGCAGGTCTAGCTTTGTAAGGTTTCTGCTTCCGATTACGTAGGCTTTGACGCCTCCGGTTAAAAGCGCAGTATAGGCGTTGTTCGCCTGTTCCAGTTGTACCTTTTTGGTTTCAAGCCGAAGCTTCAGAGTGTTCACGCTCGCCAAAATAATTTCCCCCTTACCATTCATCCGAATCAGCGCCGCGCTTTACTACGCCGCGCTTTTTTTCGACGGTTTGTGTGTTGTTTTGCTGTGCCGGATTATCCAAGCCTTTAAGCCGACGCTCGACTGTGTCCAAGTCCGGATCCATAACCCTAAACGCCGCAAGAGCATAGTTGCGGCAGTCGAGAGCCTCGTTTCGCTCGTGGCCGGGTAGCTTTTCCCAAGCCCAGCGAGTGCGCCCCCGCTCACTTTTCATGACGAGCTTTTCTGATAGCAAGCCACGGAAAAAGCCGGTGTCATATCCCCTATATTCACCAAAGGGAAAGTGGCAATACTTAACTCCGGCTTCCTGCACCTTGATATTATTCATAATATCGGCTTTACCCGCGTCTACACCGATACTGTAAAGCCAAGTTTGTCCGATTGTCCTGCCATTGATAACGATTTTCACCTTACTCGGTGGCTTTGTGAATGGGACGCCATCGCCGCCTACGCCTTTTATTGCAAAGACACGCTTGTGGAATCTGTCGCGGCAATGCTTATAGACCGACTGAGTTTTATGACCGCCCGAATCCACAAAGGTAAGCGACATTGTTAACCCTCTGCCGTTAGCGAATTTATAAACGTGGTCAATTACATCGTCCAGTCGGTTCCAAACCTCGTCATCGTTCGGGTCACCATTGATAATGCCCTTCTTGATTCCCCAAGTTTCCCCGTAATGGCCATGACCGACTACCTCATATTCAAGGCGGTCATCCTGCGTATCTACGCCGCAGGTAAGAACAAGCACACCGTCCGGCAGCTCAATCGGAGAGCCGTCCTGTCGTGAGCCGTAATCCTCACGGCGGCTCATAATGGTATCTTCGTCCTCAATATCGCCGCGGTCTTCCCAAAGTTCGCCGAGAATGGTATTATAAAAAACCTGCAGCTTTTGTGGATCGTCCTTTGCTTCCAAGAACAGGTGAACAATTTCAGTCCACGAACGCCACGGAGAAGCAAACGCGCTCACCCAAAAAGAGCGTCTTCCTCTTGCAATAGCGTCGGGATTGTTTGCAATCCAACGCGCAGGCTGCTTTCTCATTTCTGTTTCCGTGTACAGGCATTTGCACGACGGGCATTCCCAAAATACAGAATTGACTTTGTAGCTCTTACGCTTGCCGTTTTTGATTGTCTCGAAATCAAATTTGATATCATTGAAAACAATCTCGTGCCAAGCCCCGCACTCGGGGCAGCGGTGGCACCAGCGCTCCTGAGTACCGCCGTAATAAAGACTTTCAATTCGGCTGAAGCCCTTTATTGTCGGTGTTGAAACGGCAACCATTTTCGCGTTATAAAATGTCGTAGTACGCGCAATGGCGAGCAGCCACGGGTCGCCCTCAGACCCTGCCGAAAGCGCCCAGCGGTCTATCTCGTCGCCAATAATATAGCGTGCAGGTGTTGACGCGAGCGCAGACGCGCTCTGTGAGCCGACCATTGTGAGCATTCCGCCCGGAAACGACTTCTGTAAAACCGTGTTGTTTGAATCGCGGCTCTTAATATCGGCGACTTTTGCCCTTAATCTTAAGCAGTCACGAATCATTGGAGCGACACGAAGCTTTGAAAACTTTTTCGCATCGTCAATAGTGGGCTGAATATAGAGGGTCGAGCTCGGGTCTTGGTCGATGATATAACCTATCATATTAAGCTCGCCCTCGGACTTCGCAGATTGCGAACCTGAAACGACCGCTTCCTCTTTTACCCTCGGGTCGGTGAAAGCGTCCATGATTTCGACCATGTAAGGCGTTCTTTCGTTTCGCCACGGACCCGCCTCCGCGCTGCTCTCACGTGAGAGTATGCGATATTTTGCCGCCCACTGTGAAACGGTCAAATTCTCCGGGGGCTTGTAGTTTGAAAAGGCTCTTGAAGCGGTAACGTCAACTCCTCTGGCTCGCCTCGTTTTATCCGTCATCGCGCTCATCCTCACGCCGGTTATCCCAACCCTGTCGCTCCATAACGCGCTTTTTGTAGGCTTCCGCGTCATAGCGGTAATTGGTAAGGTTTTCCAATATATAAAAAACCTCTTGTTTAACCCGCTCCGCCATTTCGGGCGCAGTGTGCAGGTTCGACAAATCCACCGCCAGTTTTCCCGGCATAGCCATAAGAAGCGAGCGAAGAAAAAGGACGTGGTCAGTCATAATGGCTTCAACGTCCTCAGCTCTGTGCATTTTCCCTTGGAGCTCGGCAAGCTCGATTTTAGCAGCTAACGCCTTAGACTTTTTCAAATCCACCTCGGCGGTAAGCTTTTCCTCCTCGAGATCTGCCACAGTTTCGCGCTTTTCCCTGCCGTTCGCCTTGTCGGAGAGATATTTTATATAAGCCTGAATTGTAGGCAAAAGGTCATACTTTGTCGGTTTCCCCTGACCCTTAATAACGCCCTCGGTCTTGAGTTGCTCCACGCGCCGGGTTGATACTCCGAACAGCTTTGCAACAACTTGAGTTGATACCAAATTGGGCTGTGCCTCCGGCATCGTGCTCACCTCCGTTTTAGTCGAGAATGCCGGTAGCCGCAACATTGATATGCCTGCCGCTGCGTTCTAAGGTTACATCACGCTTAAGGGTCACTTGCATGTAGCGTTTTACTATGACATCGCAGAACCGCGGGTCAAGCTCTATTAGCCGCGCTTTTCTTCCGGTACCCTCACAGGCGATTAGCGTCGAGCCGGAGCCGCCGAACATATCAAGGGCAATCCATCCCAGACGGCTGCTGTTCTCTACAAACTTTGCAATAAGCGCAGTCGGTTTCATGGTGGGATGTTCAGCATTTCTCAAGGGCTTATCGTAATAGAGAATGTCCCCCTCGGACTGCTCAACTATGTCGTATATCTGTTCAAGTATTTCGGCGAGCTCTTCATGCGTCATACTCTCGAAATCGGGACGGACACTTTCGCCCATCACGGTTGACAGATTTCTCTGGTCTATGAAGTAATGCGCGGCACCGGATTTCCAGCCATAGAGGATAGGTTCATGACGCCACTGATAATCCTGACGGCCGAGAACAAAAGAGTTCTTAACCCATACAAGACACTGCTTAAGCAGAAAACCGGCATTAATAAACTCCTCGCGGAAAGCAACTCCCTCGCCGTCCGCATGGAATATGTAGGCGGCAGCGCCCTCTTTCGTGACCGCTGCCGCACAAGCGTACATATCGTGGAGAAAAGCCCGAAACGCCGAGCTCTCCATTTTATCGTTCATTATCTTTCCCGCGACGCCCTCATAATCTACGTTATACGGCGGGTCCGTTACAATAAGTTGGGCTTTTTCGCCTTGCATGAGTCTCGCGTAGATTTCCGGCTTCGTACTATCGCCGCATATAAGGCGGTGTTCACCAAGGATCCAGATGTCCCCCGGCTTAGTTATGTAGGTTTCCGTTATCTCCGGAATATTCTTATCTGCTTCATCGAAATCAATCGAATGGTCAGCAAGACAACGCGCTATGTCAGCTCTGATGTCGGCTGCGTAGCCGGTTAGGTCCAAATCATATTCGGACAAATCCAATTCGCTGAATATTTCGGCGAGCATTACAGAGTCCATCTCCGCGAGCTCGGCAAGGCGGTTATCAGCCACGAGATCTGCAAGCTCTTCAGCCGAGCTGTTATAGTCCTGATAGTCGACAGGCACCTGCTCGCAGCCGGCGAGCTTTGCCGCCATCAATCGGCCATGACCGCGGACAACATAGCCCGAAAGCGTCGACACCGTAACAGGAGCTCTCCAGCCCTGTTCCTGAATAATGCGAGCCAAAAGCGCAATTTGCTCCTGCGGGTGCTGATTTGGGTTTTTAGGGTTCGGTTTCAGCTCGTCTATATCGATTAGCTTATCGAAAGCACAGAACACCGGCAGCTCGACGCCGCTTGTCACAACATATATTCGCTCAGTCACAAAACAGTCCCTCTCTCTTTTTAATGCAAACCCAAACTTGGTATAACAAATGCAACGAAATAGGTAAAAATCGAAATTCATCAACTAGATGAATTTTGGGGTCGATAGCGCCGCACTATTTTCCATTCCCCCTAGAAGGACCCGCTCACCCAGCCGAACGAGCCATACAGAACGCCAACGACGTTACCAATGCTCCGATAGCCAAACAGAATACTGCTCACACAGGCGAATGTACGCCCTCGAGCGCATAGCAATAGCGCAACCAGCTGTGGCTTAAGCAACACCTAATTGCGCCTCTTATATAAGCATTATCTTAGATATATATTATTAATGATTATTATATATAGACTATATATAATCTCGCGCATGCACGCGCAGGTCGCTACCATTTTGTTATCATGTAATCATAGCCGGATCTAACTCGGCAAATGTCACAATCGGATTTGACCTGGCTATCTGTTCTTGTAATCGAATAAGCTGTCTCGTATTCTTCCGCGCACCTGTTGCATAACGTAACAATGCTGATAGGCGGCGTGCTGCAGGGTAAGCTCTTATCGGTATGAATAGGCGCAGACTTAGCTAGTCTACGCTTCTGCTTTGTCCTCTTCCCAATTACATCACCCCAAAAATAAAATAGGCCGCCAAGCCTTTTTATGCCAGCTTCTGGACGGTACGCCCGGAGCTGTTCAGCAGATAAACTCCCTTGTTGAACACGTATGTTGTGCAATGGTTAATATCATTCAGACAAACCACACATACGTTAGTCATCTCGTCGAACGGCAGTTCTCCAAGCACGTAGATTATTTCTCCGCCGCACGCCACTTCTTTTCGAATATGGGTGTTGACGGCTTCCATCATTTCTCTTGCCTTGAGAAGCTCATCTTTTTCTGGCAGGGCATTGCTTTTGACTTTTTTAATTACTTCTGCCACATGAACCATTGCCCATGTAATCGTCTGTGCTTCGACATAGCACCAATTGTTGTTAAATCCTTTGTACTCTAAAATCATCTTTCTACCTCATCTTTCTTATTTTTTCTGTCTGGCGGCCTATCTGCGCGTGATGTTCGAAAGCCATGATATCGGGCAAAGAAAAACCGCCGGAGATTTCTCTCTGGCGGTCCTTTGCCCACTGGCTTTCACGTTTGTATGCTATCACGCAAGTTTAGTCACATTCAATGACAATTAGTCATAAATACGGACATTTACTCCGCTTTGCGATTACCTTCCGTTATATTTCTGCTCACACTGACGTGTCCAGTGGTGCCATTGAACACATGAGCCTCCTCGAGAACGCTGCCGTCAGTGTCGTATACTCTTGTTATGATTTCTTCTCCGAGGCTTTCCATACTGCCTTTATATACGAGCTTCGTAATTTTAAGCGTTGGTGTATCGACAAGGATAAACTGGTCAGCGAAGCCGAGGTCTTTATCAAACGTCATAATAATAATGCTCCTTTTGTTTTCAAGGTTCAATCTATCTAAAAGGGGAGGCATTTCAATCCCCCTGTGCCAATGGGTTCCCACGACGCTACCCGCACTGGCTGTGCGGACGTTTCGGTCTGCTCCCGGCAGGCCATCATCAGGCGGGTTATTGCAATGCATGTACAGCATAGATTAGGCAGCTCG
Organism: uncultured Oscillospiraceae bacterium; assembly: GCA_964459785.1. Lineage (GTDB taxonomy): Bacteria > Bacillota > Clostridia > Oscillospirales > Oscillospiraceae > UBA2658. The sequence goes on along the minus strand of CAYWNW010000008.1, from coordinate 109,189 downwards.
GATGTTCTTTAACCTCGGCCTCTGTCCGCGCATAGAAGTCCTGGTCATTCAGACATACCGGCGGGTTGTAAAAGTCGATTAGGTCAATGTCTCCATTCTCTGCATACTGCTTGACCGCATAGACTGCGTGGGAAGTATCAGCAGCCGCCATTGCATCTCGCGCGAGTTTCCGCCCGGCTGCCAGTTCTGCGGGGAGCTGGTCCAACAGCATGTAGTGCGGTTCGATGTATGTGGAATTGCTGTGAACGAAATACTTTACCTCTTTCATATCTAGCCACTTTCTGCCCTCGTGACCTCCGGGGCGGGTATTTGTTATGCCATCTTGAATACGTCGTATAAATAGTCTCCAGCATCATTGCGGATTGTCTCAATTTTTGTAAGTTCGCTGAGTGCGGTGCTCATTGGACTGCCATAAGTTCCGCGCACCCACAAGCCGGATTTTCAGCCATATCCCAAAAGCAGCCGGTATAAATTCCGCCATTTTCAAACGGGAGCTTTTCAAAGGTGTGCTTAATCCAGTTCTTGCACCAGTCGATTTTGATTTCCTTCATTGTCTTTCCCTCCTAAATGTTGTTATCAAGGCCAGTGTCGCAAACACCAAAGCGAGGATATTTGCTCCGAAGCACATTGCAACCGCCGTTGCAATCAGACATAAAAGTGTTGCATTTTTCATATATAACGCTTATCATATTGTTTGGGTAGAGAGGGGCGATTGCTCACCCCTCCGCATCCTTACCGCTTCCGTTTAGGCTTCGTGGGCTTTTTGGGGGCGGTTTTCATTTTGTCTGACTTTATGGTATGTACCAGTGCGATTGTTGCTACCGTGCAAGTCCAGACTTTCAAGATGCTGTCTACCCAATCCTTTATTCCAAGCGGTTCACCTCCTTTCTATGGTTTAAATAATACACTAATTCGTGTCGTTTGTCAATAGATAATTGCAATTTATTTGTGTATTATTAAAATATATTATTGACAGATGAAATTATAAAGTGTATGTTATAGAAAAGGAGATGATGCTATGGCGTTGAGTATAGGCGAAAAGGTCAAAATACTGCTCAATCGCAGAGGATTGTCGATGGGTGAGCTTGCAGAACGAACAGGTCAGTCTCGGCAAAACCTTTCAAATAAGTTGGCACGCGATGATTTCAGCGAGAGAGACGCAGCGAGCATGGCAAAAGCGCTCGGCTGCACCTTCCGTACTGAGTTTGTTATGGACGATACTGGAGAAGCAATATAAGCACATACAGCAAAGCGGCCCCTTTTGGGGCCGCTTTTTTCTATTAGTTCAAATTCTGTAATGCCCTGCCGTGAACGCGATATGTAGCCTTTACATGGGATTCGTCGTTATTTCCGTATAGGCGTTCCGCTATGTCCACCCACGGCATATATTTACAGCTTTCGCCGTCCATGTACCTAAGCCGGAGAACTTCACGCTCCATCGGATCAGACAGACCATTGACTGCCGCTCGGATTTGCTCCATCTCCGCACGATTGGCTTCGATAAACGGCAAAGACGCTTCTTTTTCGTCAGCGTAGCGGATTACTGCATTTTCGAGCTTTCCCTTGTTAACTCCAGAATGTTGTGAACCGTCGCCTTCTTTAGCTGCAGGTAATTCGGCGGCGAGTTTGAGCCGCGCCAGTGTTTCCAAGCGGCTCTCGTTTTCCATTCGGAGAAAAAGGTATTTCATTAACCGTTCCTTGGTCATCTCGCTCATGCAACACCCCGCTTCCAAGTAAAGTTTTTTTATTCCGGTTTCTCGCAGCGCTCGAACTCGTATACCCATACCCAAGGATTCGCCGCCCAGCCGTAGCGGTCAAGATTCTTCTTCGGGATAGTGCCGTCCCATAGCTCCTTAAATTCAAGGCGTGGAAAACTAAATGGGAGATTCTTTATTCCTTCTTCAAAACAACTATCGTCTGTTATACTACATAGCCGCTCCACCCGTACATTGGTAACTCGGAGGAATATACGGGCGGCTTCTTTTGGCATATGGATTGAGGGACGCCATTTCCCTGCGTTACAGCATGTTGGGAGCTTGCTGTTTTCAAAATACTTAGGTGACCATTGTTCAGCGTATTCCACATTATGCCCTTCGGTAATAGGGTGCTTAGGGTTTAGTGGCCTCCACGTTTCCCGCACATAAAGGATGTTGCCCGGTTGATAGGGAGCGCGGTCCATGAAGAAATCACGCTCATAAGTGCGTGTGCAAGGAACATCTCTAGGCATAACGCTATTGCACCAATCGTCGTAATCGTAATACTTATCGAGTAAACGTTCAGGAACGACCCGCCGCGTTACCGTTTTGCGTCCGTCCAGTATCGCCCTCACCATTTCGGTGTTGAAAAGTATCGGTTTCATCTCAGTCTTTACAGCCATTTGCAATTGTCCGAATTCTCCAATAGGTGCGGTCGCAGCCGCAGCCATTTCCGATAAAGACTGAAAGGCGGTTGACACTCCCTCTGCCGATGATATTGCCTTGTGAAACTTTTCTTTTATGTGTTTTTTGAACCTAGTCATTGAGTTAGTTCTCCCTTCTTCTTAACCAACGATAAAACGTCTTGCTTGCGAAATATATTGCACACCCGCAAATAAAGGCCTGAACTAAAGAAAATAGATTCTCCTCAACGAGAATGGGCAATGCGAGATAGCTAGCTCCCAAAAACATCCACAATATTGCGGCGCTTAAAAACGCTTTCATTTTGCTCATGTTCGCCGCTCCATTTCTTTTCTCAGACTGTCCTTGATGTAATAATCACGGCCGTATTGGATACAAAGCTCTTCCGCTTTCCTGCCGAATTCCGCCCAGTTGATGTCCGAGGGATGATAGTTCAGCTTGCCAATTTTGAAGCGGTCGATATAATCGCCGAACGCAATAAGATTGTAAACGCTTTGCGCGTTCAATACTGGTTCGCATGATACCCATGTTTTTATTCCGACCTCATGGGCCGCCCAGAGCGCCGCCAGCCTTTCAAACGGTGGAGCCGCGAAAGGCTCGTACTCCGAAGCTTCTTTCCCTATAGCTGTATACCCAGCGTATGAAACACCAAACCAATCATTGTCGTCGAGCAAATCCAAATCTCGTAATGCATCTTCGCCGTTCTTCGTGAGAATCTGAACGTGATTCTGGCTTTCTTTGAGAAGCTTTATGATTTCACGGGTTACAGAGCTGTCATAGCCTTTCGGGTACGGGTCGCAAGTGAAGCAGAGATGTATGAGCTTGTCCGTAATATGCTCTTTTTCAAGCTGAAGCTTGACTGCTTCTACAATGCCCTCGCGGGGTTGTATATTGCTGTGAAATGCTTCTTTGTCCTTATGGAGTACTGCCGGAGCAAAGCAGTAATAGCAGCGATGAGGGCAGCCTGCGTAGATGTTGAGCGCATAGTCGCCATATTCTTTGGCGGCGCCGGAAGGTATGTATATAGGGTTTTTCACTTATCTTCCTCGCTTTCGCAATCTTCCTGACATTGTTCGCACGGTATGTACCCAAGACCTGGGAAAGTTTCAAGCGTGACCCCGTAGAAATTGCATTTCTCGATCTCACGGTTCGGGCAGCTTGGGCAGGGCGATTCGGTAGTTTTAAGGAAGTCTTTCCATTCTCGGGCTTTTTTGATTTCTTCAACGGTTCTGCTCATTAGTAGCCTCCTCTGGTTTTTGGTCAGAACAACAATGTTGGTCGAACCTCTTCTGCTCCTCCTTTGGCTTGTAGCGATAGACAATCCATGTTTCGTCATAGTCTTCGAGAATTTCGTTTTCGTCTTCAGTAAACCATGCCGTCGGGTCGTCTTCGTCGCTATCGTCGTCGTCAATGGCGGTTAAAATGTCCCATCTGCTCAACTCAGAGTCAAAATTGAGTTTGCCATCTATTAGTTGAACAATGTAAACTGGCTCACCCACCATCTCCCGCAGCTCGTCCAAAGTCAGCGGTTTCGGGTTTTCGCGTTCAGCCTTTTCGCGGAGGGCTTCTTTCGCTATTTCCATAGCCTCAAATTCAATATCAGACTTTCGGATTTGGTTGTATTTTGCCTGCATAATGTTTATGACTGCAATTGCTTCACAATCTGTCATTTCTGCCCCTCCAATGCCTTTTCTGCTTCTTCGGGCGTGAGAAAAAAGGTCTTGCCGAAATCGCCAACATCTGCAAGCGGATAACCTTTAGAGCCGTCATTAGCCAGCATTTTAACCCCGCGTGCTGTGGCTTCGTAGCCGCAAATCTGTCTGACGGCCACTTTTTTTACTCCTGCGAATATGCAATACGCAGTCCGCCCGATTAAGCGTTCAGCGGTGCAGATTGCTTCGAGGCGGTCAAGGGGAATGTCGACGGTGAGGGCGGCGCGAAGCTCGTGACGCATTTTTTCCGTTTCTGGCTTATACTCCGCATAGTCCGTCTCTCGTCTTGCTATATCCGCTTTGATTTCTTCAATTGTCCGCATTCATGACCTCCTTATCCGTAGCAAAAATATGTAGTGCTGTAACTCGTTTCGCAGACCTCATAAACCCCGCTGCCCTGTTTGAATTCAGCTTGATACAGAACATTATCAGGACAATCAATCGCACCAAGCAGTGCCCGTGCCGCAATCTCCTGGCACTCTTCCCTAACCTCAAGCGGCGGTGTGTACCGCGGGTCGCCGTTTGCATAACCAAGCAGGTACTGCCCCTTCTGGGAAACAACATCGTAAACCGTATCCGGGAACTTATCGCTTTTGACCCTGTTAATAATGACCGCGGCTACAAGCTCGCGGTGCCGGTCAGTGCAGCCTGCCCATGCTTCGTTGTAGATGACCGTTGCGATTATGTCACGGTCAAGGATGAACTGTCGCTGCTCCTCTTCCCAAATGCGTTGTGCCTCTGCGATTATCGGATTGTCTTCCGGCAGCCCCATTGCTCGGGCGGTTTCGGCGATTTCATGGGCTTGGGTTTGGCGTTCTGTCCATGTGCTCGAAGCGATACACGCGGAACGGAGCAGCAGCACGGCAATGAGAATAATCAGCAGAATTGTTATTATCTTTTTCATATCTTCTCCTCTGCTTTTTTTACGCGAAGTTAAATCCTTTTGCATGAAAGCCTGTTTATGTTCGCAAGCCCCGCACACAAAGAACGATGTGGCTTTCCCAGATACGCGTCCAAAGGTCCTATCAGTATTCTGAATGCACAGAATAGATCCGCAGTGTGCGCATTTTGTAAAGCCGAGTGTCTTCTGGTAATTGTTTTTTATTATTTTCATGTGTCCTCCTTTTCAAGCAGCAGCCGTTTAACTGTTCGGATATCCCTTCGAACTTTTTCGATTTCAGCAGATAATATCATCTTCACCTGAGTATCTGACATTGGCGCCATACGCTCGAAGCATTCGTCCATAATAAACGCAATTCTTTTAGCTTCGGCTTCGCTGTCTTTTTTGCGTTTATATTTCACACCCTGTGTACTCCCGTCCTTGAAACAAACAGTAAGCACATATGGATAATCGGGGTCTCCTCCTTCAGAAGAATTTACTGCCTTAATTTCCAGAACGTTTATGTAGTTTCCGTTGAAATTGTAAGTCATAATAACCTCCTATATCTTGATATCGTACTCACGGTTAAGCACGTTTTTTAGGTCTGACGCGCTGACGTAACCTTGAGCGATGGCCTCTGACAGCTCGTTGACTTCGTCCCAGAACACCTTCAACTCGTCTTTCGTGGCTTCGTGCTTATCAAACAGGACTGTGAAAAAGATTGTCATTGCGTAGCCTATAGCTTCGGCGTGGGCTGCTTTTTTCGCTTTCTCGACGTCGGCCATTGTCGCAGGACGCCGGCGAGGGTTTGTTTTATTTGCCATCGTCAATCCTCCAGTTTTGAGAAGAAAAACGATTCTTTGACACCGTTTTCGTACTCAACTGTAAAAAATCGCTTTTTGGGGTGAATATATACGACCTTGCACGTAAGCGCTCTCTTTGCAACTTTCTCATCAATCGTAAGGCTGAAGGTTTCGGGGATAAGCGAGAGCTTGTCACCGATATGTAATTCTTGGCTCACACAGCTACCTCCTGCTCAAACTCTGCCATAGAGGTAATTGTCTTGTTGCACCACTCCGGCAGATTTGCCCGGACAAGAGCCGTTGCAAATGGAGGCGGTACCGCGTTTCCGCATCTGGCGACCTGTTTTGTTTTGCCGTATTCGTTGCCAAGATAGTCGCGCTCGATTATGTAGTCATCTGGAAAACCCGTCGCTGCGTAGAGTTCTTTCGGTGTCAGCATCCTAAGCCCAATATCAGCTATAAAATAGGCGGTTCCGGCTATCCAAAGCAGCAGGACCTCATCAGCGGCAAGGGTGTAATCGCAATATTTGTTGAGAAGTCCGCGAATTTCCGGCCAGTTTTTGAGATTAACATCAGCGGCGTATTTTTCAACCGTCGTATATACCGCGCCAAATTGACCGCCGCCTGCGGTTGTAGTTCTTAGCGGTTCGTCGCAGGACTGTCCTTTGTCCTGTCCCTTGAATTCGGCGATATGCGACAAGCAAAGCGCGTTATGGTCTGCCGCTGTGACGGTCCCGATAGGGTCTGAGGCTTCGCTTCCGCAGCCGGTATAGCCGCCGGAGAAGTATTTCTGCATGTGCGCGACAGTCAGAGCTTCGCGGTCCTTCGTCGTTGCCGTGTGCAGCGGCGCTTTTATTGACTGCGCGCTGTCTTCACCACTGAAATACTTTGTAAGCTGCGCCGCCGCAAGTCCGTATCGATTGGAGCCGTCTACCGTCATTATCGGCTCCGTGATAGCCTGTCCTCTGACGTTCTCACTCTGCTCCTGGTGATACTGGATAAGGTTTGGTGCAATCAAGCACGTTTCGGCTTTTGATACCTGTGTGTTGATAGGCTCATCTGCTCCGCGTATTCTATCTCCGCCGCCTGTCTGTCCGATTGCCATAAGCGATGGGGTTATAAGCTCATGTGCTCCAATTGCTGTAATGGTTGAAAGAGGCTTGCCGATATCCTCCGGCGCATTATCGAATTTGTAATTCAGGAGGTTTGGAGTAGCCAGATAGTGTTTGCCGTCAGCAACGACAGTCGGAAGCGGCTCTGCTATGTCGTGTACCCTCGGGGCCTGTCCGGTTCGCTCACCGTAGCCTATCGGGACAATGTATGGAGCTCCGCTCTTTATCGTGAATTTATCAACACCGCGAATAACGCGCTTGAGTGTGTTATCCGCGAGTGGCCGGACGGCCTGTAGGTCATATTGAGCCTTGATTTGCTCCTTGCTCTCAAAAATCGACGGACACGGAAGCGACCAGTCGATAATTTCGGCTGCGCTTCTCCATTTTGGCTTACCGTCCGCACCAGTTTTGCTATGTGTCGGTTCCGGCCAAACGATAGGCTTGCCGTCGCACCTGGCAACGAGGAAAAACCTCTTGCGGATTGTCGGGGCTCCGTAATCAGCAGCGACGAGCTCGCGGTGCTCAATGTCATAGCCGAGGTCGGAAAGCTGCTGCTTCCACTTTGCAAAGGTCTGTCCCTGTTTTGACTTAATCGGCTTGCCTTTGCGGATAGGACCCCATGTCTGGAACTCCTCGACGTTTTCAAGAATGATTACGCGAGGCCTCACCGTTCCCGCCCAGCGTAAGACAATCCACGCAAGACCACGAATATTCTTGTCGACCGGCTTGCCGCCTTTGGCTTTTGAGAAGTGCTTGCAGTCGGGTGAAAACCATGCAAGCCCTACCGGACGACCTCTGCATACTTCAACAGGGTCAACATCCCAAACGGACGCTTGCAGATGTTCTGTATGTGGATGATTGGTTTTGTGCATTAGGATGGCATCGGGGTCATGATTAATCGCGATGTCGACTATTCTCCCGGTTGCAAGTTCTATTCCGGTACTGGCACCGCCTCCACCTGCGAAGTTGTCGACGATGATTTCGTCAAAGAAGTTTGATTGTCCTTTGTTGTTTTTGCGGTTTTCGGAATTCTTCTGCTTAATAATCGCAAATCTCGCATGGTTAATTTCTTCATAACGGGTTTTCGCCGCGCGAAACCTTGTTATCGTCATGCCTAAAGCATCGGCACATTCTCTTTCTGTGCCGCTTGCGACTTTAGTACTCGTGCCGTGAACATAAACGTTATATTTGACTTCTTCACTCGCTTTTTTAGCTTTCATTGTCATCCTCCTGCAACCATATCGAACAGCGTCGGCATTTCGAGCTTCGCGTCCTCTGCTTCAAGATAGTTGACCGCATCGCGGAAATAATCACTGTTAAGCTCAATTGTGTATCCGCGTCGCCCGAGCCTCATGGCCATAAGTGCCACGGTACCAAGCCCACCGAAGGGGTCAAGAACGAGGTCTCCGGGATTGGAGTACCGATTGATGATTCTTTCGACTATGTCAAGCTGCAGAGGGCAAACGTGGAGCGTCTGCCGCCTCTGGCTCTGGCTGGTATTAAGTGTTCGCATACGGTTCACGTCGTCCCATACATCATCGGCACCGCCAGCAGATGGTGGGACCGTCATAAAGGTTTTGCTAATGCAGTCTCGCTTTTCAAGATCTTCTGACAGCTTCACATGTTCGTGATAGTCGTAAACCACAGAATTGCAAAACGCCTTGAATCTCGCCTGTATGCCGCCCTGCGTCATCATCGCGAGCTCCTCTCCGTGAAGTAGCCTGTCGCCGGACGACCTCCAGAATGCGTGTGCGTCGAGCTGATACTGTGCAAGCGAGTATTCTTCTTTTGATTTTTTTACCGGAACATCGGCATAGCCATTTGACGTATCTGTGGGGAGTTTGCGGAACAACAGAATGTATTCCGGACAGCCGACGCCCATTTTTGACCCATCTTTGCACTGCTCGGTGTAACCGAGCCTGTAGGTTTGGTTGTTTTCGCGGACAACGTCGGTCACAACAGTAATCATCCCCATGTACTCAAAGCCGTGTTTCATGTAGTGCATAATGCAGAAAACGTGAAACGGCTCTATCGTCGGCATTCCGGTACCCGTCACATTTCCGAATAAAACACGATCCTTGACATGGATTGCAGCGTTTCCTCCTGGCATTAAAACCCGATAAAGCTCTGGCGTGAGAAAATCCATCTGCTCGAAAAACTTCTTCGTGTCAGCGTTATGACCGAAATCGTTATAGCTGGCCGTGTATTCGTAATGGTTTCCAAAGGGCACGGATGTATGTATAAGCCTAACGCTGTCAGATGGCATGCGCGACACTTCATCGACACAATCGTTATTGACGGCCGTAAACCGTTCTTTTCTGACTTCCACTCGCTCTACTCCTATGCTTCGGGCGATTTTCTCAAATTGTGCTCTGCCCGAGAGTCCATATTTTTTGACTATTTTTTGCATCTGCGCCTGAAGCTGATCGTGTTGCTTCCATTTTTCCATAAGCACACGGAGTATCTGTTCCTCGGCTTCGGTCAAGATGATGTCGATAACGACCTGCTCGGTCTGCAAAAAGCGGTATGTGCGGTGAATTGCTTGGATAAAGTCGTTAAATTCGTAATCAATACCAACAAATATTGAACGATGGCAATGCTTTTGAAAGTTGCAGCCAGATCCGGAGAGGCTTTTCTTTGTGGCAAACAACCGCGTCCGACCTTCTGAAAAATCAATTACGCGCTTTTCGCGTTCGTCGTAGTCCATTGAGCCGTATATCTCGACCGCTTGGGACATTTGCCGTTTTATTTCGTGCCGCTCAGCTTCGAGGTCGTGCCAGAGAATGAAATGCGCGTCCGGGTCACTGTCTACAATTTCTTTTGCTCTCGCAACTCTGGCGACGATGCTCCCGCTTTTTTCCTTAGAAGCCTCCGTGAGCGAAACCGCAGCGTCGTTCATAATTTTGAATTGCCCGTCGCGATCAATTGCTTTCCCGTAATCGTCCGGGATGATGTGTGTACGCACATCCAGCGGAGGCAAAACATAGCCGGTATCGTCATATCCGAGGTCTGAAGGTAAGTTTATAAACAGCGCCCAGCTCGATAGCCAGAGCCAGAATTCATCCTCCTTGTGCGGGTACAGCGTGAGGTTGTTTGCTTTCGTGCTGTCGCGCTGAAAGAACCGAGTTAAAGCCTGTCCCGTATCCATCACCTCAAGGTACCCAGCGTAATGGATAAGTTCCTTGTACCTGTTCGGGCTCGGAGTTGCAGTGGCAACGAGCTTATACGGAACACCTTTAAATAAGTTCATGAAAGTCTGAAATGTCTTTGAACCGTAGGAACGGAGCACCGAGGCTTCGTCAAGGCACGTTGCTGTAAAGTAATGCGGGTCAATATCGCCGTCGCGCACCCGCTCATAGTTTGTCATAAGAATATCCCCGCTTGCGGCCCCAACTTCTTCCATCGTCCGCACATACTGTGGCGGTTTGATATGTAGAAGCTCCGCAGCGTCGTGTGTAAATTCCTGCCGAACCCCGAGCGGTAAAACAATTAGTGCCTTACCGCCTTTATGCTTCACAATCTGATAGCACCACTCAAGCTCCTGTACGGTTTTACCAAGACCAAAGCTTTCAAACAGAGCGCGTCGACCGCCCTTTATTGCCCAGACAACAGCGTCCCGCTCATGTGGCTTTTCCTGTAACGCCTGATGGATGTCTGCCGGGTTGACATTGAATCCTGTATCAGCTGCAACCTCGATTTTGGAGCGTAAGAAATCAAGATATTCCACGCTTGAGCCTCCAATCCTTTGGTAGCCTATAGACGGAAGCGTAAAAATCATCGCCCTCTGGGGTACCTGCGCTGAACGCATAGATTCTGGCCGGTCCTTCTATTCGTGACCAAAACTGTGATATATCATAATTCCGCTCTTCGGTTTGCTCTTCAATTGCGTAGGCTCGTTCCAATTCCACCATTTCACGCTTGCCCTGCTCCTCGATGGCAACCGTCCTATATATGCATCTTGCCTTTTGAAAGAACATTTGTGCCGCCGAGGTCAACCCTTCGGGCATCTCAGCTCCGTAAAAGGCGAGCTGCTTAAGAAGTTCCATGGGTGGGGCAACAAGAATAACATCCGAATATTCGATGAAATTAAACTCACCCATTTTATGTTCCAGACTCGGGATAGATCTCGCGTGACTGTGCGCCGTTAAATGTACCGACGACACCGAGCCTCTCGAGTTCGTCCATAATTCGCGCAGCTCTCGCATATCCGATTTTTAAGCTGCGCTGAAGAAATGCTACCGTGGCGGTACCGCTCTCGCGGACAAGCCTTGCAGCTTCTGATGTGAACTCGTCAGCATCTTCTTGGGTGCAGCCACTGCGGAGAAACTCGCGGCCATCTTCTGCTTCTTCGTCAAAGCGTTCACCTTCGCAAGAAGAATCTCCATTTTTTTCTTCCGTATCTCCGTCGCCTTCGCGTTCATCACCTTCAAACAGGCTTTCATTTTCGTTGCTGTCACAATCTTCATCCGCGACACGGGGTAAGCACTGTGCAGAAAGAAGATTGCGTTCAATGGTGTGACGATAAAAATACTGCAGCCACATGGCATGCATACTCTTGTAAAGGTTCTTTATTTTGCTGAACAGAGCGTCGCTTATGGTGAAGGTTTCGGAGGTCTTATATGTCAGGTTGCCGTCTTTATACGCGAAAACTATGTAAGCGTCGGGGCTGGTATAGCCGTTGTCCTCGGCATCGGCGAGAAGGCTAAGCTGCTCTTGCACGCCATTAAGCGGCCTTATTGTAAGGGTCAGCGGATACTGATTATTGCGAAAACGAAAGACAAGGCTGTTTTCATCACAGACGCCCTGCATTTTTTTCTTAAGTGCTTCAAATTTAGATATTTCGCTCATGTAGTTATTCTCCTTAATTTTAGATTTTGGTTTCAGCGAATGTTATTGCAACGGCGAAAGCTGCCCAGCAGTCAGCCTTAAATCCGAAGAAGAAATCGGGACATTTTTTTGTGCCTTTGCCGTTAGCCAGGTCAAAAACAGCGAAACGGTCGATAAGCGCTCTCCTAATGTTGCTATCCTTCGCTTTGATGTCGTGGCAAATATGGAGTTTTTCTTCCTTCCTGTAGAGCCGTTCCGGAGGAATCACATATTTGCGAGCCAGAGTTTCGTAAAAGCGCCCGATCCAGAAAACCGTTTCAAATACTTCCCTGCCGACTGCCATACCGTAACTCTCGACCATTTCAATGACGGCGCGGTCGGTCTCGTCGAAGCGTCGATCGCGAATCAGCTGGTGCAGTTCAGCATTTGGTACCTTGGCGAATTCCAAAGGTTTAAGGGTTTCGGAATCAATTACGCAAAAGGCGCTGGACTCGTTACCGGGGTCAATAGCAAATATCTTCACTTTTTGCTCCCCAGACTTATGTCTCGGCGAATACATAACACTGCAAACTGGATGGCGCATTTATCGCACTTCCGGCTGGAGCAGCATTTACAGTTTTTATCAGTGAGATCCTTGATTGCAGACTCATGTGTATGTGTGTTTGTCATTTTAACCTCCAGTTATTCCCCCCTGATATTTCAAGCAGGAAGTTCTTGCTTCGCTCGTAAATGCGGCTACCGACCGCTTCATCAATGCCCAAAATTTCAGAAATGCTTTTTTCGGAGCTGATGATAGTAATAAGCTTCGCGTTGTTATAACGCTCATTGAGGATTTCAAAAGCAAGGTTTATGTCTCCTTCGGTGGGCTGAACAACTTCCTCACGACCAGTACGGAGGTTAACACTTTTTGCGGTCTTGAAAAAATCGTCAATGTACAGGCATTGAATGCGCTTAAAGGGGTTAATCATTGCCTCATAGTCCTCACGGTCATTTACAAGCGCCTTAAGCCGCGGTGCGTCAGAGCGCCATTGCATATAGCGTGTCGGCACACCGCTTTTTATCAACTTTTCACAGATTGCAGTGCAAAGGTGAGTTTTGCCGGATCCGACGCCGCCCGTCGCAATAAACCACCCGTCAGGATTTGCAACAAATCTCTCTGCAAGTGCTTTTGCGCGCCGCTGCCACTCCTTCGGTGTAGAGTATGATTCAAAGGTGCAGCGCTCTAAACTATCCGACAGCCCACTTTGTTCAAGTATCCGCAAAGCCTCACGCTTTGCCATACAGGAGCATTTGCGATTTCTGATGGTACAGTCCTCTGTGTCGAAATAAGCTATGTACCCGCGGTTCTTGCACAAAGGACAGTCGTCGCCTTTAAGATTGCCCGGTAACTCGTTCATAGCGTCAATTTTTGCTTTTTCATTCTCCTCCGAGCTTAGTGATTTCGAGATCTCCCCATTTATCTTTGTCGGTTCCAGCATTATTGCCGCCTCCGTTCTTGAATTTTTCTTGCCTAGCCTTTCCGGCGTCTCGTTCATCCTGCAAACGTTGAACGTCGGAAAGAGATTTGACGTCTTGTGCTGCCCACGACCGCAGTATGCCGCGGATATAGGACCACTGCGGCTTATGTTCATCCAGTGCGATTGACATGGCCTTAATTACGACATCAGCGCTTAGAATCGGGACATAGCCTAAAAGTTCCTGACAGCTTACAGACGATGGCGAGGTGTTAATCTTATCCATGTAGAACGTCATAACTCGTGAAACATCCTCGTTTGGATTTTCCGTGCGCACAGAATTATTACTACTACCACTACCTTCGTCTTTATCTTCTTTCTTATTTCTTCTATCTTCTATCTTCTTTCTTCTATCTTCTTTATTAGCCAACCGTTCCGCAACTGTTTGTATAACTGTTCCGTAACTGTTAGACAACTGTTCGAGAACTGTTAAAAAATCCTGTAATATCAAGGTGTCGGGGACTTCGCGTACTTTTTCAACTGCACTCTTGACCGCGTTTGTGTTGATAAGCGGGTTGTGTTCCAGATAGCCCCTGACAAGTACATAATTGGTGTCGTAATCGTAGACAATTAAACCCTTGTCTAACAGTTCCTTAACTGTTGCCTTTATTTTAACTAACGGTTCTCCGAGGTCGGCAGAAACATATTCCAGCGGCAGGTGATATAGCCCGATGATGTTCCGATGTACATTTGAAAAAAGATATATAAACATTAATCGACCGGCCTGTGAAACGTCTTTGCGCTTCATGGATGCCCATATCCCATCATGTATTTTCGTGAACATTCGTGTTACAGCCTCCCCGCTGATTTAAGAATTTGTCTGAGCGGTTTCTGATAGTGAAGGATAGATTTCGCTCGACGCTCGTTCAGACGAAATTGGTGTTCCATTTCATCCAGCTCAGCAGCTGTGAAGTCGTTTCGAGAGCTGTCAACCAAGTAGTACCCTGCTCCGCTCTGGTCGTTTATAACGAGGTAGCCGCTATGTCTTGCAGCCTCGATTTCTTCGCGCATTGGTCTATCTCTCAAACCGGAAAGCTCCGAAAGCTCGGTTCTTTTTATGGCGTTTTCGCGCCCATAGGGGATTAGGTTGATTACGTTCATGGCGTGCCTCCTTCCACAGCGCAAATTTCATCAGCCGCAGATTTTATTTCCTGAGCGTCTTTAACTAGATACTGAGCGTAGCGCTCGATATATCGAACATTGCTTGCAATCAGGTCAAGCGATTTTGCCGCTTTTAGCCGACCGATAATTTGGTCTGTGGGCTCCCAGTTCTCGAGAGATATGCCTGTTGCCTCTTTAATTTCCGCAAGTTGTTTACGCAAGGCTGCCAATTCCCTTTCGGAATTTTTAACGCTCCACAACGTATCCCGTCTTATCTGTTCCTCGCGCTCTGCTGTTAATTTGCAAGCAAGCGCCGAAGTTACGCGCTCCCTGCCGCGTAGCATTGCACATAAAAACCCTATCGTCGGCTCAGTGCGCGGCAACCTTTCCGCCTTAACCTTCTGACGTAATGCGCCCTCGCTGTATTCGATAACGCCCCATGTGGGTGGAAGGGTAAAGCCGTCCGTCAAACCCTTTGGAACAATGAGAAACCAGTAGTCACAAAACCTTGCTATTTCGTCGGATTTTAAGCCGTTATCTAACTCCGCTTTAAGATCTGATTTTGAAACCTTGATTTCAAATCCTCTGACTTCAAACCCTTTAGAGGGAAAAGCATTGATTGCGACAGCGTCGGCGTGTCTGCGACAATTTGACCCCGTGCTATTGCCCACCTCAAAACCTATGTACCACTCAGTAGGTTCGTAGGCGCTTACCAACGCTTGGCGAATATCTTCTGCAGTCACTTTGACTTGTTTATCACCCATATCTATTACCTCCTAAAACGGCAGATCGCCGTCGCCGTTATCCAGCTCGGAGAACGCAGACCCCTTGAAATCACCGCTATAAGATCTGTCAGAAGCCTCGGACGCGTGGTTTCCGGAAGCACCTCCGTCCTTCTTCGTACTCCCGAAATATACATTTGCGGCAACCACTTCCGCGGTGCGACGCTTATTGCCGTCCTTATCTTGCCAATCCCGTATCTGTAGGCGCCCTAAAACAACGGCCATACTGCCCTTCGTGAAATATTTAGATACAAATTCGCCGGTCTGACGCCATGCCACAATGTCTATAAAGTCAGTAGCACGTTCCTTGTTTTCCCCCGCGAAGTCGCGGTCACAGGCGAGCGTAAAAGTGGCGACGGCGGTACCGGATGGCGTATATTTAAGCTCTACATCTCTGACTAATCTCCCCATTAGAGAAATTTGGTTTAGCATTTATGAAGCCCTCCGTCTCGTTGTAAGATTGTGAAAAGTGGAGTGAGCTCCAAATACCATAAGGCATAGGTTCTCAATTCTGTTGTCGCCCTTATCTCCGTTCAAATGATGCACGCAACAACCAACCGGAACTGACGCTCCACTTTCGCGCTCCCATACGAGAATGTGCTCCATAACATAGCCAGCCTTGTCAGCTCTTGGATGTCCTTTGCAAAGCACCTGTCTATATCCGTGGTGCGTAACCCGAACTCCGCCATTCCACCTAGAGCCCTTATCTCCACTGCGAACCTCTGAACGATTTTTCCATTCAATATCAGATGTCTTTCGCATCCCCATTTTGTATGCCTTTTTGTAGATGGCTTGCGGTGTTTTGTTTGGAAAAAGCTTCTGCAATTCGGAGTTTGTCAATTTGTTATAATTATCTTTAAGCCGTTGGGATTCTTCGTCTGTCCATGTTTTCATATATATTTCCCCGCGATATTAATTGAATTAAGCATATATTCTCCTTCCGAGAGGAGCCGCCAACCGCAGCAGACGCGCGGCTCCTTTGCTGTTCTGTGGTTGCTTAGCAGGGTTTTATTTCGGCATCGCTCCCGGCTTACTGCGGTTCACCCAAGCCTTGTGGGAACTATTAAGGGTTCTGTGCTATCCGGCGATGTATACTTCCTTGCCGGTCAACCTTTGAATCTCGCGCTTAAAACGGACAGCGTCAGCATTCTGCGCTGACAGGTGCAATAGATAAATCTGCCGGACTTGGCTCAAATCGTTCGCCTCGAGAGTTTTCTTACACTGTTCCAAGCTCATGTGTGACGCAAGCAGACGGGAACGGCGCGACGCCTCGACAAATCCGGAGGCGATATTGTCGTCCAACGTGTCAAGCGTGTAATTGCACTCAAGCGCAATCTTGGTGAGCCCTGGGAATCTATACCGCAGGTAGTAAGTATCTGTCGCAAACAGGAGCTTCTCTTCGCCGTCGTAAATTAGAAAGCCTAGTGGCTCGGCTGCGTCGTGCTGTGCCTCGAAGGGCTTGACCACCCATGCACCAATCTTAAATTGCTTACCAGCCTTTACGATGCAAACATGATGGCCAGAAATGCCACACGCTTGCGCCGTTCCTTGTGAGCAGTAAATATCTATCCCCGCTGCCATAATGTCCTGAGCGGCTTTGCAGTGGTCTTGATGCTCGTGCGAAATCAAACACGCCTCCACTTGATGGAGCTTATAGTCACAACCGGCTTTAATTTTCTTTATCGGTATGCCACACTCAATCATGAGCTTTGAATAACCGGATTCGACTATGTAGCAATTGCCCGTCGAGCCGGAAGCAAGGGTTGTAAAAATCATGTCTCAAACGGATCCTTTTTCACCGCCGCGGAATCCTTTACAGTACCTGCCGTGGGAGCGGTAAACATATTGGTCTGGCCGCTGGGCTCCGGCTTCGCTTCTTCCCTAAGCGCCTGTTCCTTCGGCGGGTCTGGCTGAATAGCAGCAGGATCCGAAAGCACTTCTCCGGTCGCAGGGTCAACAGGGATTTCCTTATAGTCGACATCAATCATTTCGGAGCTGGCGTTTTCTTCGATTTCGGCGGCTACAGCGCTTGATGTATCGTCAGAGGCGTTCATGTAGGTCGTGGCAATAAGAGCGTTGGAGAAGTCCTTGGGAATCTTTTTAACGATGTTGTTGCGCATTTTGCGGATGAGCATGCTTTCACGGCTGTGAAGTTCCGTCCACGAAGGGCTTGCCCACTCCTGAATTTTAGGATCATCGAGAATATCATCAATCGGTCTGTCGTTGACAAGTGACAGGATTTCCTTTTTCTTGGCGGCGATATTTTTAAGCTGTTCGGGAGTAGCCTTGTAACGGTTCTCGCAGATTCCGAAGGTTTCGTTCATAAGGTTGTTGCTTATGTGCGCTGCGAGATTTTTCTTAACATCGTTGCGCTCGGCAATGTGGAATTCGACGGTACTGTCGTTTTTGAGAATCGGATAAACGATGCGAACGACCTTTCCCTTGCCTGATTCGTCCCACTCCGGGGGCAATACGTCGAATCCCCTGTGTTTCGGATAAACAAACTTGTCGTCCTCGCGGACCTGCCAGAACTGGCCGACTTTTTTAACATCGGCGCCGAAGCGCCGAAGAATAGAATCGTTGCCGTCGCCCTCGATACCCATTTCAATCTGCTTTTTCCATGCGTCTTTCCCTTCCGGTGTTTTAACCTTGACATTACGCATCTGGAAATAGATTTCTCTTGGGTTTGCGGCGGGGTTAAGCTGCAGACAGGCGACGGTCTGAAGCATTTCGGTAACATTGCGGCTGTCGAAGTCTTCGCTGTTCCAGCCAAGACCTTCTTTGTCAAGCAGTGCATTCATTTTGGCAATCGCCATCAGTGTGCACTGTTTCTGATAGTCGGTCATAAAAATGCCGTTTGCCGTGAGCTGACGCTCTATCATCGGCATGAATACGTCATTAGCTCGTGTAAGCTTAGTAGAACCAATCTGATGCTTGTTTTCGGTGTTTTCGTTTGGCATATAAATTCTCCTCGTAATAAAATTTAGGCTATCTCTATGCGGAGCTTCTTGTTCGGCTCATCGTAAGTGGTCGCGGCCTCTAATTCGGAGCCGTATCGTTCAACCATGTACGCCTGCAGGTCAACCGGCAGCCCTTCAAAGGGTGTCGGCACGATGAGCTGAATAATCTGCGGTTTTACAGGCCCCGCGTCCATCGGATAGAGCCAGCAGACGGACTCGGCGTTGTCGACAAAGACCGGAAGCGTAATCCCGTAGTGAATGGAGAATGCTTCGATAATGTCCAGTCCGATATTGATTCGAGCCGCATTGTTCGCGGCTCCGTAAGGTACGCCGTCGATAAGCGTTTCACAAACTTCCTTAATGCCGCCGTTTACAAGCGTTTCGGTGAGTTTGAATTTTGCGAAGCGGAACGCACCGGAAATCTTATCATCCAGCATTTTGACCTTAGCGTTCGTGAAGTCGTCGCAAAGGGCGATAATCTTCTCGCATTCCTCAAAAGCGGCAGCCAGTTCCCTCTCGCGCGCTTTGAGTTTCTGAATTTCCTTTGCCGCATCCTCGGCATTCTGAAGCCGAGAGATATTTTTCTCATGCTCCGAGCGAGCCTCCTTTAAGCTCTCAACCTGCTTGGTATATTTCTCTCTGAGGTCGTCAGATGAGCGCATAAGGTCCAGTATCGCGTTCTTTTTGTTTTCAATTTTTGAGGAATCAAATTCCGGCTTTGGCGCATTGTTGATTGCTGAGATTCTTTTGCGAAGGGAATCAACCTGTGTTTCTGCGACTATTTGATCCTCGCGAAGTTTTTCGAGTGACTTTTCGGCGGTTTCAATGTCGGCCTTGGCGTTTCCGATGGAAGCCACAATGCCCTTTCCCTTCGCTATGATCGCCTCAAGCTCTTTCGCCTTATTTTCATTGAACTGTGCCATAGCCTCAGAAATGCTGTCCTCGGGAAGCTGCTGTCCGCATGTGGGGCAAACTGTAGAGCCACCAAAAACCTTTTCTTCAATTGCGTAGTATTCCTCGGTGGCGGACTTTCGCTTTTTCGCCAATGAGTCCAAGTCGATTCGCAAATCTGACAGTTCTTTTTCGGCTCTTAATATCTTTCGGCTTGTTTCGGCGGCGCCATCCTGTGCTGACAGAAACTCTGACTTTAATTCGCCTGTGGCGCGTTCCCGTTCCTGGCTCTGAAGGGTGTTAAATTTAATTTTTTCGTCCTCGAGCTCCGTGAGATCCTTACGAAGCGAAGCCAGAGCCTCTCCGCTATCAAGGCCGAGAATCTGTTTCTCTCCGGCCATAATCGCGCCTGTCAGATTTTTTACCGTATCCTGCTCGTCTTTCAAGCTGAGGCCGTCAACATCCATATACTTTGAATGAACACCGATAGCCGTGGGAATGGACTTTATATCATCGTTAATTTTTGTTTTCTGCGCTGCCTTGGTTTTTTTGAGGTCAGAAACGGTAACCGTTCTTGTAACAAGCGGGGCGAGCTCGGAGAATTCGGGCTGGGCAAGCATTGCGCTTTCGTCTACATCGCCGCACATGTCAAGCAACATCCTGCGGCGGTCATCGGCTTTGATTTGCTCGTTAAAGTATCCGGTCATGGTCAGCAGACAGATAATCGGAATCGGTGCGATACGCTCAATGAACGTCGTATATTCCTTTTCGGACTTCGGAACGCCGTCTATGTAATAGTCGGTTTTGTGGCCGCTGAAAGTCTGGGCGTTGGTACCGGTCTTTTTCTGCCAAACCTCGTGGAAATTACGGACGAGCTCAAAAGACGTGCCGTCCTGCTCGAGTACCGCCCGAACGGAATGCTCTATCATAGGGATAGCCTGTCCGTCACTGTCCAATGTTTTGATATTGAAGCCGAGGTCGGAGCGCCCCAAGTGGTCCTTCCCAGTCAGGAGCCATATAAACGCGTCCATAACTGTTGTCTTGCCGGTGGCGTTGTTTCCGATGATACGAGCGTTGCAGCCTTGGAAATCGAGAAGCAGGGAACGTATTCCCTTGAAATTTAAGAGTTCGAGTTCAATTATGTTCATTGGCAGACTCTCCCTCTTCGGCGTATTCTGTAATGTCTTTCAGTAGAGGCAAGACTCTTTCGTCCACCCTGCTCTCGGGGATATTGACCTCGCAAACCTGCGCAATTGCCCCCCCCTGCGCGGTAGGAACCTTCACGACATCCCCCACGTTCAGCGGAAGCTCCGTGTAGTAGCTGTAGGCTTTGCCACCGAATTCCTCGGATTCTTTCCGTTTGAAGCAAACGGACACTATCATTTTAGGCATAAAAAATAATCCCCCTTACTTAAGCGGCTGCTGGACGTGTTGGGAAATCATCTTTTCGCATTCTGCGCAAACCGGGGATCCGTGATAATAATTGACGTTATCGACTGAGCCGCAGAGAACGCAGCCGGGGTTGTACTTACGGAGGACAATAGTGTCGTTGTCGACAAAGATTTCGAGGGAGTCTCTCTCTTCGACTCCAAGTGTGCGCCGGAGTTCGATTGGGAGAACGATACGACCGAGCTCGTCTACCCTTCTTGTTATGCCTGTGCTTTTCATATTGACATTCCTTTCATTCCCTCTTATACTGAGGGCAGTTAGATTTGTTCTTGCCTCCATCGGAGTGACCGTTCCGGTGGGGGCACTTTCTTATGCTCTTGGAGCATTGCCGTCGGGGAGCAAATAACCATGTTTTTCTGCCAATAACACCCATTCGGCTAAAGCTGAGCAAACCTCTATCATTTGGTCTGGAGCATAGTGTTTACGGTTGAAGCAAAAGCTAAGTTCTCCGTTTGCTAAAGCATCAATATAGATTCGTGAATGTCGACGCTTCTCCCCGTCAGTTCTTGGATGACAGTCAAAGTAAAAAGTTGCCGATGCTGGACCTAAACACAACCCGAGCAAGCCTATGTCCTTACACTTTGCATTCAGTTCTTCGGAGTAACGTGATGTTTGAAAACCAAATTCACGACATTCGTCAATAATCTTGTTGACATCAAACTTCATAATGCTTCTCCTTTCTACCTAAAAGGCACTATTGCACACACAGCTAGATACACGACTGCGATGTATACCGTTACGACAAGTCCCTCGACGATTCCGCGTTTCGCGTTCGGCAGGCCGCCGACAAGGTCAATAAGTTCTTTTAATACTGAATGCATTGTCTTATCTCCTCGATTGGAATGTTGAGCCCCCTGCCGATACGCAGCAGTTCGTCAATCTTGAACTCTTCCGGGTGTCTGAACCGCGCCAAAAGAGTATTTTCGTGGCAGTCTATCATTGCTGCTATCTCTTTTTGGCTCTTCTTGGACACATCAATGTTCCCGCGGATGAGAACAAGTAGCTTGTCATATTTACTCTTTTTTTCGAATATCGTTCTCGGCATGGGCGTCTCCTTCCTTCCGTTTTGCTAAAGCTCAATGTCAAGTACCGTCGCAATCGCTTTGGCGGTGTGCTCGCTGTCATGTAGTAGGCTGTTCATATTGAATATTGAGGATTTCGCAAATTGCGCTGATAATCGTCTGAGGTGATGCCCTTCCTGTCATAATCTTTAATAGATATGAACAATCCAGATAAAGACCCGTACGCTTTTTAACCTCATCAATAAGCCAGTTTTGTGTCTGGTCAATGTCAACAAGTCGCTTTTTAATGTTTTTTCCATACACTGTAAGTTGTGCCATATACACATTTCACCTCCCATATAAAGCGATTGACAACTACTGATTTCTGTATTATCATAATGATGCCACTCAAAACGAAAACATAAATATCACTTATTATTTTGCAATCGCTACAGATTTCTGGTTTCTATGGTCATCATAGTACAGTATTCTGTGGTTTGCAAGCTATTTCTACAGATTTCTGGTTTTTTGGCATGCTGCACAAATGTGGAGGTGTTCTATGGTGAATATGTTTGAAGTTATAGATTATCTGTGTAAAAAAAACTTTGTAAGTGTCGCGGAAATGTGTCGAGGTTCTGGCGTTAAACAAAATATTATTACCGAGTTGAAACACGGAAGAACGAAAAATTTGTCATACGAAAATATGGTTAAAATTGCGACCTATTTTCAGATTTCGGTAGATGTGTTTAAGGAGGGTATTTTAGAAGAAGCTTTTCCGTCTCAGAATGACTGCAAAGAAATAGCTGGATATCATCAGCTTTATAAACCTTCTGACGATGATATAAAATTTGCACTGTTTAACGGGGACAAAGAGATTTCTGACGCGCAGTTTGATGAAGTCAAACGCTTTGCGCGTTATGTGCAAGAGAGGGATAAGCGTGACAAAAATTGAAAGGCTCCTTGAATATGCTGAAAGTAAAGGCCATGAAGTGATTTATGACGACCTACCTGAAGTCAAATCTATTTCCATAAAGGATGGCGTGTGTTTTATCGGTGTTGATTTACACTTGACAGTTGCCGAGGAGAATGTATGTCTTGCACACGAGCTCGGGCATTGTGAAACAGGAGGCTTCTATTGCCGCTACTCTCCATGCGAAGTGCGCGAAAAATATGAGAATCGAGCGAATAACTGGGCAATAAAAAAGCTCGTCCCTAAGGACGAGCTAATAGCTGCGATCAAGCGTGGGTACGTGGAAAAATGGGAACTTGCAGAAGAATTCGGCGTGACCGAAGAATTTGTGGTCAAAGCCGTTAGCTATTATAAGAATGCACAGTAAATCATAAACTGAGGGTAGGTCGAATTTAATGTTTGCGTTTAATGCCACTTTCCCCCCTAGAAATCAATTAGCAAAAAACTTTGTTTTATTTGTAGTTGTAATTTGTCTGCTGTCGTTCGCAGGATGCACTCCAAGTGAGGAAGCTATGCCATCCGATTCTACAAAGATACTCGTTCAAGTTGAAGCGGACCTAAATGAAGTGTTCTACGGGTTTGATTGCTCTGTAGTTGCAATGGAGTACGAAGATGGAGCGGAAGTTTTGGTTTCAATGTCTGGTGAAATGACCGAACAGATGTTTACCGACTTTGTTGAGGCTTCAAATAAGGCTACAAAACAATCCCTTGAAAATTGCGGTGTCCCACTGAAAAGCCTTTCCGTTATATTTACTTTCATTACTAAAGAAAATGGAACTGAAACCTCCGAAGTTATGAAGTGGGAAACGACAGATTTTATAACGGGAACCTTGTTCGATAGCAAAGAACAGTTTATTAAAAATAATATGTCGGTTGACTCCGTTATCGAAAAATACGGTAGCACCGGAATGTTCAATTAGAAAGGAGCTCGTTATGAAGGACATTTCAATCGAGCAATTTAGCGCAAACCTCACCGACGTTCTATCCTCCGTTCTCTATGCCGGCGATATCTGCCGAATAAGCACCGACAAGGGTAAAGTCGTACTCATGGAAGAAGCGGAGTACAATATAATGCGCGAAGCGTTGGCTTTTGCTATAAAGACTAGACAGGCATCAAAATGAAATGCAAACAATGTAAACGTGAGATAGCTGAAGGATCTACCTTCTGCAATTGGTGCGGAAAAAAGCAGGTCACCGACAAGCAGCAGGGCGAAATTTCCGTACCTACTCCGCGGGATCTGCCGTCCGGCAAATACTTCATCCAACTCCGATTTGAAGGTAAAAGTATATCTATAACAGAGGACTCGCCGGAACTCTGTAAGGCAAAGGCTAGAGCGATTAAGACAGGGCTTATTGAGGCGAAGAAAAAGCCGGAAATGAAAACAATAGGCAAGGCTATAGATGAATATATCGGCGCAAGAAATAATATTATTTCTCCATCGACCCTGCGCTCATACAAGCATATTAGAAAATACCGCTTTGAAAAGCTCATGGATATGAACGCTGCTACCGTGACAAAAAACGAGATTCAAATTGCGATTAACGCAGAGGCAAAAAGCATAAAACCGAAAACGCTTAAGAACGCATGGGCACTTGTTAAAGCCGCTATTTCCGATTATGCAAATGTGGACTTCTCAAGCATTGTGCTTCCGGCCAAAGAGCCGAAAATCGTCAACGTATATTCCAAAGAGGAATTAAAAAAGCTTTTCAAGGTCATCGAGGGCGACGATGCCGAGCTTGCTGTGTTATTAGCTGCCTGTTTGGGATTACGCCGTTCTGAAATTCTTGGTCTGAAATACAGCTCTTTTGATAAGGCTGACGGCACAGTCGTAATCGATCGTGCGCGAGTGCCGGACGAAAACAATGACCTGGTAGAGAAGAACACAAAAACATTCAAATCAACCCGCGTTCTACCTTGCCCTAAATTCATTCTTGATAAAGTCGGTGAAGGTGAAGGCTATATTTATAATTCTCATAAACAGAATTATTTGCTTGAGCGTCTTAAGCGAATCTGCGTTCTTAACGACCTGCCCGACATCACCCTCCACGGTCTGCGGCATACAAATGCAAGCGTTATGCTTCTGCTAAATATCCCGGACAAATACGCTATGGAACGCGGAGGCTGGAGCAGTAACCAGACCATGAAGAACATCTATCAGCACACAATGAGCGAACAACGCAAGAAGTCTGATAAAGCGGTAAATAAGTATTTTGAACAGCTAAATACTGCCCCACGTGCTAACAAGATTACTAATGCCGATAAATAATGTCCTATTATCAACGGGTATGGGGATTTTAGACACTGTTCGAATCCTTCTCCCGCTGCCAAAGAAAGAGCCTGTAACCGAAACGGTTACAGGCTCTTATTTATGCCAATAAATTAAGTTTCACCACAGTCGGAAGATTTTAAAAGACTTTCCCGTTTATCGATTAATGTTAGTATTGACTCCCCTTTGCAGGTCAAACACCATAATGTAAATACATATATTACAACATTTTAGTTTATCTATTGTAATCGCCTACATTTTGTGTTATCATTTCGCTATTATTTGACTTTACATAGATTCGTTTTTTCACGGAGGATATAACCCATGGTATTTTTGCTGCTTGCTATAATATGCACCACTAGCTTAAACGTATTTTTTAAAGTATCCGAAAGTAAAAACTCAAACCGATATGCGGTAACGTCATTTAATTGCCTGAGTGCGTTGATTATCAGCTACATCTTTATTCTCGGGCAGAAGGTTTTTGATCCCTCATGGTTTGAAGCCCTGTTTGCTGAATTTGGCGGCTCTGTGTCCTCGGGTATAAAGCTTTCCTCCGCAGCCTCGCCTGCCTTCGCAGTTTTGCTGGCAATTTTAGGCGGTATAGTGACATATATTTGTCTCTACATATTACAGCTTTCAACCGCACGCAACGGCAGCGCCATGACCATCACATTCAACAAAGTAGGCGTTATGATACCGGCAATCCTCTCGGTCATCTTCTTCGGAGAAGTGCCGAGAACAATGCAGATAATCGGCGTCCTCATTGCGGTATTATCCATAGTTATGATATATTTCAAAAAAGAGGAAGCCAGTATCATCACGCTTAAACTGGCGCTTTTCGGAACTTTGTTTTTTGGCGGCTTCCTCGACTTTATTTCTAAAATATACGAATTTTACGGTACGGAGCAATTTCAGGGGCTGTTTGTTTTTTACCTGTATTTCTTCTCAACAATTCTTGCATTCATCGCAATGATGCAGAAGAACAAAAAAATATCGCGTTCAGATGTTGTTTTCGGGCTGATTACAGGAATTCCGATGCAGTTTATCTCACAATTCCTGTTAAAAGCTCTGACCTCTGTGCCGGCGTTCATAGTCTTTCCGCTTTATTCCGTCGGAGCAATACTGCTTGTCAACTTGATAAATCTGCTTTTCTTTAAAGAGAAGCTGTCAAAACGGCAGTTCGCCGCAATCGGGATGATGATTGTAGCAACAATACTTTTAAACCTGTAATTCAATATAATATTTGATTTTAAGTCTTTTCAGAAAAAAACCTGTGTCCGATTCGGACACAGGTTTTTTGTTTGTATAATGCGATATTGTTTTAAGCCAAAGATTTTCGATTATTCGTAGAGCTTCGCGAGTTTTTCGAGGTGTTCATATCTCGCCTTGGCGTTTGCCTCCGCTTCGGAGAACAGCTCCTCCGCCCTCTCGGGGAAGGCCTGTGTCAGGGAGGAATAACGCGCCTCGCTCATTATGAAGTCGCGGTAGCTGCCTGTCGGCGCCTTGCTGTCCAGAATGAAGGGGCTCTTGCCCTCGGCCTTAAGCGCGGGATTGAAGCGGAACATGTTCCAGTAGCCGCAGTCGACAGCCTTCTTCATCTCGCTCTGGCAGTTAACCATGCCGCCCTTGATGGAGTGCATTTCGCAGGGAGCGTAGCCGATGATGAGGGAGGGTCCGTGATACTCCTCGGCCTCCTTGATAGCCTTGAGGGTCTGTGCGGGGTTTGCGCCCATTGCGACCTGTGCGACGTATATGTAGCCATAGCTCATCGCTATCTCTGCAAGGCTCTTTTTGGCAATTGATTTGCCGGCTGCCGCAAACTGCGCAACAGCACCGATTTGTGTTGCCTTGGAAGCCTGTCCGCCTGTGTTGGAATAAACCTCGGTGTCGAACACCATGATATTGACGTCCTCACCCGAGGCGAGAACATGGTCAAGTCCGCCGAAACCGATGTCATAAGCCCATCCGTCACCGCCGAAAATCCAAACTGACTTCTTGACGAGATATTCCTTGCTGGCCAGTATCTCCTTTGAGTAATCGCAATCGGCATCCTTTTCAAGCTCGGAAACAAGAACCTCGACAGCTGCCTTGTTAGCCTCGCCGTCTTCCATGGTGGCAAGATAAGCTTCACATGCTGCTCTCTTGGAGTCAACTGTGGTAATTTCCATCAGTTCCTTAACTTTTACTGCAAGGCGGTCGCGAAGTGCCTTCTGCCCCAGATAAATTCCGAAGCCGTGCTCGGCATTGTCCTCAAACAGGGAGTTTGCCCAAGCGGGACCCTTGCCCGCCTTGTTGACGGTGTAGGGCGAGGTTGCGGCCGGTCCGCCCCAGATGGAGGAGCAGCCAGTGGCGTTTGAAATGTACATACGGTCGCCGCAAACCTGAGTGATAAGTCTTGCATAAGCGGTCTCCGCGCAGCCTGCGCAGGAGCCGGAGAACTCGAGCAGCGGGGTCTTAAACTGGCTGCCCTTGACGGAGCTAGTGTCCTCAACGTCTGCCTTCGGACTTACCTTGGCAACCATGTAGTCAAACACATTCTGCTGCTTAAGCTCGTCCTCTTGCGAAACCATGGTGAGTGCCTTTGCCGGGCAGGTGCTCACGCAAACGCCGCAGCCCATGCAGTCCAGCGGAGAAATGGCAATTGCGAAGGTGTAAACGCCCTTGCCCTTGCCGGCCTTGAAGGCGGCGCTCTTTGTGCCCTCGGGTGCTGCGGAGAGCTCTTCCTCGGTCAGCGCATAGGGGCGAATGGTGGCGTGCGGGCAGACATAGGAGCACTGGTTGCACTGAATGCACTTCTCTTGATCCCAGGTCGGAACGCTGACGGCCACGCCGCGCTTCTCATAAGCGGAAGCGCCGAGTTCAAAGGTTCCGTCAACGTGCTTCTCGAAGGAGGAAACGGGGATACTGTCGCCGTCCATCTTCGCCATAGTCAGAGTGATGTTTTCAACCATGTTGACGAGCTTGTCGCCGCCCTCCAGAGGGGTCTTCACGCAAACTCTCTCTGCGTCTGCCCAGTCGGCGGGAACATCGACTTTCACAAAGGCGGTTGCGCCCGCTTCGATAGCCTTGTGGTTCATATCCACGATGTCCTGACCCTTTTTCAGGTAACTCTTGGTCGCGGCGTCCTTCATGTAGCCGATAGCCTCCTCCTGCGGGATAACCTTTGCAAGAGTGAAGAATGCAGACTGGAGTATCGTGTTGGTACGCTTGCCCATGCCGAGCTTAATGGCAAGGTCAATTGCGTTAATCGTATATACATTGATGTTGTTCTTGGCTATATAGCGCTTTGCCTCCGCGGGCATGTGGCGGTCAAGCTCCTCGGGCGTCCACTGGCAGTTTATGAGGAAAACTCCGCCGGGCTTGACGTCGCGAACCATTTTATAACCCTTGATGATGTAAGAGGGGTTGTGGCAGGCGACAAAATCGGCCTTATTTATATAGTAGGGGCTGCGGATGGGCTTATCTCCGAAGCGCAGGTGGCTGATGGTTACGCCGCCCGTCTTCTTGGAGTCGTACTGGAAATACGCCTGAACATATTTATTGGTATGGTCGCCGATAATCTTAATCGAGTTCTTGTTCGCGCCGACTGTTCCGTCGCCACCAAGACCCCAGAATTTGCATTCAATTGTGCCGGGTGCGGCGGTATTGGGAGCGGGCTTCTCCTCGAGAGAGATATTCGTAACGTCGTCCGTGATTCCGATTGTGAACTGACGGAGCGGAGCGTCCTTTTTAAGTTCCTCATATACGGCAAAAACGCTGGAGGGGGGCGTGTCCTTGGAGCCGAGTCCGTAACGTCCGCCGATGACGCTGTTTGTCATGCCCGCATTTGCGAGGGCTGTGACAACGTCCATATAGAGAGGCTCGCCGATTGCTCCCGGCTCCTTTGTGCGGTCAAGCACGGCAATCTTCTTTGCGGTCTTAGGAATTGCCGCAATCAGCTTATCCGTAACGAAGGGACGGTACAGGCGGACCTTGATAAGACCAACCTTCTCGCCCATGGCGGTCAGGTAATCAATGACCTCCTCTGCCACATCGCAGATTGAGCCCATCGCAATTATTACACGCTCCGCGTCGGGCGCACCGTAGTAGTTGAAGAGCTTGTAGTCTGTGCCAAGCTTTGCGTTAACCTTGCCCATATACTCTTCAACGATTCCGGGAACAGCTTCGTAGTACTTGTTGATAGCCTCGCGGTGCTGGAAGAAAACGTCTCCGTTTTCGTGCGAGCCGCGCATTACGGGACGCTCGGGGTTTAAAGAGCGCTTGCGGAACTCACTCACGGCCTCCATGTCGCACATTTCGGCAAGATCGTCATATTCCCATGTTTCAATCTTCTGAATTTCGTGAGAGGTACGGAAACCGTCAAAGAAGTTGATGAACGGAACGCGGCTCTTAATTGCCGCGAGATGAGCGACAGCGGCAAGATCCATGACTTCCTGCGGGTTAGTTTCTGCAAGCATTGCAAAACCGGTCTGACGGCAGGCCATAACGTCTGAATGGTCACCGAAAATATTCAGCGCCTGCGTTGCAACAGTTCTCGCGGAAACGTGAAAAACGCAGGGCAGAAGCTCGGCCGCAATCTTATACATGTTTGGAATCATAAGAAGCAAGCCCTGAGACGCGGTATATGTAGTGGTCAGTGCGCCCGCCGCAAGCGAGCCGTGAACTGTACCCGCGGCTCCCGCCTCGGACTGCATTTCCGCGACGTTGACTCTCGTTCCGAATATGTTCTTTCTTCCTGCCGCCGACCACTGGTCAACATAGTCCGCCATCGGACTTGAGGGTGTTATCGGATAAATGCCTGCCACTTCCGTAAACGCATACGAGACATGCGCGGCCGCGGTGTTGCCATCCATCGATTTCATTTTTCGTGCCATTTTTCTGGTCTCCTTTATATTTATAGATTTGCTGCTATATTAAGTAAGAAAATATAGGCTCCCGGCTGCCAATAAATCCGAATGCTTGTCCGAACAACCGAATGCCTGTACCATACTCTCATATTGTATCACGGATATTCTCCCGTGAAAAGAGTTTTTTTAACTTTGTATATACATTCTAAAATCATGCTCCTTATACTGTGCGGTTTATTTGATAGTTATATATATATTTTCTTTAAAATGGTAAATACGTTGTAATTTTCATGTTTGCGGGTCAATGAATACTCCGCCGATTAGTTTCAAATATCCCGGATAATCAGGAATATAGCGAAATTTTAGGGCCAATTTGTTCGGAGCACAAACCCCGGCAGAATAGAATTACTTATACGTCGTCAACATGTTTTCTAACAATTCACGCAATTTACGCTGCCGCTTAATTAAAGAAAACATCTATCTTTGTATTGACAATTTGATGTTTGTATATATAATATAGATATATACAGCGATATTGAGGTGAATAGCATGAAAAAGACCGATGAAAACTATGAAAAGTGCCTAAAAGTGCTTAAGGAAGAGCTCCTTCCCGCGATGGGTTGTACTGAACCTATTGCTATTTCCTATTGTGCCGCGGTTGCAAGAGAAACATTGGGAGACATTCCCGACAAAATTGTGGTAAAAGCAAGCGGAAATATTATTAAGAATGTAAAAAGTGTTGTTGTCCCTAATACGGGAAATTTAAAGGGTATAACTGCCGCGACGGCAGCGGGAGTAATCGCCGGCGATGCGAATAAGAAGCTGGAGGTAATTTCGTCTGTAACCGATGAGCAAATCGAGAAAATCAAGGATTATCTAAACAGCACCGAGATTTCGGTTGAGCTGGCTGAAACGCCCTATATTTTTGATATTAACATTACTGTCTATAAAAACGACTCCTACGCAACAGTCAGAATCGTAAATTATCATACTAACATCGTCTTTATTGAGAAGGACGGCAAGGTTTTTCGGGATTCCGTTATTTCCTGCGAAGTTGAAAACGGACTTACCGATCGCAGCTTCCTCTCGGTTGAGCTGATTTTGGATTTTGCAAACTCTGTCGATATCGCCGATGTCAAGGACCTGCTCGACATACAGATTAAATACAACATGGCCATAGCCGAAGAGGGGCTTAGGGGAAGTTATGGCGCCAATATCGGCTCCGTGCTGCTTAACCACAACGAGGCTTCACTTAAAAATAGGGCAAAGTCAATGGCGGCTGCGGGCAGCGATGCAAGAATGAACGGCTGCGACATGCCTGTTATCATTAACTCCGGCAGCGGAAATCAGGGCATTACCGCAAGCGTCCCCGTTATTGTTTATGCTCGTGAACTTAAGGTATCAGATGAAAAGATGTACCGCGCACTCGTGCTGTCAAACCTTATCGCCATTCACCAAAAAACCCGCATCGGAAGGCTTTCCGCATATTGCGGTGCCATCAATGCGGGTGCCGCAGCAGGCTGCGGAATTGCTTACTTGCTGGATGGTTCTCTTGATGCAATTTCTCATACCCTGGTAAATGCTCTGGCTATTGCTTCCGGCGTTATATGCGACGGAGCAAAGGCCTCCTGCGCCGGAAAAATTGCTGTTGCGGTTGATACCGGTATATTGGGCTATGAAATGTACTGTGACAATCAGCAATTTTTCGGCGGCGACGGAATTGTTAAGAAGGGCACCGAAAACACGCTGGCAAGCGTCGGGCGTCTCGGTCATGACGGTATGAAAGAAACCGACATTGAAATTCTTAACATTATGATTGATAAATAACAGGATCTTGTTTTTATATTGAAAAAGTGAGCAGCGGAATATCGAGCGAAGAACTCGGATAAGTCGTATAGGTCGTAGCCAGAAGGTGCATATTCACATCGTAAACATCGGTGCTGAAAATTGACATTTCTTCCGAGTTCTCCAGCAGGAAGTCAACGGTCTGTAAAAACGGATAATGCGGAATGTTGACAAATATCTTCACGAACTTAGGGTGCGCAGTTGCCAGAGTTTTCAGATAATCGTATACAAAGTGAGAACTTAAGTAGTTAAGTGATTTTGTAATGTCGTCAACCAGCCTCACCGGGATGTATGTGTAGTCGAGGGATTCGTTTTTCTCCTTCGTTTTATTTACGAGTATAATCTCGTAGTATAGCTCATCCTCCGAAACATTTGCTTTTCTTGCAAGCTCGGGATGTGCTTTGACTATTTTAAACTGTACAATCTGGTGCTTGCGGCTTCCGCCGATATCAAGTTTCATAGCCGAGCCAAACGCCTTTGACTCCGTGGAAATGCTTTGATCTGAGCAAACAAATGTACCGCGTCCCCTGACTCTGTCGAGTACGCCCATAACCGACATTTCCTTAATGGCTTTATTAGCCGTGACACGGGAAACTTGAAAAAGTTCGGCTAGTTCGATTTCGGACGGTATCTTGCTTCCAAGCGGGTATTCTCCGTTTTTGATCTTGTCAAATACATAGTTTTGTATTTGCATATAGCTCGGTGTTGCTGACTCAAGTTCAGACATTTCAGTCCTCTTTCCATCATTTAATATAAATTGGTGTTTACTTAGTAAACATATTTTATCTAATTATACAGAACCTAATTGGTAATTGTCAACACCAATTACAATATTATGTACTAAATGTATATATCTTTAATCTTTAGGAGGAGCAATATGAACAGAAGAGAAAGACTTCAGGCGGTTATCAACGGTCAGGCGCATGACCGGACTCCTGTAAGCACATGGATGCATTTTTCGGAGCACGACCAGGACCCCCGCTCTTTAGCCGAAGCAATAGTGGCCTACAACGAAAGGTACGATTACGACTTTATAAAAATGATGCCTTTCGGTGCTTATACGGTTCAGGATTGGGGTGCAAAGCTGGCTGTGTACTGCGACAAATATAAGGAAGTTGAGATCGCAGCTCCCGCAATAAGCGAACTTGAGGATTATCTGAAAATTGAGCCTCTTGCTCCCACCTTTGGCACTTGGGGAAAGACACTCCTTTTATCTCAGTATCTTTCCAAGCTTACGGCGCCCAACACGCCGTATATTCAGACTATTTTTTCTCCCCTTACCACGCTTAAGAAAATGACAAGCAGCCGGCTTCTGGAGGACATGAAAGAAAACCCCGGGTTTGTTCATCAGGCCTTGTCAGCAATTACGGAAACAACAATCAGTTTTGTAAAGGCAAATATTGAAGCCGGTGTCAGCGGATTCTTCTTTGCCACTCAATGCGCAACTTACGACTATCTTACCGACGAGCTTTTTGCCGAGTTCTGCAAACCCTACGATTATAAGGTAATTAACGCATATAAAGACGAAACTTGGTTTAATGTAGTACATATTCACGGCGCGAACATAATGTTCGATACGGTCAGCAAATACCCCTGCAATGTTATAAACTGGCATGACCGCTATACGGAGCCTAGCCTTGCCGAGGCTCGCGAAAAATGCTCAAAAGTTTTCATGGGCGGCTTGCGCGAGATTCCTACCATCGTCGGAAGCAAACTCCACTATGAGAGCGTTTTAGCTCAGGAGGATTCTAATTACATAAAAAACCATGTAAAAGAAGCCATTGCAATGGTAGACGGAAAAGGATTGATTGTGGGCCCCGGTTGTGTAGTTGACCCACGCGCTTCCGATGAAAATCTGCGCGCAGTCCGTGAGGCTGTTGAAAGATGACAAATAAGCAAAAGGCGATACTGCTGATGCTGTTGTCGACTTTGAGCTTCAGTGTCATGCAATTGATTGTGAAACTTTCCAGCGGAACTATTCCGGTAATGGAACAGGTATTTGCGAGAAATTTAATAACTCTGTTTATAGCTCTGTCTATAATCGTAAAGACAAAAGTCCCTGCCTTCGGAAGAAAAGAAAACCAAATGGCTCTTTTGGGACGGGCTGTGCTGGGTTATATCGGGGTTGTCGGATATTTTTATGCCACAACACACATGAATGTGGCTGATGCCTCGCTGCTTCACAGAAGCTCTCCCTTTTTCACAATCATTTTCGCCGCGATATTCCTAAAGGAAAGACTCAAGCGGGTCCATATAATTGCTCTGCTTATTGCTTTTGCGGGAGCACTTTTAGTAATCAATCCCAGCTTCAATCTTGAAAAAATTACCCCCGCACTGATGGGCATAATGTCAGCCATAGTATCCGGCGCGGCTTATGTTCTCATCAGCTTTCTCAAGGGCAAAGAGATTAACGCGACGATAATTTTCGTTTTCTCCCTCGTTTCTTGTGTATTGAGCCTTGTATTTGGAGTTACTTCTTTTGCAGTTCCAACCGCAATGGATTTGCTCATGCTTCTCGGCATCGGGCTGACTGCCGGATATGGTCAGATTACGCTTACTCAGGCTTACTCTATGACAGCGCCCGGTGAGGTAAGCATTATAAACTATGTGGGCATAGTTTTTTCGGCGATTCTGGGGCTTGCTTTCCTTAATGAGGCTGTCAGTGTGAGGAGCCTTGTCGGTATGATTCTAATCTTTGCCGCGGCCTTGCTACTGTATTTCGTAAAGAACAGTCCATATATAAGGATTAAGAAAAATCGCAGTAACCCGAATGCATAATTCATTTACATTTTCAGAAAATTTTAATTGACAAGTAATATTTCTTTAGATATTATAAAGATAATATTTGTCTATACATTGGGAGGCAACTTGTGAAGACAAATCCAAATAATGCCACAATTGATGAGACCACAAGAAAAGCAATCGCCACAAAGGTATCTTGGGTCGGAATAATCGGCAATTTAGTTCTAACAACATTTAAACTTCTGGCCGGAGTTGTTGCTCATTCCGGAGCGATGGTTTCCGATGCAATCCACTCCGCATCCGATGTTATCAGCACCTTGGTAGTTCTGGTGAGCATAAAGCTTGCACACAAGGAAGCGGACGATAAACACCCTTATGGTCACGAGCGTTTTGAATGCGTAGCGTCACTGCTGCTTTCGTTTATACTTCTTATAATCGGCGCCGGAATAGGTTATGCCGGAATCAAAAAAATCTTCTTTACCGACAGCGCTGAAATTCTCGTACCCGGAGCTCTTGCACTGATTGCGGCAGGTGTTTCCATTGTCGTAAAAGAAGCCATGTATTGGTACACGATTGCGGCCTCAAAGAAGATTAACTCCAGCGTTCTTAAAGCAAGTGCTTGGGACCATCGTTCCGACGCATTCTCCTCAATAGGCAGCTTTGCCGGTATATTGGGTGCAAGAATCGGTTTCCCGAAGCTCGACGCGGTAGCAAGTGTTGTTATTTGCTTCTTTATTCTCAAGGTTGCGGTGGACATATTCAGAGATGCAATCGACAAAATGATTGACCGTTCCTGCAGCGACAAATTTGTCGGCGAAGTTTCCGAAGCGATTAAAAAGGATGCCGACATTGTCAGAATAGACGACATCAAAACCCGTCTTTTCGGCGACAGAGTATATGTGGATGTGGAGATCGCCGTCGATGGTGACAAGGTGCTTTCCGACGCACATCAGGTTGCAAAAAAGACACACGACATGATAGAAGAAACCTTCCCGCAGGTTAAGCACTGTATGGTACATATAAATCCATCACAGTCAGAAATACCCGGTATCTGTAAATAGCAATGTCCCTTATACTGAGGAATCAGTAAAATATAAAGGAGGAACTACTATGAAAAAGTTTGCAGCAATGCTTCTTGCCGCTGCAATGGTATTCTCACTGGCTGCTTGCGGCGCAGCCGAGACTACCACTGAAGCAAGCCCCAGTGCCGCAGCAAGCACCGAAGGAACAACCGACAGCACATGGAACGTCACTCGTCCCGAGGGACTTCCGGCAGACTTCCCCAGCAAGGAAATCACCTACATCTATCCGTTTGGCGTAGGCTCCATGCAGGACGTTTATTTCAGAATTCTTGCTGAAAAGATTAAGGAAAAAGAAGGCTGGAGTAAGAGCATCGTAGTTAAGCAGGAAGAGGGCGCCAGCGGCGATATCGGCTGGTCCAAGTTCATCAAGTCTGATCCTGACGGCTACACCCTCGGCTTCGCCCCCACAGCACAGCAGATTACCGCAATTGCTTTCGGCAAGGACTATACTGCTGAAAACATGAGCTACATCTTCAACATGATGAGCGATCCCGGCGCAGTCGGCGTTTCCAGCAAGTCCGAGTATGCAACCATGCAGGATCTCATGAACGCAGCCAAGGAAAACCCCGGCACAATCACAATGGGCGTTACCTCCGTTACCGGCAGTGAAGGTCTTGCGGTTATTCAGCTTGAAAACGCTTCCGGCGCAAAGTTCAACGTAGTACCCTACAACTCCGAAACCGAAGTTCTCACAGCAGTTGCCGGCGGACATTGCGACGCCTACTGCCTGAACATCGGCGACCTTACCACCTTCCTTGACGAGGGTTCCATCACAGTTCTCGCTGTCGGCAGCGAAGAGCGTTCAGACCTTTCTCCCGAAACACCGACCTACAAAGAATGCGGATACGACGTTATTCAGGTTAACAGCCGCGCAATCGCAGCTCCCGCCGGCACAGACCCCGCAATCGTTCAGTACCTGTCCGACTGCTTCATGGCAGCAGCAAGCGATCCCGAAGTTATTGAGCAGTGCAAAGACATCCCCATTCCTTATGACACCAAGAACAGCACCGACACCAGCGCAATGTTCAAGGGTTATTATGAGACCTTCAAGGCCCTCTGGGATACAGAGCCCTGGGCATAAGCTTCTTCATTTAAAACTCACTTAGTAGGAAATAATAGTCTCATGTACAAGCAAAGCAAACTACATGAGACTATTATTGAAAAAAGCAATATTTTACCTAACCAACAGGGGGAGGGAATTCACCATTGAAAAAAGAAAAGCGTTTTAATTTCAATCTTATAGGCTGTTTTTTCATCTACTTAATGTCCGGAGCATTCCTAGTGTCATGCTTCTCGATTGAAGACATTGCTTCCAGAACATTTCCCATGATTCTGTGCATTTTGTGCATGCTGCTCGCTACAATCTTTCTCATCCAAATATTAAAAGGTAAATACACAAATGCAGACATAAATATGTCCGGCACCGCGAAAGCTCTTCTAATGGCCGGAATTATTCTTCTCTACATTGTTGCGATTAACTTAGTTGGCTACTATATAGCTTCCATAGTATTCATGCCAATTGCCATGCTCATTCTCGGTCAGAGAAACTGGAAGATAATAGTCGGAGTTGACGTCGGCGTAATGCTCTTCTTGTATTTGTTCTTTGGCTTACTATTGTCTATGCAGATGCCTGAAGGTATCCTTTTCCATTAAGGCCGGCTTAAATTTGAAATTCTGGAGATAACAATATGCATATTTTAGAATATTTCGGACAATTGTTTACCTTACAGAACCTGATGTGGCTTTGCATAGGTGCAACGGTAGGTGTTGTTTTAGGCGCTCTGCCCGGAATGTCGGCGGATACCGGAATCGGTATCTTCCTTCCGCTTACCTTTTCACTGCCGCCTACGACAGCGCTTATCTGTCTGGGAGCAATATATGTCACAGGTTCTTACGGCGGGAACATCACTGCTGTTCTCGTCAACACACCGGGTACCTCGGATTCGCTCTTCATGACGCTCGACGGTTACCCGATGACCCTAAAGGGTGAGGGACTTAAAGCAATCGGCGTTACCACAATAACCGCTTTCGTCGGCGGTATTGTCGGTTGCCTGGCTCTGCTTTTCATCGCCCCCATGCTCGCAAAAATCGCTTTCTTCTTCGGTTCCTGGGAACTGTTTTTAACTGTTATGATGGGTATCATCATAATTATCGGACTTGTCAAGGAAAGAGCGCTCAAGGGTCTTATGAGCGCCGCTCTCGGATTCCTGTGCTCTCTTGTCGGTCTGGACGGACTTACGGGTGTTACCCGTTTCAGTTTCGGCATTTCGGCTATCTATGACGAGCTTCCCCTGCTCCCCGTTGTCCTCGGAATGTTTGCTTTCTCTCAGGTTTTCGTTTTGATTGCCGAAAATAGGAAATCAATCGTTATCGAAGAAGAGAGCATGAAGGGCAGCGTGTGGCTCTCGTTCAAGGAACTTAAAAACCTCGCGCTTGAAACAATTCGCGGCTCCGTAATCGGAACTCTTATCGGAATCGTCCCCGCTGCAGGCACAACCGTTGCCGCAGGTCTCAGCTATAACCTTGCAAGAAACTCCGATGAAGACCCCGATTCCTTCGGCAAAGGCAACCCCAAGGGTCTTGCTTGCGTTTCCGCTGCTAACAACGGCGTTGTCGGCGGCTCGCTCGTCCCTCTGCTTACCCTCGGTATCCCCGGAAACGGAACCTCCGCTCTGTTTTTGGCGGCTCTCATGATTCACGGTCTTGCTCCCGGAACTCAGCTTTTCACCACTAACGGAAAGTATGTCTATGGACTGATATTCGGCTTATTCCTTGCGAATGTGTTCATACTCCTTTTCGGAATGTTCGGAGCAAGGTTCTACGCGAAAATAACAAAGGTTCCGACAAGCGTTCTGATTCCGATTATAACCGTGCTCTGCATACTAGGAGCCTTCAGCTTCAGATGTCTTGGATTTGATATGATTCTGGTTTTGTTCTTCGGCATTGTCGGTTATTTCATGGACAGACTCGGAATCCCTCTCGCTCCCTTCGTTTTGGCCTTCGTTCTCGGAAAGAGTGCGGAACTTAATTTCCGCCGCGCGATCATGCTCATGGCGGGCGGCAGCGTAACAAGCGTCATCTTTACCCCGCTTTCCATTTTGCTTATCGTCATCGATGTCGCTATGCTTATCTGGCCTTTCTGGGGCAGCATTAAAAAGCTCTTCAAAAAGAAGGGCGCCGAGGCTTAACCCAATTGCCTCAAATTACGTTTTGTCTTACAAAGATTCTTCTCTTTCTCCTCTCTATAAATATCGCACTTTGGGCTCCAATCAATATGATTGGAGCCCTTTCCCTAA
The DNA here is from genome assembly GCA_964459785.1 of uncultured Oscillospiraceae bacterium. GTDB lineage: Bacteria > Bacillota > Clostridia > Oscillospirales > Oscillospiraceae > UBA2658. The sequence continues at coordinate 70,712 of CAYWNW010000008.1, read as the reverse complement.
TATGAGAGCTTAACCCTCAGGTAAAAGAACAGGCCGAGATACTCTTTTAAAGAGCTATCTCAGCCTGTTTTTTTAAATCTTTATGTTTGCAAGCGCTTCTTCTTAAGCCTTTGCGTCAAAAATGTACCCGTGCTTCGGCGGCATTGAGTTATAAACCCTGTCGATTTTGACCATTGCCAGCCCCGCTTTAAAGCCTGAGAACTCGCCTTTTAACAGCACGCTTTCAAACTTTAGATTAGCGCCGAAAACAGCGACACGAGCGCCTGCGGGAATTTGGCTCAGCTCCGCTTTGTAAGGCGCGTTTGATAGCACAAGAGTATCGGAATCCGCCGCCTGAAGCTGAATACAGGGAACAAGAACGGGATATCCGTCCTCTCCCACATAGCTTATAAATGCCAGAGTACCGAGCTCACGCATAAGCTCCAGCGCCCAAGGCTTCATGGCTCCCAGAGGCATTTTTTGCTTATAGGCTCCGCGAGCGAGCATGACGCGCAAAGAGTTTAGCACGATACCGGGCATATCAAGCTTGCGCCCTTCCGAAATCTCCAAAAGGTCAAAGTAATAGACGCTGTCTATACCGAAATAGCTGTTGTAGCGGTACAGCGGCTGGCGGTTATACATTTCAAAGTCCTCGCCGTTTGTCTTGAGACCGGTATATGTCATTTTGCCTGTCCAAAACTCTTTGTTAAGGCTCATCAGCAGAAAGGCCGCCTTGGGGTTTTGCAATAGATTCAGCTTGCTCTCGCCGTATATAAACTTACCGAGCATCATTTCACGCTCGCTCTTTGCCATCAGAGTAGACAGCAGCGATATATGCGGCTCGCCGTTTTGCTCAAGCGTTGCCACAAGTCCCACCTTGTATGAGGTCTCGAATTTTCCCATGTCTTCGGGTTTTATCCTGTCATTCATCCGACTTTTCCTCCAATCTCGTTTTTCCGGTACAGATTACGTTTTTGGCGCCCTCGTCCAGCGCCGCTTCGACAAGCCTCTGCATGTGCTCTCGGGTTATTAGCCCCTCTTGTTTGAATTCCCAGTCCCTATATATCCGCTCATACTTATCCCTGCATAGGTTGTTGAAAGCGCAGAGTTCCCAGCGATCCACCCTGTCACGGACTATTCTGGCGAGGGCTCGGATGTTCTCCTCGTCGTCTGTCGCCCCCGGAATAATGGGAGTGCGTACCCATAGTCCCAAATTGGGTCGGGTGCGGCGAATTTCAGCAAGGTACTCGAAATTTTCAAGTATGCGCTCGTTCGGTACTTCCGTCCATTTCTCATGCCTTGCACTGTCAGCAAGCTTCAAATCGTAGAGAACAAGGTCGGTATAGGGCAGCACCCGCTCGATGTCCTCCCTCTTGCAGAAACCGCTCGTATCGATGGCTGTAGAAATTCCCGCGTTCTTGAGCATTTTAAGAAGCTCGGCCGCTTCCCGTGACTGAAGCATTATCTCACCGCCGGAGAGAGTAACGCCGCCCTGCGCCCCGAAATATGCCTTATCTTTAATTAGCTCCGCGAACACAGCTTCGATTGCGGCCTCCTCGCCTCGTCGTTCCAGCGCCCCTGTCGGGCAGGCCTCAACGCATTTAAAGCAGCGCGCACATTTTTCGGCGTCGATTTTTATTCCCTCTGTCTCGACTGTAACGGCACCATTCGGGCAGGAGCTTTTGCAGCTTTGGCAGCAAATGCAGCGGACTTTTATCCATTCGACGCTCGAAGATAGGTCAATGCTCTCGGGATTGTGACACCAAGCGCAGCGAAGGGGGCAGCCCTTTACAAAGAGCGTTGTGCGAAGCCCGGGGCCGTCCTCCGTGCTCATGCGCTGATAATTCAGTATTCTCATCGGCCTAAAATCCTTTGTGGCTTTCTCTTGCGATAATCTCGTCCTGAAGCTCGCGCCCTATGCTTGTGAAATAGGCATTATAGCCCGTCACGCGAACCAGAAGATGGCGATAATCCTGCGGATTTTTCTGCGCGTCACGCAGCATTCCCGGGTCAAGTACGTTTATTTGCAGAGCCGTGCCGCCGTTTTCAATATAACCGCGCAGGAAGGATTTAAATTTCTCCTTGTGGTCGGCGTCGGAGAGCAGAGAGGAATTGAAGGTTATGGTGTGGCTCGCTCCGTTCGGAAGATAGTTTAGATACTCAAGATAATCGCCGTGCTCCGCCTTTCCGCCGAGCGCCTTGCCCACAGAGTTGCTGTTTGAGGTCGGTCCGTTTATATCCGCACCGTTGGAGGGGCATATTGCGTTTGACAGAAACTGCGACTCTTTTCTGCCGTTTGCGGAGGCCTTCAATACATAGCCCGCTCCCACCCAGTAGTTCCACGAGAGCATACCCGGGCGATAACGCCTCAAAGTGGATTTTGTTCTGTAATTCCAGACCTCCCCGGTCCAAAGCTCCATGACGCGGCGCGCCGTTTCATCCGCTTCGGCATCGTCCCGCCCGTATTTCGGAGCTTTGTAAAGAGCCTTGTTCTGAAGAATCTCATACCCCTCCCAGTTTTGCTTGAGCGCCTCGATTAGTTCCGTCAGAGTGCATTCCTTCTTGTCGTATATCAGATATTTAACCGCAAGCAGCGAATCCACGGTTGTTGCGAAGGTCACTCCCTCGAGCGTTGTGAAGGAAAGCTCCGCTCCTCCCTCGGTAATGTCCCGTCCCGATTCTGCGCAGCCTCGCACCAGAAGCGATAAGTAAGGTGTCGGCTGGAAGCGCGAGCGGATGACCTCGGTTAATTCGTAGTTTTCCACGAAGCGTTTGATACAGTATTTGAGCTGCACCTCAAAGGCATTCCAAAACTTCTCATAAGTATCCAGCGTTTCTGGCGCACCTGTTGCAGGCCCATCCTGAGTCTGTGCGGAATATTTCCCTGTCATGTCGTCCTTGAAGGGTATGAAGTCGCGCCCGTTTCCGTAGACAAGTTCCATGGCCTTTAGAAGATTTATGTTGTTATCCACCGTGCCCGAGCGGTCGTTACCGACCATTGTGTTCTCAAGGCAGCCGACGGAGGCGTAGTCATAGACATTGTCCTCGTTAATGTACTTTTCCGTGCCGGACATTCTCGCTTCCCTCAGCATTCCCGCCATGGAGCGCTCATCGAAGTTGAGTAAAAACGGCGCGCCCTGACTTTCCGAAACCATATCCACGACGCGGTCAATGAGCTTCTCGGGAGAGTTTTTATGCAGACGAACATTGGGCTTTGGCTCCAAAATCGGGCTCATGTCGTCAATCATATCGAGCAGCAGCCATGTCAACTCGTTTGTCATGTCTTTTCCGTCTTTGCCGACACCCGATATGTTGAAAAGCTGGCCGAAGCCCGCGGTTATGCCCTGATTCCCTCCGACTCTGATTTGCGCGTCGTAAGCGGTGTTGCAGTGGAACCAGAAGCAGCCGAGAATCTCCTTCATGAAATTCTCGCCAACGCTCTCCTCAAGTGATTTCTTGTAATATGGGTACATGTACTGGTCAAGCCTTCCGAAGGAAACGCCCGGTCCCGGGTAGTTTTCGTCGGCCATGACAAGCATGTGCGTAAGCCACAATGACTGCACAGCCTCCCAGAAATTGCGCGCGCCCTGCCACGGAACTCGGTCCATGTTTTCCGCCATTTGCATAAGCTCCGCTTTCCGCGTTTCGTCCGCTTCTGCCTCCGCCTCTTTTCTGCATAGCGCCGCGTATTTCGCCGCAAGCTCCCGCGGGGTCTGGCAGGCAGTCATCATGGCGCGAAGCTGCGCGCCCTTTTTGCCGTTCTGATAGCTCTGCGGCAGAGCGTCATACAGCGCCTTAAGCTCATTGTATTTCTTTTCAAAGCCGTTTTTAACGATATACTCGTAGTCGGGAATTAGGTGTCCGCTTGTCGAGCCGGAGTTGCCGTAGCCCCGCTTAAAAAGAAGCAGAGCGGACTCCCTTGCCTTCTCGGTGAGCGCGTCGCGCTCACGCTGTTCTTTCTTTGTAAGGCACATCGAGGTCATCAGGTTAAAGCGTGCGCCGCAGAGCAAATCTCCTTTTAAAATCTCTGTCGGCATGTGCTGTGTTATCGCAAGACGATTAAACTCCGCGACACGCTCGGGTATGCTCATGTTAAAAAAGCCCTCGGGCAGGGGAATAATTTCCGCCGCCTGATTGACACTGCGCAGGAAAGTATCAAAAAAGCTGTAGGTTTCTGGCACTATGTAATAAGTCAGCTCGTTAAACTGCAAATCCCAGTCCGTGCCTGTTGAGTAGCAGTTATATTCGTTATTCCAATTTCGATTCAAGCCCTCAAAATAGTAGTCGCGCAGAAATTTCACCCTCGGCGATAGATTCTTCGGTTTTTTTATTGCATTATCATACTTTGCTTCCATTTCCGTCCACCTTTCTTATCCATTCCTGTGAGTTGCGTCCATGCTGCAAGAGCTCTTTCATTGCCTTTTTCGCATCCTCGCTGCTGCCCCTCTCGATTGCGCCGACAAGTTCCGCGTGTTTCTGTCTTATAAAAGCCACAACCCCGCTGTCGGAATAAAACTTCTCGATAAGGTGCTCGATTGAAGGCTCAAAAGATTTCAGTATAAGCGGATATACCGTGTTGCCTGAAGCCGCCGCCACAGCCCTGTGCAGCTCCATGTCATACTTTGCCAGCGCCTCCGCTCTTCCCGAATAGTCCTCATTATCAAGAAGGGCGCGCATTTTCTTTAAATCTGCTTCTGTTCGATTCTGCGCCGCAAGAAAAGCCGAATCCGTCATGATTAGGTAGCGGCAATCGAACAGGGATGAAAGGTTGCGTTCATCCATGAGGTCGTTTGCCAAAAGGCCGTTAAGCACCGCCAGCGTTCCGCCCGATTTCCAGTCAGCCACCACGGTGTTTTTTCTCGCCGAGGCAACAAGGTATCCACGGCTTATAAGCTCGGAAATACCCACGTTAACCACCGAGCGGCTCACGCCGAAGTCCTCGGCTAAATCACGCAGCGAGGGCACAACCGAGCCTATCGGCCACTCCTCTGTCAGTATCAGTTTTTCAAGTCTTCCTACAAAGACCTCGGTTAAGCTTGGGCTGTTCAAAATGTATCACCTCATAAAAAGTATGCTGGTATTACCACTTGGTATTACCAGCATACTACATCGATTTTTCGATTACAAGAGTTTTTTTGCCGAGCGATTATTTATTGTTTAAAATACACTATTTTACCGATATATTTTCCCCGATTAGCCAAGACAGTTTTCCTTTTTTATGCCCGCAGCCTCAGGATGACCGATAAGCCATTTGTTTTAAGCGGTGATGAGCCGATCCTCGCCCTTTCCGTAATGCTCAGCCTCAAGCTCCGTGTTCGTTCCCCGCGGCAGAACAACGCCAACACGGAAGTTAGCTCCGTCGGCATTGCAGGGAGCGTAATGAAGCGTCGTTCCGTAGAGTTCTACGGCCGTGCCTTTCGGAAGGCGGAAAAACTCCAGTTTAGACGTATCATAAGTATGCTCGGGGCTTAAGTCCCGCACGCGGCCCAGCATTAAAATCGCGCCCGTAAGTGCTGAAGGCTTCGTCTGTTACCGACTTTTGTTACATATGATCCCCTCGATTCCGTTCCAAAAGGCTCAATCTTCCGTTTATAGGCAACGAAGGGAGAATTTGAAGGCTATTCCATAACCGAATTTTTGCTCATGTACAAGGCTTCCGTTTCTTCCGCAGCCGTCTGTTTTTTCAGTTGCAGCTCGAGCATTGTTATCTTTGCAACAGCTTCGCTAAGCTTGCTCTCTGCGGACAGTTTATCGAAGGCTGCTGCTGATTTTTCCTTGATAAGCGTTAGGGACTTCTTGTATTCATTTTCCAGCAATTCAGTAAAAGCTTTATTGGCCGCGCACTGCTTCTCGTTTTGTTCGGTAATACTTTCAAGCTTTTGAGTAAGCTCGGCATTGAGCGCGCTTAATTTATCTTTTTCCGTGTTCAGGGACTCGATTGTTTGGGTTTTCAAGCTGCTTTCGTTGTTGTAAATCTCCAGCACCTCGGCCTGTGACGAAAGCTGCTGTGTTAGTTCGCTGACCTTTTGAGTCAATTTTGCAATCTTCCCCTCAGAAAGGAGAGAGTTGAGGAATTTTATTTCTTCGTCCCTTGCTTCAATTTCACCCGAAAGCTTTGAAATAACGGCATTCAGTTCCTTTGCTCTTGAGGTTTCGCCTTTCAAAATCTCCTTAATGGACAGCTTTTCCTGTTCGGATTGAGCAAGCTTCTGCGTAATATCATCTTCGGTGCTTTTGTGGTACTCAATTTGCTTCTCAAGGCGGGCTTTATCAAGCATGCTTTTATTCAGTTCATCCTCAACCGCCGATATTTTGCTTTTTAGCGCGAAAATGTCCGATGCCGATAATTCGCCATCCTCCAGCTCGTGAATTTTGAGGGTCTGTGAAAGTTCCTGATATTCGGCCTGTGCCTGACGAAGCCGTGTTTTTAAATTCTCATTCGTTTTTCTGAGCTTTTCTTTTTCGTCAAACAAGAGCTGCTGGTTGCGAGAAAAGGTGTCCGTCATTGACTGCTGCTGCTTGCGCAGCACATTGAGGTATTCAAGAACGGAGTTTTTTGTATACCCGCCCACTGTGCTCTTCAAATATTGCTTAATGTCCGATTCCTCTGTTTTTAAACGCAAAGTTTCCACTATGCTTATTTCGTCATCTAAAGCCGGCATAGGTTTTCCCTCCTAAAGTATTGCGGAATAGGTTTATTTTCGGGTTTGCAGCACGTCCCCAACCGAAACGAGGGCTGCGCCGACGGCAAGTTCAAGCACATGAGCCGTGCCCTTTATGTGCCTTCCGATATGCCACGGCGGAAGTGTTTCGACTCCGACGACAGTCATTTCCCTTGAAAGATACACTGCGTCTATTGATATTTTCATGAAAAAGCTGTGTACGGACGGGCAGTTCATCAGCAAAAGTCCCTCTCCGCCATAGAGTTGTTTTCTGCCCATAAGTCCCTTGAAGCGGCTGAAAAAACTGTCCGCAAGCACGACTTTGTCGGCAAGAACTGTATTATTACACAAAACGACCATAAGTCACCTCACCTGAGCACATGAATCATTTGAACGACTGCCGGGCCAAGCAGAACGATCAGAAGCACGGGGAATATCAGCCCTACCATCGGTATCAGCATTTTCACCTGGACTTTTTGGGCTTTTTCCTCGACCTTGCTCCTCCTGTTTGCACGCATTGCGGTTGCCTGCGTGCGAAGGACATTTTTAATGGAAATGCCCAGCTGTTCTGCCTGAATGATTGAGCCCACGAAGGTTTTTATTTCATCTATCTCGCAGCGCTCCGCAAAAAGAGCCAGAGCTTCACGCCTTACCCGCCCCATTGTTATTTCCCTGTATGTGACAGTCAATTCGTCTATCAGCGGGCCCTCAAAATGCCCGATCACCTGAAGAAGGGCTTGTTCAAAACCAAGACCGGCTTCAACATTTACGCTCAAAAGATCAAGAACGTCCGGCATTTGCTGCTCCATTGCCTCGCGCCTTTTTGATATGCTCGATGTGAGATTGAGCCTTAAGACCGTGTAGCCCGCATATACACCGAAAATCACCCCGAGAAACGCTCTTGATCCAAGCCCCAGTGTCACGGATATGAGCCCGAAAAACAGCGCGGCTCCGGCCAGCACAAAAAACCGTATTAGGGAATACTCCTCAATACTCATGCTCAAACCGGCCTGGCGAAGCATTTTCTTTTGTTTATCGCTGCGCACCTTTTTGTTTTCGCTGTCGGCGCGCCGCCCTTTCGGCATATACTTAGCCATTTTAGTTGAAAGCAGAGTGAGATACGGCTTGACTAAGCGCTCGTATATCGGTTTGCTCAGGTCCTCGTCATAGGGAGCCGCTTTTTGGGCGTCATCATTGAGTATTTCGTGAACCCGCTTTCTGACGATATCACGGCGCGCTCCTTTAGAGCCGAAGAGCATGACGATAACGGCAAATATTAGCGTGCCCGCTGCGATTGCAAGAAAACCTGCCATAATCTACTCCTAATATTTTATGTCAATGATTTTACGGATTGCGGCAAAGCCTGCCGCTTCAAGTATTACGGAGACTGCCAGCATCAGCTTGCCCACATCCGACCCAATAAATGATTTGAAATAATTCGGGTTTATAACCATCAGAATCAGTATAATAAAAACCGGGAGCAAACCTATAATAATTCCCGAAAAGCGACCCGAGGTTGTGAGAACACGGACTTCGGATTTGATTTTCAGTCTGTCTTGTACGGTGTCGGAAATCACTTCCATAATATCGCTCAAATTTCCGCCGACCTGGGCTGAAATCAGAACGGCGGATACCAGTAAATCCAAATCCTTGTTCTTAACTCTGTCAACCATGTGGCGCAGCGCGTCGGGCAGGCTTATTCCGTATTGAACCTCCCTCAGAGTTTTTGAAAACTCCGTTGAAATCGGCGGCTGCATATCCGCTGCAATACTTTCCATTGCCTGCTGAAATGAAAAGCCGGCTCTTACGCAGTTTTCCATAATTGTCAGGGATTCTCCGAGCTGTTTATTAAATTCATTCTGGCGTTTTTTTCTTGAGCGCTGCACAAGAAAGGGCGGGATAGCAAGTCCGATTATTCCGACTCCCATTGCAGTAACAACATTGTTGCTGGCGAAGAAAGCGATTAAGGTCGGAAGAATTGCGGAAATCACCCAAGTCCATACAAATTCTGTCGCGCGAAGCTTAACCCCGGACATTGCAAGATAATTTGAAAATTCCTGGCTGGCAAGCTGAAATTTAAACGTCTTTTCATTTTTTATTCTTTCACGTTTTTCCTTCAGCACTTCGACCTGGAGCTCGTCAAAATCCGACTTCTTAAAATATTTGGCAAGCCGCTGCTTCATAATTGAGTTTCTGTTGGATGACAGAACCATAGAAAAAATCGAGTATACCAGAACCCCGCAAAAAGCTGACAGCAAAAAAACCAGCATACCGATACTTCCTTTCGCAAAACGGATTTTGCCGTATTTTAATATTGCCCGAGCGCCGGGAAATCTTGCTTAAAACGCGTCGGGACTTTAAATAGCTTCGGTCTTCGCCTCAGTTATAGAACCACTCGTCCTTAATGGGGATTCCGTTTCCCGAAAGCTTTTCCAAAAAACCCGGTCGGATTCCGGTAGCCAGGAAGCTTCCTTTAAGCTTTCCGTTGGAATCCAGTCCCTCGGATTTATAGTAAAACAGGTCCTGAAGGGTTACGATATCCCCCTCCATGCCTACAACCTCTGTAATATTGGTTATTTTTCTTGAACCATCCCTCATACGCGACTGCTGAACAATAATATTCAGTGCAGAGGCCACCTGTTCTCTTATTGCCTTAATCGGAATTTCCATGCCGGACATAAGCACCATCGTTTCGAGTCTTGAAATAAGGTCCCGAGGAGTGTTGGCATGAGCTGTGGTAAGCGACCCGTCATGGCCTGTGTTCATGGCCTGAAGCATATCCAGCGTTTCGCCCGAGCGCACCTCGCCGACAATTATGCGGTCCGGGCGCATACGCAAAGCGTTACGGACCAAATCCCTGATTGTCACCTGCCCCGCATGTTCAAAGTTTGCAGGTCTTGATTCAAGCGTAACAACATGTTCCTGCCGTAGCTGGATTTCAGCGGCGTCCTCAATAGTGACAATACGCTCGTTGCCCGGTATATAGCCGGATAGAACATTGAGCAATGTGGTTTTACCGCTGCCGGTACCTCCCGAAACGATGATATTCATCTTACCTTTAACGCAAGCTTCCAAAAACGACATCATTTTGGGGGAAACGGAGCCAAAACGTATCAGGTCGCTTTCGGTAAAAGGAGTTTTTGAAAACTTTCTGATTGTTATTGTCGGCCCGTTCAGTGCCAGCGGGGGGATTATCGCGTTGATGCGCGAGCCGTCCGCAAGACGCGCATCGACCATAGGGCTTGACTCGTCAACACGCCTTCCCACGCTTGAAACAATTCTGTTCAGCACATTCATCAGGTGTCCGCTGTCTTTAAAGCAGGTTGAAGTAAGTTCCAGCTTCCCGCGGCGCTCGACATATACGTTGCGCGGTCCGTTTACCATTATTTCTGTAATCTCCGGATCTGCCAAAAGAGGTTCGAGAGGGCCCAGACCGACGACGTTATTGAAAATTTCCCTTACAAGACGCGAGCGGTCGCTGCGCGGAATCGTGTTTCCGTTTTCGTCCACCAGGGTCTCAATTGACTGGAGAATGTATTCGTCTTTAACGTCCTCTGTTTTCCCCTTTGAAAACATATCATGATTGATAAGATCGATTATTTCTCCGTGGATTCTGTCTTTCAGGTCTGAATACTCATCCACATAAGAATTTCCGATTTTGCCCGAAAACATAGCTGTTTCCGCCGCCTGACTCTGTTGCAGCGGCGATTTTTGTTTTTCAATTCTTTCAAGCAAACCCATAAAACGCTCCAATCAAACAGGAATTACCGACGATTTGTCTGCCGCCTGCCGTTATTCATTAACCCGAGTTTTTTACGCTGCTTTATGCTTAGAGTATCAACATCTTCCGTCCCCTCAAGCAGCATAGATGCAACCGTTGAAACAGCCTGGCTAAGCTCGCTTTTCGGTGCCCCCGTCACAAAGGGCACGCCGCGGTTGAGTGCGGTCACCGCGACCTTATAGTCACTCGGAAGCTTTGCCCATATCGGGCAGTCAATCAGTTTCTGCACATCGTCCAAAGTAATCGAGCCGATGCTGACAGCCCTGTTAACTATTATTTTCACCTTATTCACCTGCTGAAGCGATCTTAGTATATTCAGGCTCAGCTTCGAATTTTTTAAAATCGAGATGTCAAGCCCGGTTAAAAAAAGAATAGTGGACGAAGCCTCCAGTGCGGTGATTGTAACATCGTTGTAGCTCGGTGAAGTGTCGATAATAACATAATCGTAATACGTCCGCAGCTGGCTTAGAATGCTCTGTATTTTCTCCGGCGTTATAAGCTCGGCATATTCGGGACTTTTCGGTGCACACAGAACGTGTACCCCGCTGGAGTGAACGCTCATGTAGCTTCTTATTAAATCAATATTCGGAGATGCGAGTTCCTGCGCAAGCTCAAAAATGGTGTCTACCGGAACGATATCCAGAAAGACGTTTGCGTCCCCGAACTGAAGGTCCAAATCGACGAGAGCTAATTTTTTTCTGCTTTCAGCCAGCTTTACCGCCAGATTGACGGCAAGCGTCGTCTTTCCGATTCCTCCCTTGGCTCCGTAAACTGTTATAACTTTTGAAATCCATGAAAGGCTCTGCTTTCCGCTGAGAGACTCGATTCGTGCCGATTCATTGTTATAAACTGTCTTAATATATTCACAGAAATCCTTTGAGGACTTCGGAAACTCGATTACATTGTGAGCACCTACAGAAAGAGCGCTCTGGAGAATATCCACATCCAGATACTCCGCCAGCAGAATGACGTGGCTTCGCGGTCTGTTAAAGATTATTCTCTCCGTTAAGCTTCGCACGTCGTTATCCCCTGCGCCAAGTGTCATGATGATTATATCGGGTGAGAGATTGTCGATACGCTCAAGAGCGTCGTTTCCTCCCGAAGACTGCCCGATGACCGCTATATCCTCATCGTCAATCATGCCCCTTATCGCCGCGAGATTGCTGCTGTGCTTGCTTATCAGCAAAACGTTAATTTTCATTTCAATCTCACTCCATCGCTCATTTCACCATTACATCGTCAAGTGACAGGCTTGGCTGGTTAGTTTCCTGATTATCCACGGGAGATCTCAAAATCACCCTTATCTGTCCCTCAAACTGTGCCGCGCTCAGCACCATGGCCTGCTTAGGCGTAACCTGCAGCGTTAAGGTCGTATAAGCGGGAGCGTCGCTGTCCGCCTTGCCGTCCTCTGAAAAAACATTGTCCACGGCAAGAACGGCGATGTTTTCCAGGACCATTGTTGTATACGACTTTTTTGAGGAAGTACTGCCGTCGTCACTCGTTTCCGTACTTACAAACTCGCCGATAATATCGACCATATTCCCCGGTGTTATCATGTATGCCAAGCCGCTGGTTTCGTCGACGGGAATGGTAATCGCGCGCATACCCGGCTCAATGGCATAAGCGAGCGTCTTGTTGCCGCTTTCCCCCATTGATACGAGTTTGGCCTCTAGTAGCTGTTCACCGACAAATATCTCAGCACTGGCGATTTTACCCACGACTTTAGTTCTGTCCGTTAAGGCCCCCGTAACAACCGAAGCTGCCGGGAGCTCAGCGGTCTTAATCATTTCATTGGTAATAGGCGTGTTTGCCGGAATATCCGAGGCCGCCACGATAACGCTCATCGTCGCTGTTGCCGTCGGGCGGCCCAGCGACCCCAAGAATAAATATAGGAGCAATGCTGTGGCAACCGCAGAAACGACAGCCAGTATCTTAACTTTTTTCACTGCCAAAAACCTCCAATCGCCAAGCAAATTTTATCAATCTAACAGTTTTCCGACATAAAGACCAAAGTCCTGTCCGCTTAATCCTGACGCGGAATCGGGAACGACAGTGCCTTCAATATATGTAGCTTTAATGTATGAATCGTTTCCGTTGCCGCCGCACGATTCAAGAAAGAAAGATGCAAAGGATACAATTTTAACCTCGCTGCCGGAAATTACTTCAACCACCGGGACGTATACCAGTCTCGGACAATCAGGCAGATAGTTTTGTGCCGTGCAGCCGTCTTTGCATTTGTTATAGCGCGTTGTGAAGCCGTCCATTGTCGGGCCCGACATATTGCCGTTCTCCATTTCGAGAACTTGTCCCACTGTCAAAACCCCGGTATAGCCAAATGTCAGCAGGTTAGCATAGGTGCTTGCTCCGGTGCCGTCAAACTGCAAGGCTCCGAACCAGCCTTTAACTCCTGTACAGTCTATTCCTATTTCACCTGTAGACGAGCTGCATTTTATCGTCAGCCCTGTATATACGCCTTTTTCTATAGCGTTGCTCAAGCTGGACGAAGTAATACTCAGCGGCACAGCTCCTGTGATGCCGCCAATCGGAACAAGTCCCGCAGAGGATGAGCGTGTAACCGTGCCCGAATCAATTCCGAAAACTTTTGCAAAATTATATTCAACTACAACGCTTTTTGTTGCTTTAAGCCCTATGATACCGTCTTCCGCAATATTATTTTTATATATCGGCTCGATATCATTTGTGTCTATGTCAAACCCATTTAAAGCGGCGTACGCAATTGCAACATTTTCAGCAGCCGCCCAGTCAGAAGAGCTGGTACTATCTGCCGGCAATTCCTGAAGTGCCGCCAGAACTGCGCTGTCAAGAGAGTTTTGCAGTCTTGAGGCATTGTCGTAATTAACGCCGAAATCAAGAGCGAAGGCCGAAACTCCGATTAGTACAACCATTAACATCGCTGTAACGATTGCGACAGAGCCGCGTTGTTCGCAGGAGAATTTTATTATAAGTTTTCGCATCCCCATCACCCTTCCGGCCGCGAATCAGTTTTTCACTCCAACCTCATTGCACATTGTGCGGTTACCGAGTATTCTCCGTCAGGAAACATTGCCGACATCAAAGGAGTTAGCAGCTTGACGCTGCAAACAACATTAACAGTAATCGAATCGCCCGCAGCGGATTTGACTAAAGTAACAACCGGTGAAACAAGCGTCGGCGCTCTTTCCGCAACAATTTCTTCCGCAATCAATCTGTCGTCATCCGTAAGGCTGTCATAGTAGTGTATCGCTGTGTATCTGGCGGCTTCCCTGGACACATTGTTGGCCAAAAGCTGATTGCCAAAAATCCATCCAAAGTTAATAATACCGCTTAAAATCAGCAAAAGTATCGGCAACAGCAGCGCAAACTCGACCATTGCCTGCCCTTTTTCACTTTTGGAGCGCACACTTACCACCGCCTTTTTTAAATCAGAGGCAGGCTCGCGGCTGATTAAGCTTGAACCCGCCTCTGAAGCAGAACTTAAGACATCTGACTATGTATTGAATACTTTACTGCTTTGTCACAGGCAATGCGGTTTAACCTCCGCTTGCTGCGCCGAAATTCATGCCCTCAAACACCGCTTTGATTTTGGGACCGAGAATTGCTATTCCGGCAATGATTACAGCAGCCATCAAAGCTATAATCAAACCGTACTCTACCATGCCCTGACCACTTTCTTCGTTCTTCAGCCAATTTGCAATTTTTTTCATTTTTTTACCCTCCAAAATTCATATTTGTAAACATGTCTTTTATCTTGGGTCCGAGAATTGCGATAGCAGCGATGATTACAGCCGCCATTAAAGCAATAATCAACCCGTATTCCACCATGCCCTGACCACTCTCTTCATTTCTTAGCCAACTCACAAATTTCTTCATTTTCTCATTCCTCTTAATATAATTTTGCTGTATGTGAAAACCATTTGTAATGGTAATCTACGGATAATAGAACCACGGTCTTTCTGCTTACGTTACTTATGCTTAAGCTACCAAGCCATATAAGCAAGTGTAAAAATCATTCCAATCATCATGAAAGGTGCAAAGGGCAACATGGTCTTTAAGGTCAGTTTTCTGAGAACCAGTCCTATCAGACTGAATACTACAAAAACTGCGCTCATGATAACCAGCGCTGTAAGCACATTGGGGTATCCCAGAGCAAGTCCCATTGCTCCAGCCAGTTTTACATCGCCCGCTCCCACTTTTTCGAAGCCCACCATACCGGCAACCAAAGTGAAGAAGACCACCATTACAGCCATGCATACAAGCGACAGCAAAATCGCCGTGTATCCGAATTTCATCGCCTGAAACGCCGTCCCCGTCACAATCATAACCAGCAAAAGCTCATTTGGGACAATCCGTATGCGAATGTCAATAATTGCGATCAGTAAGGCGGCTGTAAACAGAAATGCCATAAGAACCGCGGCCGGCATATAATCCGCAATATAACCCGAAATTCCCCAAACGCATCCATTAAGAACACAAAATCCAAGTTTGAGATATATAGCGGAATAGCGTTCGTCAGAAGCGAGCTCCATTTTCTTTTTTCGGCACTTGTACGCGGCGATGCTGTTTGCAATATAGGGAACTGCAAATCCCAGAGCCGCCCCGGCAATTCCGAGTATTAGCGTCATGATAATGCTGATAATAAATCACCCTCTCAATAAAAAACTCTGCTTGTCAGCCAATGGCTGCGCAAACAGAGTATTAGCGCTATTAAGCACTAAAACAATTCGGCAACCGGGCTGTCATAGTCTTTCGGCCTTAGACCCCTTAGCTTTGCGTCTCTACCTTTCGATAGATTTGCTATTATCGTTGCATGAGTATAGAAATTAAAAATTTGCCCGAGAAACAAAAAACCTCTATTTCCACAGCCGATGGCTGCACAAATAGAGTGATAGCGCAATTAAGCACTAAAACAATTCGGCAACCGGGCTGTCATAGTCTTTCGACCTTAGACCCCTTAGCTTTGCGTCTCTACCTTTCGATAGATTTGCTATTATCGTCGCATGAATATCTTAACATACTGTTTTGTTCTCACAACTTACCATTTAAACATTAAAATGTCATTAAATTTGCAAATAATTGTAAAAGTTTTTTATTTCGCCTTTTTACCCCTCAGCGATGTTAAAAAAAGTGAAACTACAAGCGATTATTTGGCACAATTTGTCAAGAGATAACATTCGACTGTTAATATTGATATTTAGTAATTTTTTCTTTATAATTAAATTGATCAACGTTGAAAGGCCGGTTTTTTATGAGATTGTTACTTGTTGAGGACAATAAGTCAATATTAACTGCAACAGCAAAATGCCTTGAAAAATCAGGATACAGTGTTGATACCTGCCGTAACGGCGCAGACGCGCAGTCCTACATATCCATGGGTGAATTTGATTGCATTATTCTTGACATTATGCTCCCCGGCAAGGACGGACTGTCTATACTTAAAGAAATGCGAAATCAAGGTAATTTGACTCCCGTGCTTCTTTTAACGGCAAGGGATAGTGTCGAGGACCGTGTTCGCGGTCTGGATTGCGGAGCCGACGACTATCTTGTAAAACCTTTTTCATTTGACGAGCTGCTGGCAAGAATACGCGTTTTGCTCCGCCGTCAGGGTCCCGAGAGAAAAAACGAGCTTACCGTTGCCGATTTAACCATGAATTTATCAAGTCATGAGGTTTCGCGTTCAAATCAAAAAATCGAACTGACAAGCAAAGAATTTGCTATTCTTGAATACTTGCTGCGAAATAAAAACCGCGTGCTTACCAGAACGCAGATTGTCGAACATGTCTGGAATTTTGATTTTGACTGTTCCTCCAACATTGTTGATGTTTATATTCGATATTTAAGGTCAAAAATTGATGAAGGTTTTAATTTGAAGCTTATAAGCACTATACGAGGCAGCGGATATTCTATAAAGGAGCCGGAATGAAAAAGCTTACGATTAAATGGAAAATCATGCTTTGGTACTCTACTCTGCTCGTCCTGATTCTTGTTTCGGCTCTGCCTTTAATGTATTTTACACTCTCGAACAGCCTGTACGACGACACAAAAAGTCTCCTTGCCGCCGAAATGGAACGGGTATCTGAGACTCTCGAGTTTGAAAATAACACGATTGAGCTTAACAGCGATTTGGATTTTGTTGAAACAGGAACCTATGTGGCTGTTTATTCCAACGATAATGTTCTGCTTTCGGGAAAAATGCCTCCCGCCTTCGACCTTGAAGCGCAGCCCGCATTGGGCAGGATGTATCTGGAGGAATCCGGCGGCCACAAATGGATGATTTACGATTACGAAATAACTAAAAACGGAGAAAACCTCGGCTGGCTCAGGGCGGTAAAGTCGCTTGGCTCCGTCGACGAAACCCTAAACAACTTTCAGACACTAATATACATAATCATACCCGTTTATATTGCAATCGCGCTCTTCGGCGGATTCTTTATCAAACGCACATTGGCCCCCGTCGTCCAAATAACAAAAAAAGCCAAACAGATTGGCAGGGGTGATTTTTCAAAACGCTTTCATTTTAAGCGTTCCAACGATGAGGTAGGAATGCTGGCCGATACCTTTGACGAAATGCTTGACCGACTTGAGGCTTCGTTTAATCAGGAAAAGCGCTTTTCCTCCGATGTTTCTCACGAGCTCCGTACCCCTATTACGGCAATCATATTAAGCGCCGAGGATGCGCTGAGTGATGACAAAACCGTGGAGGAATATAAAGAAAATCTTGAGGTCATCCTTAAAGAGGGCAGAAAAATAAACTCCCTGATTTCTCAGCTGCTCATGATGGCAAGAAGCAGCGACGGGAATTACGCTCCCGAAATGGAGTCAATCGATATCAGTCGGCTGACAAAAGCCATAGTCGACGAAACGCTTGAAAGAACCGATTATCCCGACATTTCCATCTCCTCCGATATTGAAGACGGCATTATCATGACGGTAGAGCAAACACTTTTCATCAGATTGCTGGTTAACCTGATTGACAACGCGCTAAAATACAACGTGCCGGGCGGCTGGGTTAAGGTCTCGCTTCACGAAAGCAAGAAAACAGTAAGCCTAATTGTAGAGGACGGCGGAATCGGCATTTCAAAAAAGACCCTGCCAAAAATATGGGACCGGTTTTTTAAGGAAGACCAATCCAGCATCAATTCCAGTCCCGGGCTGGGCCTGTCCATAGTCAGGTGGATAGCGGAGCTGCACGGCGGAACAGTTCATGTTAAAAGCGAGCTTAACAAGGGAAGCTTATTTGAAATAAGATTCCAACTGAAATAATACTCCGGCTTCTGTTGCAGCTTATTCTTGCTATGTCAGGAAGCGCAAATAAGTAAAGCTTTACAAAGCAAGGGCTGATATAGTATCTTAATACCACATACCAAAAAATGGAGGCGACAAAAATGTCCAACACTAAAAAAACGCATAGATTATTTGCATACACCCTATCGCTTTTACTTGCATTTTCGTTGTTCAGCGGCTTGAAATCGGGGGCTTACGCGGCGTCGGGCATTTCAGTCACTTACAACGGCATCGCCATTGCTTTCACACAGGAGCCGATAATCAAGGACGGCCGAACTCTTGTTCCCCTGCGTGCAATTTTTGAGGCAATGGGTATGACAGTCCTTTGGTATCCCGAAACGCAGAGCGTATATGCCTATAACGCCGAAATTGCCATAGGTCTCCAAATCGGCAACAGCAGCGCCACTATCAGCAGCGATTATTACGGCGATATCGATGTTTTCCTCGATGTCGCACCGCAGATTATTAACGGACGCACCCTTGTTCCGGCAAGATTTATCGGCGAGAGCTCGGGCGCTGATGTTTCGTGGCTGGCGTCTTCCAGAACCGTTGTAATAACGAATAGCTACGACAGATATTTCGGCGACCTTGAGGGCGCCATCGGCAGCGTCAATTATCTTTACAAGGGATATATTTCCGCAACAAGCGGACTGGCGGACGGCTTCGGAAGCTGCACTTACAGCAGCGGCTCGTCATATATCGGCACCTTCAAAAACGGGCTGCTGAACGGTCAGGGCACCTATTACTATTATGACGGCGGCGAGTATGTAGGTCAATTCGTAGCCGGCTACCGCGAGGGTCAGGGAACATACTATTATCCAAGCGGCGATATGTACGTCGGTGCGTTTTCAAACGATGTTCGCAACGGTTACGGAACCTATTACTGGGCTAACGGAACCCAGGCTACGGGCACTTGGTATAATGACAGCTTTGTCGGATAAACTCCGCAGCCTCGCATAAATAAATGCAGTCCTTTAACCTGATAGTTAAAAAAACACCGCCGTGAATCTTTGTGTTTCAAGATTCACGGCGGTGCTTATTTTTTCTATGCCATAAAGAGCGCTATATCATCTTCTGCCGAACCGATTCCGGCAATGCCGAACTTCTCCACCAGCACCTTTGCCACATTCGGTGAGAGGAAGCCCGGGAGCGTAGGCCCGAGATGGATGTTCTTCACGCCCAGATAGAGCAGCGCGAGCAGCACGATCACGGCTTTTTGCTCATACCAAGCGATGTTGTAGGCTATCGGGAGCTTGTTGATGTCGTCAAGCCCAAACACCTCTTTGAGCTTCAGGGCAATCAGTGCCAGAGAGTAGGAATCGTTGCACTGTCCCGCGTCCAAAACTCTGGGTATCCCGCCTATATCGCCGAGCTTAAGCTTGTTGTAGCGGTATTTCGCGCAGCCGGCTGTCAGAATAACGGTGTCCTTCGGGAGCTTTTCCGCGAACTCCGTATAATAATCTCTTGACTTCATGCGTCCGTCGCAGCCCGCCATAACGAAAAACTTCTTAATAGCGCCTGATTTCACAGCCTCAACAACCTTGTCCGCCAGCGCGAACACCTGATTGTGTGCAAAGCCGCCGACTATACTGCCGTTTTCGATTTCTTCGGGGGCGGACAGGGTTTTCGCAAGGGCGATTATTTCGGAAAAATCCTTTTTCCCGTTTTCTTCCGCGGGGATGTTCAGACAGCCGGGGTAGCCCGCGGAGCCCGTTGTGAAAATTCTGCTTCTGACTTCCTCGCTTCTGGGCGGAACTATGCAGTTAGTGGTAAACAAAATCGGACCGTGGAAGCTTTCAAATTCGCCCACCTGCTTCCACCATGCGTTTCCGTAGTTGCCTGCAAAGTTGTCATATTTTTTGAAGAAGGGGTAATAATGGGCGGGCAGCATTTCGCCGTGGGTATAAACGTCCACCCCCGTACCCTTCGTCTGCTCCAAAAGCTGTTCCAAATCGGTAAGGTCATGACCGGAAATCAGTATCGCGGGGTTTTTCCGAACGCCGATGTTAACCTCGGTTATTTCGGGATTGCCGTATTTCGATGTGTTCGCCTCGTCGAGCAGTGCCATAACCTTAACGCCGTATTCTCCTGTTTTAAGGGTAAGCGCCACAAGCTCGTCTGCCGTGAGCGAGTCGTCAAGCGTTGCGGCGAGAGCCTCGTAGATAAAGGCGCTTATATCGGGGTCTTCCTCACCCAGATTCTTCGCGTGCTCGGCATAGGCCGCCATGCCCTTGACGCCGTAGGTAATCATCTCTCGCAGGGAGCGAACATCCTCGTTCTGTGTGGAAAGAACGCCGACCTTTGCCGCTTTTTCAAGCATCTCTTCCTTTGTGGAAACCTTGAAACTCGCCGATTCATGCAGATTCTTGACCGCCGCACTCTTATTGAGACCATCGCGGATTGCCAGCATTTTTCTGATCTGTTCCTCAATCGCTTCGTCGTCGAAGTTCGCATTTGTGATGGTCATAAAGAGGCTGCTTAAAACTTCACCGTTAATCTCGCCCAACTCTGCGACTCCAAGCCTGCCCTTTACAACGATATCGGAGATTCCCTTCAGGGTATAAATCAGCAAGTCCTGAAGCTTTGCTACCTCCTCGGTTTTTCCGCATACACCGCGGACTTCACAGCCTGTACCTCTTGCCGTTTCTTGGCACTGAAAACAAAACATACTCATACACAATCCTCCTCATTCATTTACAGGTTCAAAGTCTTCCTTGCCGACAAAGCAAACAGGGCACTGCCAGTCATCCGGCAGGTCTTCAAAAGCCGTGCCCGGTTCAATGCCGCCGTCGGGATCGCCAAGTGCCGGATCATAGATATAATTGCAGGGAATGCATCTGTACTTTTTCATGCTGACTGCCTCCAAATCAAGTCTTCGGAGCAGGCGCCTTAACCACTATCAGCTCCAGCGTCTGCGCTTGTGTGTTTCTTACCTTCATCTTTGTGTCGTAAGGAATTTTCAGCAGTGTTCCCTCTTCGTACTCACGAATTTCCTCATTATCCAATCCGATTGACAGCCTTCCTCTGATTACGGTCATGTAAACGACAGAATTTGTGTTGTGCTCGGGTAGTCCTTCCCCCTGCGGTAAAACCATGTGGAGGTAATGCAGATTTTCGTCCAACAGAACCTTTTCGATTGTTTTTTCTTCACCCGAATATAAGCTATACTTCTTTTCTATCATCCGTTTAATCTCCTGTCAATCCAGTATTTTTCCGTCTGTGGAGATGGTCACGACCTGCCACGGAATCATTTTTCCGCTGTTTTTAAGGGCTGTTTTAACCGCGTTTTCAATTCCGCCGCAGCAGGGAACCTCCATGCGCACAACCGTAACGCTCTTAATGCTGTTAAGCTTTAATATTGCTGTCAGCTTTTCGCTGTAATCGGTGTCGTCGAGCTTCGGGCAGCCGATGAGGGTTATTCTGTTTTTAATAAACCTGTTGTGGAAGTCGCCGAAGGCATAGGCCGAGCAGTCGGCGGCGACAAGAAGGTTTGCTCCGTTAAAATAAGGCGCGTTCACGGGAGCCAGCTTTATCTGCACCGGCCACTGGGATAAGCGGCTTTGATTTTCGCTTCCCTCGGAAGCGCAGGAACAGGGTGTTTCGCTGTGGGAGATGCTTTTCGACTGCGTTCCCGGGCAACCGCAGGGCAGCTTTTCCCCCTGCTTTTGAAGGTTCTTCTCATTTACCGCGGCCTCGTCGTATTCGGCGGCCTCGCGCTCCTCAAAACTGATTGCGCCCGTCGGGCAGACCGGCAGACAGTTTCCCAAACCGTCGCAGTAGTCGTCACGCAGAAGCTTTGCCTTGCCGTTTACAATGCCGATTGCCCCCTCGTGGCAGGCATCGGCGCACAGTCCGCAGCCGTTGCACTTTTCTTCATCTATTTTGATAATTTTTCTAATCATTTTTTTCACTCCTTTAAGCCGGTTGTTGACTTTATGGCTCAAGTCTACTATGCTGAAGACAATAAGTATGTTGGTTTTACAACGAAATGAGGGCTTATGGAAAAATATTTTGAAATATTTAAAAAGGTTGATTTATTTAAAGGCATTGCGGAAGATGAATATCGGCCGCTCCTTTCCTGTCTGAATGCGAAGGTTGTTAACTATGAAAAAAATCAAACGGTTTTTACAAGCGGAGAAGCGACGAGCGACTTTGGAATCGTTCTTTCGGGGCAGGTTCAGGTCTATCAGGACGATTATTACGGCAACAGGAGCATTCTGGCGGTAATAGGTCCCTCAGGGCTTTTCGGTGAATCCTTTGCCTGCGCCGAAATAAAAGCGCTTCCGGTCAGCGTTATCGCAACGACCGAAAGCGAAATACTGTTTATTGACTGCCAAAGAATGGAATCCCCCTGCTCAAACGCCTGCGGCTTTCACAGGAGACTGATTCACAATATGCTCGGCAGCATAGCGAAAAAGAATGTCGCGCTAACGCAAAAAATTGAGTTTACCTCAAAGCGCACAACGCGCGAAAAGCTCCTTGCCTACCTTTCCTTCGAAGCGCAAAAGGCGAAAAGCAGCAGCTTTTCCATCCCTCTTAACCGTCAGGAACTGGCTGATTTTTTGTTTATTGACCGCAGCGCCATGTCCTTTGAACTCGGGAAGCTTCGAAATGAAGGCATTTTGAAGTTTCATAAGAACGAGTTTGAGCTGATAAGGAAAGAGCTTTTTTAGCTTGCAATACCGTCGCGGAAATCGTAAACCCGACTGTAATCCTTTGTTTCGGGATTTTTCACCACCTCGGACCTTTTCGTATCGAGCAGCCGAACAAGCTCAAAAACATTTATCCAAATCTCGTTGTCGCATTCCTTCTGTGACTCGTCAAAAATGAGCTGCATGCCGAAATGCAGATGCGAAACTTTGATGTTGTTGACGTTCTCTTTTATGCTGTAACCTGTTCTCCCAAGATAGCCGATTACATCGCCCGCTTTAACTGCGGAGCCGACGGATAAATCCTTTTTAAACGGAAAATTCTTTCGCAGATGAGCATAATAGTAGTATCTTTTCTTGTCAAAGGAGCGAATACCGATACGCCAGCCTCCGTATTGATTCCAGCCCATAGCCTCAACAGTTCCGCCCTCAACCGCGATTATCGGCGTGCCCACCTGTCCTATAAGGTCGTTTCCGAGGTGAGGCCTTGAAAAGCCGTAAGAGCGCCTTGTTCCGAAATCGTCATAATGGCTGTAAGGAAAATTTTTAGCTATCGGCGAAAACACCTTAATTCCGTAGCGCTTCTCCCAATGCTTACCCGAACCGTCCGCGTTCGGCACTTCGATTTCGAAATTTCCGACAAAACCCGATAAAATCGCGGTATAGCACTCAAGGTAATAGCCATAGTATTTTGAATTTTTCGTCAGCTCCTCCATTGAAACGCCCGAGTTGAGCTTCTCGGCAATCGCGTCAAGCGAAGCGTCCTTATAGGAGCCGAAGTTATTGCCGTTTTGAGAAGCCAGATACGCCAGAAGCTCGATGAAGTTTAGCTTAATCTCCTTCTCCTGCGAAAGTATATCCAGCGAGATGGACTTTTTAAGCGCCTGACACGGAACATTGAAATCCACCCACTTTATAAAGCTTTCGCCCTCCCGCTCGGCGGGCACAGCCGCGGCAGCTTTGGCCCCGGCTGCTGCTGCGGCAAGGGAGCATGCCCACAAACATATACATATCAGCATTAAAACAAAAAGCACTTTCTTTCCTGCGCCACGGGTCAAAATTTATCACGCCCTATCGAAGTACACGCCTCTTCCCGTTTTAATGAAGACTCGGCGCGTCAAAAATAATCCTGTTTTATTATTTTCATTTTGATTGCCTATATGACTTCTAAATTATTACACTTGCCGCGAAAAAACGGCCGAAGCGCTTTCCTTTCGGGAAAAGTCGCTTCGGCCGATTTTTATCTTTTTAAACTTATTTAACCGATAAACTCCTGTGTCCAATAGTTACCGTCGGCGACGTAGCCAATTCCAATCTGTGTAAATGAGGCATTCAAGATATTTGCTCTGTGTCCCGCGGAATTCATCCAGGCGTTCATGACTGCCTGCGGTGTTGCGTAACCCATCGCAATGTTTTCTCCCGCCGTCCTGTAGCTTATGCCGAAGGCTTTAAGCATTTCAAAGGGAGAGCCGTAGCTTGGGCTTGTATGAGAAAAATAGTTATTGTCGCTCATATCCTGAGATTTTGCCCTCGCGACGTTTGAAAGCTCAGTGCTCAGAGTCAGAGGAGAAAGCCCGATTTCGGCACGCTGCTCATTGACAAGCGCAAGCACCTGCTGTTCAAAGGACTCGTTATCTGCGCTGCCGCTGTTCGAGGTCGAAGCGGGGCTTGCCGAGGGCTCGGGTGTCACGCTTGTTGAAGGCTTGGGAGCTGCTGTCGTGATGGCGGTACCGTAGCTTATCCTGCAAAGCTTCTTAATTTCCGCCGCATAATTAGCTGCCGCGCTCTTAAGGTCCTGAGTTAAGGATACATTTGTCTGGCTGCTGTTTTCATAAGCGGAAAGTGCCGCCGTTTGATTGCCGGTATTCGTGCAGCTGTTCGCGGCACAGGCTGAATCAGATTCACAGGTGCTCGTGGTGCAATTACCGGCGGTACAGGTATTTGTGGTGCAGATACCGTTTACCGCGCAATCAGCTCCCGCGCAGCTTTTAGCGTTGCAGACTGTCCCATTACAGTTTGCCGCGTTCGCCGATGCCTCCGTGCATCCGTATGAACTAAGCTTGCTCAAAATCGAATTTACGTCAAGTCCCTGTAAATTGCAGGAGCCGCTTGTATTTGAATATACGGAATATACATTTGCCGTGCTGCCGCTCCCCGTGCAGGATGACCCTGCCGCGTAAGCCGAAGCACCTGCCGCAAGGCTCGAAATCACTAGAATCGCTGTCAGTGTGACTATTGTTTTTTTAAAAAAGTTAAGCATATCAGTCACCTCCTTGACTGAATTGTAACTCTTTTGTAACTATTTTATCAAGCCACAAATTCTGCCAATCCGATTTCACGCCTCAAATAAGGTTAAAAGTTATTCTCAAATTGAAACAAGTCCGATCAGCGCAATACAACGCTTTTCGGACTTGTTTCAGCATAAAACTTGGTCAAGTTATATGTCAGTTCGGCTTCTTAGAAATCTTTTTATGTATTGCGCCCGTCAAGGCATAGTCCTTTGTAATGTCGCTTACGGCTTTTGAAATAAACTCCTTATTCGTTACTCCAAGTCCCGAAATTGCGTAACGTATTCCCCGTTCGACGTTCTGCGGCAAAATTCCGTAGGACATTGCTATTACGGTATAGAGATCCGTAACGCGCTTCAGCGCATCCTCGGACTCTGCTCCCAATCGAATCGCATCGACAAGAAATATATAGCCCTTATTCGAATTTTTAATTCCTTTTCCGTTAAGATAAAGGAAAATTGAGGCATTGTATACTTTCATGCCGATACTCCCGCTGTTTTAATTATCAGAACTCAGCTTGGCCGTTTATTTGTTAGATCTGCGCCAGATATGCTGTTTGTCCGCCGCTTCTATGAGTTCCTGACGAAAATCGGGATGGGCAACGGAAATCAGGAGCTCGGCACGCTCCCATGTTGAGCGCCCCACAAGGTTAACAACTCCAAACTCAGTTACGATAAAATAGGACTGGCTGCGGGGCGAGGTTACAATGTCCCCGTTGAAGGTGGGAACGATACGTGACCTGCGGACGCCGTCTTTTGTCGTATATGTTGATGTCATGCAGATAAAGGCCTTGCCTCCCTTTGACATTGCCGCTCCGGTGAGATAATCAAGCTGACCGCCCGTTCCGCTGATTTGCCTTGTACCGTTGCTTTCCGCGCTTACCTGTCCATATAAATCCGTCGAGATACAGCTGTTAATCGAAATCATATCGTCAATTTTCCCGATTATTTCGGGAGAATTGACATATTCAAGAGGGCAGGCGTGCAGACCCGGGTTGTTATTGAGCCATTCGTAAAGACCTCTGCTGCCCAGAGCGATTCCGAAAACGCCCTAGTCCCGCTGAAGGCTGCTCTTGCGGTTTGTTAAAACGCCTGCTCTGTCAAGCTCCAGATATGCGTCGCAGCAAAGCTCGGTATGCATACCCAGATTCTTAATTCCGCTCTCGGCTATCATCTTTCCGACAGCGTTCGGCATGCCGCCGATACCCAACTGCAGAGCTGAGCCGTCCTTTATATAGGGGATAATCTGCTCCGCGATTTTGATGTCTTCTGGTGTTGTTTCAGGCAGCTTAAGCTCCGTCAGGGGTTCATGCTCGCCTTCAACAATCAAATCCACCTCCGAAATGTGGATAACCTCATCAAAACCGTGAACTCTCGGCAGTCTTTCGTTGACCTCAAGTATTATAAAATTTGCTTTGTCCAGTATGCCCTTTGCAATACCCGTTGAGGTTGAGAGGTTGAAATAGCCATGCTCGTCCATTGGAGTTACGCTTATCATGGCAACATTGACTTCGAGAAAATGGCGGTAATAGGGAACTAAATTTCGGAAAATCATGGGGATATAATAGCACAGACCGCGGTCCGCGAGTTTGCGCTCGTAGCTTGAGCAGTGCCAGCTGTTATAGGTGAAGTGTTCCTGCCGCGGGTCACATTCTACACATTCAATGGGTCCGAAAAGAAGGTTGCCGCGTATTTTAACATCGGTCAGCTCGTCCCTGCGCTTGGCAAGGGCTCTGTCCAGCAGGACAGGCATGCCCAAAGCCGTGAAATAGTCCACCCAGTCTCCGCTTTTAACTACTTTGACCGCTTCCTCCGCCGTGCGCAGCTTTGCGCGATATTCAGATTTAATATCCATGTCGATTCCCTTTATTAATAAAGTAAATTTTTGCCAAAGCATAGAATAAACGAAAAACGCCGGATAACCGTAATTTCAAAAAGTTTTATTAATTATAGCATATAAGGAGCTGATAAAGCACCATATTTTTATTTATTTCGGTGGCATTTTTACAATTTCATTTCGGTTTGATTCGGTTTTCATTCTCTTCAAGGGCTTTCTTCAGCTTTTCCAGCGCTTTCTTTTCAATGCGTGAGACGTATGAGCGGCTGATTCCGCAGAGCTCTGCAACATCGTGCTGAGTTCTTGGGGGCTCACCGTCAAGTCCGTAGCGAAGACGAATAATTTCGCTCTCCCTAGCGTCAAGAGCCTCGTGTACGAGTCTTCCGATTGTCCGAGACAGCTCATTTCTGCTGATTTCCTCCAACATATCCTCCTCAAAGCACACGACATCCATAAGGCAGAGTGAGCTTCCCGTGCCGTCCGTTTCGATTGATTCCGAAAGCGATACGTCGGTTGAGGATTTTCGCGCCGAGCGAAAGTACATCAGCACTTCATTTTCTATGCAGCGGCTTGCGTAGGTGGCCAGCCTTACGCCCTTATCGGCTTTGTAGGATGAAATTCCCTTGATTAGGCCGATTGTGCCGATTGAAATCAGGTCGTCGAGCTCCGCGCATTGCGTGTAATATTTTTTTACTATATGCGCCACAAGGCGGAGATTGTGCTCGATAAGCTTGTTGCGGGCCTCGACATCACCCTTTGCCCACATATCCAAGTACTTTTGCTCATCCTCGGCACTGAGAGGTTTGGGGAAAGAGCCCGAGTTTTTGCCCAGGCGCAGCATTAAAAACGCGCTGCTCACGAGCATCATAAATGCGCTTGCCAGCATTTTGCTACCTCCCGTCGCTTATTTATTACAGCTTATGATAGCGCGGCAAGTCCAAATTCCGTTTAGTGCGGACATTTTTCGATGAAAAAAAGGAACCGATTTCGTCAATCGGTTCCCGCTTAGAAAGTATCTTATATTTTACCTTGTATATCCTCGGGCTTTTTCGGTTTTTGCGGTTTATGCCGCCTGATGACAACATTCAGGGCATTTCCCATAATTAAAATCTGCCCGCAGATATAAATCCAGAGCATAAAGATTATTATCGAGGCGAGCGAACCGTAAATTAGCGGGTATCTTGTTGACATGCTGATAAACCACGAAAACAGGACGCTTACAAGAACCAGAATGACGGCTGCGGCCGCGGCTCCCTGAAAGTAAGTGCCCCTTAAATTTGCAGGAGCCGTAATACGGTAAAGTCCGTAGATAATAAGCACAAATATTACCAGCATCAGCGGAAATTTAAGCAAGGTCCAAAATTCCAGCCCCGCAAGACTCGGAAACACATCGGTTATCAGCCCTATAAGCCAGCTGCCCGTGACCATAACGATTATTCCAAAATAAATCGCCGCCATAAAAATTAGTGAAAACACGAAACTGAAAAGTGTCGCGAAAAGTCCGCGAAAGCGCGAAACGCCCTGTATATCACCCATAATGCTGTGGATAGAGCGGAAGGAGGCGGCGGATGTCGTAGCCATACCCAAAATTCCCGCCGTTAGCAGCGCCCTGCTGTTATGAACGGCAACGTAGTTCAGATAGTCCGAAATAATATCCAAAGTATCGGAGGGAATAAGACCCGCGAGCTCATCGAGTTTAATCGTGATACCCGGGGTAAATTTCACAATCATTGCGTGAACGCAAATCAAGGTCGGGAAAATGGACAGAGTAAGGAAATATGACAGTTCCGCCGCCGAACGCGAAACATGGTTGTCATAGTAAATTTCAAAAAGTTCTTTCAAATACCCGACGAAGTGTCCGGTTCTCCGAACCATTAAAAACATCCCCTTAACAAAGAAGTCCCCGAGCCGTTTTCTTCTTACGCAGATAACTCCCCCCGCCACCTTAGGCGGAGGGAGTTATGTATTAAGCAAACTTGAAGCGGCTTTCCGCGAGAATATCGGGGCATATATCTATACTCTATACTATTCGATAATATGCCGCGCCAGAACCGCAATTATTTGGAGTTGAAAATCTTAAATATGCTGTCAAAAGGGTCCTCTTCCTTCTTAGGCTCGGTCTGCGGCTGCTGTCTGCTGTTTCCCGCCATTTCGGAGGCCGTGCTGAAAAGTCCCTGCGGCGCTGAAGGCTCCTGTTCCTTCTTTGTGTCTCTCGCGCTCTTAATGGGACCGTCGTCAAAACCGGTTGCAATAACCGTTACGCGAATCTCATCGTCCATCGTATCATCAAAGGTTGCGCCGAAGATGATGTTTGCTTCGGGATGTGCGGCGGCCTGAACAAGGTTGGCTGCGGCTTCAACATCCTCAAGGCCCATATCCATGGAGCCTGTGATATTGATAAGCACGCCTCTTGCGCCGTCAATAGAGGTTTCCATGAGGGGGCTTGCAACCGCCATGCGGGCGGCATCCTCAGCCTTGCCCTTGCCGACTGCGTGTCCGACGCCCATGTGGGCAAAGCCGGCATCCTTCATAATGGTTGTAACATCGGCGAAGTCGAGGTTAATAAAGCCGGTGTTCTTAATGAGGTCGGAAATAGAAGTAACGGCCTGATGAAGAACATCGTCAGCAATTTCAAAAGCGTTTGCAAAGGTGACGCGCTGGTCTGTTGCAAACTTAAGACGGTCATTGGGGATTATGAGAAGCGAATCAACCTTGCCGAGCAGATCGTTTATTCCCTGCTTAGCCTGATCCATTCTGCGCTTGCCCTCAAAGCTGAAGGGTTTTGTGACAACCCCGACTGTAAGTATTCCGGATTCACGGGCAATATCTGCAACTATGGGAGCGGCTCCCGTTCCGGTTCCGCCGCCCATGCCGGCCGTAATGAACACCATGTCGGCATCCTCGAAGCTCTTGGCAATATTGTTGCGGCTTTCCTCGGCGCTGCGCTTGCCGATTTCGGGATCGCTTCCCGCGCCCTGTCCGTGAGTTAGTTTCTCACCAATCTGTATTTTCTGTGTTGCGCTGGAGACGGAAAGAGCCTGCTTATCCGTATTTATGGCAATGAATTCAACGCCCTTTGTTCCGGATTTGACCATCCTGTTGACAACGTTATTTCCCGCTCCGCCAACACCAACAACCTTAATAGTAACAACATTTTCGGGACCGGTTTCAAGCTGAAACGACATTTTCATAGCCTCCCATGTTTTGATAAATCTGAACAAATTGATTTCGTTCAGGCAATATTCCAATTATTCGCTCTATTTTATAACGGATTTGTCTTTTGGTCAAGTATTCTTTGCAAATATATTATGTGAACTATTAAATTATTTCCCATTATTTGTGGTTTTTCGCCAAGAAAACGGCAAATTCATCAAAATGGAGAGAACTGCGCCTTTTTGTCCTGCGAAAGGTCGATAACTCCTGTATCTTTCGCATCCAGTTTCGATATTACTCCGAGCAGCAGCTCGAACTTATAATCGAGATTTTCGTCTCTTCCGAGCTTGACTGTGAACCGACCCCCGAGATAGTCAAATTCCGCGTTTTGGAGGTTGCTGACATCGAGAGAAGCCACATCACCCGTCATGTTTTTTTCGTAGATTGCCGTCAGGATTCCACTTAGAAATTCCACCTTCGGCTTGTCCTCATCGGGCACGGAGATTAGCTCTCCCTTCTCCGGTTTAACCGCGGAAAAGCCCTTGACCTTAATATAGTTTTCGGCGTCCTGTGTGGCGCATTCCTCCAAGAGACGGCAGTTGCTGTCAACGAGCCACAGACCCGACTCGGACTCAACAACCGCGATACTGTCGCTCTCGGTAATTTCAATCAGGATGGTATTTGGGAGCTTTCGTTCCACATTTACCTTGCCGATATAAATCATCTTTGAGTAAATTTTTTGCGCCACCGCCGACCTGTTAACCAGCATCAGGTTGTCCCCGTTTTCTATGCCGGAGGCCGCGATGATTTCCTCGCGGGTATAGCGATTGGCGCCGTTCACTTCGATATTTGACACGCGAAAAAACACGCTCATGCCAAAAACAAGTGCGGCGCAAATTACTATAAACGAAACGGAGCTGAAGATAAAGCCTCGCGCTCCGCTTGATTTTTGTTTTTTTCTCTTTCGCTTCGTGCTCATATTTTCCTCTCGTTAACGGGGCTTCTTGCTACACAACACAGGCCAGGCGGTCATATTCATAGCTTATATCCGCACCCAGACTGAGCAGCATTTTGTCAAGCTCATCATGTCCTCTTACGATATGCCCCGTGTCATAAACGGTTGTGAGTCCCTTTGCTCCCAGCGCCGCCGTGACTAAAGCCGCGCCGCCGCGCAAATCGGTTGCCGCAACCGGAGCGCCGATCAGCTCGCGCACTCCCGTAACAACGGCGACCCTGCCCACTACGCTTATGTCCGCGCCGAGCCTGCAAAGCTCCACGGCGTGCCTATATCTGTTTTCAAAAATGTTCTCGGTGAAAACCGTCGTCCCCTCGGCCTTTAGACACGCCGCCATTAAAAGCGGCTGTGCATCGGTCGGAAAGCCCGGATAGGGGCGGGTGACTATCGGCCTCGGCGCGCGGAGAATACCGCTTGAACAGAGTCTGACCGAGTTTGCTTTGCGTTCAACTTCGCAGCCCATGTTTTCAAGAGCGGATGTCACAGTTTCAAAATACGCGGGAACAACACCTTTGAGCATAATGCTTCCGCCGGCCGAAGCGGCGCAGCAAAGCGCTGTTGCGGAAACTATGCGATCGGTCATCACTCTGTGTCCGACCTTTGACTGCGGAACTATTCCGCTAATTGTAATTGTTGAGCTTCCCGCACCTGTAATCGAAACACCGAGCTTTATAAGGAAATTCTGTAAATCAATAATTTCCGGTTCTTTTGCGGCGTTTGTTATAACGGTTTCACCTTGAGCGCCGCAAGCGGCAAGCATTGCGTTTTCCGTTGCTCCGACGCTCGGGAAGGAAAGGTTAATTCTCGCTCCCCTAAGCCCTTCGTCGCGGCAATAGAGGTTGCCGCCCTGCTCTGTAATCTCGGCTCCCAGACTGCGAAGCGCCTCCAGATGTAAATCGATAGGTCTTGCACCCAGCTCACAGCCGCCGGGATATGACAAAGTTGCCTCGTGGGCACGCGCCAAAATTGCCCCGAGAAAGATGACGGATGAGCGCATTTCACGCATGAGGTCATGAGGGATGTCGGTTGCGTTCATTCCTCTTGAGTCTATGCTTACAGTGTCCCCGTCACGCTCCGCCTTACAGCCCAAATGGCGCAAAATGGCCATGGCAGCTTCAACATCGCTGAGTTGCGGACAATTAAGTAACTCGGTTTCGCAGCCGGTGATTATAGCCGCCGCCATTATGGGAAGCACCGCGTTTTTAGATCCCTGTATTCTAATGTCGCCGTAAAGCTTTTTGCCGCCCGAAACTTTCCAAACGCTCATGTTTACCCCTCCGCACAGTGGATTTTACGCCATACTATGCGGAAAAGGTGAAAAGTGCTAATATTCATGCCCTGTGCGCAAGAGCGCCCGCGAGCCGAATTCAGTCTGTACCTGCACTTGACAGCCGCATTTTATGGCCGGATTTATCCGAGCGAATAATTTTGAAGTTATTTTGTAAGGTCGAGAATAATATCGGCGATTATTGAGGTCGCGTCGCCGACGCTTAGTTTTTTCATTTGCTCCGACATTGCCTCCAGAGTGTCCCTGCGGCTGAGTAACAGAGAAACGGAACCGAGCAGCTTATCCTCCGTGATTTCATTTTCGGGGATTACGACTGCCGCTCCGGCTTTTTCCAGGACTCTGGCGTTTTTGTCCTGATGGTTATTTGTTACGTTCGGTGAGGGAACCAATATAGCGGGTTTTCCCAGAGCTGCAAGCTCCGACAGGGTCGATGCTCCGCTGCGACAAACCACCAAATCAGCCGCCGCCATGACAAGCGGCATGTTGTATATATATTCGCGGACATCCATGCCGCGTTCCTTCGCGTTTCTAATTCCGGCGCTTTCCATATCGCTGAGCATTTTTTTATAGCCGCTCTTGCCCGCCGAATGGATAAGTCCGAAAAACGGGTCGCCCATAGCCTTGCCAATGAACCCAACCATGGTTTTGTTCATGAACGCCGCACCCAGAGAGCCCCAAACAGAGACTACCAGCGGCTTTTCGGGGTCAAGCCCCAGCTTTTCTCTGGCGGAAGCCTTATCCGAATTGCGGAAATCCTGCCTAACGGGGGTGCCTGTAACAACAACCCTCTCCTTATGCTTATAATACTGCCTGCTCTCCTCAAAGCCCACGAGGATTCTGTCGGTCGTTCCTGCGAGCATTTTTGTGGTCAGTCCCGGAACGGCGTTGCTTTCGTGCACGACAGTCGGGATTTTAAGCGAATGTGCCGCCTTTAAAACAGGGTAACAAACATAGCCACCTGTTCCGATAACCACGTCGGGCTTAAAATCGCGGATTATCTTTTTTGCCTGCCCAATAGCCGTTAAAACATTTTTGACCGTTCGGGCGTTGTGTTTCAGCCCCTCAAGGCTTAAACTTCTGCTGATATTAGTAATAGTTACCGTTTTAATCGGAAAGCCCTCGCGGGGCACAAGCTCCGACTCCATGTAACCCTCTGCGCCGACAAAAAGGATTTCGCAGTCGGGCATCAGTTCCTTAAGCTTTTGCGCCACACCCAGCGCCGGATTTATATGTCCCGCGGTTCCTCCGCAGGTAAAAATAAATTTCATTTAATCTCGTTTCTCCTCTCACTTAAGCCTGTCAGTTCGGCTCAGGTGCTGACTTTTTCCCGCTTTCGCTTTTTCACGGTTTTTTCAACGGGTATATCACGCGAAACGCTGAGAATAATCCCCATTTCACCGAGCTGCATGAGAAGCGCCGAGCCGCCGTAGCTGAAAAAGGGCAAGGAAATTCCCGTGCAGGGAATAAGATTCGTGCAGACAGCGACATTGAGAATAACCTGCAGAGCGAGCAGAGTTGTAATGCCCGTGCAGACCAAAAAGCCGTATTTGCTGCGGGAGTGCAGAGCTATCCAGTAGCCGCGGATAATAAGCAGCGCAAAAAGTGTAAGTATCAGCATGGCTCCGATAAAGCCCAGCTCCTCGCTGACTATCGAAAAGATGAAGTCGTTGTGTTCCTCGGGCAGATACAGGAATTTCTGGCGGCTTTGCCCGAGGCCCAGCCCGAAAAGTCCTCCGGAACCGACAGCGTAAAGTGACTGCACGATCTGGTAGCCTGTGTCGCCGGTATCGGCAAAGGGATTAAGCCACGCGGAAATTCGCTCAGAGGAATATTTCAAAACAGTGATTGCGATAACGAAAAGGCCGCTTACACCGATAAGGCCGCCGACAAACCAAACAAGCCTTGTTCCACCG
Source organism: uncultured Oscillospiraceae bacterium (assembly GCA_964459785.1). Classification (GTDB taxonomy): domain Bacteria; phylum Bacillota; class Clostridia; order Oscillospirales; family Oscillospiraceae; genus UBA2658. The sequence goes on along the minus strand of CAYWNW010000008.1, from coordinate 36,867 downwards.
ATAAACATCATTACTGCGCCCAGAATAATAATTATAATTGAGGCCGAAAGGTGCGGCTCCAAAAACAGGAGGCCGACTATCACGCCTAGCACCACCACGAAGGGCATAACACCGTATTTGAAGGTACCCATAAGGTTTTTATATCGGCAGATAAGCCTTGCAAAGGCCAGAATAACACCGATTTTGGCTATTTCCGATGGCTGAACGCTTATCGGTCCGAGCAGAATCCAGCGCTTTCCGCCGCCGCCCACCGAGCCGATTACGAGCACCGCAACGAGAAGAATTATGGCTATTCCAAGCACCCAAAACGAAAACTTTCTATATAGCTTAAGCGGAACTCGTGAGGCGACAAGCATTACGGTTATGCCAAGCACGGCGAATACGAGCTGCTTTCCGAAGTAATATGTAGCGTTGCCGCCCGTTTCTTTGCTTAAATCGTAATAGGCGCTGGCATAGCTCGCCGACAGAACCATAACCACTCCGATTCCCAGAAGAAGCAGCGTGAGCATCAAAAACGGTATATCCATCGGGCCGCGTGAAATCGTCAAATCACGGCTGTGGTCTTTCAAAACGCTGTCTTTGCCCTGCACACAATCTCCCCTTTCCTGCCGAGTGAAACCGAATTACGCTCCGAATCTGCCGGATACGCCGAAAAACGAAATCAGCGCAAACAAAGCGGATATACCGGTAAAAAGCGCGAAAAGTTCTTTTTCCGTCCACTTTTTACCCGTCCATCCTCCCATCTCCAGGTGGTGGTGGAAGGGCGCCATTTTGAAAACGCGCTTTCCGTGACTGAGCTTGAAATAGCCCACTTGGATTACGTCCGAAAGGACCTCGAGGATATAAAGTATGCCGATTGTGATAATTATAAGCGGCATATTAAAGGCAATCGCAAGTCCCGCCACAGCTCCGCCGAGGAAAAGCGAGCCTGTATCTCCCATGAAAACCTTCGCGGGATTGAAGTTGTAAATCAGAAAGCCGAAAAGCCCGCCGACAAGTCCCGCGGAAAAAAGTCCGAGAGAAAGGTATTTTTCGCCCCAAACGGCTGCAACCGCAGCAAAGAAAAGGAAAACCGGAATTGAGGTGCCGGTTGCCAGTCCGTCAACTCCGTCGGTAAGGTTAACGGCGTTGACTGTTGCGACAACAACGAAAATCAGAAATGCAAAGTAAAGCCACTCGGGCATAATCCACTCAGCCCCGAAGAAAGGTACATAGAGATTCGGTGTTATAATGCCGACACTTCTGAGAAGATAGACGAAAAGCGCCGCCACCGCGACCTGAAGCAGAAGCTTCTGCTTTGCCGTCAGTCCAAGATTTTGTTTTTTCTTCAGCTTTTCATAATCGTCGAGAAAACCGATGGCGCCGTAGGCCAGAGAGAAAAGCAGCACATAGATGTAGCCGAAATCACCCTGTCTGAGCCCGCAAAAACTAGTGGTAATGCAAACTGCCGTGACACCCGCGATAAAAATGATTCCGCCCATTGTGGGAGTTCCGGCCTTTGACATGTGCCAGGTCGGTCCGTTTTCCTTGATTGCCTGCCCTGCTTTTATCCTGCGCAGCCAAGGTACCAAAAATTTCCCTACTGCCGCAGCTACCAAAAAGGCTATGATAAAAGCCAGAATAAGCTTTTCAATCATTTCTATCATGAGTTTGTTTCCTCCGTCCCGTGTTCGCTTAAGTTATGTTTTGCTTTCCAGATACTCAGCTACAATTTCACGTTCGTCCATGTGGAATTTGGTTTTACCGATTATCTGATAGGTTTCGTGACCTTTTCCCGCGAGAATTATTAGGTCGCCCTCCAGATGATTGTCAATGGCAAAGGCAATTGCTTCAGTTCTGTCCTCAATCACCTTATATCGGTTTTTCGGAGCCTTAACTCCGGCTAAAATATCCGCGATAATGTCCTTCGGAACCTCTGTTCTCGGGTTATCGGAAGTGATTATAGCATAATCTGCGTAAGTTGTCGCTATTTCTCCCATAATTGGTCTTTTTGTTTTGTCCCTGTCACCGCCGCAGCCGAAAAGCACAACAACTCTGCCTGTGGCGACTTCCTTCATGGACTTAATTACGTTTTCAAGAGCGTCAGGCGTATGCGCATAGTCAATCAGTATGGTAAAATCGCTCGGCGTCGGAACAAGCTCCACGCGCCCTTTAACTCCCTTCGCCGTCTTGAGCGATTCGCAGATCTCGCCAAGAGGCAGTTCGAGCAGCAGGCAGGCGGAAATTACCGACATTGCATTGTAAACCGAGAACTTGCCGGGAATATCCATACTGACTCTTTCAAGACTGTTCATGGCCAGAGCACAGAATTTGACGCTTGAGGGTGAAAGTCTTATGTCCTTGGCAACTAAGTCCGCCTCGAGCTTTGTTTCGGAATAGGTAAACACGGGGCATTTGGCGCGCTGTGCCATATATCCGCCCCATTCGTCGTCGATATTTATCGCCGCTTTGCGGCAGCGTTCAAAGAGCAGCGCTTTCGCCCCCGCATACTCCTCCATGGTATTGTGAAAATCAAGATGGTCCTGTGTCAGATTTGTAAAAACCGCGACATCAAAATTAAGTCCCGCCACTCGCTCCAGCACAAGAGAATGTGAAGACACTTCCATTATTACATTTTTGCAGCCCTCGTCAGCCATCAGCTTAAAGAGCTTTTGAAGCTCGTAGGACTCGGGAGTTGTTCGCTCCGTCGGAAGCACCTTTTCGCCTATCATATTCTGGTTTGTACCAATAAGACCTGTCATTTCTCCGGTGCAGGTTTCCAGAACGTGCTTTATCAGTATGGTAGTCGTCGTTTTTCCGTTTGTGCCGGTTACGCCCACGAGCTTCATTTTTGAGGCAGGGTCCCCAAAATAGTTTCTCGACGCGAGCGCAAGAGCCTGGCGGGAGTTTTTAACCAGAACAAAGGGAATATTATCTTTCGGCTTTTCCTCACAGAGAATGACGGACGCACCTGCCGAAACGGCAGCGCCGATGAATTTGTGACCGTCGCTTTCAAAGCCTCTGATTGCGACAAACAAATCATTCTTATTCGTTTTGCGCGAATCATAGCTTATATCGCCTATTTCGGTATTCAAATCGGCGCATAATTCAATTACGTCAATTTCCGTAAGCAGCTGTTTGAGTTTCATATTAACCCCCACTTGAGTCTGTATCTTGAATTATGATTGCGTCAGTATCGACCCAGATTGCTCGTATCCGCAACTGTCAGTTCTACGACCGTGCCGTGCGCCACCGATGTTCCGGCTGCTATGCTCTGGCTCGTTACAACAACGGAGGTTGAGCTTGTTATCGGTCCCGAAGCTCTAACGTAAAGCGCATAAGAGCCCATGTTCTGTCTGGCGATACTGTAAGTCATACCTGTTAAGTCAGGCATAATTTCCATTTCTTCCGAAGGCGTGGCGTCGCAGTAGACAAGTACCTGACTTCCGGCGGCAACCACACTGTTAGCGGCGGGTATCTGCGCGGTAACGCTTGTGCCTGTGCCTATTATTCTGGCTGTCAGTCCGCTTGCCTCAATCTTAGTTAAGGCCTCCGAGGAGCTCATGCCCTTAATATAGGGTACGGTCTTGTCGACAATTGACAGTTCCTCAGCGGTGTACTGAGGTTGATAGCCCATGTAAGGAAGTATATCGGCAAACATTTTGCCGACTGTGGGAGCGCCCATCTGTCCGCCGCTGATATAGATTCCCGTGCTGTTGCTGGGCGTATCCAAAATGACCAAAAGAGCAATTTCTGGATTGTCAATGGGCGCGACTCCGATAAAGGAAACATAGTATTCCTTGTCGCCGCCTGCGACATCCTGAGCCACCTTTTCACTCGTTCCGGTTTTTCCGCCGATGCGATAGCCCGCGACATAGGCGTTTTTACCCGTTCCCTCTGTCTTGTCGCCGACAACCTGTTCAAGCAGGGAGCAGACAAGCTTGCTCGTATCCTCGCTTATCACCTGACGGACAACGGTAGGCTCGGTTTTTGTCGCCGAGCTGCCGTCGGAATTAAGAGTTTCTTTGACGATATAGGGCTTCATAAGATATCCGCCGTTAGTACAGGCAGAAACCGCGGTTATGAGCTGAAGCGGAGTGATATTGAAGGTCTGCCCGAAGGAGGCAGCCGCCAGCTCCGATTTATCATTGGGATTTGTGAATTTGTTTCGTGACCACCAGATGCTTCCGCTCTCTCCGCCGAGGTCGATGCCGGTTTCCCCCGAAAGCTGCGCGTCCGGGTCAGATGAGGAGTTGAAGAATCCAAAGGCCTCGCAGTAATCATAGAATTTTTCAGCGCCGACTTTCTGTCCTATCTGAACGAAAGCGACGTTGCAGGAGTGCTGAAGTGCCTGTGTCAGAGTCTGTGAGCCGTGTCCTCCCGCTTTCCAGCAATTTACCGGTTCGGTTCTGCCCACAACATCAATCGAGCCGCCGCAGTAAAAGCTGTCGCTAGTTTTGACAACGCCTTCGTTGAGCGCCATCGAAAGTGTTATGATTTTGAAAGTCGAGCCCGGTTCGTAGGTATCGCTTATAGCCTTGTTGCGCCACTGAAGCAGCTGCTCCTTAACCAAAAGCTCCTGCTTTTTTGCTTCATCGGGTTCGGCGTCTATTATTGCTTTGGCATCGTCATCGACAATCTGATAGTTGTTCAAATCGAAATTTCCGAGGCTCGCCATCGCGAGAATTTCTCCCGTGTTTACATTCATCGCAATCGCACAGGCGCCGTTTTGAACATCGTAATCGCGAACTGCCTGCTCAAGGTGCTTTTCAACGTAATACTGAATGGTCGAGTCAATCGTCAGTACAACATCCTGCCCGTCCTGGGCATCGTAATAATCCTCAAAATTGGTGAAAAGCATATCGGTTCCCGCTGCATTTTTTGCTCTGACTATTCTCCCGTTGACACCGGTGAGAATGTCGTTATCGTAGGCTTCAACACCGGAAAGCCCCGTGTTGTCTGTTCCCACAAAGCCGATTACCTGTGCCGCCAGACTGCTGTAAGGATAATACCTCTTGCTGTCTTCCTCAATTTTGACGCCTTTCAGGTCGTATTTGTTCTTAAATTCCCGAACCTTGTCGGAAACCTCCGGCTCCACCTTACGCGAAATTGTCTGGTACCAAGACTTTGTGTTTGCGGCCTTGGCCATAATCGAATCATAGTCCACGCCGAGAATTTCGGACAGTCCCTGCGCTATGAGAGCAGGGTCCTCCTCGTATATTTTTATCTCGGCGGGGCTTATATAAATGTTGTCGACGCTCGCACTCATTGCGAGTATTTTTTTGTTGGTATCGTAGATTGTTCCGCGTGCGGCCGTGACGGTTGTCTCCCGCACCTGCTGCTCAATTGCGGCCGTTTCATAGAAATCATGGTCCATTATCTGGAGTTTAAACAGCCTTATTCCCAGTACCGCAAAAGCAACTATGCCGCACACTATCATAAGAAAAAGTGTGCGGCGAAGCATCATGGCATTGGGAGTTTCACGGGATGTTTTATTTCGTTTTTTATCCGGCATATTTCTCCCCTCCATTAGCCTCATAAGTTATCTGCTAGAATAATACTCGCCAAGCTACTTGAAATATTCCGAGATTGAGGCGAGGAAATCAAAAACTCTGTCACCTAAGCCACTTTCGCTGCCGGTTTCAGTGATAATTACCGCCTTATTCGGAACAGTGCTTTCAAGATAGAACACCTGCTCATCTCTCGGTCTCTGCATACCGAGCTGCGTTGTGGCGTACTCTTCTATCTCGGTGAGATTAAACGCCTTCTCGTAATTTATTAGCAGCCTGTTTTGGGCTACATTCAGATCTGTCAGCTGCGTCTCAAGCTGGGCCGAGGAATCGGTGATTTCTGTAAGCTGAATTTTCGCCATAAGGGAGAAAATCACCAGTATCGCGGCGCAAACATAACCGATTATCGCCATCGGCGCGACATGCTGCTGGGTTTTGACCTTAACTGCCGCCGCAGTCTTTTCTCTGATTGACGGAGGAGCGGGAATTATTACCTGTCTTTCGACCGGTCTGGCGGCTTTCTCACGATATGTATCAGCTCTGCCGTAATCATAGGCAAGACTGCCATAAACAGTATTTGCGCTTATTTTCGTGTTTTTTGACGCAGCAGCCATTTATTCTCCCCCTTTCCCAATCATTTCAAACCACTGATTTTATACTCTTTCAGCTACCCGAAGCTTGGCGCTTCTTGACCTGGGGTTTTCTTCGATTTCCGCATCCTGCGGAATATAGGGCTTTCTGGAAACGCTCCTCAGAGTTTGGACAAAGCCGCAGTTGCATACAGGGAAATCTCTCGGGCAGGTACAGCCGTTTTCTCTTGAGGCTATGGCGTTCTTCACAATCCTGTCCTCCAGCGAGTGGAAGGAGATCACGGCAAGCCGCCCCCCGCTTTTGAGCCTGTCGGCTGCAGTTGAAAGGACCTCCGAAACGGCCTCCAATTCATCATTTACGGCAATGCGAATTGCCTGAAATGTTCTTTTTGCAGGATGCTGCTTTTCACGAAGTGCCGCTGCCGGCATAGCGCTTTTTATAATTTCCACCAGCTGAAGGGTGGTTTCAATTCTCTTTATTTCTCTGTTTCGCACGATAGCTTCAGCTATCCGCGGTGCGTAGCGTTCTTCACCGAAATCGTACAATATTCGCTTAATTCTCTCGCCTGACCATGTATTGACAATATCCGCCGCTGTGAAAGAAGCATTTTGATCCATACGCATATCGAGTGCCGCGTCTGCCATGTAGGAAAAGCCTCTGTCTGTCTCGTCAAGTTGGGGGCTGGATACCCCAAGATCGAACAGCATGCCGTCAACCTTGTCAATATTTAGGTCGCTCAGTATCGCATCCATATCGCGGAAGTTGCCGTGAACGAGAGTTATTCGGTCCATAACTGGTTCGAGGCGCATAACCGCTCTCTCCAGCGCCTTTGCATCGCGGTCAATCGAGATGAGTCGTCCTGTATTGAGGCGTCTTGCAATCTCAAATGAATGTCCTCCCATACCGAGAGTAGCGTCAACATAAATACCGTCCGGCTTTATGTTAAGACTTTCTATGCATTCGTTAAGCATAACCGAATAGTGTGTGTATTCCACTAAAACTCCAGCTCCTCCATAACGGCCGCGATGTTTTCCGGTGTGGTTTCGACGGCGTTGACAGCCTCCCAGTTGTCACTGTCCCAGAACTCCGCGTGGTTGTTGCTGCCCACAACCGTTACATTCTTGGTAAGACCCGCGAAATCGCGAAGATTTTGCGGAATAAGTATTCTTCCCTGAGCGTCAAGCTCGCACTTTGCGGCATAGGCAAAGAGAGGACGCATTTTTCTCTGTTTGACATAGGGCATGGCGTTTACTTTCTCTGAAAAGATCTCCCAGCTTTCGGAGGAATAGGCGGAAAGACATTTGTCCATGGATAGGGTAACATAGAAGACATTGCCCAAATCCTCACGCAGACGTGCGGGAATGGATAAGCGCCCCTTTGAGTCCAAAGTGTGCTGATATTCACCTGTCACGCTTTTCCCCTCCCCTCAAAAACTCTCTTACGAAAACCAAATCTGCCCATTGTTCAGTTGTTTGGTGGGATTTATCAACATTTTATTCCACTTCTCCCCACCCGAGTGCCCTCATTATAACTGTGCATAAATAAAAAAGCAAGAGCAAAAAATGTCATTTTTTCTTGCTATTTTGTGCTTTTTAATGGCATTTTTCTTCTCAAACACTAGAACTTGTATAATAATATTGTTTACATAAGTCTTATTTCCCAGATATAGAAAAAGCGCTCGAGAAAAAATATTTTTTTCTCAAGCGCTCTTTTTAAACTTTTTTAATTATTCTTCCGTGAGAGTGTCCGTTTCCCCGTTTTTCGAGCCGGAAACCGGTGCCGAAGAGCGGGTTACGGCAAGGTTGCGGAAGCGCGAACGCGACTGCTTGACCTCGCTGAGAGCGGCGGCAACCGCTTCCTCGGTACGTCTGAGCGCATCGTCGACATATTCGTTCGCGGCACGCACAAGCTCTCTCGATTTGGCTTCCGAGTTCGAAATGATCTCATTTGCATGAGCTTTAGCGATACGCGTAATCTCCTGCTCCTCAACAAGGCGCCTTGCCTGATCCTCAGCGGCCTTGCGGATAGCTTCCGCCTCACGCTTGGCATTTCCGACAAATTCGTCGCGTGCGGAAATAAGGCGCTTTGCTTCGGCAAGCTCAATCGGGAGCTGGGCTCTGATTTCGTCAAGAAGGTTTAATACGTTTTCGCGGTTTATCATGCATTTGTCTTTACCCAGCGGAACGCTCCAAGCATCCGCAACGGTATTGTAAAGGACTTCCAGTAATTCGGTTACTTCGTTTTCCATCTCGATATCCAAATCTTTACCTCCCATTAAGAGTTTTATTAACTATTTCATCCGCAACGACTTTCGGTACATAGTCCGATAAATCTGCGCCGTATAGTGCAAGCTGTCTGACCGCCGTAGAACTGACATAAGTATATTCGAGCTTCGCCGTTATAAAAAAGGTCTCAAGCTGTGGGTTGAGTTTTTTGTTGAACACAGCCATCGTGGTCTCGTACTCGTAGTCGATGTGGTTCCGCAGTCCCTTAATAATAACGGGGTTATCGTACTGTTTCGCGAAATCGGCCAAGAGTTCTATGGAAGAGGCTACCTCAACGTTCGGAAGATCGGCGACCACTTTTTTTATCAGTTCGACGCGCTCGTCGATATCGAAAAATGGAGATTTTTCTATGTTCATAACAACGCTGACTACCAGCTTGTCGAAAATTCTTGAAGCTCTGGTGATTATATCAAGATGTCCCAAAGTGATTGGGTCGAAAGTTCCGGGGTAGATAGCGGTAATCATCTGGATAAATCCTTTCCTTTCGGTGACGGGTCGCTCTTACGCTTTTTTGCCGCAGAGTGTCAGCTTAACTTTTCCGTATTTGTATTCCCGACCGACATAATACGGCTCATTCATGGGAGAAATGACAGTATCAAGCTTAGTCTCGCAAACAATTATACCACCTTCTGACAATATGTCAAACTGAATAATTTTACGCAGGACCGTATCCATCAACCCACTTTGGTACGGAGGGTCAAGAAAAATTAAATCAAACTTCCCACAATGTCCGAGAAAGGTGACGGCATTTTCTCTTACGACCTCACCTGTCAGCTTGCAGTGATCCAGGTTTGAACGAACAAGTTTAACGGCTTCATTGCTCTCATCTACAAAGACAGCGCTTTTTGCGCCGCGGCTCAAGGCTTCGATTCCGAGCTGACCGGTACCCGCAAAAAGATCGAGCACGCGCCTGCCCTCAATGTCGAACTGTACGATGCTGAACATCGCTTCCTTAACCATGTCCGTTGTGGGACGTATCTCCATGTCCTTGGGTTCGTTTAGCTTGCGTCCCCGTGCGGCTCCCGTTATTACTCTCATCCCTAATCCTCCATGTCGGCGGCGTTTGCCGCTTTTTCTCTGTCTGTTTCTTCGCTGTGAAAGTGCTCAAACACGGCCTTCGCCGTATTCTTCGGAACAATCGCATTGAGTTCGTCAAGCGATGCTGCTTTTATTGCTTTAATCGTCTTGAAATGCTTTAAAAGCTCGTTTCTCCGCGCCTGCCCAACACCTTTTATGTTCTCAAGCTGCGAGCCGATAGTCGCGCTTCTAAGGCTGCGGTGGTACTCGATGGCAAATCTGTGCGTTTCCTCCTGAATTGCGCCGATAAGGGCAAACACAGCGGGATTACCCGTTATTCCGACCTCCTCGCCGCTTGAATAAATCAGTGCGCGTGTCCGATGTCGGTCATCCTTTACCATGCCCAGAACCGGCAGGGAAATATTCATTTCCTTCAGTACTTTTTCGGCAATGGAGGCGTGAACTGCGCCGCCGTCTATAAGCAAAAGGTCCGGCAGCTCCGAAAACGAGCTGTCCCCCTCCAAGAATCTGCTGAATCTGCGGGTCAAAACCTCGCGCATACTGCCGAAATCGTCCTGCGAAGAGAGCTCCTTAATTTTGAATTTTCTGTAATCGCGCTTGAGAGGCTTCCCGTTTACGAAAACGGTCATTGAGGCTACCATGCCGAAATTTCCCGTGTTTGATATGTCGAAGCCCTCTATTCTGCTAGGAAGTTTGTCCAGTCCCAGTGTGTCGCGAAGCCATTCGAGAGTTTTTCGCCCTCGCTCTACGGCAGTGGTAAAGCGCAAAGATTCCTCTTTCGCGTTCAGCATTGCCTTTTCGACCAGAAAGCGCTTTTCCCCCCGCTGCGGAATCTCGATATATACCCTGTGTCCGGAAGCCTCGGTTAACAGCTGCTCGATTTCTTTAAAATCCTCGGTTTCAAAAGGCAGCAGCAAGGTTTTCGGCCAAGCGCCGCGAATGGAATAATACTGCCGCACAAGCTCCGAAACCGCCTCGGAGTCGCTTTCGAGCGGCTCGTCCATAAGCTCAAAATCCTTATCGACAAGGTTTTCCCCCGAATAGTGCAGAACTGAAAAACAGGATTTCGCCCCCCTGAAAAAGCCGACGGCGTCCGTATCAGAGCCGACCGCTCCGATGACCATCTGGCGGTTATTAAGCCCCTCGATTGCCTGAAGTCTGCCACGAAGCTGTGCCGCCGTTTCAAAGCGGAGCTCGTCCGAAGCCTTGAGCATTTCGCGCTCCAGCTCCGCTTTCAGCTCCGCTGACTTGCCGTTTAGAATCATCTCCGCGTGGCGCACGCGGGCTCTGTATTCCTCCGCTCCGGCTTTGCCCGCGCAGTAGCCCGGACAGTTACCCAGATGAAAGTTCAGGCAAGGTCTGCTTTTCCCGAAATCACGCGGGAATTTCTTTCCGCAGCTGGGCAGCAGCACGGTCTTGCAGACTGTGTCGATTATATTATGCGTAAGTCCCCTGCCGCCGAAGGGACCGAAGTATTTCGCGCCGTCGTCCGCGATTTTACCTGCAATCGTAAAGCGCGGGCACTCGCTTTTTACGTCAAGCCTGATAAACGGATAGGCCTTGTCGTCACGAAGCAGAATGTTGTAATGCGGCTGGTGGCGCTTTATAAGCGAGTTTTCCAAAACCAGTGCCTCAAACTCGGAGGCGGCGACTATTACGTTGAAGTCATGCACCTTTTCAACCATTGCGGAGGTTTTGGGCTCGTGCTCGCCGCGAAAATAGCTGGTGACGCGGTTTTTAAGCGCCTTCGCCTTTCCGACGTAGATGACCTCGCCCTTCTCGTCAAGCATGAGGTAGACCCCGGGCAAAAGCGGAAGGCGGTTCGCCTTTTCTCTTAATTCATCTGTACGCAAGCCCTCGCCCCCCAAAGCCGATATTTTTGCGCTTAAATCAGCCGCAATGATGTCATCGTAGTACATTTATTATTCCATAAAATTGCAGTCCGTCAATATATTTATAGCTCTTCGCGGCAAAAAACGCAATATCCGCCTTGCTCTGAAGTCTGTCCGCTTTGCCAAACAAAAAAAATGGGGCGCGCCAAAAAGCACGCCCCAGTTTATTCGGTTAAAATTACTCGGAGAAATCGGAGGCTATAAGAGCGGCAAGCGTATTGAGCGCTTCCTTTTCATCGCTTCCGTCGGCAACGAGGTTTACCGAGGTTCCTTTTACAATACCGAGTGACAGTACTCCCAAAAGGCTCTTGGCGTTGACCTTGCGGTCTTCCTTCTCGATCCAAATACTGCTTTTGAACTCATTCGCCTTTTGAATGAAAAATGTTGCGGGTCTGGCGTGCAGACCGACCTGGTTGTTGATGGTTACTTCTCTAGTAAGCATTATCGTCACTCCTTATGTTATGACAAAATGGCATATCTCCACATGTTTCCTTCGTGCATTTTATCAAGAAAATGTCTCTTCGTCAATCGATTTTACTCATTTTGTAAGTTTGCACAGGGATAATATTCTCTTTACCTCGGTTTTACCCCAGTTCCACAATGGTAACGCCTGTTTCCCCCTCGCCGAAACGTCCAAGACGGAAGGATTTAACAGCCTTGTTGAGCTTCAGGCTCTGTGCAACCGCGGTACGAAGTGCTCCCGTTCCCTTGCCGTGTATGATAGTCACTTTCTCCAGCCTTCCCAAAACGGCGCTGTCGATATATCTTTCGAGTACGGGAATCGCTTCGTCAATCATCATTCCGCGCAAATCAAGCTCCGAGCTTGTGGACATGGTACGGAGAGTTGCCCCGCTTTGCTGGGAAAAGGTCGGTTTCTCCTTTACGTTCTGATTCTCCAGAAGGTAAACTTCATCCTCCCGTGCCGTAACCTTCATAATACCCGCCTGAAGCGTAAGGGCTCTGTCATCTGAAATCGCAAGCACGCTCGCCTTAACACCCATTGATATGAGTTCAACCGTGTCGCCGACCCTGACGGGACGGGAGGATACCTTCGGCTGCTCCGTTTCCTGTTGGCGGCTCAAGAGGCGTTCGTTTGCCTCGTTAAGGCTGCGTCTGAGCTCGGCGCGGGCCTCGTTTTCGCGTATATGGTCATATTCCTTGTTTTGGCGTTTGCGCATTTCGTCAAGCTCGCTCAAAGTTCGCTCCGCGGTTCTTCTGGCATCGTCAAGAATACGCTCCGCCTCACGCCTTGCCTTTTCGTCGGCCTTTTCAAGGCGCACCGAGAGTTCACGGCGAAGCATTTCAGCTTTTTTAGCCTGTTCCTGCGCCTCGCGCAGCTTCTTTTCGGCTTCTTCCCTGTCCTTTTCAAGCAGCTGTCTCTGCTTTTCGAGCTTTTCTATGGTTTCCTCGAAGCTGGCGCTCGAGGAGCTTACCCTGCCCTTCGCGTCTTCAATTACCGCCTGAGGCAGCCCCAGCCTTTCGCTGATGGCAAAGGCGTTTGATTTGCCGGGTATTCCGATGAGCAGTCTGTAAGTCGGACGAAGCGACTCCACATCAAACTCGCAGGAGGCATTCTGCACGCCGTCCGTTGTGGTGGCGTAAATTTTAAGCTCGGCGTAATGCGTTGTCGCCGCAGTTACAGAGCCTTTTTTCCTCGCGCTTTCGATGATGGCAACGGCAAGCGCCGCGCCTTCAACGGGGTCTGTTCCCGCGCCGAGCTCATCAAAAAGGAGAAGGCTCTTGTCGTCGCACTCATCCAGTATTCTCACTATATTCGTCATGTGCGAAGAAAATGTTGACAGCGACTGTTCAATGCTTTGCTCATCGCCTATATCGGCAAGCACGCTGCGAAAAACGGGAACCATGCTCCCGTCCGCAGCAGGAATGTGCAGACCGCAGGCTGCCATAATGCAAAGAAGCCCCAGGGTTTTGAGCGAAACTGTTTTTCCGCCCGTGTTTGGTCCCGTTATGACAAGCGTGTCAAATTCATGTCCGAGCTCAATTGTGATGGGCACGGCGCTCTCCTTCGGCAGCAGAGGGTGGCGCGCCTTACGTAGGTAAACCCGTCCCTCCGATATAACGGGCTCCTGACAGTCGAGCTTATAGCTCAGCTTCGCTCTGGCAAAAATGCTGTCAAGCTCCACAAGCACATTAAAGTCCCGAATAATATCGTTTGCATGGTCTCCGCACTCGGCGGAAAGCTCGGCTAAAATGCGTTCAATTTCAAGCTTTTCCTTCGCGTGGAGCTCCCGAAGCTCGTTATTTGCCTTGACAGCCGCCATCGGCTCGATAAAAAGCGTAGCTCCGCTTGAGGAAACGTCGTGTACAAGCCCCGGGATACTGCTTTTATGGTCCGCTTTGACCGGCACGACATAGCGGTCGGAGCGCGTTGTGATAATCGGCTCCTGAAGCGCTTTTGAAAAGGACGGAGAGGAAATTATTTTTTGCAGAGCCTCGCGCACTCTGGCGGAGGCCGCTCTGATAAGGCGGCGGATTGTCGCAAGATCGGCACTTGCAGAGTCTGCGATTTCGTCCTCTCCTATGATGGAGCTCGTTATTCTTTCCTCAAGATATTTATTTGCCATGAGAGATGAGAACAGGAAGTCAATATCGCTTCTTCCGCAGCTCTCGCCGCCCGCGTAGGCACGCACTGTCCTTGCGGACTGTAAAACGCCCGCGATGTCCAGAAGCTCACGCGTATTGAGCATTCCGCCTATGCCCGCTCTCGAGAGTGAGGAGCGCACATCGCGCACGCCGCCGAAGGAAGGGCTGCCCTTGAGCACCATCATGGCCTTCGCCGCGCTCGTTTCGCCGAGCCTGCGCTTAACCTCATATTCGCTGTCCGACGGGCGCAGAGAAAGAACGGCCTCCTTAGCCGGAAGGCTTACCGCTTCCTTTGAAAGCAGCTCCAAAACCGCCGGAAGCTCAAGTGTTTTTATCGATTTTTCGTATAGCTGTGTCGCCTTTGGGACTGACATTTTAAAATTGCCATTTTTGTCGTTTTCTATAACAAATCACCTCTGGGATTAACATTTCCAAATTGATAGTTTTGTCGGTTTTATATGAAATTATAGCACAAACACTTACGAATTACAACGGCACTAATTATTAAGATGGCATTCATTTCTCCTGAAACAAGCTGCTTAACAAATAAAAAGAGGGGGCATTTAATGCCCCCCTCATTCTCCCCTACGTCCGGAACAATACGGGCACCCTGTCTCTAAAGCTGTCCGCGATATGATTGTTGCTTTCCACCTATGGTTATGGTTTTTTGAGCATTCCCACCAAACACTCTTACCGGACTTGGGCAAGAAGTTGGATGGGTCCAACTCTTCATTTAATTCCGTACACCATTCTTTGGCAATATTCGGATACAACGTCTGTAGGTCATTTGTTCCTGAAATAGCAAAACGTCTTGAACAGTATGGGCAATCTGTCCCATTATTGGTTCGGTTCAGAACCGTAGCTTGCCACTCATGCCCACTACAACATATCCACCAAACTTTTTTATGACTATGCGCAAAAACATCTGAGGGGTTCAGTTCTCCATTTTTAGTGGGGTGCCATTGTGCAGCAATTTCAGGATATCTAATAGTTAAATTATTTTCTTGAAGAGGATAAATTTTACCTAAATCATATGGGCAGTTTGCTCCTCTAACGGTTCGGTTCAGAACTGTATCTTGCCACTCATGCCCACATTCACATTTCCACCAAACTTTTTTACGACTACGCGCAGACACATCTGAGGGTTTCAGTTCCCCATTTTTAGTTGGGTGCCATTGTGCAGCAATTTCAGGATATCTAGCCATTAAATTGTTTTCTGAAAACGCAAAACGTTCTTTATAACAGTGTGGACATCCTTTACCATGTGTCCTGTTATTTACTTTAGTTTTCCACTCATGACCGAAAGAACATATCCACCATACATTCTGGTTTGAATAAGGAGATATTGTATCAGCGCGAAGATTTTCATTCTTTATAGGATGAAGTTCCCCTGCAATTTCAGGGTATGTACTAGCCAAATCATTGAACCCCGGAAGAACAGCTCTATGCTGACAGTATGGACATTTTGAGCCTCTCATTCTGCTACACACTTTAGCGTGCCAACTATGACCTTTGTCACATCGCCAAAACAAATCAATGTTTGATTGAGCCTTTAGCTTTTCAATTTCAATATCGGTGTTTTTTGTAGGGTCAATCTGTGCATATATCTCTGGGGATGCATCTTTAAGCAACATTGCTCTTACTCCTTTTTTAAATGTGATTTGGACTATATCTTCTTCCAGAACAAAATGGACAATCATTTCCATAAGAACGTTTAATTACGGTTGCTCGCCATTCATGTCCATGGTCACATAACCACCAAACTTTTTTGCCACTTTTTTCAGTAACATCTATAGCTTTAAGATTCCCATTTCTTGTTGGATGCACCTGGGCGGCAAGCACAGGGTTTACTGTTGCTAAATCCGTTTCACCTTCAATTGCTATTCTACCATAGCAGTATGGACAGCCTCTTCCTTCAAAACGACTTTTCACTGTTGCTTGCCATTCATGCCCATGTTCACATAACCACCAAACCTTCTTGTGGCTTTGCTTAAAAACATCCGTAGAGTAGAGCTCTCCATTTTTGATTGGGTGCCATTGGGTAGCAAGCACAGGATTTACTGTTGCCAAATCCGTTTTTCCCACAATTACTTTTTTTCCACCGCAAAAGGGGCAGCCATGCCCTTTTGAACGATTACTTACATGTGCTTGCCATTCATGACCATGTTCACATACCCACCAAACCTTTTTGTTGCTTTGCTCAGAAACATCCGTAGAGTAAAGCTCTCCATTTTTGATTGGGTGCCATTGGGCAGCAAGCACAGGATTTACTGTTGCTAAATCCGTTTCTCCCACAATTACTTTATATCCGCTGCAAACGGGGCAGCCACGCCCTTTTGAACGATTACTTACTATTGCTTGCCATTCATGTCCATACTCACATACCCACCAAACCTTCTTGCAGCTTTGCTCTGGAACATCCGTAGAGTAAAGCTCTCCATTTTTGATTGGGTGCCATTGGGCAGCAAGCACAGGATTTACTGTTGCCAAATCCGTTTCTCCCACAATTACTTTTTTTCTACTGCAAAAGGGACAACCTTGCCCTGCAGAACGGCTATATACTGTTGCTTGCCATTCATGTCCATATACACAGCGCCACCACACGATGTTATGGCTATATTGTTTTAGTAAGTCAACATTTATATCAGAATTCTTTTTATTCAGAAGTTGAGCAAACAGCTCGGGGTTCGCGTTTTTTAGTAACGCTGTCATATTAATTATCCGCCTTAAGTCCTTTCCTTAGCTCTTTTATTAGGTTGTCTATTTCCGTATCTTTAGCCATATTCACGTGCGCATCATCCTGTATTTTTACATCCTTAAAAATGTAATCCGTCAAACTTATTATCTCTCTATTTTCACTTGTTTTCTGTGAAAAAGCTATATTAGCGATATGAGTCTGTGGCGCAATATCATTCCAATGCTGCAATAAGACAGTGCATTTGCCCTTTGATTTGACTAACTCTTGTTGAGTATTAGTCAGGTTTTCTTCCATTTCTTGATTAATGCTTTCGAGATTCTTGACTCTTTCCTTTAAGACGCAGATTTCCGTTCTTTGACTTTCATACTGTTCAATAGCCCATGCAGAAGACATAATCAAAGCCTTATGTACCTCTTCATGCTGTAAGACCCATTTGCGAATTTCCGCATTCGTACATGGTTTCTTGTTAAGTAAGACATCAATATTCCATGGCACATAAGCAGGAATCTCTAAGGCTTGAGCTTGTTCATTTTGCCTAGATTTGAGTATCTCAATATGTTTGCGAGTATCTGAATTCTTGCGACGGAAATCAATTTCAGAAAGTTCATAGCCTTTTTTTTGTGCGAACAACGCTATTTTATTGTATTGCAGTTCATTGGCGTTGCCTTTGACAACAAGGTGAAAATATTCATCTACAAGAGCTATTTTCGTTAACTCGGTAGCCTTTGATGGGCGACCCGTTTTAGTTTGGTTCAATTTAAACTCCTCCTTTGCAGAGTTTTTCCAATACTATTCCGCACACTCTTTGGGCCGATGCATTGAGCCTCAGCAGTGCGCTCTGCATTTCATCCATACATCCCATCGATTTCCTTACCATATCAATCGTATGGCGCAGATATTCGTAATCTCTATTCATATCAGTTTTAGCTTCCTGCTCCTTTTTGCCTAACAGGTCTATGCTGGTTTGTGTTCCTTTTGGAAAGAAGTACCGACACCTTTGATGGCTTCCAAGCTCATTATTAATGCCAAATGCCATAGAGCAATCAGTATACAGGGCTTTATATCGTGGAGATTGCGGACATTAATGCCCAACATCCCAAAAATTTGAATTAACTCAAAATAGAGGAATTTCGGAAATTCAACGAAGCCAGAGCCTAACAAACATAACAGGGCTCAGTCATATATAAATTAATATTGAATTAACAGAAAATGTGAGTAGCAAGATACAACTTTATTAAGATACAGTCGTAAAAACACTTATAGATGCTGATTTGCAATTAATATCAAACGATAATAGTAGCGGTTTTTTAAAAACAATGATATAATTTAGCAATATTTGGTGTGCATGAATGACTGAACTTTAATATTCATATAATAAGGAGGACTAAACTCATGTCTTACGGTCAAAATAATAAGAATGAAGTTGTTTTTGAGGAAGAAACTGATGAGGGGGAATTGACCATTAAGCCATATGAGGTGGATTGCCTTCCTAACGATTATAACATATCGGTTATTATGAACCTTATTCAACGCGGATATATAAAAATACCATCATTTCAGCGAAATTATATCTGGAAAAAAGATATGGCATCAAAGTTTATTGAATCCATAATTATAGGCTTACCAATTCCCCAGATATTCATTTTTGAGCAAGCACGTAACGATTTTCTTGTAATTGATGGTCAGCAACGCCTTGTAACTATATATTTGTTTAAAAATAAGCGTTTTCCAAAAAATGATACAGGAAGAGCCATTATTAGAAATTTTTTATCCAGAGGTAAAGAAATCCCTCCTGAGGATTTATCTGGCGAAAATTTTGAAGATTTTAACTTGAAGTTACCATCAGCATCGAATGAAAAGAATCCATTAAACGGGAAAAACTATGACACACTTCCTTCAAATAGAGAGTTCGATTTTAAAGCGAGTTTCGATTTTAACAGAACTATTCGTACGATTACGATACGCCAGTTAGCACCCGACGATAATTATTCATCAATGTTTGAAATATTCAGCAGGCTTAACAGCGGCGGTGTTACACTCGAACCGCAAGAAATCAGAATGAGCCTTTTTTATTCCTCTTTTTATGACAAAGTTATTGAATTGAATCGTTATCCGGCTTGGCGAACTTTCCTTGGAAAAAAAGAACCCGATTTGCATATGAATGAAGTAGAAGTGTTAATAAGGGCATTCGCTATGCTAGAGATGTATGAAGAATACAAATCTCCAATGCGAGTATTCCTTAATAGATATTCGGAAACTGCTAAAAACTATGATGCCGATAAAATCGATGAATTATCAAGGTTGTTTACCGATTTTTGGACCAGTTGCCGAGCGTTGGATAAAAACTCATTTAAAAATGAAAATGGGAAATTTGTAATTTCCTATTTTGAAGCCGTTTTCGTTGCAGTCTGCAGGGAAATTCAGATAAATGGGTTAAATGAAAGAACCATATTATCAGGAAGTCTTCGCGATTTGAAAAATGATAATGAATTTTTCAATGCGTCTCAGCAGCGAACCGCTCAACCGGCACATGTAAAAAAGAGAATTGAAAAGGCTATTGAGTCTATTATCTTGCAATAGTTGGAGGGGGAGTAATGGATACACCCAATTCACTCTCGGCTATTGGAGAGATGATAGAAGATTATAAGTTTATTCAGGATAAGGTATTTCCAGAAGAACCGTCCGTAGCACAGCACATTCAGCGTCATTTAAAAAAAATGTTTGTCTTATCTTGCGCAAGTTACTATGAAACACAAATAACACTGTCTTTAAAATCTTACTCGCAAACACATGCAAAGAAATATAAATCAAAACCACATGGTTTCGGATATCTGGAAATGTTTTCGTTTTTCAAAATGTTCGACTTTGGACGAGACAAGCTTAAAGAGGCAAACGCTTTTTTAAGCCCTCTTGCCTATCTGGGCAAAGAATTTAAAGAAACACTAGTACACGAAATTTCGGCAGACGAAACGTTAGAGCGCAGCATGAAAGCTTTTCAAGAAATGTGTTCGTTGAGAAACTCTTTAGCCCACAATGATTTAATATCTATGAATGATGCTTTGGAAGCAAAGACTTTTGAAAATGTAGAATCTCTACATACAAGTGCAATTATATTCGTTGAATTTATGGTTGATAGTCTAAGCGTATAATAAAAGTCGCAATAATGCTATCTATATAATTCTCTAGTCTACTTCAAAAGCACATACAAAATATTGCGAAAGTCAAGGAAAATCCTTAAGTCCTGTTTGGGCTTAAGGATTTTTTCGGCCAGTCTATGCTTTTTATAACCGCTTTATATTCCAATTATCTCCATATTGGTATAAAATAAGGTATTAATTATTTGTAAAAGTCCGAAAATGATGCTATTGTATAAAAAGACCGCAATTATTAATTATGGAGGCATTTTATTATGCAAAAGATAGATTTAGCAACACTTGAGAAAAAGCTATGGGATTGCGCTGATATCTTAAGAGGTACGCTCAATTCTTCGCAATATATGGAATACATATTTGGTATGCTTTTTTTGAAAAGAATAAATGACCAGTTTAGTGCAGAACGAGAAGAGAAAAAACAACAATTCTCAAAGCTTCCGGAAGATGCCTTAGAGAAAGTATTAGAGGATGCTAAAGCCTATAAAACTTTTTTCATCCCCAAGCAGGCAAGATGGGATATCTTCAAAGACCTCAACCTCAATATTGGCGCTGAATTGGACAAGGCTTTTAAGGCAATTGAGGATGAACCCAGAAACTCCGAGCTCGTCGGAGTTCTTACAACTGCCAACTATAATGATAAGGAAAGAGTTCCGGACGGCAAACTCAATCAGCTTATTCAAATATTTGACGCAATGAACCTTTCCAACGATGGATTAGAAACCCCCGACATCCTAGGTGATGCATATATGTACCTCATAAAACAGTTTGCCGACGATGGCGGAACAAAGGGTGGAGAATTCTATACCCCAAAAGAGATAAAAGAGGTCATGGTTAAACTGCTAAAGCCTAAGGAAGGCATGAGCATTTACGACCCATGTGCTGGCTCTGGTGGCTTTTTAATCAGCACAATCGAGTATGTCAAAGCTAACAATCAAAATCACAGGAATTTGCAATTGTTTGGGCAGGAAATCAACCTTACTACTTGGGCCATTGCAAAGCTTAATATGCTGCTCCATGACGTGTCTGGCGCAACCATTTGGAAAGGCGACACTATAAGAGAACCAAAAAACACAGAGGGTTCTATTCTCAAAACCTTTGATATGGTTTTGAGTAATCCTCCGTTTTCTCTCAAAAACTGGGGTAGAGAAATTGCGGAAAAGAATGATTATAGTCGATTCAATTACGGAGTTGCTCCATCCTCTTATGGAGATTTGGCTTTTGTTCAGCATATGCTTGCATCGTTAAACTCTAAGGGCATCATGGCAAGTGTCGTTCCTCACGGTATTCTGTTTCGAGGAGGAGAAGAGGGTAAAATTAGGCAAGGAATTCTTGAGGATGACCTGTTTGAAGCAGTTATCGGATTCCCCAACAACCTGTTTTATGGAGCATCCATTCCGGCTGCGGTTATTATTTTGAATAAGAATAAGCCTGCGGAGAAAAAGGGCAAGGTTCTGTTTATCGAGGCTTCACAGGGCTTTGTGAAAGACGGTAATAAAAACAAACTCAGACCAGAAGATATTGAGCATATTGTTGCTGCTTATAAAGCTTTTTCGGATGAAGATAAATTTGCTAAGGTAGCATCCTTGGAAGAAATCCAGAAAAATGAATATAATCTTAATATAACAAGATACGTTGATACATCCGAGGAAGAAGAAGAAATCAACATCGAAGAAGTCATCAGTAGAATTTCTGAAAGAGAACAGGAAATTGCTGATTCTAAAGAAAAAATCAACTCATTCCTGCAACAGCTTGGCTTTGAAAGGATATAGGTGGGAAAGAGATGAAGATGATAAAAGATGGGTATAAGAAAACAGAAGTCGGCATTATACCCGATAATTGGTTAGTAAAATCTTTGAAAGATAGTTGTTTAACAATAACTGATGGCTCTCATTCATCACCAGCTCCAATAAACTCATCAAAATATTATATTGCTACTGTTGTACATATGAAAAAAGAGGGTTTTGATTTAGAATCGTTAACACCAATAGATAAAGCTGATTTTGATAAACTAGAAAAAAATGGGTGTAGGCCATTGTATGATGATGTGTTACTGTCTAAAGATGGAACTATTGGAAAAATTATGTTGTTCAGACAACAAAATAATAATATTGTATTGTTGTCATCTATTGCAATTATTAGGCCCAATACTGAAGTTTTATTCCCATCATTTCTATCTCAATACCTTATGGCAGAGTCAACTATTAATAAATTAATTAATATGAAAAAGGGTTCCGCAATACGGAGAATTATACTAAAGGATATAAAGTCATTAATTATATGCATTCCTACAGAATATGAGCAACAACGCATAGCCGAAATTCTCTCCGCAACAGATGAACATATTGAGAGGCTGGACAAGACTATCGAGGACTATCAGCTTCTTAAAAAAGGCATAATGAAAAAGCTTCTTACAGAGGGTATCGGTCATAATGAGTATAAAGATACTGAGATTGGGAAAATACCAAAATCGTGGATAGTATTAACGGTTGAAGAAGCATTTATTAAACAAACAAAAAGTCAATACAAGCAGCTAAAAACTAATGAGTATTTAGCTCTCGGGAGTTATCCGATAGTTGACCAAGGGCAACAAAATATCTGTGGTTATACAAATGATGAAGAAAAACTATACAAAGGGGAGCTACCCGTAATTGTATTTGGTGACCATACGAGAATTGTAAAATATGTAGACTTCAGATTTGCGGTTGGTGCAGATGGAACTCAGATATTAAAGGCAGATAACAGCAAATTTAATGATAGGTTCTTCTACTACATATTACAAAATACTCCAATTGTTAATCAAGGTTATCACAGGCATTTTAAATCTCTTAAAGAGAGCAAAATAGCACAACCTCCGTTAGTTGAACAGGCAGAAATAGCTTTAATCCTATCGGAATTTGATAAACATATAAACATTTATCTTGAACAACGAGAAAATTTCATCCAGCTTAAAAAAGCTCTTATGGAACAACTCTTAACGGGAAAAATCCGAGTAATGCAGTAACTACAATTTCAGTAAAAGGGGCGTACGCTTAATGGCAAACTTAGGCAATGAATATACCCTAGTTGAAAAGCCTGCGATTGATTATCTCATTAATCAGCTTGGCTATGATTACATAGAGGGCGAAAAACTGGCTCCTACTTATGGTGAAAGGGAGTCCTTTCGTGATGTCGTTCTTGGCAAAAGGTTAAGAGCTGCTTTAAAACGTCTGAACCCTTGGATGAACGAGGATTCATTAAATGCATCTGTCAAGTTTCTTATTAATAGTGAAGCCCTTGGTACTTCCCTTCTTGAAATTAACGAAAAACTCTATAAGACAATCGTTGACCTTGAGTTCACCGTTTCACAGTTTGTTGATGGGCAGAAGAAGAACCAGACCGTCCGATTCATAGACTTTGATGATGTATCAAACAATGACTTTTTAGTAACCAACCAGTATGAGGTTCAGGGTATAAACAAAACCATCTTTCCGGATATTGTTCTGTTTATAAACGGTATACCTGTTGTGGTGATTGAAGCCAAATCTCCCTTTAAAGAGAATGCCGAAAATGTTAAGGCTGGAAAAAAGGACGCATACAATCAGCTTCGCAGGTACATGGACATTCGTGATGATTCCGTATCTGAAGGTGCGGAACGTCTGTTCCATACCAACTTCTTCATGGGCATCATCAATAAGTATCATGCCTATGCTGGAACAATCAGCAGCAGTTACGATTACTTTCTGGAGTGGAAAGACCCTTATCCCTTTAAAAAAGAAGATATGGATGATATTGAAAATAACGGACAAAACCTGTTTTTGCAAGGTCTGCTTGAAAAGAATAATCTTCTGAAAGTCATGCAGTTTTTCATTATGTATGAAACTGAGGGCGATGTAAGAATAAAAAAACTTGCAAGATATCAGCAGTTCCGTGCTTGTATGAAAGCCCTTGCCAGAATTAAAAACGGAAAAACCCCGCTAGATAGAGGCGGGGTCATCTGGCATACACAAGGTTCGGGAAAATCGCTTAGTATGGTTATGCTCGCAAGGATGATACGACGTACCAAAGAACTTCAGGACTCTATGCTGGTTATTATTACAGACCGTATTGATTTGGATAAACAACTTTATGCGACCTTTACAAGGGTGTTCCCTTCTGAATATACTCTTGCGGAATCCAATCTAGACAAAATTCTTACAAGAGCAGAAACGGTTCAGGAAATGAAAACCCTGTTGTCTAAGGCGCAGGCAAAAATCATATGCACTACAATTCAGAAGTTCCAATGTAAGTCTGATGAGAACCCAGTATTAGAGGACGGAGCACAAGCCTCAGCATTGTTCTTCGACAAGGAAATCGAAGTGCTCACCAACAAGCCCAATGTAATCGTTTTTACTGACGAGGCACACAGAAGTCAATATTCCAACCTTTCCATGAACATGAGAAAGGCGTTACCTAATGCAACATTTATCGGATTTACAGGTACTCCTATCGAAAAGGATGATAAATCTACATAGGTTCGATTCAAAGTAACCTCATTGCGCCCGTGCCTGTCCACTCCGGTTTTCAGGTTGTCGCACTGAATGATTCTGGCTACTCCGCCGAAATACCTGTAGGCGTTTACGTGAGCTGACGTCCAGCATTCCTGGTTCATTGAAAAGAACGCTTCCACATAGCTGTAGCCGCTGAAAGGCAGTGTGGCTACAAAAACGTATGCTGGAATCGCTTCGCCTGTATCCGTATCTGTTACGGTTCCCGTATCTCCCGCCCAATCAACCTGCATAATCTCACCGGGCTTGTGGTTCAGGTGCATGGTGGCGTTCTTTTTCACAAGAAAGTCGTTGTAGTATTTGTTGAACTGCGTTGACTGGTATGGTATCTCTCCTGCTGACCTGCAGGCATCACAGTATTCCAGCCACAGCAGATTCAGCGTGACGCCGTTTTTCTGGAGTTCACGGTGAACATACTCGTAGTCCGGCATTTTGAAGGCTGGTTTTTCTGATGCAGCAGGATAAATCATTTCTGCCAGATGCTTGTCCGATAAAGAGTCTGGCAGCGGCCACTTTAAGCCACAGCTCTCCGCTTGCTGCAATATTGCAGCTACAGTGTTCCTTGAGCAGCCACAGCTTTGGGCTATCTCCACTTTGTTGAGCCCGAGGCTACTAAGCCTCAGAACCTCGCGATAATTGGTCATGTTGATGACCTCCTATGAATATTTACACCGCGGTAAGCGGCGCATATTCACATTATATTGCAAGTGCCCAACGGGCGCGGAAGCCATGCCCAAGCTGCGCGGTTACAGTGCACAATTCGCCCGGTCAAGGCGCTCAATCTCGCGCGGAATATTCATAGATAAGGCCAGTGCATATCCATCATCACAATTTTTTATTACAACTGTAAGGCAGCCATATAAGACAATTTGCAACTGACGCCTTAACGATTTGATTTTCTAAAAAAGCAATTGAACAACACAAATGGCATATTCTCTATTGAAGTTATGCAAGAGCTTTATCAGTGGAACTTATCTCATAATTTGATAACTTTTAAAACCGACAAAACGAGCCAACACTCAACTCAATACATTGCACATCTTAAACGTCAGAAAGACAGGATTCTGTTCTGTCGGTTAGGCATATTAAGCTGAGAATTTGTCGGTAGGCGACAAAACCGCAAAACGTTGCTACACCTTATCAATGAGATGTTTATTGTTTTGTCTTGAAAATGCAAGTTCCATATTTTTCTCCGTGGTAAGGGTAATTACAAAACTAAAGCGTTACTTCACGCTTCTCCAATAATCGAGCGCGGAAAACCTGCGCTCAAGCTGCGCTAAAACATAGGCCTCGCAGACGGTGTAAAGCCGCTTTGCCGCCTTGTCATCCAATGAAAATGAAAAGATTTTCTTGTTTTCAGCGCCCGAGATGTGCCTCATCGCGGCAAGGGAGGCCGCGCAGAGCGGAAAGGTTTCGCCGTACTCTAAGTTTCTGCACTTCCCGCAGATAACTGTTCCGCCGAGCGTGCTGAAAACGGGAACATCCATTTCCTCTTTTCCGCAAACGGGGCAGCAGTCCAAAGCCGGCTCGTAGCCCGAAAGGCACATGAGACGCAGCTCAAAAACCGCCTTGATGTGCTCCGGCGCGTACAAACCGCTTCCGAGAGCGTAAAGGCTGTTAAGCCCCAGCCTCAAAACCTCTGGATTCGGACTGTCCTCGTCTGAAACCGCCTCCAGAAGCTCCGCAAAATAGGTTCCGAGAGCCAGAAGCGCAATATCCTCGCGCAGGCCCAGAAACTGTTCAACGGTCTGTGCCTCGTCAACATACCATTTCCCGCGATTTTCGAAAAGCGTCATCTCCGAAAAAGTCAAAAACTGACACGCAGCGGCAATTTTGCTGCCCCTGCGCATAACGCCTCTGGCGGAAACGGTCAGCTTCCCCTCATCCTCGGTGAGTACGGTTAGAATTTTGTCCGCTTCCTTATATTTTACTTCTCTCAGGACGAGTGCTCTGGTTGTTTTGAACATATTATGTAAACCTCGGCCGCATCGGCTCGTGATTTTTTATTATTCATTTTTTCGTATTCCCATAAGGGTGAGAAAAACGACTTACCATGCCCGCGTTGCAAAGCTGTGACGCTCCGCTTGCAGACAATTCTTCACGAACCGACGCGGCTACTCTCAAAAGCGGACTCGGGGTTTTTCACCCGTTCCGCCAAAAGCGAGTGTGTCCCTCTGAGGAATTTCGGGCCTATTCTTTTTTTCTTTCAAAGCCGACCTGTACAGAAGGTAACAGAACGGTTCGCCCGTTTCGCAAAACATTCCCCAAAGACCGGAGTCTTTCATAAAGACTTCACCTCGCTGAACTTATTATGTCCCGCGCTTCGTCCGTTATGAGAAAAATTGTTCGGTAATTTTTACTCGTTTATTAAAATTATGAGAATGCAAATCAATGGATTTTCAGTCCCTGTAACCGAAATTTCTTAAAAGATTGTCGCTGTCGCGCCAATTGTCCTTAACCTTCACCCATGTCTGCAAGAACACCTTTGTACCCATGAATTTCTCGATGTCAGCTCGAGCCGCAGCGCCGATTTTCTTGAGCATTTCGCCGTTTTTCCCGATTATTATGCCCTTGTGGCTCGCCTTTTCGCAATAAATCGTGACATCGAGGTCTATTATCTCCGTGTCCTCGCGCTCGGAAAACTTTGTCACGACAACAGCCGTGCCGTGCGGAATTTCCTTGTCAAGACAGTTGAGAAGCTTCTCGCGGACGATTTCGGCACAAACCTGTCTTTCGGGCTGGTCTGTCACCGCGTCTTCGGGGAAAAGCTTTGGTCCGGGCGCGGCATATTTTTCGAGCTGGCTTAGCAGCTCGTCCGTGTTCTCGTGCTTTTTAGCGCTTATCGGAACCACCGCGTCAAAATCATGAAGGGCGGAGTAGGCCGCGATAACGGCGAGAAGCTGCTCCTTTTGCACGGTGTCGATTTTGTTTATCACCAGAACGGCGGGACACTTGCTCTGCTTGATTTTTTCGATAAGCTCGAGTTCCTGCGGTCCCGCCGAGGCAATCGGCTCCACCATGAGGACAATCGCGTCCACATCAGCAACGCTCTCGTTTACGACCTTGACCATGTAGTCGCCGAGCTTGGTCCTCGCCTTGTGAAAGCCCGGGGTATCGAGCAGCACTATCTGCGTGTCGCCGCGGTTAATAATAGCGCATATACGGTTTCTTGTGGTCTGCGGTTTATTTGACACGATGGCGATTTTTTCACCGACAAGCGTATTGGTTAGGGTGGATTTCCCGACATTCGGGCGGCCCACAACGGTAATCATCGCCGACTTCGTTTTATAGTCGCCTGACAGTTCTTTTTTACTCATTTAATTTCTCTCTTTCTGCCCCGAACAAAAATTACGAGGGGTACAAGCGTAAGTATTATCAGTATCGAAAGCGCCGTTTGCGTTTCAAAAAACTCCAGCGCCGCGTTTATTTTTTGCCCGTTAAAAAACACGATTCCGCCGACGACGGCTGCGATTAAAGCAGCGCCGAGCACAGCTCCCGCGGAGGCGTCCTTGGCTATCCTGATGCCCTCGCACTTTTCGGGATGCACCGTGTCGCTTAGACTCTCTAAAGCGGTGTTAAGGCACTCGAGCGCCGTGACAAGCCCTATACAAATCAGCACCGCCGCCCATTCGGATTTTGAAATGTGCGTGACAAGCCCCGCTAAAATCACATAGAACGCAAAGCAAAGGTGCACACGCATATTGCGTTGCGTCCGAACCGTTTCGAAAAAACCGTGAGAAGCGTAAACAAAACTTTTCATTCTTCCCTCACGCCCTCAATACGAGCCATAATCTCCTTTTCACGCTGACGCATAGCGCGCTTTCCCTCGCCCTCGTCAACATGGTCATAGCCGACAAGGTGCAGAACGCTGTGTACGGTCAGATACTGAATCTCCCTTTTTGTGCCGTGTCCGAATTCCTCTCCCTGAGCGTGAGCGCGCTCAAGCGAGAGCGCCATGTCGCCGAGAACGATTCGCCCGCTTGTGAGGTTTTTTTCTGCTTCAGCGGAATTAAAAGCGCCGGCGGCGAACTCATTGGCAGGAAAGGAGAGCACGTCCGTCGCGCTGTCAATATTCCGAAATTCCTTATTAAGCCTGCGAATGCCCTCATCGTCGGTAAGCAAAACGCTTACCTCACAGGGAAGCTCAATGTTTTCGGCGTTCAGCGCGGCGTTCAGCGCCTTGACAATTAAAAGCCTTGCCGCGGGCTGACCCAAACCGCGCTTTTCACGGGTTAAATACACTTTATGCTTCATTGGTTTTCCTCTTGTATGTTTTCTGAGCGGTGTTTTTGGACGGAGCGGTTTTCGGGGCGGGCTGGGCGCGCTTCTTATCCAGCTCCTCGTATGCCTTGATGATTCTCTGCACAAGAACATGACGCACAACGTCCGCGCCCGTAAGTCTGCAAATTTTGATGTCCTCAATGTCCTTTAAAACCTTCATGGCTTCCTTAAGTCCGCTCGGTTTGTCCCCCGGGAGGTCAATTTGCGTAATATCTCCCGTAACAACGACCTTTGAGCCGAAGCCGATTCTGGTTAAAAACATCTTCATCTGCTCGGGCGTTGTGTTCTGGGCCTCGTCAAGAATTATAAAACTGTCGTCAAGCGTTCTGCCGCGCATATAGGCAAGGGGCGCAACCTCAATGTTGCCGCGCTCAAGGTATTTGTTATAGGTTTCCGTGCCGAGCATATCGAAAAGCGCGTCGTAAAGGGGGCGAAGATAGGGATCGACCTTGCTTTGCAGATCACCCGGCAGAAAGCCGAGCCGCTCCCCCGCTTCAACCGCTGGACGGGTGAGGATAATGCGGTTGACCTCTTTATTGCGGAAAGAGGAAACTGCCGCGGCGACGG
This sequence comes from uncultured Oscillospiraceae bacterium, assembly GCA_964459785.1. Classification (GTDB taxonomy): domain Bacteria; phylum Bacillota; class Clostridia; order Oscillospirales; family Oscillospiraceae; genus UBA2658. The sequence continues at coordinate 7,747 of CAYWNW010000008.1, read as the reverse complement.
CGAGATAGGTCTTGCCCGTTCCGGCGGGGCCTATGCCGAGCGTTATCGTGTTTTTCGCAATCGCGTCAACATATTCCTTCTGTCCGATGGTTTTCGCCTTTACGGGCTTGCCCTTGCTCGTTATGCAGATAACGTCGCCCGCGATTTTATCGATCTGGCTCTCCGCGCCCTCGCGCACGAGCTTGCTGATATAGCGAACGTTCTGCTCGTCAATATTCTCTCCGCGAGCCGCAAGGGACAAAAGCCCTGTTATCGCCTTTTCGGCGTACATTACATTTTCCGCTTCGCCCGTTATATGAAGCTCCGCCTCCCTGTCAATTACCTTGACGGCAAACTCGGTTTCGATAATGTGTATGTTTCTGTCAAATGAGCCGAAAACGCTGATTATCTGCTCCATTCGGTCAACCGGCATAATTCTTTCAATCATCTGTGTTCTGTTCCTCTCCGGCGGATATAGCCGCGTTTATCTCCTCCGCGGTCATTTCCTTTTCCGCGGCAATGTTTTGTCTGCACTCGGCACGGAGCGTCCCGACGGCAAAGCCGTCAATGACGCTGAAGGTAAATTCGGCGCTTATTATTTCGCCGTCATCGCCGATTTTTGATCTCAGTTCTTCGTTTGCCCGCGCCTCCAGCAGCGTCCTTGCCGTTTCTTCCGAAACGCTTGCGGTTTCAAGCTCATAAAAGCGCGACTTCTCGGTCATAAGCGCAATAGGAAGCTCAAAAAAGCCACTAATGCCGAGCGTTTGTTTCCTCAAGATATTATCACAGTTTGTATCAAAAATTCTACTGTTACGGTAAAAATTTATGCGATTGCCGAAGGCGATGAGCGCAAATCTGTGTTTTATCTCGCCAGAATAGACTTTTTCGCTGTATTCAAGCGGCATTACGGCGCAGATCTCATACCAAGTCCGGGCTATAACGCTGCCTTCGGCGTGCATTAGCTCGGTTTTATTGAAGGTGCTCGGCACGGCGCCGTCAATCAGCGTATCGTTTTCCGCCGCCGTTTGCCCCTTTTTGAAAAGCGGAAAGCCCCGCAGAACATTCATTCTCTCTATTATGCCCGACTGCTCTGCCACGACTTTGATAGCCTCGTTTTCATCCAAAAGCTCGGGGATATCCGTTCGCTCGCGAACCTCAATTAGTGCTCTCGACCCGAAAACACTGACGCTTATCCACTTCAGCTCGGGAATTTTTATGAGTACGCGGCTTCGGATATTGTCGCTTGTAAAATTCGGAGAAAAGCTCCCGATAAAAACCCCGCTGTCCTCAAGCGCGTTAAGTATCTCTATATCGCTGACGGTACTGTTTCCCTCAATATCGATTTTCCAGATAAAAAAAGATGAGAAAACAAGCAGGGCGAGTAAAAAAAGGGGCAGGCCCCAAAGCACATAACGGCGTTTAAGCTTTTTTGCCTCGATAGGTACGCCGCGCTTTTCCAAGATTTCAAGCTCACAGCCGCATTTTTCGGCAAAGCCCAGAACTGTCTGTGCTTTATTAAGTCTTGTGCGAAAAATAAGGGTGTAATCGTCCTCGGGATTAGCGCCCCAGAACTCAAGCCCTTCAGCCGCGCAGCGGTCGATAATACCGGTTGGCTCGACGCCGACTGCTTTTATCACGGCATAGCCCCTTGCCGTGTCAGAAAGTCTTTCCAAAGAGCACCCTCCTTTAGCAAAACTCTACCGCAACAATAATTCCGCGAATCACAAGCTCCGTTTTCGTCATCGCCGTCAGCTCCAAATCCTCACCGCGAATCTGCACCAGCATGTTTTTGCCCCGAATTTCAATCAGGTCTTCGGTATAGCTTTTGAGCCCGCCGTGGTTTTCAATCTGTGCCTCACTTGTTCCTGACAGAGTCACTCTGGGCACGCCCGGCACAAGCTCTGCAGGCAATCTGCAGCGCTCAGTTATCGGGTGTTTGCGCACAGCTTTTTTCAACCGATCCACCACCTCAGATAAGTCTATGCGCAAAGGGCCTATTTTAGCAGTATTGCAAAATAAGGAAAATACGCCCTTGTTTACACATACAATTTACCGATTCAAAGGAGGTGTTTTTTTGAAGGCTCGTGTTTCTTTTTTCATTTCGGTTTCATTGGCGCTATGCGCGTTGCTGGGGCTAATAATATGTCCGACTGCCGCCGCGGGCGGGGCGAAATCCGGTCTTCTGCTTTGCTCCGGAGTTATAATCCCTTCGCTTTTTCCCTTCGCGGTGCTGAGCAACGTCCTTATGGGACTTGGTCTTCCGCAAAGGCTCGGCAAAGTTTTCGCACCCGTTACAAAACGCCTGTTCGGAGTTTCCGGCACGGGGAGCACGGCATTTTTTCTCGGAATCGCGGGAGGCTATCCTCTTGGAGCCATTTCGGTTTCGGAGCTTTACGCGAAGGGAGCTCTGCAAAAAAAAGAAGCCGAAAGGCTTCTCGGCTTCTGCAACAACTGCGGTCCCGCTTTTATAATCTCCGTTGCCGGAAGCGCGGTTTTCGGGAGCGTAAAAATAGGATTTTTTCTTTACCTAATCCATGTAATTTCGGCGTTTCTAACAGGAGTGCTGATAAGCGGAAGATACGCCGAGAGTCCCGCCCCCGCGCTCCCCGCGAAATCTGCCGGTCTCTCTGAGGCGTTTACGGACAGCGTGAAGCGCGCTGCCGCCGCAATGGTGACGGTCTGTGGCTTTGTCGTTTTTTTCAGCGTCCTCGTCGGGCTTCTGGAAGAGGCCGGAACTCTTTCCTCTCTCAGCGGTGCAATATCAGTGTATTTAAAAACAGAGCTTCATTTCTCTCGCAGTTTGCTTACGGGCTTTTTGGAGCTGGGTACGGGAACAAGCTCACTTATAGGACTTAGCGTGAGCGCCGTTAATCTCTCGCTTTGTTCGCTGATAATCGGTTGGGGCGGAGTTTCGGTTCACGCGCAGGCGGCAGCGGTAATAAGAGAGGGCGGACTATCCCCCGCTCGGCACACTTTCGGAAAGCTGCTTCACGGCGTTTTGTCCGCCCTCATTACATATTTTGCATACCCTCTGCTTTTTTAAGGCAGTTATTCGATATTCTCCTGCTCCCATTTGGCAACATCAACGCCGCCGTTATTGCAATAGTCGAAATCAATACCCATAATACTGTGGATATCCTCAAGTCCGGTTACCATGGAATTATAAAGCGATTCGTTGATTACGCCGAGATTGTTTCCGCTCTGATATTCCGCTATGGCCGACTGCAGGTTCCATAGCCTGTATCTCCAATCAGAACTAATACCGTAATCCGTTAGGTCCACCATAAACATCGGCGCGTAGTTCACATTTTTTAGATAGGTTTCGCCCGTGTCGAGATTTTTCTGAATGTCGATATTCAAAACTGCCGTAAGATTTGTATATTTGTCGTCCTGACAGGAAATATAGTTGCCGAGGCAATACGCGATAAGCCCAGTTTTTTTATTTCCCTCATTATCAATAACCTGGCGCAGTTCGACAGGCTCGGGAACATGGCAGTGACCTCCGAGAATAATGTCAGCGCCCTCGGCAAAAAGGTAGTCGGCAAGCTCCTTCTGGTAATCGACAGGCTCCGTGTAATACTCGTTGCCCCAATGCATCATGACGATAATCATGTCCGTATTTAGAGCGCGGGCAGCAGCCATGTCGGCATCGAGCTTGTCATAGTCGATATCCTCAACTGTTGTGAGATAGTCCTTCATAAAGATATTGGCGGCATATTCAAAGCCCGTAACGGGAATCGCGTTCGTACCGTAGGTAAAGCTCAAGATTGCGAAGCTTACGCCGTTTATGTCCTTGACGACAATTCCGTTGTTCTTATCCCGCTCCTCCTGAGTACGATAGGTACCCACATGGTCAAGCCCATTCTGGTCAAGGACGTCCAGCGTGCGTATAAGCCCCTGCTGGAGGCTGTCCATGCAGTGGTTCGAAGCGGTGTTTATCATATCAAAGCCGAAACCCTTAAGGCTTGAAGCAAGTGACGCGGGGGACTTGAACATCGGATAACCGCTGTAAGCCGTCGTGTCGGGGAAGGTTGTTTCCATGGTGCATATTGCATAATCTGCAGCCGTAACAAAGCTGCCGGAGCCGCCGAGAATCGAAACGTAATTATATGTTCCGTCCGCTTTTTTAGCCTCATCGTTAATGCCCGTGTGCGCGACAATGTCACCGCAGACTGCGAGCTTGACATTTGCGGCATTTGTCGGCTCAGTATCTGTCGGCGTGGGTGTTGGTGTCGGAGTCGGTGTCGGTTCCGGAGTTGCCTGCGCGGCAATCAGGGCTTTTTCCTGCTCAGCGTGCTGGCTGTAATTGAGATAAACAACAACTCCGAGAATTCCTATGAGAAAGACCAGAAAAATGCTCAGTATGCCTTTCAGTATTTCTTTCATATCGGATTCCTTTCGGTGAAAAAACTCAAGCAATCATCGTGACGTACAGAATTTGTATCTTATATTTTAGTAGTCGGACCGTGTCCAAGCGGCAAAGCCGCTATAACCGACCGAGCTTATTCTACCATAAGTAACGAAAAAATAAAGTGTAAATATGCCTGAATTTATGTTAAAATGTTTTAGTTATATAGCTGCATATAGAATTTCCGAGGGTTATATCAATAGATTCCCTAATTATTTCGGAGGTCGCGATGGACGAGCTTGCCAAAAACCAAACATATACGGCGGAGATAACCGGCTATTCAAGCACGGGCGCAGGCGTCTGCCGTATCGCGGGGAGAGCTGTCTTTGTGGACAAGGCTCTTGTCGGCGAAGTCTGGGAGCTTCTGATTTTAAAAGTTACGTCCTCCGCCGTTTACGCAAAGGGATTATCTCTTGTTAAGCCTTCCGATGAGAGAATTTCAAGCGCCTGTCCGATTTTCGGCAAGTGCGGCGGCTGTGATCTTATGCACATGAGCTACAAGGAAGAACTTCGTTTCAAGCTTGACAGAGTTAACGAGCTTATCCGCCGCGTGGCAGGTCTTCCCTTTCACATCGAAGAAATTCTCGGTGCGGACGAGGGTGAAATTCTGCGCTACCGGAACAAAGCGATATTCGCCGTCGGGCAAGACGAGCGCGGCAAAGCGGTTACGGGCTTTTTCCGTGAACGCAGCCACAGTATAATCCCGGCTGAAGACTGTCTTATTCAAACGGAGCTTTCCGTGCGTTGTGCGGCGTCTCTGCGTCGTTTTATGGATAAAACGGGCATTACCGCTTACGATGAAGTCACGGGCAAGGGGCAAATCCGCAGTATTTTTATCCGTTGCAGCATGCGAGCCCCGCAGTCCGTCGCCTGCGTTGTTTCAGCACGCGGTCTTCATGAAAACACGCAGGAGCTGATTAACTGTCTGCGCGGGGATTGCCCCGAGCTTACGGGTATTGTTCTGTGCATTAACAAGTCAAAGGGCAACACGGTGCTTTCCGGCGATTTCCACACGCTTTGGGGCAGCGAAATAATTGAAGACGAGCTGTGCGGTCTGCGTTTTAAAATTTCGCCGATGAGCTTTTATCAGGTTAATCCGCTTCAGGCGGAAAAGCTTTATATGCGCGCGCTCGATTACGCAAGCGAGGGCGGTGCGGGCATCGTGCTCGACCTTTACTGCGGAGCAGGAACCATAACATTATGCCTTGCCCGCGGAGCAAAATATGTCTACGGCGCCGAGATTGAGCCTTCCGCCATATTGAACGCGCGGCAGAATGCCGAGGCAAACGGAATAAAAAACGCCGAGTTTCTCCTCGGCGACGCGGTCGAAGCCGCAAAACAGCTCTCCCTCGCGGAAGTCAGTCCCGACACGGTGGTCGTTGACCCCCCGCGAAAGGGGCTTACCCCCGAACTGATTGACGAAATTGCGAAAATGTCACCCGAGAAAGTAGTCTATGTATCCTGCGACCCCGCCACCCTTGCGCGTGACCTCAAGCTCTTTTCAGAGCGCGGCTATCTGCTTATAAAGGGTACCGCCGTTGACATGTTCCCCAGAACCTGCCACGTTGAGACGGTAGTATTGATGTCAAGGGTAAAAGAGTGAGTGTGCGAGAAGCCCTTATATATCAAGGCTTTTAGCACATATGGGTACGAAACCCATTAAGTGAAAATCGCGATTTTTCAGTTCGTGGGAACAAGTCCATAGAGGCGGGTTTTGATAGTCAAGTGGTCAGGTTAGATGTCATAGCTCGGCGAGTGGTCGATTTAGATGTCAGCGTTCACGAGTGGTCAGGTTAGATGTTTTTTTGGCTTTCGCCGAGGTTGTGTGGTCAGGTTGGATGTTTTTTAAGGATTGGATAGATAGAAACCAATAAATAATGGAGGTTAATGTAGAGATGCTGTATTTTATAACAGGCGCGGCTGGGCATTTGGGAAGCGTAATTACCCGGCAGTTAATCAATAACGGTAAACAGGTGCGTGCCCTCGTATTGCCAGATGAAAAACACACACCTGAAAAGGCAGAGCTATATTTTGGCGATGTCTGCGATAAGGAAAGCATAAGGCCTTGTTTTGAAAACCTGAACGGCCGCCAATTAGTCGTAATCCACTGTGCGGGGATTGTTTCCATTGCCTCAAAATTTAATCAGGCCGTATATGACGTAAATGTAACAGGCACAAAGAATATTGTTGATCTGTGTAGGGAGTATAGTGCGTCAAAGCTGGTTTATGTAAGCTCGGTCCATGCTATTCCCGAAAAGCCGAATGGTATAACAATAACGGAAATAACCGAATTCAGCCCGGATCATGTTGTTGGATTATATGCAAAAACAAAGGCAGAGGCAACTGTATATGTTCTTGAAGCTGCTAGGCAGGGACTGAATGCCTGTGTAGTTCATCCCTCCGGCATCACCGGACCTTATGACCACGGCAGGGGGCATATTACAACCTTAGTCATTGATTATTATAAACGCAGGTTAACTTCCGGGGTCAACGGCGGGTATGACTTTGTTGATGTACGCGATGTGGCGGATGGGATTATTGCGGCGTGCGATAAAGGCAGGCAAGGCGAGTGTTATATTCTTTCAAATAAATTCTTCAAGGTCAGAGAAATCCTTACCCTGCTGCATGAGATAACAGGAAAGAGAAAAATAAAAAACTTCCTGCCGATTTGGTTTGTAAAAACCACAGCCCCTCTAGCTGAATTGTATTATAAGATGCTGAAACAGACACCACTATTTACTTCCTACTCTATTTACACACTCAATTCAAATGCACAGTTTTCGCACCAAAAAGCAATGTCTGAATTGGGGTACACGACAAGAGAAATGAAAGCAACACTGACTGATACGGTTAACTGGCTGAAGGAAGAAGGCAGGATATAAGCTTTCCTCAATTCCTATGATTCATTTATATCCACCGTCATTTTGCTTCTGGTCAGGTTGGATGTCAGTGCTTGGTGATAGAGCAGGTTAGATGTCAGAGGTTCACGAGTGGTCAGATTGGATGTTTTTTGAAAAAGCCGAGGTTGTGTGGTCAGGTTGGATGTAAGGTGCAAAACATATTGATTGCTGTTGCCATAGTTGTGACGATTCTGTTTGCCATTTGCTTTCGTTATGGAATAAATAACTGCTCAATTAAAAACATCAACGTATCAAAAATAGTTTCAAAGGACTCTTGGCTGGTAGTGTCAACGCTATACTTAAATTACCAGTGGTCATTTTTACTCGTAAATTAGTGGTCAATTTTCATTGTAAATCAATATGAGTAACCCCGCACCGGCCGTCGGCCGGTAATATTAAATCAACGGAGGAAAGAAACATGAAAAAAAGAATTCTCTCTCTATTGCTGGCATCCGGTTTG
>CAYWNW010000007.1:29324-148730 GCA_964459785.1 uncultured Oscillospiraceae bacterium | reverse complement strand
CCATTTACATAGTTGGTGTTTTTATCGATGAGGGTCCACCCGTTCCCATTCCGAACACGGAAGTTAAGCTCATCTGTGCCGACAATACTTGACTGGAGACGGTCCGGGAAGATAGGTCAACGCCAACACAAAGCGGTTCTGCTCCGGCAGAACCGCTTTTTTTACAAAAAATATTGAAATTATGCGAAATATTATGTAAATTCTTTTGTAAAACCATTGCCAATACATATTTTATTTTATATAATAACAGCATGAAAATCGAGAGGTGGGATTATTTTGACGCAAGATGCGTTAACTCAAATTTCGAATAAATATTCGGAGTATATAGCTAAATTGCCCGGAGTACTTAATGCTAATGTAGTATTTACAGGCAATGAAATCGGAGAAATCCATGTTCTGGCCGATCTGTCTCGCGCGCCAAAGCAAATAGTTCGTGATATTCAGTCTTTGCTTATGGCACAATTCCAGAAGGAAATCGACCACAGAATCGTCAGTGTTGCGCAAATTGACTACGATCTAATCCCAACTATTATTAAGCCCCTCCCCAGACTTGTTATCGAAGCGGTTACAGTTGCCAAGAGAAGAGAATTTACAGAAGTTGAGGTTACTCTCTCCTCAAACGGGAAAATGTACCTGGGAAAAAAGTCGGCTCTTAAGGATAACTACGATCTTTACAGGGGAATTGCGCAGGCAACGCTCAGCGCTGTTGCTATATCCTGCGATCTTCCCAAGGCATATACGGTACTGGAAGTCAGGTTTTTGGACATTGCCGGAGGAAGGCTTGCTGTTGTTTGCGTATCATTGTCTTCACCCAATACTGCGGTAAGCCGCTTTTCGGGAACTGCTTTTTCACTTGAAGATGATGCGCTAGCAGTTGTTAAAGCCACCCTCAGCGCAATTAACAGGAGAATCGGCTACTGCTGATACTTCTGTACTATTTTTGGAAACGCGGGTTCGCAAGTTTAGCGAAGCGGATATAGCCTGTTTAATTAGCGGAACAACAGAGTACTATGTATCTGGAGGCTATGTCGAAATGAAAAAGAGCCCTATCCTCAACGCTATGACCGCTCTTGTATCTGTCATTGCTTCTGCAGGCGCTATGTTTGCTTGGAGATAACGTTACAATTTCATTGACTTAAGTTTTGCGAACCCGCTTTTTCTTCAATTCTTAAAGGTTTCCGACCACTCTGCCAGCAGGATGTGAAACAAATAGATGAAACCGGTTGCCAGAATATACGCAGTTCTTATTTCGCTGATAGGTTTTCTTGTTGGCGTTTATTGCGTATATTACAAAATAATACAACTTTCAACTGTTGGGGATTTGAAAAGCGAGCTGATTGAGCTGTTTGTGCTGTTTTCGCTCGCTTTTCTTTGCCGCTGTCTGCCCATATATATTCGTCCTGACTTTTCTATTGACATGGCGTTTATCAGCAATTTTGCAATTTTACTTTGCAAGGGACCGATAGTAGCCGCAGCGATTACAATAATAAGCTCGCCCTTCATAGTTGTACCGGGACCGGCACCGGAAAAAAAGCTGTCACATATTTTTAATACTGATCCGATAAAAACAGCATTCAATACCGCAAATTTTACTCTATCCGTTTTTCTAGGAGGCGTAGCCTTTATATATGCCGGCGGAACAGTCGGGGATTTGTCATTCCCGGGTGTCTTGCTGCCATCGGTTGCGATGATTTTAGCAATTATAGTAGTTAACAGTGTATTACTGTTGCTGCTCTTTAAGCTCAATTCAGGCATTCCTTTTTTTGTTTCTCTTATAAAGAATCTGATTGAATTCATACCGAGTGTTATCGCGGCGGCGCCGATCGGATACTTCATTGCCAAGTTTATGACTATGAAGGACGGCGCATATCTCGTTATTATGTTCATTCTCCCGCTTATGTTTGCAAGATATGCATTTTCGCTTTACATAGATGTCAAGCACAACTATTTTGTCATGCTGAAAACGCTGACTTATTCAATTGAAGCAAAGGACGAGTATACACGAGGTCATTCGGAGCGCGTGGAAGAATATGCTAAGATTATTGCAAAGGAAATGCGCTATTCCAGTTCGCAAATCGAGGATATTACGGTTGCGGCCTTGCTTCATGACGTCGGAAAAATCGGAATTGATGAAAGTATTCTGACTAAGCCCACCAGCTTAACCCCCGAAGAAAGAGAAATAATTATGAAGCATCCTCAAATCAGCGTGCAAATTTTGAAAGAGGTTAAGCTTCGCCCGATTGTCTTTGAGATGATTTTGCACCATCACGAAAAATATGACGGAACAGGATACCCCTCAGGAATCTCGGGTGAGGAATTACCTGTCGAAGTGTTTGTGCTGAGCGTCGCCGATACTTACGATGCTATAACCAGCACAAGGCCGTATAGCCCCGGGCTTTCCGCTGAAATGGCAAAGGATCTTATTCTTAAGGAAAAGGGAAAGCAATTCCATCCAAAGGTGGTTGACGCCTTTGTAAGAGCTTACGACAAGGGAAATATGACCGTTCTGGTAAGAAACTATGAGGGTCGTGAATTGGCGTATTAGCATTAACGTCATGTCGGCAATACGCTGAGTCAAAAAGCCTTAATAGATTAAGACAGACATAGTAAAACTCCCCGCAGCCTTCGGCTGCGGGGAGTTTTACTGTTAAATAAGGAACTCTTCCATTTCGGAACATCCTACGCTCGTTTCAAGAAACAAGCTAATCTCCGGCTTTCTTAACAAGGAAGGCTGTCCAGCCTGTGCTGGTCTCATAGTTTGCAAGCAGCGCGTCCTTCCATGCCGAGTAGTCCTTGTTGCGGATTCCGTCTTCTGCAAGGGTGTCAGCATAAGTAGTATCGCTTTCTCCTACAAAATAAACAACATGATAGCCGCAGTAGTTGCTGTCCTGATTAAAGACTATTCCGGTGTCTCCGGTTTTTCTGTCCTCAGCAAAACACCAATCATTAAATTCTGTGACCATCTGACCCTTGTAAACACCTTCATAAAGTCCGCCGTTGGTGTTGGAGCCGGAGTCCTCGGAATTTTCATTTGCAAGCTTGGCGAAGCTGTCCTCAGTTGCGTCTCCCGCTTGCCATGCGGCAAGAAGAGTTTCAGCCTTTGATTTCGCTTCCGCCTTTGCCTCGTCCGTGTAAGTTCCGTCCTCGGAGGCCACGGCCTTTATTAGGATGTGGCGCACGTTTATTGTTTTATAGCTGTTGTCGTTGCGGGAAACAAAGTATAGCGCATAATATCCCGTGTCGGATTCGATGACGGTTTTGTCCCCCTCTTTGCGCGAAGCGTCCTTAAGCCAGTCGGCATAGTTGGAGCTTAAAGAACCGCCCTGGGTTGTGGATTCGGAAATCTCGGTTCCTGACTGTGTGAATACTGCAACCTTAAAGGTTTCTGCGGAGCTCGAACCGTCAACAATTGCGTCGGCAATTTTCTTTGCAGCAGCCATCGCTTCAGCCTTTGCTGCGTCTTCCGCGGCAGCATCCGGGGAAGCGGAGGGCTCGGTGGTATCGGTGGTATCGGTCGTGTCTTCTTTTACGGAACCGTCAGCAAAGTATGCAATGTAGGTATACTGGTCGAGGTCGTTTTTGTTTTCCTCATAATAAGCCTTAAGGTCGGCGCTTGTGTAAGTTAATGAATCGTATTTCTGCTCGGCATATGCTTGAGAAATATAGTATTTCTCAAGTATCCCACTAATAACTTCAACAGTGCAGCCCTTTCCGTAAGCAGCGGAAAGATACTCGTCCGCGCTGTTATAACCGCTGCCGGTGTAGCTCGTTTCCATGTTCTCAAGGCTTGAGTCCAGCGAAGCCTGATCCTCTTCACTCAAAACGAAACCATCCTTTTGAGCTTCCTCATAAAGCGCGGTGATTTCCTGCATCGTAGCAATGGCTGATTCCTTGAAGTAATCCGCCCAGGTTTTCCCGTCTTGATATTCCTGATCTGCGGGGTCCTTTGTGGTGTCAAGCCCGATGTAAGAAATATAGTCACCGTATTGCGAAACAAAATTGTTATAGGTGGTATTATAGAAAAAACTGAACTCCGCTGCGGTATAGCTCTGGTCACCGATTTTAACGGCCGCGAAATGTCCGTTAAAGAAACTTGAATTCCATAAGAGTGCGCCGGCAAAAATTACGACGACAACAGCAATGCCAATTGTCCAGTTTTTTTCCTTGCGCTTTTTAGCTTTCTCGGCTTTCTTTGCAGCGAGCTGACGCTTGTCCGAGCCTTCCTCGCGCTGCTGTTTGCGGGCCAGCTTCTCCTGTGATGCACTCATGATTTATATTCTTCCTTTACAACTAATAATAGAGATACTAAATGATTATAACGCAAAATACGATGGGTTTCAAGAGTTAATATCATAAGCAAGTTATTTGAAATTCAATCTAATTGCAGACCATACTTCGCTGTCAAAACATCAGTGTATAAATAAAATCGACATTTTTAGTCATATTTATCCACGGAAATTTGTTGACAAAAGTACATGAATGTGCATAACCCTGTGGAATATGTTCAAAAATCGTGTCAAATGTGTCCTGCCTATGAACGAAACCGGTTAAACACGAGTTGTCGTGACAGAATAGATGTGGTATAATGTCCTCAAACGAACATTATAAATAATTATTACACCTGAGCTCTGCGCGCCTATAGTATTAGCAGAATAGATATAAATTTACGAATTAGGTTAAGATACATTTTTAATATAAAGGAAGATAATATATGAACACTCGCGTTAACGAGCCCAGCAATCTGCGGCTTGCGGTATTAATTGACGCCGATAATGCGCCGCGGGACTGCCTGAAGAGCGTAATGGAGGAGGTTGCCATTTACGGCACCCCGACAATAAAGAGAATATACGGCGACTGGACAAGTCCAAATGTCGGAGGATGGAAAACAAGCCTTTTGGAAAACGCCGTCACGCCTGTTCAGCAATACGGCTATACGACAGGAAAAAACTCCACCGACTCGGCTATGATAATTGACGCCATGGATATTCTTTATGCCGGAAGAACAGATGGCTTTGTTCTGGTTTCAAGCGACAGTGATTTTACTCGCCTTGCAATCCGCCTGCGCGAGGCCGGAATGCGGGTCATCGGCATCGGAGAGCGCAAGACCCCAAGCCCTTTCATAGTCGCCTGCGACAAATTTGTATATATTGAGGTCATCCGTGATCGTTACAATAAGGAAAAAAGCGAGGCGCAGCCTAAAGCAGCGGCGGTCACAAAAAAGACAAACGTGAAAACCGCAGCGCCCGCCGAAAAACCAAACGAAAAAACGTCACACAAGACGATTCCGGACGAGATTGTAGCGCTGATTGCGGACAGCATTGCCGATATTGCCGATGACGACGGCTCCTGCGACCTTAGCTATCTGGGTAATCTGCTGATAAAAAAGCAGCCCGATTTTGACTCCAGAAACTTCGGCTTCGGTAAGCTCAGCACAATGCTGAAAGCCCTGCCGCGCTTTGAACTTGAAATTCGTCCGACCGCCGACCCGAACTATAAAACCATGTACATCAGAGACAAGGAGGCATAAAGCATGCCTTGCGGGCGGCGTAGTTTTAAATTCTCCGCTTAATCGAAGAATTCCCCTGCCGATAAAAAATATTTCTATAAATTACACGCAAATTTGTGTCATAAGCTCACCTCCCGCGCATATATATATAGAGTACGCAAATTCTATATAAGGGAGGGTCAAATATGGGGGAAGACATAGATGATCTCATTTTTGGCGACACGGAGACGGTGCCGAGTGAAAGATAAGTAATACCCCGAAAAGAGAGTTTCTCTTTCGGGGTATTTTTTTATTTTATATCGGAAGCGAGGGGAAAACGCTTTTCAGAAGGGCGAACAGAATCGGGAAGAAAATTGCGGGAAGCAGATTGCCCACCTTTATTTTCTTGCCGAAGATCATATTAACACCGATTGCAAATATCAAAATTGAGCCGACACAGGACATCTGGCTGATGAGCGAGGGATAGGCATCAAGATACGGCTTGACAAACTGGGCGAGAATGGTGATGCCGCCCTGATATATTAAAAGCGGAACTGCGGACATTGCAACACCGAAGCCGAGGGAGGCCGCAAGTAAAACAGAGCTGATTCCGTCAAGCACCGATTTAGCGAACAGAGTTGTGAAGTTGCCCGTAAGCCCGTCGTCAAGTGAACCGACAATCGCCATCGCACCCACACAAAACAGTGTGGAGGCGGTTACAAAGCCGTCCACAAAGGTGTTTCCAGCAAGTTTTTTCGGCATTTTGCTCTTTGTCCATTCGCCGAGGTGGTCAAGCCGTTTCTCAATATTGAGAAGCTCACCCGTGACCGCGCCCAGAACAAGGGAGAGAACCATAAGCATGGTGTACTGCGTTGAAAACGCGCCGTTTTCCAGCACAAGAAAACCCGCAAGCGCACCGCCCAGACCGATGAAGGCAACCGCAAGACCGACAGCCGAGAAAATTGTTTCCTCAAAGCGCTTCGGAAGTCCGCCTTTAATCAGAATTCCTACAGTACCTCCGATGATAATGGCGGCGGCGTTTACTATTGTTCCCAGTCCGTGCATAATGTAATCCTCTTTCTTTATGTGCTTTAAACAGTTCCCCGAAAGGCCTGAAAAATCGACATTTCTGCTGAAATCGTTGCGTATTAAAACAAAAATGATATTGAGAAAACGCGAGAAAACAAGAGCAAAACGGAGATAATCGAAGCTCTCCCCAATGTATTTGTTTTTTATCAAAATTAGGTGTTGACACGCATTTGGCTCTGTGGTATAAAAGTAAGGCGCCGTAAGGAGAATTTAGGTTTTCAAACCATTGTAACGGCGCGGCAGGCAATTGTCAAAGTTTTTTGCGGCTTATTCAAAAAAAGCCGTGACAGTCAGCCGCAAGACTGCTCATTTTTGCGCGGCGGCTCAGATAAAGTTTGTATAAGCCAAGCTCAACTATATTTATATGGAGGCAGAAAAAATGTCCACTTACATGGCAAATGCGGAAACCATTGAACGCAAATGGTATATCCTTGACGCAGCGGGCAAGCCCCTGGGCAAGACAGCGGCTCTGGCAGCTGATCTTCTCCGCGGAAAGCTCAAACCCACCTACACTCCGCACGTTGACTGCGGTGATTTCGTTATCATCATCAACGCAGAGAAGGCAGTGCTCACAGGCAAAAAGCTCGAGCAGAAGTATTATTACACCCACTCCGGTTATGTCGGCGGCCTTAAGGCTGTTCAGTATAAGCGCCTCATGAGTGAAAGACCCGAGTTCGCTATGGAGCTTGCGGTTAAGGGTATGCTTCAGAAGAACAAGCTCGGCAGCGCTCAGCTTACACGTCTTAAGCTGTTCCGCGGCGCAGAGCACACCCACCAGGCACAGAAGCCCGAAGCCTGGACACGATAAAGGAGGAGAATGAACATGTATCAGAGCAAGAAGCCTTATGTTTACGGCACCGGCAGAAGAAAGTCCTCCGTGGCCAGAGTTCATCTGTTCCCGGGCGGCACAGGAAAAATCACAGTCAATAACCGCGACATCGACGATTATTTCGGACTTGACACACTTAAGCTCATCATCCGTCAGCCCCTCGTTACCACCTCGAATCTTGATAAGTTCGATATCGAAGCAACAGTAACCGGCGGCGGCGTAACCGGACAGGCAGGCGCAATCCGCCACGGTCTTGCAAGAGCGCTGCTTCTTGTGGACGAGGCATATCGCCCCGCTTTGAAGGCTGCGGGCTTCCTTACCCGTGACCCCAGAATGAAAGAGCGTAAGAAACCCGGTCTCAAGGGCGCACGTCGCGCTCCCCAGTTCTCCAAGAGATAATTCGCTTATCAGAGAGTGCCATCGAAAGATGGCACTCTTTTTTACACCTGTATTAAGAGAGGCTCGGCGCAGCGCGCCGAGCCTCCTCGCATATTCACACAAATACCGCCTGAACAAGAACCATATATACAAGCGTCCCGCCGCCAATGCTTAAAAGCACATTGCCCTTCCACTTGTGCAGCAGAAAGATGACCGCAATGGCAATAAGCTCCGGGAGCCCGTGCGGCGCTTCGGTAAGCGAAACGGCTTTGAGGCAGTATACGACAAGCAGCCCCATCATCGCGGGCGGCAGAACCCTTCCGAGGTAGAGTATTATTTTAGGAGGCTCTTTCCGCTCGGGGAAAAGCAGAAACGGCGTAAAGCGGGTTATCATAGTTCCGAGCGCAATCGCCAGAATCATTATAACAGTTTGAACGGCAGTTAAGTGCATAGCTTTTTCCTCCCTGCCAGAAGTACGAGCAAGATAATAAGCATTGCGGGTATTACCAGATTTTCGGCACCGAAGAGCAATAAAGCGACTGCCGTGGCAACGATTCCGATGAGGCCCGATATTCTGTTTTCCTTCTTTTTCATCTGCTCGAGGAAGAGAACGATAAAGAGCGCTGTCAAAACGAAATCCAAGCCCTTTGTACTGAAACTGATAAGTCCGCCCAGCATACCACCCAAAAAGCTTCCCAATACCCAATAGAAATAATCGAGGAACGAAATGGCAAAATAGAAATATTTCCTGTCAATATTTTCGGGCGGTTCGACACTTGAAGAAATCGAAAAGGTTTCATCACACAGCGTGTATATGAGAAAAAAGCGGATTTTCCCAAGACCCTTGTATTTTTCAAGCATCGAAAGCCCGTAAAACAAGTGTCTTGCGTTGACCATTATACTTAGAAGAAAAGCCTGAATCGGGTTAAACGCAACGGTCAGAAGAGTGATTGCGACATACTGCATGCTTCCGCAAAACGCCACCATGCTCATGAGAACAGACCACTGGGCGCCGTAGCCCTTTGTCTGCATCAGCACGCCGTAAGCCATTCCCAAAAACAGAAAGCCGGCCAGAACAGGAAGCGTATTGGGAAAGGCAGCGAGGAAGGCGCTTTTTAACTTTTGCTTTCGAGTTGTTTCGGTCATTTTTTCTTGTGCTCCCAGAAAAAGTGTCGTATAATATACATAACAATCGTAAAATATAATAGTTTGATATATATTACAATCGTAAATTATATTTGTCAATACCTTTGGGAGTGATTTATGGATATTAACCGTATTATCGCCGAAAACTTAAAGCGACTGCGCACAGAGCGCAATTTCAGTCTTGGGCAGCTGTCAGAGCTGTGTGCCGTGAGCAAGGTAATGCTGGCTCAAATTGAAAAGGGCGAAACAAACCCAACCATCAACACGCTCTGGAAAATCGCAAACGGGCTCAAGGTGCCCTATACAAAAATTTTGGAGCAGCAGGAGCATGAAGCCTCAATTGTAACAAAAGCGGAAACGGACAGTTTTGCGAGCGACGACGGACATTATAGGATATTTTGTTATTACCCCAATACACCTGCCCGAAACTTTGAACTTTTTCAGTTAGAACTGGATTCGGGATACAGCTACACGTCCGTTGGGCACTCCGAAAAGTCAGAGGAATATGTTATGGTCGTCGAGGGCGAGCTTACGCTTACGGTCAATAATCAGAGCTATGTTCTTCACCCCGATGACACAATGAGTTTCGTAGCATCAGCGCAGCATATTTATTTTTCCAGCGGAAGCGAAACGCTTAAAGCGGTCAATATAAACTACTATCCCTGATAAATATTATATTTTGAGGTGAAATCTTTGAAGGTACTTATGATTAACGGCAGTCCGCATAGGGAGGGCTGCACCTACACCGCACTCCGGGAAATCGAGAAAGAGCTTAACAAGCTCGGCATAGACACGGAAATCGCTCATATCGGAAATAAGCCCGTCAGAGGCTGTATCGGCTGTAATAAATGCAGCGGAGGCAGGTGCGTCTTTAACGACGACATTGTAAACGAGCTGCTTGAAAAAGCCGAGAGCGCCGACGCCTATATTTTCGGCTCTCCCGTGCACTACGCGGGGGCATCGGGAAGCCTGACCTGCGTGCTGGACAGGTTTTTCTACGCGGGCGAAAACCATGCCTATAAACCGGGGGCGGCAATTGTTTCCTGCCGAAGGGGCGGGGCAACCGCGGCCTTTGACCAGCTTAATAAGTATTTTACAATCAAAAATATGCCCGTCGTATCCTCGCAGTATTGGAACATGGTTCACGGCAATACTCCCGAGGAAGTTGCGCAGGACCTTGAAGGCATGCAGATAATGCGCACCCTCGGCAGGAATATGGGATGGCTTTTAAAGTGCATTGAGGCCGGTAGAAAAAGCGGCGTTCCTCTGCCCGAAAGGGAGCCGCAGGCGATCACAAATTTCATAAGATAGCTAAGCACAATCTTCTATAAAGCTCGGCGCGAAAGCGCCGAGCTTTATATTCAGAAAATATATTTGCAAAGTATACTTGACAAATAACGCAAAGTATACTATGCTAAAAATGCAAAGCAGGCTTGGCATAGAATCTAATCAATGGGGGTGGTTGATTGAAAACAAGAATAAAAGAGCTTAGAAAAGAGCGAAGATTATCGCAGGAGGAGCTTGCCTACGCGGTCGGCACCACCAGGCAGACCATAACGTCCATTGAGGTCGGGAAATATGTTGCCTCCCTGCAATTGGCTTACAGGATTGCAAAGTATTTTGGCCTTTCAATTGAAGAAGTATTTGATTTTAGTGATTTAGAGGTATATAAAGATGAGTAATTACAGAAACGCAATTAAAAACAGACTAATCGTTTTAGCAATATGCACTGTGCTTTCGGTGGCGCTGGTCTATGTCGGCACGCTTTTTACAGCACAGGCCGAAACGCCGACGAGTACATTTACGGACGGCTTTACAAAGGGCTTCCCCCTCGGTCTTTTCAGCGGCTTTGTCGCCATAATGATATTCCTCATAGTGCGCTGCATTCGGGCACTGAGAAGTGAAGAGTATCTTAAGAAAATGTTCATTACGGAAAATGACGAGCGCAAAACAATGATACGCCAAAGCGCTATGGGAAAAAGCTTCTTCTTCACAGCCGGGTTTCTTGTTGTAGGCGTTACTGTTGCGAGCTTTTTTAATAACACCGTTACACTGACCCTGATGGCGGTTTTGACCGCGCATGTGTTGACGGGAGCGGTCCTTAAGCTTTATTATTTTCTGAAGTTCTGATGGTGAGCCTTTATCAGCTTTTATTTGTTTTATAAGGAGAATATAAATGAAAACAATCGGACTTATCGGCGGTATGAGCTGGGAGAGCACAGCGACATATTATGCGATTATCAACAGAGTCATTAAATGCGAATTGGGTGGATTTCATTCGGCAAAATGCCTTTTGTACAGCGTTGATTTCCATGAAATCGAAGAGTGCCAGTCTGGCGGCGACTGGGAAAAGGGCGGTCAAATCTTGGCGGACGCTGCAAGAGTTCTGGAAAACGCGGGAGCGGATTTCATAGTAATATGCACAAACACAATGCATAAGGCGGTTCCGCAGATTCAAGAGCAGATAAAAATTCCGATTCTCCACATCGCCGAGGCAACAGCAAAAAAGCTCCGCGAGGCGAAGATCGAAAAGGTAGCCCTTTTCGGGACGAAATATACCATGGAGCAGGATTTCTACAAGAACAAGCTCATCGAGAACGGAATTGAGGTGCTTGTACCCGAGGAGCACGAGAGAAACGCGATAAACGATATTATCTACAAGGAGCTTTGTCTGGGCGTAATTTCGCAGGACTCAAAAGCCATGCTTCTGGAACTCGTGAATAAGATGAGCGCGGCAGGAGCCGAGGGGGTAATTCTGGGATGTACGGAAATCGGGCTTTTGATCTCGCAGCAGAATACAAAGGTGCCCCTCTATGACACGACGCTTATACACGCCCGGGAGGCGGCGCTAAACGCCGTTCGTGACTAAATAAGCGCTTAAGTCGGTAAGAAATATTTTTTTGGAGATTGAAAATGAAAATTTTAAACCTTGAAAATTTGCCGCCGGAATTCGTCTGGCGGGACGAAATCGGACTTGTCACAAAATCGCTCGGTGCGGCGGCGGGCAGCGAAAGGCTGAATGTCAATATCGACAGCGTGCCGCCCGGAGCGCTCAGTACAAAATATCACAGTCATTCGCAGCAGGAAGAGTTTTTTCTTGTACTGGAGGGCGAGGGGACGCTAAGACTAAACGGCGAGAAGATTCCTGTTTCCAAGGGTGATTTTATTGCAAAGCCGGCGGGAAAAAACATCGCTCATACCTTCTATAACAGCGGAATAGAGGCCTTGGTGCTTTTGGATGTAGGTATGGCGGAAAAAGAGGATACCTGCTACTACCCCGACGAGGACGTTTACCTGCATAAGTCCAACGGGAAAAACAGGGTCTATCACGAAGCGGATATCGACGCCGATTGGAGCTCCGACCCGAATCCCTCAAAATAGGCGAAGAAAAGGCGGGTGCAAAATGGAGTTTGAAGTAATCGAAAACGGCATTGTCTATGTCAGCGGCGGGGAACCGTTCATAACGGACGCGCAGTCCGCTCTGGATTTTATCGCCACGGTCAGATATGAAACAAATTGCGAAAAAATAATCATTGATAAATCGGGACTTAGCGAGGATTTTTTCAGGCTGGGAACAGGTCTTGCGGGAGAAGTTCTCCAAAAATTCGTTAATTACAGAATGAGGCTCGCCGTTGTGGGCGATTTTTCGAAATATACGAGCAAACCGCTTAAGGACTTCATATATGAGAGCAACAAGGGCAGAGATTTCTTCTTTGTGGGAACAATGGACGAAGCGCTTGCGAGGTTCATATGAAAAGACAATTTATATTGGAGGAAACACTTAAATGTTGAAAAAGGTTAATCTCAAGGACGAGGTAAACTCCGTTGACGGTCTTTATATCTATAAGAAAATCGGTTTTCTCAACGGCCATGTGCTGAGCGCGGTGCAGGTGGAAAACCGCACGCTGGATTTTCATGTGCATGAAAAGTCTGATGAGCTTTTCTTCGTCGTCGAGGGAAGCTTTCAGCTTGAAACCGAGGAGGGCCTGATTCGGGTTGACGAGGGAGAATTTGTGATTGTCCCCAAGGGGACAAGGCACAGACCCGTGGTCACCGAGCTTGCAAAGTTCATGATGATTGAGCTGGAAGGTACGCTGAACAAGGAAAACAGCGGAGACCTATACGAGGAGTAGCTTCAACTCAAATCTGCTCCGCAGCATGGAGCTTATACTAAGGACAGCCACCTTTTTTCTGTGGCTGTCCTTAGTTCATCCTGACATTAAAAACCATGTTTTCCACCACCTGTATTGCAGTTTAACGGGGGAATTAAATACCGCTATAAGGATATGTGCAAAACGACGATAATTGTGAACAATTCATAAAATAGATTGACATAACATCGGAATTGATATACCATATAACCAGAGAAAGGGTGATTCCGATGTGGAGTTTTGGCTCAAACTAGGTTCCTTCTCTTGCGAGGGTTCGGCAATATCCGAAAGCTTTATATCCCATGCAGTTCTCACTCCTGTGAGAGATAAATAGGTTCATGCGGCATAAGCGAGCTACCGCTTTATAGCTGCCAAGAGCTTGTTAAATGTGGCATACGGTGAGTAAAGGAGGGTTAGACGTCGACCTTGAGCAATACCCGAAGAAGTGAGGTAAACCAAACCGAATGACTGAAAAAATTGAACAAACGTAGC
Source organism: uncultured Oscillospiraceae bacterium (assembly GCA_964459785.1). Taxonomy (GTDB): domain Bacteria; phylum Bacillota; class Clostridia; order Oscillospirales; family Oscillospiraceae; genus UBA2658. The sequence continues at coordinate 135,160 of CAYWNW010000007.1, read as the reverse complement.
CCCCTGTTCACGCTGGATGAACAGGGGGTTGTGCTTTTTATTTGGTTATCAGGCGAAACATTCAGGTCTTTCGGCATGTCGAAAGCAAAGTTTTGCTTCCAATTAAAATATGTACTTTAACACGAGCAGCAGCACAACGCCCGGAAGCCCCAGTATCCCCGCCACAAGGCAATTGACGAGGTTAACCGTCAGGCTCAGTCCGACGAAGCCGCCGAAAAAGTTCAGTATAACGAGGGCAATAAAGCCGCCCGCCGCATTGAGAAGGAGCTTAAACGCCCATTTGAGCGGAGTTTTAAGAATTTTAAAAAGCAGAACAACCAGAAGGACGCAGATGATGACAGCGCCGATGGTGAGAAAGCTGAATGTCGGCATGGCGGGTTCTCCTTGTTATGTAATGACATTCCTTTGATTAAGGAATGTTTCAACGCTTAATAATATCTGTTGCGGTAGTGCTTGAGCGCCGTGTTGTAGCGCGAGCGAAGGGCGCTTATCTCAAAGATGCAGGCGTCCAGAGTGTCGGGATCCGTGGTGTTGTTAAAATGGGTATAGGCCTCGTCGAGACTGCCGCGTATTTCGCCGATTTCTCCGGCATAGTGTGAAAGCTCTGCTCGTCTTTCCTTCTCGTTTCGCTTGTTTTTCGGCATAGTTACCTCCCGAATCGGTTTCCGATACGACGGATTTCCGAGGAACTGACCTTTGCGTCTGCCTTCGGTAATTCTATGCGCCGCGATCGGAACGGATGACAAATCTTCAAAGCGCTTAAGCGCCTTTCAATATTATCTCCGAAACAGTCGGGAATTAAACTAATAGCGGGATAATTGCGGCTTTTGAGTACTTTCTGTATTGCTTGATTTTTTGGGTATTATAGGCTATACTATATGAGTTAAGTAGCTTTTTCGTTTGCACAACATGTTGTGATTATATAGGCAACAAAAAAGGCTCAGGCAAAATTTCAAACAGGCGCACAGGAGGCTCTATGAAGAAAAACACAAGCGCGGAATACGGCAACCTAAGCATTTCGCAGCTCAAGGGAGCGGACAGAGTTCGCAAGCGCCCCGCCGTTATTTTCGGTTCGGATGGGCTTGAAGGCTGCCAGCATGCTGTTTTTGAAATACTTTCTAACGCAATCGACGAAGCCCGTGAAGGGCACGGTGATATTATAACAGTTACCCGATATTCTGACAAGTCCATCGAGGTTGAGGATTTTGGACGCGGCTGTCCCGTGGACTGGAACGAGAACGAAAAACGCTTCAACTGGGAGCTTGTTTTCTGCGAGCTTTACGCGGGAGGCAAATACGCGAACGACGAGGGCGAGAGCTATGAGTACTCTCTGGGACTTAACGGTCTTGGCTCCTGCGCCACGCAGTATGCCAGCGAATACTTCGACGCGGTTATTTACCGCGACGGCTTCAAATATACCCTCCACTTTGAAAAGGGCGAGAATGTCGGCGGTCTTCAAAAAGAACCTGCCGACCGCAAAAAAACCGGTTCGCTGTTCCGCTGGCGCCCCGACCTCTCGGTTTTTACGGACATTTCCGTGCCTGCGGAATACTTCACGGAAACGCTTCGCCGTCAGGCCGTGGTCAATGCGGGCATACTTTTCCGCTTCCGCAATCAGAGGGAGGACGGGAAGTTCGAAACCTCCGAGTTCAAGTACGAAAACGGAATTCTGGACTATATCGCCGAAATCGCGGGCGAGGAAACCATTTCCGCCCCCCTATTCATTTCAACCGAGCGCAGGGGACGTGACCGCGAGGACAAGCCCGAATACAAGGTTAAACTCACCGCCGCCTTTTGCTTTTCAAACACGGTTAACCGCATTGAGTATTACCATAACTCGTCCTGGCTTGAATACGGCGGCGCACCTGACAAGGCGACAAAAAGCGCCTTTGTCTACGCTCTTGACGCCTACATCAAAAAAATCGGTAAATACCAGAAGAGCGAGAGTAAAATCAGCTTTCAGGACATCGCGGACTGCCTTATTCTTGTAACAAACTGTTTTTCCACCCAGACCTCTTACGAAAACCAGACGAAAAAAGCCATCAACAACAAGTTTATTCAGGACGCGATGACTGACTTTTTCCGCACACAGCTCGAGGTCTATTTTATAGAGCACAAAGCAGAGGCGGATAAAATCGCGGAGCAGGTGCTCATAAATAAGCGCAGCCGCGAACAGGCTGAAAAGGCGAGGCTGAACATTAAAAAGAAGCTTTCAGGCTCGGTGGATATCTCAAACCGCGTACAAAAATTCGTTGATTGCCGCTCAAAGGACCTTGAAAAGCGTGAGATTTATATTGTCGAGGGCGATTCGGCGCTCGGCGCCTGCAAACTCTCGCGTGACGCGGAGTTTCAGGGCATTATGCCCGTGCGGGGCAAGATACTAAACTGCCTAAAGGCGGATTACGCGAAGATTTTCAAAAGCGAAATCATCACGGATTTGATTAAGGTTTTGGGCTGCGGCGTTGAAGTGGAAAAAGGGCGCGGCAAGGATTTATCCACCTTCGATTCGGAGAGTCTGCGCTGGAACAAAATCATAATCTGCACCGACGCCGACGTTGACGGCTTCCAGATTCGCACACTGATACTGACTATGATTTATAGGCTCATGCCGACGCTTATTAAAGACGGCTACGTCTATATCGCGGAGACTCCGCTTTACGAAATCGAGACCAAGGAAAAGACCTATTTTGCCTATTCCGACCGCGATAAGGCTGAGATACTCGAAAAGCTCGACGGAAAAAAGTGTACCATCAACCGCTCAAAGGGACTTGGCGAGAACGACCCCGAAATGATGTGGCTTACCACGATGAATCCCGAAACGCGCCACCTCATCAGAGTAATGCCGGAGGATGCCCAGCGCACTTCTGAGCAGTTTGATTTGCTGCTCGGCGATAATCTCGCGGGGCGCAAAGTGCACATTGCCGAAAACGGCTACAAATATATTGACCTTGCGGACATTTCGTGAGGTTGGTTTGCCCGATTACACTCCCTACCAAAAGAGAGGACGAAGCGCCTTATGGCAAAGAAAAAACAGCCCGAAAACAAAAAAACAAATATAAACGCCGCGGTTGAGGGACTTCACGCGGAGGTTATCGAGCAGCCGATTACGGAAACACTTGAAACAAACTATATGCCCTACGCCATGAGCGTAATAGTTTCGAGGGCCATTCCGGAGATTGACGGCTTCAAGCCCTCCCACCGTAAGCTGCTTTATACGATGTATAAAATGAATCTGCTGACGGGCGCGCGCACAAAAAGCGCAAACATCGTCGGTCAAACCATGCGCCTTAATCCTCACGGCGACGCCGCAATTTACGAAACTATGGTGCGTCTTTCAAAGGGCTGCGAGGCTCTTTTAACACCCTTTGTCGACAGCAAGGGTAACTTCGGCAAGATTTATTCGCGTGACATGTCCTACGCCGCGTCGCGTTACACCGAGGCGAAGCTTTCGGACATCTGCGGGGAACTTTTCCGCGATATTGACAAGGATACCGTGGATTTTATTGATAACTACGACGGCAGCACCAAGGAGCCGGCCTTGCTTCCGACCACTTTCCCGAATGTGCTTGTTTCCGCAAACACGGGCATAGCCGTCGGCATGGCGAGCCAAATTTGCGGCTTTAATCTGAATGAAGTCTGCGAAACGACCATAAACTACATAAAGGACCCTGAATGTGACCTTATGCAGAGTCTGCTTGCGCCTGATTTTCCGACCGGCGGCGAGCTGATTTACAATGCCTCCGAGCTTGAGGAGATTTATCGGACAGGCCGCGGCAGCTTCAAGGTTCGCTCTAAATGGCGGTATATAAAAGAAGAAAACATCATCGAAATTTTTGAGATTCCCTATTCCACGACAGTTGAAGCCATTATGGACAAGGTTGCCGAGCTTATAAAAACAGGGAAAATCAAGGAAATTAACGACATGCGCGACGAAACCGATTTGGGCGGACTTAAGCTTGCCGTTGACCTCAAGCGCGGAATCGATCCCGATAAGCTCATGCAGAAGCTTATGAAGATGACGCCTCTGTGCGACAGCTTCTCCTGCAATTTCAATATACTCATTGCCGGCAATCCGCGCGTTATGGGCATACGCGAAATTCTGGACGAGTGGACAGCGTGGAGAATCGAAAGCGTGCGCCGCAGGGTTTATTTTGACCTTGCCAAAAAGCGGGATAAGCTGCATTTGCTTAACGGTCTTAAAAAAATTCTTCTTGATATAGACAAAGCCATAGCTATTATCCGCAATACCGAGCTTGAGGCGGAGGTTGTGCCGAACCTTATGATCGGCTTCGGTATCGACCGCGTTCAGGCCGAATTTGTCGCCGAAATCAAGCTCCGCAATATCAACAAGGAATATATTCTAAAGCGCGTTGAGGAAACAGCGCAGCTCGAGAAGGATATTGCCGACCTTGAGGATATTTTGAGCTCTCCGCGCCGAGTGAAAAAAATAATCATCGATGAGCTTTCGGAGGTCAGCCGCAAGTACAATATGCCGCGAAAAACCGCGATAGTCTATTCAGACGAAGTGGAGGAGCCAGAAGTCGGCAGCGAAATTGAGGACTATTCCGTAACGCTGTTTTTATCGCGTGAGGGCTATTTCAAAAAAATAACTCCGCTGTCACTGCGCATGGGCGGCGAGCAGAAGTACAAGGAGAACGACGCGCCCTTCCAGATGTTTGAGGCGACAAACCGCGATGAGCTGCTCATATTTACCGACAAGCAGCAGGTCTATAAGGTGCGAGTTTCGGATTTTGAAGACTCAAAGGCCTCGGTTCTCGGCGTGTTTTTACCCTCACATCTCGAAATGGACGAGGGAGAGAATGTAATCTGCATGATAAATCCCGGCGATTACAGCGGGAATTTGCTGCTGTTCTACGCCAACGGCAAGGTTGCAAGGCTTGAGCTTAACGCCTACGCAACAAAAACGAACAGAAAACGTCTTACGGGAGCCTATTCGGACAAAAGCCGTCTTGTCAGCATTCTGCCGCTTACCAAGGAGCGCGAAATTGCCGTTTTCTCCACCGAAGGCAGGGCTATGGTCTTCTCAAGCTCGCTGCTCGCGCCGAAGAGTTCACGCACGACTATCGGCGTTTCGCTTATGAATATAAAAGCAAAATACAGCCTTGAGCGAGCGGTGTTTGCGGAAGAAAGTCCGATTAAAAACGCTGCGCGTTACAGGGCGAGAAGTATTCCCGTTGCCGGAGCGCTTTTGCGCGACGAGGACAAAGAGGAAAAACAGATGAGCCTTATCGAATGAGTTATCATTTTGATTTGTTCGGCTTTACAAGAATAAAGGAGCAGGTGTTTTGAAAAAGATATCTGAATCAAGTCTGAAATCCGCGCTTAATATTATAAAAATCCTGCTCGGCTCCGCAGTATTCGCTGTCGGAATCCAGTGGTTTTTCCACCCTGCAGCCCTGCTTTCCGGCGGCGTAACCGGTATCGCTTTGGTTATAAACTATCTGACGGGCGCTCCGACCGGCGTTATGCTTGCGGCCCTGAACCTGCCTCTATTCATAATCGCCCTGAGGAGGTACGGATGGAGGTTTATGGGGGGCTCACTCTTGGGAACTCTCGCAAGCTCTCTTTTCATCGACCTTCTTTCGCTCGTCAAAATAAGTATTACTGCCGAGCCGCTTCTCGCGGCGATTTACGGAGGAATAATTACCGGCCTGGGGCTTGGCATCGTCTACTCAACAGGCTCGACCACCGGCGGAACGGACATTCTGGCCAAGCTAATCCGCGAAAAATATCCCTATGTCAACTTTGGCACGATGATACTGGTGCTTGACGGCGTAATTATTGCCGCCTACGCGCTGATTTTCGGAAAATACGAAAACGCGATGTATACCGTTATCGCCGTTTATATTGCAGCGAGGGTTATCGACCTTGTTCTTTACGGCTCCTCACAGTCGAAGCTATGCCACATCATCTCCGAATACAGCGACGAGATAAAAGCGGCAATTGTTGAAAAGCTAAACAGAGGCGTAACCGTGCTTTCGGGCAAGGGCGCCTATTCGGGGCAGGACAAGCAGATTCTTCTCTGTGTTGTCAAGCGTCAGCAGATAGTTGAAATCAAGAAAATTGTCAAGAACATTGACAAGACTGCCTTCGTTATCGTAACGGATACCCGCGACGTCTTCGGCGAGGGCTTTGGGGACATTTCGGTCAATAAATAAGCGCGAAGCCGTTTGGCTAATAACCATTTTCCGAAAAGGAGGCAGGGAATTTGAAGAAACGAATTATATCGGCTTTAATCATTGTATCCCTGCTTGCCGCACTTTCAGGCTGCAGCTCAATGTTTAAAAAGGAGTATCTCTCCGTTTCGGAATATAAGGACGACCAGCAAAATCTGTTAAGCAGTAATACCACTCAAATTTCAACCTTCATTGAGCTGAAGGCCGCGATTATCGCTATGGTAAGCGGCCACAAGGCGGAGGGAAGGCTGAGATTCACGGCGTATGACGGAACCATTCAGGACGACCTTTCAAGGGCTTTACTGGAGGCGAAGAACGAAAACGCGCTGGCAAGTTTCGCTGTGGACTATATGTCCTATGATTTAAGTCCCATTGTCACCTATTATGAGGCTGTGGTTTACATAACATATAAGAAAACCCAGAGCGAAATCGACGATATTCGTTATATAACCGGAAAAGCAGAGCTTGCCGATGCAATTGAGCCTGTTCTGGAGGAGATGTCTTCCTATGTTGCCCTGCGCCTGACAAGTGCGACGGTTACCGAGGAGGATGTGATTTCCGCCGTCAATCTAGCGTATACGCAAAACCCCACAAGCTGTGTTGTGCCGCCCAGTGTTACGGTTACCATCCACCCCGAAAGCGGTCTTCAGCGCATAATTGAGCTCGATTTTGAATACGGATGGAAGACCTCGGAGCTCCAAAAAATGAAAGCGGCTCTGAATTCGAAAATACAGGAGATTATAAGGAGCGCTTCAAACGTCAAAGACGCGGAATATGCCTATAACCTCTACCAGCAGCTTGCGCTCAGCTGTACCTACGACCCGACGGGCGCGGTTCGCAGCGGTGCGGAGCTGGACAGCGGACTGGGTTCCTCAGCTTACGGAGCGCTGCTCGAATACTGCGCCGACAGCCGCGGTTTTGCTGCTGCATACAGCGCCCTCTGCCGCGCCGCCGGAATCGAGTGTCTGGTAGTTGACGGCACGATGGATAACGAAGCCCACTCTTGGAACATCATTAGAATTGAGGGCAACTATTTCCATGTAGATGCGACGGCATACTACTCCTTGGGCGCGGATAACTCCTTCATGCGGAGCGACGAGCAGTTTAAGGACAGCTATGTCTGGGACGTCAAAAAGTATCCCGCATGCGCAATCGACGAGCCTGACTCGGGCATAATTTCGAATACATTTTAGATAGATTCAAGTTTTTAAAATGCGGAGCAGGAGCCGAAACGGTATACTTCGGCTCCTGCTCCGTTTTTATAAGTTTTTTGCACACAAAGCGTGATTTTTGTCTTGTCTATCACGGGCGGACATTGTATAATGTGAAAATCCGCAAATCAGCGACAAATAAGGAAATTCAAAGCTAAGGAGGGAAAACAAATGAATGTAAACGACAATTCAACATCGTGGAAAAGCATTGCGAAAATGCTTATCTTGTTTGTTATCCCGATTTGGCTTGGCACTTTTTTTCAGCAGCTTTATAACACGGCCGATGCGATATTCGTCGGACGTTTTGTGGGAAAAGCCGCGCTTGCCGCGGTGGGTGGTCCGACGGCGCAGATTGTAACCCTCCTGATCGGAGTTTTCGTCGAGCTGGCGGCGGGCTGCTCGGTGATAATCGCGCAGTATTTCGGTGCCGGCAACAGTAAAAGAGTCGGAAGGGCTTTACATACCGCGATGGCTATTGCCCTTATCTGCGGCGTGGCGATTACAGTTTTGGGGCTTGTTTTTACGCCGACACTTTTAAAAAGCATGGACGTTAAGGGCGAAGTCTACACAATGAGCAAAACTTACCTTCATATTTACTTTTCGGGCGCGCTTTTCATCACGGTCTATAATTTGGGTGCATCCGTACTGCGAGCAATCGGGGATTCCAAGCGCCCGTTCTATTATCTGGTTGCCGGCTGCCTGACAAATATCGCTCTCGACTATGTTTTAATCTACTGGTTTGACATGGGCGTTGCGGGAGCGGCTATTGCCACCATTATATCGCAGGGGCTAAGCTCGGTTCTCATTGTGCGGGCTCTCTGCAAGCTGCCCGAGGAATACAGGCTTAAGTTCAGAAAAATCAAAATTCGCCTTAATATATTGAAGCACATGCTGCGCATAGGCGTTCCTGAAGCCATGCAGCAGGTTATGTATTCAATATCGAATATAATGATTCAGACAAACATTGACGGCTTCGGAACCAACACAATTGCGGCTATGTCCGCTTACAGCAAGGTGGATGTGTTCTTTTGGATGACGCTGGAATCCTTCGGAATTGCCATAACCTCAATTTCGGGACAGTACTACGGCGCGGGGCAGCTCAACGCCATCAAAAAAAGCGTGCGAATCTGCCTTATTATGACGGCCGGAATATCAGTTGTAATGGGCTCGCTTCTGATTTTGTTTGGCAGAACTTTGTTCCTGCTTTTCACCGATGACCCGAACGTACTTTCTATCGGTCTTGATATTCAGCGACTATTGGTACCCTGCTACATCGTGTTTATTTTCGTAATTGTGCTGGCCGGCGCGCTTCGCGGTATGGGGCACGCCTTCGTACCGATGCTGATAACGCTCGTCGGAATATGCCTGCTGCGCGTCGTTTGGCTAACCTTTGTTGTGCCGAAAAACCCTGTGCTCATGTCAACGCTTCTAAGCTATCCCATCACGTGGACGCTGACTTCGGCCGCCTTTATTGTGTATTATCGAAAAAAGATGAAGGACGAAGAACGCTTGTCGCTTCGAGCCGCATAAAGTAAAAATAAACCTAAAAACCGCCGTCCGGCAAAAAGTTGCGGACGGCGGTTTTGCAGCTAAAGTTTACTTATCCTCGTCAAAGCCATTGGGCTGGGCGCGGTGCCACTTCCAAGCGGTTTCCAAAATGGTATAGATATCCGCATAGTGCGGTTCCCAGCCGAGCATATCTTTTGCCTTGTCGCTTGAGGCGACGAGAACGGCGGGGTCGCCCGCGCGTCTGGCGGAAAGAACTGTGGGAATTTTGTGACCGACAACCTCCTCGGCGGCCCGAATAACCTCGTTAACCGTGAAACCGACACCGTTACCGAGATTAAAGGCAGTGCTTTCGCCGCCGTCTAAAAGGTAACGCACGGCTTTGACATGCGCCTGCGCAAGATCGCACACATGGATATAGTCCCGCACACAGGTTCCGTCCTTTGTGTTGTAATCTGTGCCGAAAACCCGAATTTCGGACCTGGTGCCGTTTGCGGTTTGCAAAATTATCGGAATCAGGTGGGTTTCGGGGTTGTGATCCTCGCCGATTCTCCCGCTGGGATGCGCGCCGCAGGCGTTAAAATAGCGAAGGGAAGCATACTTTAGATCGTGAGCTAAACCGGTCCACTTAAACATCTGCTCCATGGCGAGCTTAGTTGCGCCGTAGGTGTTCGTCGGCTCAGTAGAGTCGCTTTCCAGAATCGGAATGCTTTTCGGCTCACCGTAAACCGCCGCCGAGGAGGAAAAGACGATTTTGGAAATATTGTGAGCGACCATTGCGGAAAGAAGCACCTGTGTTCCGCCGACATTGTTGCCGTAGTATTTGAGCGGGTTTGTCATGCTCTCGCCGACAAGGGAATAGGCGGCAAAATGTATGACGGCGTCGATTTTCTCGCTATCAAAGAGCTTGTCGAGAAAGGCTCTGTCGCGGATATCGCCAACATAGAGCTTGGCGAGGGGATGAACAGCCGAACGGTGTCCGGTTTCCAGATTATCAGCCACGACGACTTCAAAGCCCTCGTCCAAAAGCTCATAAACAGTGTGGGAGCCGATATAGCCCGCTCCGCCGAGTACTAATACTTTACTCATGATGCCCTCCGTTTCCATCAATACTAAAAAAGCCGCTCTCGTTAAACAGAGACGGCCATATACCGACTTAATAATTCCGCCTTAACAATCTTGTATGCATTATAGCACATCCGCACAATAAGTAAAGATGCGCCGATGTTGTTTTTTTAAGCAGGCTTGAACGACGAGACGCTTTGTGATAAAATACTTAGCGGACGTTTTATACCAACCCGTAACGCCCAAAATCCGAACAGGAGGATGACATTATGCCTTTTAACTGCGCGGACCTATTCTCACGCTATTTCCCTTTTTGGGATAAACTCAGCGAGGAGGAGAAAAAGGCTCTTTGCCTTCAGACCTCCTTTGCCGAATATGACAAGGGCGAGAACATCCACGGCAACACTGGCAACTGCACGGGCGCGATTCTCGTCAAAAGCGGAATCCTTCGGGCATATATGCTCTCCGAGGAGGGCAAGGAAATCACCCTATACAGACTTTATCCGGGCGATATTTGCATGCTTTCAGCCTCGTGCGTTATGCAGAGCATTACCTTTGACGTCTTTGTGGACGCAGAGGTGAAAAGCGAGGTTTACATTATAAGCTCCGGCGGCTTTGCAAAGCTTATGGAAGAAAATGTCTATGTCGAAAATTTTGCTCTTAAAACGGCGACGGAACGTTTTTCCGAAGTGATGTGGGCAATGCAGCAAATACTGTTCATGAGCTTTGACCGCCGGCTTGCGGTGTTTTTACTTGACGAACTTGCCAAAGAGGGTGGTGACTCAATAAAGCTTACGCAGGAGCAGATAGCAAAATACATGGGCTCGGCGCGGGAGGTCGTGTCCCGAATGCTCAAGTATTTTTCAACCGAGGGACTTGTTGAGGTCGCTCGCGGCGGAGTGAAGGTTCTGGATAAGCCGAGACTCAAAAAAATCGCGGGCTAAAGACTCATAATATAACAAAGGCGGCTGCAAAACTTGCAGCCGCCTTTGAGCGTTCCCTTATATGTTAAGCATAGACAGCACAGCGTTTTTCGGCTGAACGCCCAGCGACTTCTTGACCAGTTCGCCCTTATTCATGACTACAAGGGTCGGAATGCTCATAACGCCGAATTTGCGGGCAAGTTCAGGCTGCTCGTCAACATTGACCTTGCAGATTTTCTTGTCCTTAACCTCGGACGCAATTTCCTCGATAACAGGGGATAGCATTCTGCAGGGACCGCACCAGCTTGCCCAGAAATCGATTAGAACGGGAACTGAGGAATTAACAACCTCTTTTTCAAAATTATCGTTTGTAACTGTTACAACTGACATATCTAACATCTCCTTAATTATTCTTGTGAAAGCTCTTCTTTTGTGATGATTATAACCCCCTGAAGCTCAGATAATCCGTGACGCGGTCACAGAAAATAAACCAAATCGACGCTTTGTGATAAACTACAATATTTACCGTCGAAAGGCGCTTAAATTCTACATCCGCTTTTTATTAACTCGACAATATGTGACACTATGCGACTCGATAAATGAGCTATAACTTTATTCGGGACTAAAGTGTCCCAATAAATAATTCAAAGGAAGAGTACACAATGAAGACACTGAAATTGAGATTTCTGGCAGCTGAAATCGAACTGCACTGGTGGTATATTCGGCGGCAGAGACGAAAGGGGAACAAACTTTTAAATGCAGGGATACCTCGCTCATCGCCGAAAATTAACAGACTGAACCGCCGTTACTCAAGCCACTGTGCAAGGGTAATGAAAGCGCAGAAAAAGTATGAAAACGCTTTGACCCTCGCCCGAGGATAAGCTGTAAAAGACAAGCTTTGGGAATCGGCTTTTCAAGCAGCTGATTATATTGAAGCTGTTTTGCGGAAAATTATTTCCGACTGTAAGTCGATGGCTTCCGGCTTGCCTGCAAATCACCCTAATTGCATTCATAAGCCATATCGAATGGTTTTATATATTTTTAGGGAGTGTTTTTTAAAAAAGCGTGCCCGAAAGGGCTTAATCCCTCATTATATGTGAGGGAGCTTTTTTTGTGCTGTTTACGTGAACTAAATTGAACATTTTACATAAGATGTGTTGAGCGCGAAGCATCGCGCCCGAATAATGAGAGAAACCTCCGCCGAAATGAGCGCAAGCGTTCAGAATGAAATACCTGCCGGTAGCGTGAGCTTGCGCTTGGCGGTAAAACATCTGATTTTGGAAAGGAGGGACTTGATGAATTGCGAAAGATCATGCGGTAATTCCTGCAGCATCTGCATTGCAGTGCTGGTGAGCGTAGTTGTCGCCACTATTGTGGCGCTCTTATATGCGTTTGAATTTATTCCCACTATCACAACGGCGATATGGATAGTGTTCGGCTTCGCGGCGCTGGACTTAATCTTCCTTGTTGTTGGACTTTACGGAGGAGGACTTGTCAGACGCTCGCTGCTTGGTAAGTGCCTGTGCTGTTACGGCACACTTGTGCTGTTGGCAACCATCGCGACACTTGCTCTGGCAATTATCGCACTTTCTATTACTCTTGCAACCGATTCAATAGTAGCGATTATTCTGATAGCGCTCGGGGCGTTTTTCGCAACCGTAATGGCCATAGGTTTCATTTCGCTGCTCGTTTGCCTTATTAGAGGAATGTGCTGCTGGAACGACTAAAATTAAGCGGCGCGTAAAAGCTTAAACGCAAGATAAAACTCTTTCTGCCGAAAATAAAAGCGCCCCATGTAAATCGTGGGGCGCTTGGCTTAAATGAAATTTTGTGCACAGCTAGGCGCGAAGGATTTCCTATTTCAGAGTTTCACAGATTGCGTCGGCAAGAGCCTCCAGCTCGGAGCACTGCTCGGGCTTAAGCGATGACTTGAGGGAAACCGTGTTTTCAATAATGGTCATGTCTTTCATAGTTCCGACAATTTCGCGCATCTGCTTTCCGCTCTGTGCCGCCCAGCTGCCGTTTTCGATGAAGGCAACTGTGCGGTTTTGAAGCGCATGAGCCTTTTCGGCGAGGAGAAGAGTTTCCATTGCGGAGAAAATGCCGCCGTTATAGGTCGATGAGGCAAAAACGATGTGGCTGAAACGGAAGCTGTCCGCAACAATATAGGAGGGGTGAGTTTCCGAAACGTCATACATCTGAATGTTGCGCACGCCCCGTTCGGCAAGCAGGGAGGCAAGTATTTCCGCGGCTCCGGCTGTGTTGCCGTAAATCGAGGCGTAGGGGATAATAACACCCTTTTCCTCGGGTTCCCAAGCAGCCCATTTTTCATATTTTTCAACATACCAGCCTATGTGTTTTCTCCAAATCGGACCGTGAAGCGGGCAGAGCAGCTTAATATCAAGCTGACAGACTTTGTTTAACAGCGTCTTTACCTGAACACCGTATTTGCCGACGATGTTTGAGTAGTAGCGCCTTGACTCGCTGAGCCAGTCCGCTTCAAAATCAAGTTCATCGGCAAAGATGTTGCCGCTGAGCGCCCCAAAGGTTCCGAAGGCGTCCGCGGAAAAAAGTGCCTTGTCATAAGAATCGTAGGTCACCATGACTTCAGGCCAGTGAACCATCGGCGCCATGTAAAAGCTCAGAGTGTGGCGTCCCGTGCAAAGCGTTTCGCCCTCGCCGACGATTACGGCGCGGGAATCGACGTCAAAGCTGAAAAACTGCTTTATCATGACGAGAATTTTCGGGTTTACGACAAGCTTTACCTCGGGGTAGCGGAGAACAAGCTCACCCAGGGTTGCGCAGTGGTCGGGCTCCATGTGATTTATGACTAGGTAATCAAGCGCCCTGCCGTTCAGAGCAAATTCTAGGTTTTCAAAAAACCGTCCGCTAACGGCTTTGTCCGTTGTATCGAGGAGAACAGTTTTTTCGTCGCTGATTAAATAAGAGTTATAGGATACTCCCTTCGGAAGGGGAAAAGCGTTTTCAAATCTCGAAAGTCTCCTGTCGCTTGCTCCAAGCCAGGTAATATCTTCGGTTATTTTTCTTGTGCAGTGCATAGTGCATCTCCTTTGTCAATTGATTGAATACATGTTCATTCCCACAATCAGGCAGTCCTCAATATATGGCAGATTGTTTGCTTGCAAATATGAGCACAGCTCCCGACTTTCGGCGCCCGGCTGGATAACGACGCACTTGAAGGGCTTTTCGCACTCCCGTATATACTCCAGTCCCTTTTTGGGGTTGGTGCAAAGGTCGATTATGTCGATGTCGTCCTCAATCTCATTGATTGAGGCGTGTTCCTTGCCGACACCGTAGGCTGTGTAGCCGCAATTTATCAGCCTGTTTTTTATTTTGCAGGCATATTTTTTTTCATCCAAAGTGTCGCCGACAACGACAAATACCTGCTCACGCATTACTTCCCTTAAATCCATGTTGGCCCCTTTCGTTTTAAGCCTTGCTTTGTCTATTGTGCCTATTTTTTCAGAAGAAGATGTCCCGCGTCGCCCTTACCCGTAAATTTGCCGTTTTCCACGACGATTTCGCCGTTTACCAGCACAAGACTTATGCCCTGAGGGCGGCTCTCGTCCAAAGTCCCGGGACCGATAGTTTTCTCATCGAAAACCGTAATATCCGCGAAATAGCCCTCCTTAAGGGCGCCGCGCTCGGAAATCATGAAGCGCTCTGCCGCCATACCCGCCATGCGGTGTACTATGTCCTTCAAAGGAATGTTATTTTCGCGCGCGAGCATAAAGAATCTGGGGAAGCCGATGAAGCAGCTCGGGTTTTGCATGCCTTGCTCCTCAATCCACGCATCGGTCATAAAGTAGCAGTTTTCGTCCCGCATAAGGCGCAGGATTATCTCATCCGTGAGATATCTGTGCATGAGCACAAGCCCGCGTCCCTCGCTGAGATCGACCAGCCTCGTGTAAGCGTCAAGATCCGAAACGCCCCATTCCTTTGCAAGCTGCGCCACGGTTTTGCCGATTAGAGCCTCCTGCCCCTCGGCGACCCAGGTCATCATGATGTCGTTGAAATTAAAGCCCAGCACGCGCTTGGTAAGACCGATTTCGAAGGCGAGGCGGAGTTTAGCAAAGCCGCGGTTTCGTTTCTCCTTCGGCAGCGTGAGATACCAGGCGGGCAATACAACGGTTATGACTGAAGCGCCGAAGGTCAGGGAATACGAGTCGTATTTAAAGTCAAGCCCCTCGTCATTAAGTCTCTTAATAATCGAAAGCGCCTCGTCGACGGTTTTCCAGCTCTTTTCGCCGACAAAAATGAGGTGCGAGTGCTGAAGCTTCACTCCCGTGTCGCGGGCAAGCCGTTCCATCTCGTCGATGGCGCGCAGATTGTGCGCTCTGCCGCCGACTGGGGGATTGTAGGAGGTGGACACGGCGGAGTTCGCCCTGCCGTGAATTGTTAGAATTTTGCCGTGCTTCGCGCAAATAGCGGCGGCGCGCCTCAACTCCTCATAGGGGGCATAGCGGTCAGGCTCGTACATAAGCCCGAAGGAAAGCCCCGCTGCGCCGTCGATGAGCGCCTGCTCAAGTATCTCCTCGGTGTGCTTCAGCTCCTCTTCCGTCAGCTCTCTGCTGTCGTAGCCCGCAACGCTGATTCTCGCGCTCTCGTGACCGTAAAGCGGCACCATGTTGACGGGCAGGTTCTTAATCGCGGCGGCAAAGGCGGGCAGGGTGCTTGTGTCCTCTTTGATTTTAGTTATGTCCATAATACCGCTGCCGATTAAATCACGGTATTTCGAGTCCCTGTCATAGCCGAAGGGGCAGGCACCGCAGTTTCCCGTGACCTGCGTCGTAATCCCCTGTTCGAGAAACGGTACAAAAAAGCGGTGGTTGTTCTCCCGCGGGGCGAACCAGTCGTTGTGCGAGTGCATATCGATGAAGCCCGGTGAAACGACAAGCCCAGCGCAGTCGATGATACGCTCGGCATCATCCTCGATATTCGGGGCGATTTTTTTAATCCTGTCGTCCTCAATGAGGATGTCCGCGAAATACGGCTCCGTCCCCGAGCCGTCAACGATTTTTCCGTTCTTCAACAGAGTTTTCATTTAAGGTCACCTCGCGTAGAATGTTGATATTAGGATACTATAATTTGCGGTGAATTGAAAGGGGGTTATTATGAAATCGTTCAGCGATTAGTGGTATTTTAATATTTAATCGAGAACAGAGTCATATTCTATTTTTTTGCCCTTTTTTCTATTGCATTCTAAACAGGTAACCCTTAGATTACCCTCATCAGAAGAACCACCTCTAGAAAATGGAATAATATGATCAATTTCTATTTCTCTATCTAGGAGTATTTTCCCGCATACTTGACAGGTGTTGTTATCACGACGTGCAACTCTAATAATTGTTGAATGTGATATGCTTCTGCTTCTATTCCTACATTCCGATGTTTCAGTAAATGGCTCGCTAACAAAATATGCTGGGCATAAATGACCAAACTCTTTGCAAGAGGCTTCTTTTTCAAACTTTGAGAGCTTTTCAACACAATAATGGCTATTATCTTCAGAAATATAGCTCTCGAATAGTTTTCTGCGTTCTTCATCAATTGGAATGTCGTGATTCTCTCCCATGCCCTCAGTTTCCAAGCATTTTCTTATGTATTCTTGATGTTCGCTATTCTCTTCAAAAGTTAGAGGGGGTAGAGGAAAATCTTCAACTAGCGAACCATATGGACAGAACTTCAATTCCCAGCAAGGTTTTACAATATGCTTTAATCTGCCTAATAGTTCATTTTGAATTTGATTTTCAGGGACGTTTTTCCAGTTAAGCCATTCTAAAAAGCGCTTGCTCAAAGGTACTTGCATAAAACATACCCACCCCATATTCCTCCGTTATTTCTACCTATCCCCAGAATAACGCAAAGCCTGCGCCCCGTCAACGGCGTGTATCCTTAAAATTAACAAATCGTTGATGAATTATCGCTTCCCTTGAGCTATCGTGTATGATAGACTGAACAAAGAATATAATAAACGGAAATGACCGCTCAAGGAGAATACTTATGTTTTTTGACATGACATATCTTTATATGGTACTTCCCGCCGTGATACTCGCCATTTGGGCGAGCGCGAGGGTTAAATCTACCTTTAAAAAATACAGCAGACAGCTTTCCGCCTCCAATATTTCGGGTGCGCAGGCGGCGCAGAGGGTGCTTTATCTGAATGGGTTGACTAATACGCGAATTGAGCGCATTGCAGGCAATCTCACCGACCACTATGACCCGAAGGACAATGTAATCCGTCTTTCCTCTCCCGTTTACGACAGTACCTCGACTGCTGCGATCGGCGTTGCCTGCCACGAGGCGGGCCATGCCCTGCAATATGCGCAAAATTACGCGCCGATTAAACTTCGCGCCGCGATTATACCCGCCACGAACATCGGCTCGAAGCTTGCAATTCCGCTCGTCATTCTCGGGATTATTTTGAGCTATTACGCACAGTCGTTTATTACGCTCGCCTATATCGGCATTGTGTTTTTTGCGGTCTGCGTGGTATTCCAGCTCGTAACGCTGCCCGTGGAGTTTAACGCCAGCCACCGTGCGCTGCTTTCAATCGAAGGGCAGGGCATGCTCACCTCCGAGGAGCTCAAGGGCTCGCGGAAAGTGCTCTCCGCGGCGGCGCTTACCTATGTTGCGGCGCTGGCGGTTTCACTCGCGCAGCTGCTGCGGCTGCTCCTTCTTGTAAGCGGCAGCAGACGAAACTAGTTTGTTAAATACTGAGAGCACCGAAAACCAAAAGGTTTTCGGTGCTCTTTTTGATTCATCATGCTCGTCGCCAAGTTCAAAATTTGAGGGGGGGCTACATCGAAAAAAATCGGTTAAAGTGCATGTTGCATAAAAATGACAGCTTGTTACATACGTTTAGAACATCATAAATGTTATTGACAATACTGACGAGAACTGTTATAATCAAACCACAAGGATAGGACATTGTGCATAAGGAATGTATCGAATTTGATGAGAGTTCGGAAATGATGTGCACTTGCCCGCAAACAAATTATTTAGTAACAAGGAGGCAGCGTAAGCTATGAAAAAATACGATGAACTTATTAAATCGCTTGAAAACTACAGGGATACATCAGATGACTGCGGGCATACAGTGCTGAAGCAGTCAGCCGAAGCCATAGAAACGCTGCAATCCGTTTTAGGCGAAAAGCAAAGACTGCTTGATGAGGCACTGGACAATCTTGCGAAAGACAGCGAATGCAAGTATTGCTCGAACATCGACCAGTGCAGCTCACGCAGTATAGAGCGCAACCTGGCTTACGGCGGCTGCGGCAGATGGCAGTGGCGCGGAATTAAAGCCATTGAAAAAGCTTCTTGAGTCTTCCTCCAAAAATAATTCTCTCCAAACGACCGGTAAATGCAGGCAGCGGGGCTATCTTTAAGACAGCTCCGCTGTTTGCATTTATTTTTTGGCCTTATGTAATAACAGCGGTAAACGCGGCGGAGCTAAACACTGCCCCTTCGGCGTATTTGACCGAGCGCACAGAATATGCTGATTTCAATATTATGAGCTCATGTGAAAATCTTGCTCCGTGGATATCCGCGTTATTCAAAAATGTACATCACTTTTCTTCACCGAGAGGCAGCTCGCACAGCTCGTCGATTGTCATCCCGAAAGTGTCCTTAATATACTGCTGCGCGATTGAAACGGAATATGCATAAATATCGGTAACGTTCGGGTCGTTGTACATGTTTTTAAAATACTCCTCGACAGACATACCGTTTGAAGCGTTATCATCGACAATCTTTTTGCTGTCAAGGTAATAGAAGAACTTTGCAAATGTATCGCCTTTGTCCGCTGCCACATAGAAACATTTATTATCCTTTGTATAAGTGATTACCAAGCCGTAATCGTTTACCGGCGTAAAGAAGCGAAGGTCGTAGTCTTTATCGCCCCATTCGGGATAATGAACCTCAATATTTGTATATTTGCCCTCGTGCTGCTCATAAATACAAACAGCGTTTTTTTCGTCCGGTGTGAATTTAAGGTTCAGAAGCGTCGGATGTTGAAACGGCAGAGCGAAAAGAGTATCGGCGTCAATACCGAAAGTGCTCGTAATAGTATCGTTAAATACCGTAATCGGCGCCAGCAGCACATCGTCGGAGCCTGCGCTGCCCAGAGCGGTTTGTATGGCTTGCTCCGAACTTTCGCGGCTGCCGTTACCAAAGGAAAATTCCTTTTTCGGCGAGTCGTATATGTAGTTTGCAATCATATCGCCGTTTTCGGGCTGAACCTGAATAACGTAGGTTTCTATTTTCGGGTAATAGAGTACGACCAATTCGTAGCCGCTGTCCATGGGTTTCAGCAAACGCACGCAGTTGTTTTCAAGTTCCGCCTCGGGGGAGCCCCAATCATCATGGTTAATGGTCACAAGCAGCTCGCTGGTCTTATAGCCTGCCTCCACACCATCATAAATAAGAGTGAAGCCGAGATCGGCGAGAGTGAAGGCGGTTGTAAAGTCCTTTTCTTCAAGGTTTTTATAAATATTTTCAAGCGGCGAATAATCGGCTATCGGGCAGCCCCCGAGCTTCAGGGTTTTTAACTGCGTAAGCGAGGCGAGCGGCGTGACGTCACTCACCTGTGTGTTCGCAAAACTGACTGTTTGCAGCTTGCTTAGCCCAGAAATAGCGCTTAAATCGAGGATAGAGGAATTATCGAGCATAAGGACTTCAAGATTCGTGAGTTTTGCAAGCGGACTGTAATCACTTGCCTGACAATTGAACAGAGCGAGCCATGTCAGATTTGTAAGACCGCTTAAAGGTGAAATATCGGTGATAGGGTTTCCGCCGAGCGAAATAGAGCTGAGCTTGGTAAGTCCCGCAAGCGGGCTAATGTCGCTTATCGCATGAAACGACAGATTAAGGGTTTCGAGGTTTGTGAAATTCTCAAGACCGCTTATATCCTTGATTTGCGTCTCTTGCGGAATTTGTTCCTGCCATTCAATTTCAAGATTTAGCTCTGTAACCATTGCGGCTTCTTCAAGAGTAATGTCACCTTCCGTCCTATACATGGCGCTTTTAACCATCTCTTCCAGAACGGGGTCCTTGAAGACAACATGGTCGCTTTTTGAGTTTAAGCCGCAGGAAGCTAAAGAAATTGTCATAATCGCGGTCAGAATCAGGCAAAGTCCTTTTTTCATTTTTTGTTCCCCCAAAAAATATTCGGAAAAGCTTTTCGCGGGATATTACTGTAAAGGCGAGCTGTTTGCACTTAAACTATACATGTCTGTTTCAACTTGTTCAAGCGGAAGGTTTCTCGGAGAAAACGCATGACGAAGGAGTTTTTTTGCCCGAGGCAAAATTGCATTTCAAAACTCAATGCTCAGCAATATAAGCATCCAGCTGGGCGTGCCATTTTTCAGTATTACATTCCTGCGGCAGCGTGTCTTCATAAAACAGCAAATCAATAATGTGACGGGGCTTTTTCCCCCCGACACTCATGGATTTGATGCAGGACACGCAGTAAACAACAACATCTTCACAGGGCATGCTCTCCGCCCGCTTTTTCATGGAGGTATATACCTTCTCCAAATCACAGGAAGGATACAGGCTGTCCCCGCAGCACACAGACTTTGTGCCGTGCGCCGTAGCCTCCACGATTTCAATGTTCATCTTCCTTAACAGACTGCGGACTGCCGCGTGTACGGCGGGCTTGTTTCTGACCGGGCAGGGGTCGTGTATGCTCATTTTCATTCCCCGATAATCAGGAAAGGGAAAATTATTCAATTCGTCTATTACTTCCCAGAGAGAGATGGTTTCAATCCCCTCGTAAAGCGTTCCGAATCTCCTGTCGCAGCCGGCGCAGACATTGACAATTGTCGAGCCGCTCGGTAACTTTGGCTCATGTCGGCAACAAATTTTATTAAGTCCGACATTGAGGTGGTTTTGGTTTAAATATTCAAGAAGTTGCCCCTCTTTTTCCGGCTTGTAGAGGCTGAGAGCACAACCCGGATTAAAATAAAGCCTTGTGTTATCTGTGAGCATAATTACTCCTCCCTTTTGTCAGAATAGCATATCTTACGCATTTTTCATAGCGGCATTGTTGCATGGAAGAAAAGGCTTGTTTTAATACAAAATCCACACGGTGAATACCTTTTATTAAAAATTGAGGCGAGTAATTATACGATGCACACGCTATCGCGCTTATTAATGTCATGTACAATCAGGAGCAGCGCCTTCTTCACAGCATGTGATACTGTCAAAAAATTCTACACTATTTCACTCGCATAACTTTGCGGACAACGGTGACTATTGGTCGGTAAAGTGGTCCTTCAAACTCGCGAGTAATGGTTTTAAGTTGTTTTCTTATTTCTATTTTCTGAGGGCAATGGCTTTCACACTTGCCGCATCCATGGCATTGTGATGCGACAGCCGGAATATGTGAAAGAGATCCCATAATCTGAAAATACCTAAATCTGGCTGATTTGTCATTCATCAAATACTTGTCGTTATAGCAGGAAAAGCAGCCGGGTATATCTACCCCAAACGGACAAGGCATGCAATAGCCACAGCCGGTGCATGGGATTTTTGTTTTCTCAAGCATTACGGTCTTTACCTGCTCAAAAACCTTTAATTCATCTTCGGTCAGGGAGTTGGCGGTGGCCTTGGAGGCTATCCGAATATTATCTTTAAGCTGGGTTTCATCGCTCATTCCGGAGAGCACTATGTTGACCTGGGGGTGATTCCACACCCAGCGAAGCGCCCACTCAACCGGAGATTTCTCGGGCTTTTGTGAGGCAAATTCCTTAATTACCGACTCCGGAAGATGTGTTACCAGCTTGCCTCCGCGCAGAGGCTCCATTACTATTACCGGGATGCCCATTTCTGCGGCAAGAAGCAGACCGTCTTTTGTTGCCTGATTGTTTTCGTCCATGTAATTGTATTGGATCTGGCAGAAGTCCCAGGGATATGCTTTAAGTATAAATTCAAAATCTTTTTTGCCGCCATGGAAAGAAAAGCCGATGTTTTTGATAATGCCTGTCTTTTTCATCGCTTCAAGCCATTCCATCACCCCGAGCGAAGCGAGACGCTCATACATGGAGATGTCGGTAAGCATATGCAGCAGGTAATAATCAATTGAGTCTGTTTGAAGTCTTGAAAGTTGCGTGTTCAAGATCTTTTTTGCATTTGCAAGAGTCTTGACCATGAAAGGCGGCAGCTTCGTTGCAATCTTGACTTTCTCACGCCAGCCGCCCGCCAACGCCGCCCCAAGGACTGATTCGCTTTTCCCGTTATTATAGACGTAAGCTGTATCGAAGTAATTTACTCCGTTTTTTATCGCGTCATGTATCATTTCAATCGATCTTTGCTCGTCGATTTCTCTTCCGTTTTTAGGCAGCCGCATACAACCAAAACCCAAGATGGATAACTCGTCGCCGTTTTTCTGATTTGTTCTTGTTAACATATATTTCCTCCGTTACATCACCAATTAATCTATCTTAATCGTTAATGGCATAATGTCTATTCATAAAATTATTCTAGCAGATATCTGTTATTATGCAATTTAAATAATTTAACTGTTTTGTGTTAGACAGCCTGAAATTTGAAAGGTAAATTACTCCGAGAAGTTCGAAAAAGGCTCTAAATCTTACGATTTAGAGCCTTTTTTCTGGAAGATAAGGCATATTTTGATACCAAAAGCACATGGTGACTACCTTGCGTTAAAAAGTGAGGGGAATAATTAAAAAGTGAACGCCCTTCACTTCAAGTCGGCATCCGAAATGGAGTAGTCACACCCCTTGCATTTCCAAACACCCGTTTTATTGTCAATCGTCATGGTTTCGCTACATATGGGGCAAAGCTTCTCTTTGGCGCGCTTGTCCTTTCCGGTAGTCTGTTTTTTCTCCTTTATCTTGGGGGAAACCCTTGTTTTCCACCAGTTAATGACTACTGGGGAAGCTTTGTACACGCTGTAGACTATTACAATCAGTCCACCGACAATTAACACAATTCGTAAGGCGCCGGAGTCATCATCCGAGGAGGACGCATCATATATTGCGTCATCATCCGAGTCATAATCATCGGACTGCCGATTGGCAAGGAAACGCGCATCCGCTTCGGCTCTCGCCACTTTGATATCATCCCATTGCTGCCTTCTGGATTCCGCTACAGCGGCGTGCGCTTTGTTTTTCAAATCGTCGGTTACGTCCAGCTCGTTGGTGATACTTTCATCCCACGAACGGGTCGTCCAACAAGGATTGTACTGAGCGTATCCACCAGTACCGCGTTGAAAATCCTGTTCTTCTGCAAATGGCTGTCCTTGCTCCGTTACGCTGTAGTCGTTCGGGTTTCCAGCAAGAAAACCCTTCTCCCTAAGGACATAATTCATTTCTTGCGCGGTAAGTCCGTAATCTTGGCCCAATATTCTTGCAGATTTTCTCATTTTTACCCCTATCTTCATTGTTAGGTTGGCTTTTTTTCAATTGTCACGTTTCGTGAATATGTCGGTTGCGTTGGGCAGACTCGTCGTTGATGGATGGACAAGTGCAGCGGCGAAATTGGACAGTGCCGTCGCTAAGGTTGTACATTGACACAGAAGCCGGTACAGAGTACGCTTAAATTGCTTTTTTACGTTATGGATGATAGGTCTCAAGCCGAGTGCCTGACGAGATTTAGCAAGGAGAGTGATGCTTCCGGCGTCGCTCTTTTCTTATATTGTGCATAACACCAAGAATGGTGATGTTATCCGGCTCATCACATGTTACTGTACCTTGCGTTAAAAAGTGGCGGGAATAATTAAAAATGCACACGCTACCGCACTTATCCATGTCATGTAAAATCAGGAGCATCGCCTTCTTCACAACATGCGATACTGTCTTCCAATGCTTTAAGTATAATCTTTGAGTAATTCCAGAGCTTCATCTACTGTACTGATGCCAACATCCGGAATATCCAGAATTTTCGCTGGATTCTGATAATACTCAAATACAGCTTCTCGCATATACTTCAATGAATAAACAACACTATTTACAATCGCCTTCCCATATGGAGCATATCCTAATATCTGCCTTTGCAAATCGTTCTTATCTATGAACGCATAGAAGTTTCTTTCGATAAATGGCGACTCGCTGGGGAAGCGGATGGGGTTCCTTCCGTAAAGATGATAGACCTGCTCTTTGTACGAAGATATTGTTGCGGTTGCGCCTATGACTTTAACGTCGCGTTTTGACTTTGAGATGTTCTTAATATAGTAGCGTAAAAACGACTCGTAATGAGACGCATATGTACTTTCGTTGGAGCTTTCGTTAATTTCTCGCAGCATTGAGGAACGCTGCTCATCCAATGTTGGCAATACCCTGTAGTAGAAGTCTCCTTGAGGAGTTAAGGTCACTACAGCTGTCTCTATCAGGTCCTCGCTGATATAAAAATCTATACCGATGCTTTCAATAAATGTTTTAGAAGAATTATTTGTTTGACCGTCAAGATCCTTCGTTGACATATGCTTAACTATCTTGACGGTTATCCCGTTGAATTGCCCTGCCGATACGCGAATAAACAAGCCTGTTATACAAAGGTATACATTCTGTCAAATATACCTTTTGAACAGCAATATCCAAATATACAAGCAGAGCAACCAGAGACATGGTTAGCTCTGAAACGAAGAATACATCACAATTATGAACTGTTGCCTGACGCAAAAGTCGTTGACGGTTGGCTTCAGGAATAAACGGAAAGGAGAAAAATGTTCAACGAATATCCAGATGTACTTACTGTAGAACAAACTGCAACGGCACTAGGAATAGGCAAAAACAAAGCCTATGAGCTATTGAAAGACCGTGTAATAGGCAGCAAACGCATAGGAAGAAAAATAATAATTCCTAAATGCTGTCTGATTGACTATATACAGAGTTCAAGATACAATATAAGAGCGTAATGGTAGGCTCGTTCTGTTTTAGAAAGGAGTAATTATGACAGGAAGCCTACAAATCAAAAATGATATATACTACATAGTAATTAACACCTATGACAAGGACGGAAAGCGCAAGCCAAAGTGGATTTCATCGGGTTTGGAAGTCAAGGGAAACAAAAAGCGCGCCGAACAGATGATGAGGGAAAAGCTGCGAGAATATGAGGCTAAAGAAAACCTTGTTTATTGCGATATGCTCTTTAGTGACGCAATACGTCAATGGCTGAAGTCAATTGCAATTAGAGTTGACATCGTGACGCTGCAAGGTTATGAGTGTCTGGCAAAAACTCAATTGTTGCCTTACTTCGACAAACTTCAAATTAAGCTCGTGGATGTTAACCGCCGAGTGCTTCAAACATACATAGATGAGAAGTTCAAGAATGGGCGCAAGGACGGAAAAGGTGGCTTGTCCCCAAGAACCATAAGGTTACACAAGAATATTCTGTTTCAGACCTTGAAAGACGCTGTGAGGGACGAGCTTATTCCTAATAATCCATGTGAACAGATTACTTTGCCGCAAATGCAGAGATACGAAGCGAAGTTTTACAGCGAGGAACAGCTTCATAATTTGCTTAGTGCAATTAGAAACGAGCCGCTCTATCACCTTGTAAAGATTACGTCTGTGTATGGATTGCGCCGAAGTGAAGTTCTCGGCTTGAAGTGGGACAGCGTAGACTTTGAAAACGGAACGCTGACTATAAAGCACACCGTTGCAAAAGTGCTTGTTACCGTGGAAAAGGACAAGACAAAGAACGAAGCAAGTCGCAGGAGCTTTCCTCTTGTACCCGAGATTAGGGAAATGCTGCTTGACCTCAAAAAAAGAGAAGCTGCAAACAAGAAGCTCTTCGGTAGGGAATATTCGGTTAACGACTACATACTCAAGTGGGATGACGGCAGACCGTTTTCACCTGATTATGTATCGCAAAAATTTAGAGACTTGTTGGACGAACATGACTTGCCGCGAATCCGATTCCATGAGCTTCGCCATAGCTGCGCCAGTTTCTTAATTAACATGGGTTTCTCGCTCAAGGACGTTCAGGAATGGCTCGGACATGCCGATATTAAGATGACCGCCAATATATACTCCCATATAGATGTGAGCAGAAAAAAGAGCATGGCGGACATGCTTTCAAGCCACCTTGCGGAGAAAACTCTATAGGTGTTAGAAAAAGTGTTAGAAAAAACGGAAATTTCAACGATAGGGCAAAAAGAAGAAGCCCTGTAACCATTGAGATTACAGGACTTTTTCTGGTCCGAGTGACATGACTTGAACATGCGGCCTCTTGACCCCCAGTCAAGCGCGCTACCAACTGCGCCACACCCGGATATGGGGGCTTGCGCCAATAACAGCGCTTAATTATGCTAACACAACTGTATCGCAATTGCAACACTTTTTTGCGAAAAAAGCGAAAAAAGACCACGAAAACAGCCCGCAGGTGAAGATGAAAATCGAGTTAATAAAAGAGAAAACCATTTGGAGTTTTAACGCCAAATGGCTTTCATTAGTTTTAAAATTCGGGTCTCCAAGCGCTTTGCCATAGCCGAATCAGAAATGCTCAGGAAGAGATTAGGTAAGCGTAACGCCCCAGATAAGCTCGCCTCTCGTGCCGACGACGACGGTGTTGTTATACACCGCGGGGGAAGCCTCGACATTGCTGCCGACATCAAGGGAATCAAGCGCTTTGCCTGTCAAACCGTCAAGCAGATACATATATCCGCCCGCCGTGCAGTAAACCAAGTATCCGTTTCCATCCGCGTCATAGACCGTTACGGGGCTGCTCCAGCTGTAAACCAAAGTCTGAACCTCCCAGACGACCTCGCCCGTTTTCTTGTTGAGAGCTGCGAGTATGCCCGTGCCTCTTTCGGGAGTTCTGGCAACCGGCACAAAGATAAGGTCGGAAAGCTTGTTCTTGCCGATTGCAAGTGTACCCTGTGTTCCGCCGGAAACGCCGTCCTCGGTGTAGCAGGTGTAATCCTTTTCCCAGATGATTTCGCCCGTCAAGGCATCGATTTTCCAAATCGGAATGCTTGCGCTTCCGCCCATGGGAGCTCTCCACCCGCCATGGAAGGAGGTGCTGGTGTAAACATAAGGATGACCGTCCTCAAGCTCGAGCACAGGCGTGCAGTTGGTATCGTCCTGAACATTTTGAACCCAATCGAGCGTGAGCGTTTTAAGGTCAAGGCACATGAGATTTCCGCCGTTGTCAGACATGATTATGTGGCTTCGCCAGATAATGGCGCTGTCCTCCATGCCGAGCCAGAAAGTATTCTTCGTGGTGCGCGTGCCGTTATATCTCCATCTGATGACATTAGAGGGGCTGACGGAAAGCGTCCCAGCCTCGGCGTCGTATTTGGTGTTGAGATCCATTATGTAGAGGATTCCGTTCTCGCCCGGATAAATAAGCCTGTCGGTATCAGCATCCACAAGGGCGCTGCCGTCAAAGAAGGAGAGGGTGCCACGCAGAGAGAAGCTGTCCGCCGCACCGAACTCGTACATAACAGAGCAGTCCAGCAGATTGATAATAAAGGCGTGCGAGGTTCCTTTTGCGCTGTTGTAGCCCGCACCGAGGTATAAAATCGGATAACCTCTCGGGTCGAGCGCGCCCGCGCCCTTAAAGGTGTAGCCGAGGTAGAGATTATCGCGGGTTTTCTGACCCGTCAGCAGGTCAAGGAAATATATGTTGCCGTCCATTGTGGCGTAAATTACCTCTGTGAGCGACTCGGCATTTTTAGCCCAGTCGTACATATTCATGTGCGCACGGACTTCCTTTGGCCAAGTCATCATAAGGGGCTGCCCGACCCAGCCGCTGCCGGTCCAGACAGTGCCGTTGGGCGACTGGAGTGAAGCGGTCTGAACAGTCCAATGGGCGTCCGCAAAGCTCTTATTTATGATATTTGCCGTACCGTAAGAGGCACTGTCACGGAAATTGTTACCGCGGAAGGTAACAATGCCCTCAACGCTCGTGTAATCCGAACCGAGACCAAAGTCGATGGGATTATCAAAGTTGTAGGAATCAACAGCCTGACCGTCGAGCGTTATGCCTGTCTCGGCAATTAAAAGCTCAGGCTTTGTGGAATCCACAGCCTTTGGGTTAAACTCGGGAAGTGAATTGTCCGGAGTTTCCTCCGGCGCGCTTGGTTCGGGCTCGGTTGTAGCTGTAGGCTGTTCCACAACTGTGCCCCCGTTATCCTGTGGCATTTTCGGCTCGAGGCGGACGTTTTTGGCAACAAGCACGATTAAAACGCAAACAAGCGCCACAAGAGTGAAGAACTGAGCAACCAGCGCACG
Organism: uncultured Oscillospiraceae bacterium; assembly: GCA_964459785.1. Lineage (GTDB taxonomy): Bacteria > Bacillota > Clostridia > Oscillospirales > Oscillospiraceae > UBA2658. Next base: position 107,039 of record CAYWNW010000007.1, on the reverse strand, counting down.
CTGTCTCCTGCGTTGGGGACGATAATGCTTAGTATTTGGCATATAATACCCACCTAAACAGTGAAATTGGTGATTTGACGACAGTATATCAACACAAGGGAAATAATGCAAGTTTAACTAAGTATTGGGATTTGGCCTCAGTTATATGTAAAATTTCTGTGAGACCGATAAACAAAACACGGCGTCTCTATGCCTTGAGGCTCTTTTCAAAGGCACCGAAAGCGGACTTCTTCCCGTCGTCTGACAGAATCGCATACATGACGTAGTTGCCGACAGTTTTCACCTCGGCATTTTCGAGCTTAGGCTTCTCCTCAGGCATATACTCATCCATCCAGATTTGCAGACGAAACGCAAGATAATCGTTTACCGCTTTCTCAACGGCGGGCAGCTGTGAGCTGTCCTTTGCCTTGAAAATTCCGAACTCATCGATATTGATGCCCTTAGAGTTAATCATGACGTCATAGCCGTCGAACTGCGAAACGTCCATTTTCATAGAGCCGGCATAATAGGTTTCGGGAACGGAAACAAGAGCGTCATCGCCGAGAACCGCGGCAACTGCCGCCGAAATGTCGCTTACCGCAACGTCATCGCGTACGTTTGCTGCTGTACTGCCACAGGCGCAGAGAAGCGACAAAGCCAAAATTAACGCTATAAATGATAGGTACTTCTTAGTCATATTGTGTTGAGTCCATCCTTTTAAGAAGTTTTCATTGACTGTTTCTCAATTTAATAGCCGTGGGTGCGCAGATACTTCATTACCAGGGCAAAGCTGTCTGCGTTGAGGTGAAGACCGTCGCCGTTGTTATAGCTCTCGGGCAAATAGCCGTCAGAGCCCTTGAGAACGCTTTCGCTGTCAAGATATTTGATGCCCGTCGAGTTGGCTATTCGTTCAATCCAAACGTTCGCCGCGTCGATTTTTTCGTTGGTAATACCGTTCGACACGGGATAACTCGCAGAAACGGGATAAATGGAATTGAGAATTATCTTCGTGTTCGGACTTGCTTCCTTAACTGCCAAAACAAGGTTGGTGTACTCCGTTATAAAATACTCCTCGTCCATGAAGGAAACGCCGTTTACACCGAGAGTGATGAGCATATATTCAGGCTGTTTTTTCGCAACCGCGTCTTTTATAGGAATTTCCGAGCCGTCCTCGGGATAAACGATGGTGGCCGTGCTCCAGAGCGAAAGAGTGAGAGTTCCGCTTGCGGGAGTCCAGACCTGGCTGTCCGGAACAATGTCATAATACCCCAAGCCGTATGTAGTACTGTCGCCCAAAAAGACGAACTTGTCGACATAGGCCTGACCCATATCCTCGGTTTCGTTCAAAAGAGCCTCGGTACCCTGCGTGGGAGAGGGAATTACACCGGGGGTTTCGCTGCTAAGCGGAGTGTCGGATTCAGAGGGCTCGGCGGATTGCGAGACTTCCGCAGTTTCGGTGGGCGTTTCAGAAACGTCGGGAGTTTGAGTGCCCTTTTTGCAAGAGGTGAAGCCGAGGACAAAAACGCAAACCAGCATGCATATTATGATAGACGTTGACCAGAAAAAGTAAACGCCTTCGTGTTTTTTCTTTTTCATATTGACCTCCATAATTTAGGAAAGGTGATTTGAAAATTTTGACTTCTTAATTGTGCCGAAACAGAATTGTTTTCGGAATGCAGTAACAATTATTTTATCACCGCAAGGTTAAAGTGTCAACCGTCGCACAGAGGGCGGAAATGTCGAAAAAGCGCTGAAATTGCAGGACTGACGGAGCAGTAATGAAAAAGAGCCGAAATCTTCCGATTTCGGCTCTTTGAATAACTATTTTTATTCGGCGTCAGCGGCAAGTGCCTTAGCCTCTTCGATAATCTTCTGCTGAATTATGGCGGGAGCGTCCTCATAGCGGACAAACTCAAAGGTGAAGCTGCCGCGCCCCTGCGTCATGGAACGAAGGTCGATAGCATAGCTTGACATCTCAGCCATGGGGACTTCGGCTTCAACTACCTGCATTCCTTCGTGAGCGCTCATGCCCATCGGGCTTCCGCGGCGCTTTGAGAGGTCGGACATAATGTCGCCCATGTAGGTGTCGGGAATGTAGACCTTGAGGTAGCCGATAGGCTCGAGAATGACGGGGCTTGCCATGGGAAGACCGGCCTTGTAGGCAAGGCTTGCGGCTGTTTTAAATGCCATTTCGGAGGAATCGACGGGGTGATACGAGCCGTCCACAAGAGTTGCCTTGAGGAACACGACAGGGTAACCCGCCAAAACACCGCGGCTTATACTTTCACGCAGACCCTTTTCGACTGCGGGGAAGAAGTTCTTCGGAACGCTTCCGCCGAAGACGTTTTCAGCAAAGACGAGATCCTCGGTTTCGTTCTGAGGCTCAAACTCAATCCAAACGTCGCCGAACTGACCGTGTCCGCCGGACTGCTTCTTGTGGCGGCCGTTTACTTTGACCTTGCTGCGGATTCTCTCACGGTAGGGAACACGAGCGGGAACCAGCTCGACCTCAACACCGAACTTGTTTTTAAGCTTTGAGCAGAGAACGTCGAGATGGATATCGCCTGCGCCGGAAATGACCATCTGGTGTGTTTCGGCGTTGTTGAGCATTTTGAAGGTGAGGTCTTCTTCGGCTAGACGGGTAAGACCAGCGGCAATCTTGTCCTCCTGACCCTTAATCTTGGGATAGATAGCCATTGAGTAGCAGGGAGCGACATAGGAGATTCCGGGCAGAGCCTTGTTAAGAGAACTCGCGCACAGAGTGTCACCCGTTTTGGAGTCAGACAGCTTGGAAACAGCGCCTAAATCGCCGCAGCCAATCTCGTTGACTTCAATGTTCTTCTTGCCCTGCATGGTGTATATATGACCGATTTTCTCGCTTGTTCCCGTACGGGGATTAACGAGAGTCATTTCGTTTGTAATCTTACCGGAGACAACCTTAAACAGGCTGAATTTGCCGTATTGGTCGGAAACGGTTTTATAGATGACCGCGGCGGAAGGTCCGCCTTCGTTAACAAGCTCGCCGCCCTCCTGGGGATAGGGGAAATAGTTGACAATGGCGTCCAGCAGGAGATTAACGCCGAGAGCCGTGTAAGCGCTGCCGCAGAAAACAGGGCATATGGAGCAGTCGCGCAGACCTTCGCCAAAGGCCTTACTCATTTCATCGGGGGTAAAATCCTCGCCGCCGAAGAACTTGTCCATAAGTTCCTCGCTGGTCTCCGCAACGCCCTCGGCAAGTGTGTTGTAAAGCTTGCCCAGCTCCGCCTTCATGCTTTCGGGAACGGGAATCTCTGTGCGCTTGCCCTTCGCGTCAAAGGTATAGGCCTTTTTTGTGGCGACCTCGACAAGACCGGTAATCTTCTCGCCGGTGAGAATCGGAGCAACCATCGGGCAAACGGAAACACCGAACTTGTCGCGCAGGGAGGCAAAGGCCTTGTCGTAATTGGCGTTTTCCTCATCGGTTTTAGAGATGAAAATTGCGCGGGGTTTTTTGGCTTCGGTAAGCATTTTCCATGCCTTTTCAGCGCCGACGTTAAGACCGTCCTTAGCTGAGCAGACGATTATGCCTGCATCCGCAACACGAAGAGCCTGACTCACTTCGCCTGAAAAATCGAAGTAACCCGGGGTGTCAATAATATTTATTTTAACGCCGTTATATTCGCAGAACATCGCGGAATCGGCAATACTGATTTTGCGGCGAATTTCTTCCGAGTCGAAGTCGGAAACAGTTGTGCCGTCAACGACCTTTCCAAGTCTGTCAGTCGCACCCGTCATGAAAAGGATGCTCTCGGCCAAACTGGTTTTTCCGTTGCCTCCGTGACCCATAAGGCAGATATTGCGAATGTTTTTTGTTGCGTAGCTCATGTGGGGGGTTCTCCTTACTTGATAGTGATTTTTAGCCTGACTCGGTCAAAACTCATACTCTAAGATTATACACAGGCAAAGTATCATTTGCAACAATATTTTTATGCGAAACAGAGGGAAATTTCATTACTTTTGTTCATAGGAATTATTTGGAACGATAAAAACGACCCGACCGAGAGCGTATTGCTTCCGGTCGGGTCGCTTGGTAATTTGAATCCGCAGAGCCCTTTAACGCCTCAATCCGAGGGAGACCATTAAAACGGGTACGAGCCACAGCAGCATAAAGGTTATCGCGTTGCCGACGCTTGCGGAATCGAAAACTCCGGTCCAGCACAGGGCCAGCATTAAAAGCATGCCCATAAACGAGCCTAAAATCGACAAAACGGAGCAGAGCAAAAGCCCGTTATACAAAGTTTTACCGCGCTTTACAAGACCGGCAACGCTATTAAGTCCGCCCCTTGAAAACATTGCGGCGACGCTGCCGTCCTCCTCGGTTTCGGGGGAAGAAATAGCGTAACGGTCGGCGAAGGAGGGGAAATCGTAGCTTTCCTTGGGCAGGCGGAATTTCTGCTTGACAAGCATGGGGGTAATATTGAAATCGCGAATGGCGAAAACCGGCTCGATTTTTCCGCGCAGGAGGGTAACAAGTCCCTTCTGAACGGAGGCCACGGGGACATAATTAACCTCAAAAACCCCTGCGAGAGCATCGTTAATCGCGGTGTATACAGCGCTGTTGGAGGCTGAACCCTTACGAACCCTGATGCCCATAAGCTGCATGAAACTTGAAGAACCTACATAGACCTGGTCGCCGTTAATTCTCGCGATTATACCGCCGCCCTCGTGACAGGCAAAATCCTCAACCTTTTGCAGCGCATAGCCGTTCTTTTTCATAAGCTCAGTAAAAACGGAGGCTACACCCATGCCGGAGGCTGCCACCATGCTTGCGGTATAGGAAATGACCTTGTCGGGGTAGAAACCTTCAGGTATGTCTATGTTGGCAATCGAAAGGGTTCTTACGGGGAAGATGTCCGTATCCTTAATGACAACCTGACTTATTTTGCCCAAATCCGCACAGCCCGCATAGCCCGCGATGGCAACTCCGCTGCGTGCCAGCCGCTTTGTAAGAACGTAGAACGGAAAGGCAAAGCCGAAAACTGCCGAGAAGGAAGCGCTGACGGACAAGCTTGCGGACAGAGTGTGGATAAAATTGTCGTTGTCCTTGCTCACAAGAAAGCACAAAAGACTTAACACAAAAGCAAAAATCATGAAAAGCGGAGTAAAGAGCAAAAACGCTTTTTCAAAGACATCGGCCTCCTCGGCCTTGCGTACAAAGCCGGTTACGGGGCGAGTGACTTTTGTCAGCACACGGCCGACATCCTCACCGCCGTCCTCTGAGATCAGAACAGACGGGTTCTTGGACAAAGCTGCGGTTCTGAAGCTGAGCGCATAGCTTTTGCAGTTGAGATATGTGCCCCAGAGGGCGAAAGTCATCGAAAGCGCGGAAACCGCACAGAAGGGTAAGCCATCGGCAACATTCTTTGAAATGATTATGTAAACCGAATCGACTGCCGAAACAAGGCAGGAAACTGCGATGAGCGATTCGAGACCGGGACTGCCTTTGAAAAGAGTCACAAGTCCGTTTGTGAAAACGTCGAGACCGATAACCATTACTGCAAGCTCAAGTATAAGACATACCAGCGTGCGTATTATTAAGCTGTCGCCAAGAAGACCCATTGCGGGCCAGCCGAGGGAAAGCCAGACGAGGACAACGCAAAGCGCGGTTGAAAAAAGACACCGCAGCCTGATTGACATCGCCTGATCGGCATAGAACCGTGCGGCCTTATCGGGGCTTATTTCGGGGAGCTGCCTTTTTTGCTCCTCCTCTAAGCGCGCCCTTTCCGCATTTCGTTTTTCGGCACGCCTCATGGAGGAGGCGGCAATAAGAGCGATGAGAGGGGATAAACGGCCCTCGCGTATGTCCGTTCCTTTTTCGGGGCGGTCATCATGAGCGTCAGGAGAGCTTTCATAGTCGCCCGCGGGGGCGTACTCGGTGCCCTTTTGCTCACTGTCAGCCGTTTCAGTCCATACGGGAAAATCCTCGTCACGGGGCTTTTTTGAAAAAACCACCGTATCGTCAATGTCCGCGGTTTGGCGGGCGGCTCGTCTTTCTTCTGCTGGCACAAAAGAGTCGTCGGCAGCGCTGTCCCCGAATATCTCCGCCTGTCTTGAAGAGCGATATTCCTTAATCTCCGCTTTTTCATCCGGAGTCTTCGGCTCATCAAAGAAGTTGTCAGCGCGGGAAGAAGCAAAAGAAGCCTCGTCGCTTGAGATTTTTGCCTCGCCGATTGCATTGCCGTCATTGTCCATGACAATAGGGCGAGATTCCGCGGAGAAATTGCCTTCGGAGCTGTCAAGGAGCTCCTCGGCCTTCATTTCCGCGAGAATCGATTCAAGCGAAATATCCTCAAAATCGCCGGTATTCATATTTTTCTCATTGCTGTTATTATCCATATCGCACCCTGATAGGTGATTTCCGCTCATCAGCGAATCAGAATAAATGCGCTGACGAAGTGAAATCAGATTATTTGCGGCAAGAACGCGGGTTAAATTCTGCGTTGGCGCAGCACCTCATAAATAAGAACCGCAGCGGCAGCAGAGGCGTTGAGGGAAGAAACCTTGCCCAGCATGGGAATACTTACAAGAAAATCGCAGTTTTCTCTTAATAGCCTGCTTATTCCGTCACCCTCGGAACCGATGACAACGGCGATGGGACCCTTCAAATCGGTCTGCCAAAGCTCGCTCCCGCCTTCTGCAGCTGTGCCGTAAACCCAGATTCCCGCCTCCTGAAGTTCCTTAATGGCTGTGGAAAGATTTGGAACTCTGGCAACTGCCATGTGCTCGGCCGCACCCGCGCTTGTTTTGTCAACAATGGAGGTAAGGCCGGCGCTGCGGCGCTTAGGGATGATTATGCCGTGAACTCCAGCTGCCTCCGCCGTACGGATTACGGCGCCCAGATTGTGCGGGTCGCTTATCTCATCGCAGACAACTACGAAGGGAGGTTCGTCTCTCTCCTTAGCGATTGCAAGAATGTCCGCAACAGAGCAGTATTCGCGGAGCGCGGCAAGGGCGATAACGCCCTGATGCGCGTGGGTCTGGCTCATGCCATCAAGCTTGCGCTTGTCCGCGTCAACAACGACGACGCCCGCGTCCCTCGCCTTTGAGGCAATGTGACCGAGGGTTTTGTCGGTATCGCCCTTTTGTATGAAAATTTTGTCTATGGTTCGTCCGGCTCGAAGTGCCTCGATAACGGCGTTTCGCCCCTCGATTATGTCCTCGCGGTCGTTTTCAAAATCCATGCCTATACTCCAAATCAATTTTTGTGCGCGGTGAATATAAAACTATTTTGCGCGCTCACGAAGCTCCTCGACCATATCAGTATGCTCCCAGGGGAGGTCGATGTCGCTTCTTCCAAAGTGACCGTAAGCAGCAGTCTGACGGTAAATCGGACGGAGCAGGTCAAGCTTATGAATAATTTTTGCGGGGCGCAAGTCAAAGCACTCCGTCACGATTTCGGCAAGACGCTCGTCCGAGAGCTTGCCCGTGCCCTGAGTGTCAACCACGACGGAAACGGGGCTGGCAACGCCTATTGCGTAGGCAATTTCAATCTGACAACGCTTTGCAAGTCCCGACGCGACAATGTTCTTTGCCGCGTAACGGGCCATATAAGCCGCACTCCTGTCGACCTTTGTGGGGTCCTTTCCCGAAAAACAGCCGCCGCCGTGGCAGGCATAGCCGCCGTAGGTATCAACGATGATTTTGCGTCCCGTAAGGCCCGAATCGCCGACAGGGCCGCCGATGACGAAGCGACCTGTGGGGTTGACGAAAAACTTTGTATCCTTATCGATGAGTCGCTCGGGGATAACGGGCTTAATAACGCACTCCATTATCGCCTCGCGCAAGTCTTTTGTGCTTATGTTCTCGCTGTGTTGAGTGGAAACAACGATTGCGGGGATACGCTCGACGCAGCCGTCGGGGCTGTACTGAACCGTAACCTGTGTTTTGCCATCGGGACGAAGCCAATCTAGCTCGCCGCTTTTTCTGACCTCGGCAAGACGGCGGGCAAGCTTGTGAGAAAGAGAAATCGGAGCCGGCATAAGCTCGTGTGTTTCGTCGCAGGCAAAACCGAACATCATGCCCTGATCGCCCGCGCCCGTGTCCTCGTCGTAATCGTGCTCGCCCTGCTTTGCTTCGAGAGCCTTGTCAACGCCGAGAGCAATATCCGCGCTCTGCTCGTCAATAGAGGTCAAAACGGCGCAGGTTTTGCTGTCGAAGCCGTATTCGGGGTTGTTGTAGCCGATTTCGTCCACGGTTTTGCGCACGATGGCAGGAATATCGACATAGCAGTCGGTAGTGATTTCACCGAAAACGACGACCATACCGGTTGTCGCGATACATTCGCAGGCAACACGGGCTTTTTTGTCTTTTTCAAGAATCGTGTCCAGAACCGCGTCGGAAATTTGGTCGCACATTTTATCCGGATGACCCTCGGTAACCGATTCCGAGGTGAAAACTCTGTTTGTTATCTTCTTTTGCATGGTAAAGGCTCCTTTTTTTCTGTATATGTGAAGTGTAATGTTAGTTGTATTATCTTGTAAGAACTCGGCAAAAAATCTATTTCCGCATAATACGCTAACATATAATAGCACAAATATTGCGTGACTTAAAGTGAAATATTTAAAGTCATATCGTTTTTTGAGGCAAAAACGCCGAATTTACAAAAATTACATAGACACTATGAGCAAAAAAGGGTATCATCATATAACTGACCGCAACACATATTCCATTCGGAGGGAATCAATATATGAAAAGTATCATGCGGCGTGTTGACCGTTATTGTGCTTTGCACCCGAGCTTCGGAATTAAAAATCTGATAATGTACATCATAATCGGAAACGCCGTCGTCTGGCTTTTCGGAATGATGGACACGACAAACACGCTGCGTTCGATTCTGGCCTTCAGCGCAGAGGCGATATTCACCAAGGGACAGGTTTGGCGTCTTTTAACCTTTATTTTGGTGCCGAGCGGAGGCTCGGGTCTGTTGTTTTTCATCACACTGTATTTCTACTACTTCATCGGCAACACGCTTGAACAGTATTGGGGCAAGGGTAAGTTTACAATTTACTATCTTTGCGGAATGCTCTTCAACATCGTTTTCGGGATTCTCGCGTGGCTTTTAACGGGCAAAGACGTTGCCGTCACCACCCTTTATATAAACCTTTCGATGTTCTTCGCCTTCGCAACGCTTTTCCCCGAAACGAGAGTGCTTTTATTCTTCATTATACCCGTGAAAATTAAGTGGCTTGCCTATTTTGACGCGGCGCTGTTCCTTTTCGCGGTGATAACCACCTCGTTCCCCGCAAACCTGCTGCCCATAGTCGCGATACTCAACTATCTTCTTTTTTGCGGCGGCTGGCTTTTCGATTTTATCCGCCCCGCACGTTTTCAGCAAAGACAGAAGACCGTTGACTTTAAGAAGGCGGCTAAAAAGTATAAGCAGGAGCAGGCTAAAAAGCCCTATACCCGCAAGTGCGAGGTCTGCGGCAGAACCGATGTGAGCGATCCGAATTTGGAGTTCCGTTTCTGTTCAAAGTGCGGTGGCTACCACTGCTTCTGCATTGACCATATTAACAGCCATGTCCATTTCAAGGAGTAATGATGATTGTAAATACGGATAGACTGGAGCTTCATGCCCTGAATTCTGAGCAAATGCGCCTTTGGCTGAACGATATTCCGGCACTCGAACGGCAGCTTAACTGCACCTACAAGGCCGAGCCGATTGAGGGCTTCTTCCGCAAAATCGTCGAGGGACAAGCCGTTTTGACCGAAGAGCATGCGTCCGAGTATTACTGGCACAGCTTCTGGTTTTTGATTCGTCGTAGCGACAGATTTGTTGTTGGCTCGGCGGATTTCAAGGCGGGTCCGAATGAGAACGGTGAGGTCGAAATCGGCTACGGGCTGGGCAAGGAATTTGAGCACAACGGCTACATGACCGAAGCGGTCAGAGCGATGTGCGCGTGGGCGAAGGCGCAAAGCGTGGTTTCGCGTGTCGTCGCCGAAACCGATTTGGACAACATCCCCTCCCAGAATATACTCAAGCGCTGCGGCTTTACCGAAACAAGGCGCGGCGACAGCGTCTGGTGGAGGTTATAGTAAAGAAAAGTATAGCGTCGGAAGTAATTCCGGCGCTTTTTCGCGCTATTTAGGCAAAAAATGTTGTTTTTTTCGTGTGGTAGTGTAAATTGGAAGGAGGAGAAGCATTTTTTTAAGTGGGCTAAGAACCGAAAGGACAAAACAATGGAAAAGGAATACCAGCATTTTGTCCCTAAATTTTATCTTCGAAATTTCTCAAATGATTCAAAAAGCGTAGGGTCTTATATATTTTCAAAACGCAAACTAATTGCAAACGCTTCCATAGAGAAAATATGCGGAAGAAAGTTCTTATATGGAGAAGATTTGCATGTCGAGGATTGGTTCATGGCGTTAGAAGGGAAATGGGCAAATATTATCCGACAAATAATTAGCACGGGTAAGTTGTGCTTGGATTATAATTCCTGGGCATATATTCTTATGTTTATTTATCTTAGCGATGTACGTACCGGTTATCATGCGGACTTGTTTTCAAACTTTCAAACTACACTGGCGCAAACAATGGTTAAATTGGCTCGTGAACATAAAGAACTCGATGTTACGGACTCGGAAATAGAAAGACTCAGAGTTACTATCGATAAACCCAATTTAATATCAATACAAAACATGGCTGAAGTAACCGAAATAATGAGCGATTTAACACCGTTACTAATAAGAAATACGACAAATAGGCAATTTATTACTTCCGATTGCCCTATGGCAAAATATAATCAGTTATTTATCAGTCGAAATTACCATCGCAACTGTGGATATGGGCACGTAGGTGCACAGTGTTTTATCCCAATATCACCATATTTGTGTTTAGTCCTTATTGATAGTGCTGTTTACGATTATAAATGTGACGATAATCGGGTCATTACCATTAATGCACCAGATCAAATTATTGAACTCAACAAGCTTTTTTTGCACAATTCGGATAGATCTATATATTTTAATAATTCAGAACGTCCTTGGGTTATCGAACGATTGGCTTGTCAAAAAAAAGATAATCAAAAAGATTCTGATAACGAGGTGTTTGGAAACGCTGTAAGCGGATACCTTAACATGTTGTCCTTTAAAAGTGTCCAAAATAATATTAAACTTCCTGCATTCTTTATTAGGCCACAGTATAAAATCATGCCATTTCCCCAAAATACTGCAGGACCTTTTCGGCCATTTGTAGAGAGAATCGTTGAACGCAAAAAAAAGAGTGAGGATTCAGCAATTATGTAGGACGCGATATTAGAAAATAGTTATTAAAAGCGAGTGAAGATTTCTCCACTCGCTTCTTTTTTAATCCTCTTTTTTGCTTTCCAGCAGCTCGCGGAACGCTTCGACGCGGAGCTGAAGCTGACCTTTCTGACTCAGAATAACCTGTCGCTCGAGAGAGACGCTCGGGATTCCCTGCTGCTTAAACAAGTCTTCGAGAATATAGGTTTCGACATCCCACTTGCCGCAGTGCTGCATACGGACGATTATCACGCCGTCAACCGCGTATTCCTCGGCGGCGGCAAGAATGTATTCGTGGATGACGTCGCTGTCGTCAATCATGCGCGGGCAGGAGGAACGTGTGAGGTAATATTTGGCTATCGAGCCCGCGATGTCGTTTTCATCGTAATGAAGCTCGTCGTGGAGGAAGCGCAGTCCGAAGCTGTTGAGGTCGGCAACGACCAGAAGTCCGCAGTCCTCGATAGCCTTGACGTATTCGGGGTCGTCAAGAGCACTGCCCGCGAGCATAATGCGCGCTGTGAAGTTCTTCAGCGGCTCACGGGTTTCAAGCTCGGATAGAGTATCTTTTAAAAACTCTATATATTCCTCAATCGGCATCTGAGTCGCCGCTAGCGTAATTTTGAGCGTTTCCGCGCCGCTTATGACGGGGAACTCCGCCTTGTGCAAATCGTAAATGCGCTTAACGAGCCGCCTTGCCTCGTTGTAGGTGTCGACACTGTGCTTGAGCTTCTCGTCCGTAATGACCGTGCCCGTGAGCTTCTCGAGCTCCTCGCGAAGCTCGTCCAGCTCGCTTGCAAGATATTTTTCGGAGGCGCCGTTTGCCATTCTGGGGGCAATGACCTCGTAAAGGAACTGGTTCTTGCTGTTTTTTTCGGTGATAATCTTCCAGTTCGTGATAACGCTTGAGGATACGCCGCAGCCGTTTGAGGTTACAAGACCGTCGAGCTCGTAAGTACCGTCAATCAGGTACTGGAGAATCGAGGTCAAAAAGCCGCAGCTGTCATCACCGACGCAGGCGGCGCCCTCAGCACAGCTTGTGCAGCCCGTTGAACGAAGACGCACGGGGAGAACACCCGCCGCGTGGAGTATTTCAAAGGGCGCGTGGCAGCAGACTATGCCGAGGGCTTTTTTGCCCGATGCACGCCACTGCTTAACCCTCTGCATGTTCAGCTCACCGCTTAATTCTTTCATTTATAATTTCCTCCGATATGATAGACGCCGCCGTGCTACGGCGGCGTCTTGATATGTTTTAAGTTACTTTGTGCCGAATATTCTGTCGCCCGCGTCGCCCAGACCGGGGACAATATAGCCGTGGCTGTTGAGGTGGGAGTCCTTGGCCGCAACATAGATGTCTACATCGGGGTGCTCATCCTGAACCTTCTTTATGCCCTCGGGCGCGCCGATTATCGACATGAGCTTAATGTGCTTGCAGCCGTATTCCTTAAGGAAGGTGATTGCGGCGGCGGCGCTTCCGCCTGTTGCGAGCATGGGGTCAACGATGATTACGTCGCGCTCGGCAATGTCCTTGGGCATTTTGCAGTAATATTTAACGGGGAGAAGTGTATCGGGGTCGCGGTAAAGTCCGATGTGTCCGACCTTTGCGTTGGGAATCATGGTTAGCATACCGTCCACCATGCCGAGCCCTGCGCGGAGAATGGGAACGATGGCAAGCTTCTTGCCCGCTATGCGCCTGCACTTTGCCTTTGCAACCGGAGTTTCGATTTCGATTTCCTCGAGGGGCAGGTCGCGGGTGGCCTCGTAGCACATAAGGGTCGCAACTTCGGAAACCAGCTCGCGGAACTCTTTAACGCTTGTGTCCTTCTCGCGCATTATGGAAAGCTTATGCTGGATGAGCGGATGGTCGAAAACTGTTACTTTACTCATAAAATTATCTCCCTTTATCGTTTGTGTAAAAACGTCTATTTTCCGAAAACTCTCTCCTGACGCTCCCTTTCGGCTTGGCTGAGGCGAAGATAAACCGGCAGAAGCTCGTGAACCGACTGCGCGGGCTCTCTCTCGGCCGCCATACATACCCCCCACGCGGATTGAAAACGGAGGGGCTCGGGTGCCAGAACAGCATTAACGCTTAAATTTTTCAATGCATTATAACACAATGCCGCCCCATCTCCAACAATAAAAACAGATTTATTCAGATTTTCTATATCTTCCACTAATTTGGCGACACTTATTGCCCTATCCTCACAAAAGCGAACGGGAATTCCGTCCTCAATGGTAAAAAGAGCGTTGTAAAACTGCCCGCGCTTGGCGTCCATCACGCAGCAGATTATACTGCCCTCGGCAACGGCAATCCCGTTATATGCCATCGCAAGAAGTGAAGATACGCCGCAGACGGGTTTTTCAGCCGCCCATGCCAGCCCCTTGACGGCGGAAACGCCGATTCGCACGCCCGTAAACGAGCCGGGACCCTGAGAAACGGCGATAAGGTCAATGTCCGTAAGTGTAAGCGAGAGATTTTTAAGCATATCCTCCGCCATCGGCAGAAGTGTGCGGCTGTGGGTTAAGCCGCTGTTTTGAAAATACTGCGCGACAAGTCCGTTTTCGTCGCAGACTGCAACAGAGGCGGATTTTGCGCTGGATTCAAAGCCGAGTATTCGCATAGGGCGCCTCCTTAAGAATTTTCCACGGTAATTTTTCTGTCCGTGTCCGAGAGTTTTTCGATAGTCACCTTAATCTCCGAGCCGTCAAAGGCGTCAAGAACATTTTCGCTCCATTCAACGATGCAGACACCGCCTCTGGCGAGGTAATCCTCCCAGCCGATGTCAAAAAGCTCGTCGGAACTGCCGAGACGGTACATATCGAAATGAAACAGCGGAAGCGTGCCGCTGTATTCGTTGACAATCGTGAAGGTCGGGCTTGTGACTCTGTCGGGGGAGTCAAGCCCCTTGGCAAGACCGCGGACAAAGGCGGTTTTTCCCGCGCCCAGATCCCCGAAGAGGGCGACTATTGAAAAGGGTTTAAGAGTTTTCGCGAGGGTCTGCCCCACAAGCTCGGTTTCTCCGACGCTGTGAGTGTTGATTTCCATGGTCATATTCATAGCTTATAGCTCCATATTTGCGTAAGCGTTAAGGTCGCTTCCGGCTCTTACCCCGGCGAGATATTCATAGTAGCCCTGACAGCCGATCATCGCGGCGTTGTCACCGCAAAGGGAGAGAGGGGGAATGAAAAGCTGCGCGCCCTCTTTTTCGGCGGCAGATCTAAAATCCTCGCGGATTCGGGAGTTTGCGGCAACGCCGCCCGCAACCGCGATTTTTTTATAATCCAGTTCACGGGAAAGCTGCATGGTGCGCGGAACCAAACTCTCACTCACGGCGCGGGCAAAGGAGGCGCAAAGCGACTCGAGGTCCAGCGCTTCACCCTTTTGTTCGGCGTTATGGACAAGATTGACAACCGCTGTTTTAAGTCCGGAAAAGCTCATGTCGTAGGGATTGCCCTCAACATGCGAGCGGGGCAAAGCATACTTTGAATCGTCGCCGTTCTTAGACAGGGCATCGACATGTTTTCCGCCGGGATAGGGCAGTCCCAGAACACGCGCGGTCTTGTCAAAGCACTCTCCCGCCGCGTCGTCGCGTGTCGCGCCGACAATCTTCATGTCCGTGTAGCCGCGGACGTCGACGAGCATGGTGTTCCCGCCCGAAATCGCAAGACAGAGAAAGGGCGGCTCAAGCTCGGGAAAAGCTATGTAGTTAGCCGCGATGTGTCCCCTGATATGGTGAACGGGAATTAGCGGAATCCCGAGCGCTAAGGCAACGGATTTTGCAAAATTAACGCCGACAAGCACAGCACCGATGAGCCCCGGCGCGTAGGAAACGGCGACGGCGCCAAGGTCCTTTTTTGTTATGCCCGCTACGGAAAGCGCGCGCTCGGATAGCTGAGAGATGACCTCAACATGCGAGCGGGAAGCGATTTCGGGCACAACCCCGCCGTAAACCGCGTGCAGGTCGGCCTGAGAAAATATTTGATCGGTGAGCACTTTCCTGCCGTTTTCCGTTATGGCAACGGCGGTTTCGTCACAGGTGCTCTCAATGGACATTATAAACATCGGGATTATTCCTCTTTCTTAAAAAACAAGGTCATGAGAAGCGCCGCTTCCTTTGGCTTGTCGTAATAGTTTTTGCGTTTTCCGACCTGCTCGAAGCCGTGCTTTGAGTAGAGCTCAATCGCGGCAAGGTTACTCTCGCGCACCTCAAGTGTAAGGAACGAGAGCCGCTTTTTTGTACGTTCAATCAGCTCGGTTATGAGCGCGTCCGCAACGCCGCGTCTGCGATAGTTCGGTGAAACGGCGACGTTTGAGATGTAGCCCTCGTCAAGCACGAACATCAGTCCGATGTAGCCCATAAGTGCTCCGTCATCATTCGTTGCGGCTAAAAAAATGCAGTTATCGGCGCTCATTTGCTTTTCAAGCTGCTCAAACGTCCAGGGCAGGGAAAAACAGGCGTTTTCAATTTCCGCTATCTCGCGAAGGTGGCAGGGCTTCACGTCTGTGATGGTCATGGAAAAACTCAAATAGTCACACTCTTTTCGATTCAATTAAAGCAAAACACTACTTCGCCTCGCTCCAGCTTTTGCCCATATTCGCGTCAACATCAAGCGGAACGCTGTATGAAACGACGTTTTCCATCTCCTCGACCAGTATCCTCTTAACAGTCTCGGCTTCGCTTTCGGGACATTCGACTATCAGCTCATCGTGGATTTGCAGTATTAGCTTCGCCTGCAGGCCCTCGGCCTCCATACGGCGGTGGACGTTGACCATCGCGAGCTTAATTATATCCGCCGCGGTTCCCTGAATGGGGGTGTTGAGCGCAACTCTCTCGCCGAAGGAGCGGATGTTGAAGTTCGCGGACTTAAGCTCGGGGAGAGGACGTCTGCGCCCGAAAAAAGTGGTTACGTAGCCGTCTTCCTTCGCTTTTTTCTTAATACTGTCCATATATTCGCGCACGCCGCTGTATTTTTGGAGATAGGTTTCGATATAAGTTTTCGCCTCGCTCTGGAAAACGCCGATGTCCTGTGAGAGCGAGAAGGCCGAAATGCCGTAGACAATGCCGAAATTGACAGCCTTAGCGCGGGAGCGCTGCAGCTTAGTAACATCCCCCAGCGGCACCCCGAAGACCTGCGAAGCGGTGACGGCGTGAATATCCTCACCACTTAGAAACGCATTTTTCATGGTTTCGTCATGGCTTATGTGGGCGAGAAGCCGCAGCTCAATCTGGCTGTAATCCGCGTCGACAAGCACATTTCCGCGGGAGGCGACAAACATCTTGCGAAGCTCGGCGCCGAGCGGTGTGCGAACAGGAATATTCTGCAGATTCGGCTCGGTAGAGGAGAGCCTGCCCGTAGCAGTGACGGTCATCTGAAAACTCGTGTGAATCCGCCCGTCCTTGCCGATGACCTTGATAAGCCCGTCCGCGTAGGTGGATTTGAGCTTCGTCAGTTGACGGTAATCAGTTATTTTGTCAATGATTTCATGCTTTCCGCGCAGAGAGTCAAGAACGTCCGAGTTGGTTGACCAGCCTGTTTTGGTTTTCTTGCCGGAGGGGAGCATGAGCTTTTCAAACAGAATTTCGCCGAGCTGCTTGGGAGAGTTAATATTAAACTCCTCTCCCGCCAGCGCCCAAATTTCCGCTTGCACCGCGTCAATTCCGACGGAGAGCTGTCTTCCGTAATCGGACAGCGCCTGTCTGTCAACGGCAAAGCCCTTTTGCTCCATGTGCGCGATGACCTCACACAGCGGAAGCTCGATTTTTTCAAGAAGCTCGGTCATACCCTCGTCGTTAAGCTGCTTTGATAAAACGGGGTACACTCCGAAGATTGCCTCCGTTCCGAGTTTTGCCTCACCCAGATATTTTGCGGAAATTCGTGAAAGTTCATAGCCGCTCTCAGTCGGGTCAAGCAGATAGGCGCAAAGAGCGGTGTCGAAAATAAAGCCCCCGCAATCGAGATTTTCCGACATTAAAAGCCCCATAAAATCCTTGTTATTGTGGGAAAGCTTGTGAACATGTTGAGAAAACAGCTCTTTTAAGAAACTGTTGTAGTTTTCGCCTAAATTGGCCCAGCGCAGAATATAAACGGTTTTTCCGTCGCAAAGCTCAAGCGCGTCAAGCCCCCCGTCCAGCGGTAAAACCGCGATATACGGCAGAGTTTTGATTCTCGCTGAAAGTTCCTTCAGCTCGGCTTCTCCGCTTAATTCGACTGATTTGAGAAGGGAAGACTCGGAGGGTGAGCCGCTGTCCGACCTTTCGGAAATTCCCCACTTTTCGATTAGAGAATTAAAACCGAGTTTTTTAAAAATCACATATCCGCCGCTGTAATCCCCCGTGAAAATACAGTTCTCGGGAGTGAAATCAATAGGCACATTTTTCTCGATGGTCGCAAGCGAATAGGACATCTCCGCGTCGGAAGCACCCTCAAGCAGCTTTGTCTTAAGGCTGTCTTTAATCTCAAGAGCACCCACATCGGCATAGATTTTCTCCAGTGTGCCGAAAGTTCGGATAAGCTCCAGAGCTGTTTTTTCGCCGACGCCCTTAACCCCGGGAATATTGTCGCTCGAGTCGCCCATGAGAGCCTTGAGGTCGACAATGCGCGTCGGCTCAAAACCGTATTCCTCGAAGAACACTTCGGGAGTATATTCCGTGGTTTCGGTTTTGCCCATGCGGGACTTGATATGGCGCACATGTGTGGTTTGGGTTATGAGCTGAAAGCTGTCCTTATCTCCGGTTACAATGACACATTCGTGACCGCCCTCGCCGCAGATACGGCTGACCGTACCGATAAGGTCGTCCGCTTCATAACCCTCGAGCTCGAGCCTCATAATGCCCAGAGAGTCCAGCACGTCCTTTAAAATCGGAATTTGTACCGCCAGTTCCTCGGGCATCGCCTTGCGCTGCGCCTTATAGTTTTCATACTGCTGGTGACGGAAGGTGGGCGCTTTAAGGTCAAAGGCAACGCAAACGGCCTGCGGTTTTTCCTCCTCAAGGAGCTTGCGCAATATGGTGAGAAAGCCGTATATTCCGTTTGTCGGCGTGCCGTCCGGCGCAGTCAGCATACGAATACCGTAGAAGGTGCGGTTGACTATGCTGTTGCCGTCAAGAATCATGAGTTTCATTTAATAGTTCCTTTCAAGGCAGAGGGCAAAAATCCTTTGTTGCGAAAAAAACTGTTCATCCGCGCAGCTTTATTAGCCTGTCCCTGATTTCCGCAGCAATTTCAAATTCAAGCATCTTTGCCGCGTCCTTCATCTGCTTTTCAAGCTTTTCGATGAGCATACGCTTCTCGGAGGCAGTCATCTTCACACCCGTTTCGTTCATCTCGTTATCCGCGGAATCGGAGATTTCCAGAAGATTTCGAACGGACTTGATGATGGTTTTCGGGGTTATGCCGTTGGCTTCGTTATAAGCGCGCTGCTTTTCGCGGCGGCGGTTTGTTTCATAAATCGCGGCGTCCATCGAGCGTGTAATGCTGTCTGCATACATGATGACAAGTCCCTCCGCGTTTCGAGCGGCGCGGCCTATGGTCTGAATCAGGCTCGTTTCACTGCGTAGGAAGCCCTCCTTGTCCGCGTCGAGAACGGCGACAAGCGAAACTTCGGGCAAATCCAAACCCTCGCGCAGAAGGTTAATGCCGATAAGCACGTCAAACTCACCCAGACGAAGGTCGCGGATTATCGACATTCGCTCGATTGTATCGATATCGTGGTGCATATAGCGGCATTTGATTCCCGCACCACCGAGATAGGCCGTCAAATCCTCAGCCATTTTTTTGGTGAGGGTTGTGACCAGCGTCCTCTCCCTTTTCTCAACCCGAGCGTTAATTTCGCCTATGAGGTCGTCAATCTGACCCTCGGAAGGTCTGACGGAAACCTCGGGGTCGAGAAGCCCCGTGGGACGGATAATCTGCTCGGCAATCTGGGCGGAACGTTCGCGCTCATAGTCGGAGGGCGTTGCCGAAACATAGATTGCCTGCTTAATTCGTTTCTGGAACTCGGCAAATTTTAGAGGACGATTGTCAAAGGCCGAGGGCAGACGGAAGCCGTATTCGACGAGGTTTTCCTTCCTTGCCCTGTCGCCCGCGTACATAGCCCGCACCTGAGGTATGGAAACGTGGCTTTCGTCCACGAAAAGAACAAAGTCCTTCGGGAAATAGTCGAGCAGCGTCATGGGCGCGGAGCCCTTCGGTCTGCCGCTTATTATGCGCGAGTAGTTCTCGATGCCGGAGCAATAGCCCAGCTCCTGCATCATCTCAATATCATAGTTTGTGCGCTGGGAGATTCGCTGTGCTTCTAAAAGCTTGCCGTTTTCCTCGAAATATTTGACTCGTTCCTCACATTCGCGGCGGATTTCGCCTATTGCCTCCGCCATTTTTTCCTTTGTCGTGACATAGTGGGAGGCGGGGTAAATGGCAATGTGGGAAAGCTTGCGCTTAGCCGCTCCCGTCACTACGTTAATTTCGCTGATTCGGTCGATTTCGTTTCCGAAAAACTCGACGCGAATTGCCGTATCGGTCGAATACGCGGGGAAAATTTCCACAGTGTCGCCGCGAACTCTGAACATATTGCGCTCGAAGGCAATGTCGTTTCGCTCATAGCGGATATCGATGAGACGCCTCAAAAGCTCGTCCCTGTCGCGCTGCTGACCCTGACGGAGCGAAATTACCATGCTTGCGTAGTCAATCGGGTCTCCCAAGCCGTAAATGCAGGAAACGGAGGAAACGACGATTACGTCGCGCCGCTCAAAAAGCGAGGAGGTCGCGCTGTGGCGAAGCCGCTCAATTTCATCGTTAATAGAGCTGTCCTTTTCAATAAAGGTGTCCGTGTGCGGAATGTAGGCCTCGGGCTGGTAGTAGTCGTAATAGGACACAAAGTATTCCACGGCGTTGTCGGGAAAAAACTCCTTGAATTCCGCGCAGAGCTGCGCCGCCAGGGTCTTGTTGTGTGCAAGCACCAGCGTCGGCCTTTGGACTTTTTCGATAATTTTTGCCATGGTAAAGGTTTTGCCGCTGCCCGTTACGCCCAGCAGAGTCTGATCCTCAAAGCCGAGGTCAAGCCCGCGGGCGAGAGCCTCAATCGCCTCCGGCTGGTCGCCCGCCGGTGAATATTCACTTACGACATGAAATTCGCCCATGTACTTCTCCTTGAAATGCGGATATGGAAATTTACGCCGCGCTCAACTTACGAAAGCGCTATGCGTGCATTACTTTAATGAAATTCGTCGAGCCGGAAACGCCGATTGGAACTCCTGCTGTGAGAACAACCGTGTCCCCTGCCTGAAGCAGACCGGTCTTAACCGCTGCCTCAAGACCGCGCGCGAACATATCGTCCAAATTCTCCTCATTTTTCGCCATTAAGGCATGTACGCCCCAGTTGAGGGATAACTGGCGGTAGGTCTGTTCTGAGCTGGTGCAGGCGATTACGCGGCAGGGGGGACGAAAAGCGGAAAGCTCCTGCGCAGTTCTTCCCGAAAGAGTGAAGGCGACTATCGCCTTCGCGCCCAGATCGATTGCGGAGGTGCAGGCGGCGTGAGAAATCGCGTGGGTCACATTGCCGCCGCTGTCGAACTCCATTTTTTTGAAACGCCCCGCATAGTTAATGTCCTCTTCGGCTCTCCCTGCGATACGCACCATGGTCTGAAGAGCTTCGACGGGGTATTTGCCGGCGGCGGTTTCGCCCGAGAGCATAATAGCGCTCGTTCCGTCATAAATGGCGTTTGCCACGTCCGTTGCCTCGGCTCTGGTCGGGCGGGGATAGGTAATCATTGATTCGAGCATCTGCGTTGCGGTAATAACCGGTTTTCCGCGCCTGTAAACCTTGTTAATAAGCTGCTTTTGAATAACGGGGACATCCTCGAGCGGAACCTCGACTCCGAGGTCGCCGCGGGCAATCATAATGCCGTCCGAAGCTTCAAGAATTTCTTCGAAATTGGCAACACCCTGCAGATTCTCGATTTTTGCGATTATTTTTATCTTTTCTCCTCCGTTCCAGTTAAGAAGCATGCGAACCTCTTTAACATCATCGGGGGTGCGCACGAAGGAGGCGGCAATAAAATCAAAGCCGACCTTTGCAGCGAAGATCAGGTCATCATAGTCCTTTTTGCTTATATAGGGCATGGTAAGCACAACGCCGGGCACATTGACACCCTTCCTGTCGGAAATGGGGCCATCGTTTTCCACCTTGCATATTATTTCCGGAGCCTTGACGCACTCAACCAGCAGGGAAATCTTACCGTCATCAAGCAATATTTTGTCGCCGGGATGAACGTCGTTTGTGAGCCCCGCGTAATTGACGTGAGCGCGCTGGGCTGTTCCGAGGCAATCCTCGGTGGTGAGAGTAAAGCTCTCGCCTGCTTTGAGAACGGTTTTTCCGTTTTCAAACAGCCCAAGACGAATCTCGGGACCCTTTGTATCCATAAGCGCGGCAACGGGGATGCCTAAATCACCGCTGATTTTCTTAAGACTTTCCAGCCTTTGAAGCTGCTCCTCCTGAGTTCCGTGAGAAAAATTGAAACGCGCAACGTCCATTCCGCTTTCAACAAGCTTTTTCAAAACAGCAGGGTCATCAGTCGCGGGGCCGAGCGTGCAGATTATTTTTGTCTTACGCATATTAAACCTCCCTGTTAAAATTATGAGGCAATGTCACAAACTTATATACTCATATTTGTTCATTCTATTATACACCATCGCAGAAAAATAGTCACTATAAAGTGATTGGAACATGCAAAATAAATGTCGTATAACGATCGGATTCGTAGCCGACGGGCTCCGAAGGGAATATGTCATTCCCTAAGGAACTGAGTAACACATATTCTGAAAAACAGAACAGCCGTCGCAGTCGAATGAAAGGCCTCTGATATGGTTAACGACTGTTTCCCGAGAAAAGTGTGGGGAAACAGTCGTTAATTTTAGTTATTTAATTTTTGATTCGTGGCGAGTGTCAGCTTACGAGTTTATAGTATACTTTTGCGGTAAGCAGATATACGATTCCGTAGACAGCGGCGAAAAGTGCAACCGTTCCCAGCGTGCACAGGGCGAAGAGCGTAACATTGGTCAGGTTGAAGACAAGAAGCAGCTTTGTTATCATCTTGAAGGCAAAGGCTATGTGTACGACAGCCATTCCGAGCGGCAGAAAGAATACAACCAGCACCTGACTGCGGATGGCTTTCCTGATTTCGGGGCGGCTTAGTCCCACCTTCTGCATTATTTCAAAGCGCTCTTTGTCGTCATAGCCCTCGGAAAGCTGCTTGTAATAGATAATGAGCACTGTTGCGATAATGAAGACAAGACCGAGGAAAAGACCGAGGAAGAGGAAACCGCCGTACATCGAATAGAAGCCGTCCCTATAAGCAGCGCGGGAGGAAACATTTGAGTAAGCAAAGCTGCCCATGTCGGTTCCGTCAGTTGCAACAAGCGAGTTTCCGATGGCGGCGTCAACCGCGTCGCGGCAGGCGCTCTGCTCGACCAATGTACCGCCGACATCGAAACCGTAATACCAGGTTACCGTATTTGCCGTCTGCTCGGAGTTTATTTCATCGAAGACCTCATCCGAAACTACAAAGAAGTAGTTTTCGGAAACAACGGAGGCTTTTTGAGAAACCGCGGGGAAGCTATCGAGCCACCTTTTAACAGTGAACTCTCTTCCGAAGCAGATGAAGCTACCCCCAATCTTCGAGTTTTGTGCAAAAGCAAGCGCCTCGCCTTCGCCTAAAACCACATCCTCGTCGGAAAACCGCTTATATTCGGCTGCGGGGAGGAAAAACACGTATGCGTTGTCGCTGGGATTGACGTAGGAGGTGAAATTACTTCCGAAATCGCTGCCTTTTCGCGTGGCGGTAAAGTCGAGATAATAGAAGTCGGTGATATTCGACATCTCAAGACCGCTTTCGGTAACTGCCTTTGCAACCGCTGTTTTAACACTTTCACGGGCGTTTCCGACAGGCGCTCCGATTTCAACGACTATATCAGTGGGGTAGGCTGTTTTCAGCGCGTCGTCCGTTCCGAGATAGAGGCAGACCGTACCGGAAACCATAACGAGAACCATGGTCGCCAGTATGCAAATATTTGCAAGACCGACGGCGTTTTGCTTCATACGATAGATCATACCCGAAACGGGGATGAAGTGACGGGTTTTATAGTAGTAACCGGGGGTTTTTCTAAGCCGCTTCAAAAGGGCTATGCTGCTCGCCGTGAAAAGCAGGTAGGTGCCGACTATAACGAGTACGACAGCGACAAAGAAAAGCATAATTGCCTGCAGGGGCGCTTCGGTGGTGATGGCGATGTAGTAGCCGGCTCCGAGAGCCAGAATACCTAAAATGGCAAGAATCCATCTGGTCTTTGGCTCCTTCTCGCCGACATTTCCGCCATAAAGCAGCTCGATAGGCTTGGAGAGCTTAATGCGTACGAGGTTTGAAATGAGAATGAGCAGAAAAATGCCGCAGAAAAGGCAGGCGCTGTACACAAGTCCCTTTACTGAAATTTCAAAGCCGTATGGAACTGTAAAGCTGATCAGCTTGCACAGCAGGAGAAGCGTGAGCTTTGAGAGCAAAATCCCCAGAGCAAGTCCGAATATAAGCGTGATAAGCGTTACAAAAAGTGTCTCAAAGAACAGGACGGCGGCAATATTGCCTTTCCCCATGCCGAGGATATTATAAAGGCCAAGTTCCTTTTGGCGGCGCTTCATAAGAAAGCTGTTCGTGTAGAAAAGAAAGATTGCGGAAAAAAGTCCGATTACTATGCAGCCGAGGTTTAGAATAAAGGAAATGTACTCGGTGCCCGGCATATTGCCCGTTCACTTATTGAAAGTCAGAAAGCACATGATATAGAAAAGAGCCGCGGTTGCAATACAGGTAAGGATAAAGGGCAGATAGAACTGTTTGTTCCGCCGAATGTTCTGGGAGGCGAGCTTCGGATAAAAGGCCGTCTTACGCATTGCTGTCACCGCCTGCTGCCATTGAGGTAAGAGTGTCGGAAATTACGCCGAACATTTCCTCGTTTGACCTGTCTCCGCGGTAGAGCTGATGGAAAATCTCACCGTCACGAAGGAAAAGAATCCTTCCCGCGTTTGAAGCCGCTTTTACGCTGTGGGTCACCATCAGCACGGTTTGCCCGAGCTCATTTATGCCTTTGAAAACCTCAAGAAGCGCGTCGGCGGAGCGGGAATCGAGTGCGCCCGTCGGCTCGTCGGCAAGAATAAGGCGCGGGTTCGTGATGAGGGCTCTGGCGATAGCGCAGCGCTGCTTCTGCCCGCCGGAAATTTCATAGGGCATTTTATCGAGAATACCGGTTATCCCAAGCCTGTAAGCAATGGGTATAATACGCTCACTCATCTCCTTGTGCCCCATTCCGGCGAGAACGAGAGGGAGGTAGATGTTGTCGCGCAGAGAAAAAGTGTCAAGCAGGTTGAAATCCTGAAAAACGAAGCCGAGATTATCGCGGCGGAAAGCGGCGAGCTCCTTCTCGGGGATTTGCAGTGTTGACTTTCCGTCCAACAGAACCTCGCCGCCCGTGGGTTTATCCAGAGTTGCCAGTATATTCAAAAGTGTGGTTTTACCCGAGCCGCTCTCGCCCATGATTGCAATGTATTCACCGTTTTCGACGGTGAAATTTACATTTGTCAGGGCGTGTACCTTCACATTCCCAAAGCGGGTAGCATAGGTCTTCTTCAGGTTTTTAACTTCAAGCAAAGTCATAGTATGCCTCCGTAATTTGTTTTTGTTACGGGCTTTATTGTAGCGCAAAGCCGAAACGTCTGCCATTTCTTTGACTTACATTTCGGCTTTTAAACTTACATTATTGTAAGAAACGGTATCATAACGGCACGAAGCCTACGAAGCGGAGCCGCGGCCGCTACTCGAAGCTTAATTCTGCTCGGCTCAAGTTGATTTTTACCTTTGTGCCCTGGCCAACCGTCGAAGTGATTTCAAGACCGTGACCCAGCTTTGTGAGTATACTCTTGCAGAGGAAAAGACCGATCCCCGTGGATTTCTTATCAGCCCTTCCGCTTGCGCCGGTATAGCCCTTTTCACAGACCCGTGGCAAATCCTCGGCGCGGATGCCGATGCCCGTGTCCTCAATGACGAGAGTCTCGCCCTCGGCGTAAAGACTAATTTTACCGCTCGGCGTGTATTTGAGCGAGTTAGAGAAAAGCTGCTCAATGACAAAGGAGAGCCACTTTTCATCCGTCAATACGGTGAGTCCCGTTTCGGTGAATGAAAACTCAAGCTTTTTCAGAGCGAAAAGCCTTGCGTATTTGCGAAGCGAGCCGCGAATAATTTCGTCAAGACTGTATTTTTTCAAGATCAAGTCGCTCGAATCGCTGCGAAGGCGGACGTATTGCAGAACCATGTCGACATACTGCTCGGTTTTGAACAGTTCCCCGAGCAGCAGCGCGCTGTTTGCACCGCCGTCCTCGCTGAGAAGAAGGCGCATGGCGGCAAGCGGAGTTTTTATCTGGTGGACCCAAAGCGTGTAATAATCCTCGGTGTCGCGGCTTGCGCTGTCCGCCTCGCAGCGGGTCTTAAGGTTCTGCGCATAGAGCTTCGCCAGCATTTTCTGATAGTCGGCCTCAATTACACCGTTTGGCTCGGGAAGACGGTCAAGCCCCATTTCAATATTCTGCATAAGCTCGATTAACGCTTTGTGACGGACAATGTAGCGCCAAAGTCCGAAGCCGAAGGCGACTGCCCCGACACAAAGGCAGAGCAGCGCTGCATAAAACACCGCCTCGGTCTCCAGATTGTAAAGCGAGAAAACCGCCGCGAAAATCATAACGAAAAAAGCAAAGAGAATGACTACCTTGTAATGACGTCTCAGATACGAAAGAAAAAGCCTTGCACCCATAGCTAATCACCCACCATGTAGCCGACGCCTTTTTTCGTGACAATGAAGTCGAAAAGCCCCGCACTCTCGAGTGTTCGGCGCAGACGTGTGATGTTGACGGTCAGCGTGTTCTCGTCAATAAAACTGTCGCTCTCCCAAAGACGGGTCATTATTTCGTCCCGAGTGACAATGTGTCCCTTGTTTTCAAACAGCAGCTGAAGAATTTTAAATTCGTTTTTTGTAAGCTCGGTTTTCTGTCCGCCGAAGCTCAGCGAAGCGTCCGCAAAGCTTAATACCGCGCAGCCGCTCTCGAGCAGCCTTGTCGGTGCGGCAAAATCATAAGCGCGGCGCAGAAGAGCCTGAACCTTGGCGGTCAGTACGTTGAGGTCAAAGGGCTTTGGTATGAAATCGTCGCCGCCCATGCCCATTGCCATAACGATGTTCATGTTGTCCGAAGCGGAGGAAATAAATATAATCGGAACTTTTGAAACCCGTCTTATCTCAGCGCACCAGTGGTAGCCGTTAAAAAAGGGCAGGGAAATGTCAAGCAGCACGAGCTGAGGGTCGAAGTCTGCAAATTCTGACAGGATGTTTTCAAAATTAACGGCGCAACGCGCGCAGCAGCCCCAGGCGCTTATATGGCGCTTTACGGCCTCGGCGATAACCGCGTCATCCTCAACAATAAATATCCTGTGCAAACCTAAGTTCCCCCCTATTGTTCAAAGTCAATTTCAAAGCTTCCCGAAACCGAAGAGAAGTCAAGCGTTCTTTCTCCGCGCTCCTTGTGGGAGGAAAGCCCGTTGGAGCCCGAAACTGTGTCCGTGAAAACCGTATAATCCTCGGCTTTACCGGCTACGGAGCCGCGTATGTCGCCTGAAACGGTGTCAAAATCTATTTCCTCGAAATCCGCACTGTCGAGCAGAACGCTGCCGGAGGTGCTTGAAAGAGAAGCTGTTTGTCCGCTTACGTTTTTGAGTGACATTTTGCCCGATACCGTGTGAATCCCCATGTCCTTCGTTTTTACATTCTCAGCATACACCTCGCCCGAGGTGCTTGCAAGAGTTACGGGGATGCTCTTTGAAATATCGGAAAGCTCAATTCCGCCCGAAACGGTGTTTGCTTTTATGCTTCCTGTATTTAAGGAAACAAGCTTTATTTCACCTGAGGTGGTTCCCGCTTCGAGAGTTTCGCACTCGCAGTCCTGAATGTTAAGTTCGCCAGAAACGCTGAAAACATTGAATTTGCCGCCGACTTCAAGGCCTGTGACGGAAGTATTGCTTGAAGCCCCGTCTATCTTCAAAGCGCCCTTATGTCCGACGGGGATACTTACGGTTACTTTGCCTTCGGTGTCCTGAACATTTATTGTCCACAGGAAAAAGTCTCTTGTTCCCTTTTGGGTGAGAGTAATTGAGCCGCTTTTTTCATCGAACTCGAAGTAGCTATCCTCGGTGTTGTCGTAGCTGATGTGAATCATGTCGTCTTCGGAGGGAGTAACTGTGATATCCGCGGAGCTAAGGTTGAAAATCAGGTCCTGACCGCTTGCCTCAATGTCCTTGTCAACATGCTCGGCTTCGACGTTTTCCTCCGAATTTATGCCGGTCCTGAAGCCGTCGGCCAGCTTTAAATAGTCAAAATGAACGCTGATTAAAATACAAAAGCAGATAATAATGCCTGCTCCGAAAAGTGAAAGCGCAACTATAAGCGCGGTTTTGGCTTTTTTATTCATTGGATTTACCAACCTTTCTGTTAATGAGCCAATTGAAAATAATCGGTGTTGCCCTTACGTACGCGCGGGCGATAAGCAGAGCGGGAATGAATAGGGCAAGTCCCAGCCCCGCCGAAACAAGTCCGATACCGAGACAGACAAAAGCCGCGGATATGCTTCCGGAAAAGAACGTTCCGATAACCGCCGCCGCACCGCCTACCGCAAGGCTAACGGATACCAGTAATAGCGTGCCTATCAGTATCCAGACCAGCGCGTACATCGTGAAAACGACAACCGCCACCGTGAGCAAAAGCGGAAACCACAGAGGAAAGCCCAAAACCAGAAGGATAATCTCCCAAACGCTGTGTTTCGCCCTTAGAAGACCTTGTGCCGAGGCTTCGGCGATAATGCGCTGTGCAGCGTCAGAAACGCTTTCAAGCTCCGAAACCGCGGTTTCCTCGGGTATGCCGTCCTCCATGCGGTCGTCGATAAGTTCTCCGAAATAGGCAAGCGATTTCTCAAGTTCCGCCCGTTTTATAGGCCGAAGCTCACGCTTCAGCATCTTTAAATATTCATTTTTTGTCATTGCTTTCATCCCCTCTAATGAAGTTATATGCCCTCATAACACTGCCCCAATCACTTAAAAACTCACTAATCCTCTCATGGCCCGTCTGCGTTATCCGATAATATTTTCGCAGCCGTCCGTTGTGCTCAACTGAGTATTCGGTTACGCAGCCGCTCTGCTCAAGGCGTTTTAATATCGGGTAAAGCGTAGACTCAGATACTTCCATAAACGGTGAAAGGTCTTTAATGATTTTATATCCGTAAGCATCCTCATCGCGCATTGCGGCAAGAACGCATATTTCAAGCACTCCGCGCTTTAACTGTGTGTCCATGGCAATACCCCCTTTCGCGATATACTATACAACACGATGTATACCGTGTCAAGAGGTATATAAAAAATTTCAGCTGCCGAAATTCGCAAGCATCAAAACTAATGAAGCGCGAAACGGCAGCCGAAATTTTTATATTATTGAGTTTATTACATAAGCCCGCTTTCCGCCATTGAGATAAAATCGTCGTCCGCGACAACAATATGGTCGGAAAGAGTGATTCCCATTGAGCTCAGAGCGCTTTTAATGCGTTTGGTGGTGACCTCGTCCTCGTAGGAGGGCAGGGCGATTCCGCTTGTATGGTTGTGAGAGATAATAACGCTCGCGGCGTTTTTTGCAAGCGCAAGCTCGGCAATTTTACGAATACTTATTTCGGCGGTGTTCGCCACTCCCCTAAAAAGCTCCTTGCAGCAGAGCACTTTGCATTTCGAGTCAAGACAGATGATGTAGACTACCTCGTCGCGCTCGAACAAATAACGCGGAACTAGGAATTTGCCGGCTTTCTCGGCACTGTCCAGAACATTGTCGGAACGGTTTTTGTCAATGGCATAGCGTCGGCAGACCTCGGGAATGAGCTTAATGAGCGCCACCGTGTTTTCTCCGATTCCGCTGATTTTTTGAAGCTCATCGGCGGGGGCCTCGAAAACCGCCTCAAGAGAACCGAAGTGGTTCAAAAGCTCGTGCGCCAGAGGGTTCGTGTCCTTTCGGGGCATGGAATAGAAAAGCAGAAGCTCAAGGACATTGTGGTCGTCAAACGCGTCAAGTCCCGCCTCTAACAGCTTGTTTTTCATTCTCTCTCTGTGTCCGTCGTGGACGCTCATACCATAGTCCTCGCTTGCTCTTTATTATGTTGCGGGGTCTTTGTCAGATTATAGCACTAATTTCGAGATTGCGCAAAATTATATTTAGTGGTACAATCAACGCACCGAGAATCATCTTACTGTGCGGATGATTCAGTTTAACCGTGCGGGGAAAAGTCCCTGCCCGCGCCGAGGCGCATGGGAGGTTTTCTTGAAAAAACTTAAACCCTATATCAAGGATTTTACAAAAAGAGCCGACATGCCACTTCTGATTTTGTGCCTTGTCTGCTCCATATTCGGTCTTGTCGTAATCGCCAGCGCCTCCGAATCGCTCGGCTCAGCGCGCTATCTAATCGTTCAGATAGCTTCGCTTTTCATTGGGCTCGGGCTTTTTGTGCTGTTCACGGTGGTTGATATTGATATCATCGCGGATAAGTGGGCTGTGCTGATTGTTTTTGAGGTCGTGCTTACGCTGCTGTTGCTCACACCGCTCGGCTACGCGGACAACACCGGAAACAGAGCGTGGCTTCGCTTCGGTTTTGTCGGTGTTCAGCCCGCGGAGGTTATTAAGATTCCTTTTATTATAGTCATGGCAAAGCAGATCAGCTACCTAAAAGGCTATAAAAACCTCAACTCCGTGATGTCTGTGGGACAGATGCTTCTGCACTGCGCTTTTGTTATCGGCCTTATCGTCGTGGTTTCTAAGGACATGGGCAGCGCAATAGTCTTCCTTTTCATCTTCATCGTAATGCTTTTTGTGGCGGGACTTCGCTTCTATTGGTTCGTTATCGGACTTGCGGGCGCGGCCGCTGTTACGCCGTTTATCTGGACGCATGTTCTCAACGAGCGCTATCGTCAGAGAATTCTCGCCCCCTACGACATGACTATCGACCCGCAGGGCTTCGATATCCGCTGGCAGTCAAACCAGAGCAAAATCGCCCTTGCGAGCGGACAGCTCACGGGTACGGGGCTATTTAACGGACGGCAGACCCAGTCGGGCGCACTTCCCGAAAAGCAGACAGACTTTATCTTCTCCGTAATCGGTGAAGAGCTGGGGATGATAGCCTGCGTCATAGTCCTTTTGCTGCTTATAGCGATTATTGCGCGCTGTATCTACGTCGGCGTGAAATCTCATAACACTATGAGCATGCTGATCTGCTTCGGCGTTGCGGGCTGGATGATATTTCAGACCTTTGAGAACATCGGCATGTGCATAGGTATCGCGCCGATTATCGGCTTAACCCTTCCGTTTTTCAGTTACGGCGGCTCCTCGCTGTTCTCGGTTTTTGCCGCAATGGGAGTCGTTTCGGGAATCAAGTACCGACCAAAGCCCGAACGCTTCCGAAGTTTGCGATAATTGAGTATAAGACAAAAGAAGCTCTCCCGAGTGGGAGAGCTTCTTTTCTGTATTTTTACATCAGAGCTTCGAGCTTGCTTCTTATTGCGGCGATGAAGTCCGCGCTGGTTACCTTTTTTACATCAGGTCTCTTGCACAGAACGGCGAGGTCGCCCGTCATAATTCCGCTTTCAATGGTGTCAAGGCAGGCCTTTTCAAGCTTGCTCGCGAAATTGATTAGCGGTGCGTTTCCGTCCAGCTCACCGCGTCGGCGCAGCGCGCCTGACCACGCGAAGATTGTCGCAATCGGGTTCGAGCTCGTTTTTTCACCCTTCAAGTGCTTGTAGTAGTGCTGGGTGATGGTGCCGTGTGCCGCCTCAAACTCATAGTCGCCGTCGGGGGAGATGAGGACGCTCGTCATCATAGCAAGGCTGCCGAAGGCGGTGGAAACCATGTCGCTCATCACGTCGCCGTCGTAGTTTTTGCAGGCCCAGATGAAGCCGCCCTCGGAGCGGATAACACGCGCCACGGCGTCATCGATAAGAGTGTAGAAGTATTCAATCTTGGCTTTTTCAAAGCGCTCTTTATATTCCTTCTCGAAAATCTCGGCAAAAATGAGCTTGAAGGTCTGGTCGTACTGCTTTGAAATGGTGTCTTTCGTTGCAAACCACAAATCCTGTTTTGTGTCCAGAGCGTATTCGAAGCAGGCGTGGGCGAAGGACTCTATGGAGCTGTCCTTGTTGTACTGCCCCTGCAAAACCCCTGCGCACTCAAAATCGTAAATTGTTTTGCGGAAGCTCTCGCCGTTTTCCCCTGTGAATAGAAGCTCCGCCTTCCCCTTGCCGGGGACACGGTATTCGGTTGCCTTGTAAACGTCGCCATAAGCGTGGCGGGCAATGGTAATCGGCTTAACCCAACCCTGAACGTAAGGCTTTACGCTCTCGGTCAGTATGGGCGCGCGGAATACCGTTCCGTCCAGAATGGCGCGGATTGTGCCGTTGGGGCTCTTCCACATTTCCTTGAGCTTATACTCCTCAACGCGCTGGGCGTTCGGAGTTATTGTTGCGCACTTAACGCCGACATGGTGCTTTTTTATGGCGTTTGCCGCGTCAACCGTAATTTGGTCGTTTGTTTCATCGCGCTTCGGAAGCCCCAAATCATAATATTCCGTGTTAAGCTCCACAAAGGGACAAAGAAGCTCGTCCTTAATCATTTTCCAAAGGATGCGGGTCATCTCGTCGCCGTCCATCTCGACGATTGTGTTCATGGGTATTTTTGACATCTTGATACTCCTCAATGTTGGTGTGGGCGCAAACCTTATTTATGTGCGGCGTAGTAATTCATCAGGCAGCCGCAGAGAATAATCTCCTTTTCTTCGGCGGTCAGACCGCTGAGATGAAGAGTTATGTCGAAAACTCCGCGCTCTGAAATGACCTTTGCCGAAATGTTCTCGGCTCCCGATTCAACAGCCGTTTTTATGTCGGGGACGAAAAGCCAGTCGCCCGGCTCGTAACTGAAGTCCAGATCCCTGTCTATCGTAAAGGGCAGCATTCCCCAGTTAATGCAGTTCGAGCGATAGCGCTTTGTTGCAAATTCATAGCAGATATTTGCGCCGCCGCCGAGCACACGCTGGCATGATGCCGCCTGCTCGCGGGCGGAGCCGTCTCCGGGTTTCCTCGCGAAAATTGCGCTGGAAACCGCCGTGCTTTTGAGTACATTCTCCGAAAGTCCGAGCTTTGCCATAACTTCCGTAAGCTCCTGCGGGTAATCGCCCTCGGCACGCTTTGCCTCGAGCGCGGCTATTTCCTTTGCCCTGCCAACATAATTCGGGTCGCGGCGTGAGAGCGTGAAGGAGGCAAGTTTGAGCGGGTTAGAGCGATATGAGGAGGTTTCTCCCGAGGGGATGAGCTCGTCGGTTGTTGTCACGGGGTCGTGAAGAACGCAGGCAAGCTTAATCAGAGCATTGTCGGCAAGCGGCGGAATTTTGGGCCACTCGGCGATATTCGGACCCATTTTGAGCGCTTCCTTGTCGTCCACCTTGCCGAAGCCGAAGTACACACGTTTTTCGTAAACCGTCTTGTCAAAGCTGTACGCATTTCTTTCGGGAACGAAGTAATCAACATCGGCGGCGCTTGTTAAAACGCCTTTATTGCGCGCTGTCGCGGCAATTGAGCGCGCGTCCATGAGCATAACGGAGGAAATTTGTCCGTCGGAGGGCTTTGAGCCTTCGCGGTTCGGGAAATTTCTTGTGGTGTGGCGAATCGAAAGAGCGTTATTAGAGGGAACGTCGCCCGCGCCGAAGCAGGGACCGCAGAAGCAGGGCTTGAAAAGCGCCCCGCTTTCCATCAGGCTTTGCTGAACACCGCTTTTTATAAGCTCAAGGTTGACGGGGATGCTCGGGGGATAAACCGACAGGGAAAAATATCCGTCGCCCACGGACCAGCCGTCCAAAATTGCTGCGGCCTCGGCGATGTTGTCGTACATTCCGCCTGCGCATCCGGCGATAACGCCCTGATCGACGACTATCTTGCCGTTTACGAGTTTATCGGTTAAACTGAGCTTAGTGCCGCCAGAAAGCGACTTTTCGGCTTCAAGCTCAATCTGTCGCAGAATGTCGCCCGCGTTTTCCTGAAGCTCGCGAATAGCATAAGCCTTTGAAGGGTGGAAGGGCAGAGCGGCCATAGGCTCAATCGAGCCAAGGTCAAGCTCTATCATTGAATCGTAATATGCTCCGTCAAGCGGAGAGAGCGCCGTATAGTCCTGCGCTCTGCCATGCGCCGTGTAGTATTCCTCCACAGCGCCGTCAGTTTCCCATATTGAGCTCAGGCAGGTGGTTTCCGTGGTCATAACATCAATGCCGATACGGAAATCCATGGGAAGATTTTTAATCCCGGGCCCGACAAACTCCATAACCTTGTTTTTTACAAAGCCGTTGTCGTAAACTGCACCGCAGAGGGCGATTGCAACATCGTGCGGCCCGACGCCGTGCTTCGGTGCCCCCGTGAGATAGCAAAGCACCACCTCCGGGCGCTTAACGTCGTAAGTGTTGGATAAAAGCTGCTTTACGATTTCGGGACCGCCCTCGCCTATGCCCATTGTGCCGAGCGCGCCATAGCGCGTGTGGCTGTCGCTTCCGAGAATCATGCGTCCGCAGCCGGACATCATTTCGCGCGCATACTGATGTATAACCGCGACATTTGCGGGGACATAGATTCCGCCGTATTTTCTGGCGGCGGAAAGACCGAAAACGTGGTCATCCTCGTTTATCGTGCCGCCGACTGCGCAAAGGCTGTTATGGCAGTTGGTCATTACATAAGGAACGGGAAACTTCTTAAGTCCGCTGCCCTTTGCAGTCTGAATAATGCCGACATAGGTGATGTCGTGCGAAATAAGACTGTCGAATTTAATACGTAGGCTGTCCGAATTGCCCGATTTATTGTGAGCCTCAAGAATTCTGAATGCCATCGTTTTTTTGCGTGCGGCTTCTAGGTCGCCCGAGCCGGAAAGAGCTTCCGCAGGCACGCCGTTTTTAAGGAAAAATGCGTTTTTGGAAAGTTTAATCATTATCTTCACCCTCGCTGTGATTTACGCTAAACAGTATAGCAATAAATCGCTAAATTGACAAGATGTTTGCAGGAATGATTCCGGCAATTGCAAAAACTCATAAAATAAGCTCAAATAAAAATAACATTTAGTGGCAATATGAATAATATGACAAATACAACTTGCATATTTAAGTTTTCGTGTGTATAATGAGCGGTATCGGATTTCAATCCATCAAAAAGGAGGGGCTAAGTTTGGATGTTACCAAAGATGTACTGACAGGATATGTAGCCGATTTGTGCGGTGATATACGCGCCGCGTATACAATCGACAGCGAACAGTACAAGAACCACGCAATAAAAAGGGGACTGCGCAACGAAGACGGAACAGGCGTTATGGCCGGTGTAACCCGCGTCGGCAGTGTTCAGGGCTACTATGTTCAGGATGCCGGACGAGTCCCTGTACCCGGCAAGCTCTACTATCGAGGTATCGATGTTGAGGATATAATAAACGAGCACACGAAGAACGGTACCTTCGGGTTCGAGGAGGTGGCCTATCTGCTCTTAATCGGCAGCCTGCCGAATAAGGAGCAATTTGAGCATTTTGACGCGATTTTGTCGCGTTCAAGAATGCTGCCTCAGAACTTTACCGAAGATATGATACTGAAAGCTCCCAGTAAAAATGTTATGAACAAGCTTGCCAGAAGCGTGCTTGCTCTTTACTCCTACGATGACAATCCCGATGATATTTCGATTGAAAACCTTGTCCGCCAGTCGATTGAGCTTATCGGTCGGTTCCCGGTTATCGTTGCCAACGCTTACGCCGTTAAGCGCCACCATTTTGACGGCAAATCGCTTTACCTGCACGTTCCGAAGGAAAATCTTTCGGTTTCGGAAAATTTCCTGCGTATGCTGCGCAAGGACAAGTCCTACACCCCCGAGGAAGCGCACCTGCTTGATCTTATGCTGATTCTTCACGCTGAGCACGGCGCCGGAAACAACTCCTCCTTTGCCTGCCGCGTCCTCTCCTCCACGGGAACGGACACCTACAGCGCAATTTCCGCGGCGGTTAACTCCCTTAAGGGACCCCTGCACGGCGGAGCGAACGCGAAGGTTATGGATATGTTCAGATATATCTGCGACAATGTCCACGATTATAAGGATGACGACGAGCTTAAAGCTTATCTTGAAAAAATAGTTGACGGAACTGAGGGCGACGGCTCAAAGAAAATTTACGGGTTGGGTCACGCAGTCTACACCGTTTCAGACCCCCGAGCCGAGATTCTCAAAAAGTACGCGGCCGAGATGGCGGAGAAAAAGGGCTTCAGTGAGCAGTTCCAGCTCATGCAGGACGTTGAGCGTCTGGGCATTCCCATCATCATGGACCGTAAAAAGCTCAGCGTTCCCATCTGCGCAAATGTCGACATGTATTCGGGTCTTGTCTACCAGATGCTCGGAATTCCCGAGGATCTCTTCACACCGCTGTTCGCGATTGCGCGAATCGCGGGCTGGTGCGCTCACCGCATCGAGGAGGTTGTTTCCTGCAACAAGATTATTCGCCCCGCTTACCGTGCGGCGTTCGAGCAAATGGAATACATACCGATGGATGAAAGATAACAGTATTAAAGCGGCAGGTGCAAGCCTGCCGCTTTTTTTGTTAAGTGAATTTTATTAAAATCGGCTGCTTCCGCAGTCGATTTATTTATTTTGCGTTTACTCCGCTGAGGTCTATTTTTCCGTCCTTAATTTTGCGGTGGATGGTCGAGGGGTCAATGCCGAGAGCTTTGGCGGCGCTCACTATGGTTCCGTATTGGTTATAGGCCTCTCTTATGAGAATGTCGTCTATCAGGTCATGTGCTTCCGACAGGGGCATAAGACCGCTAAGACTGATTTTTTCCTTCGCCGAGCTGCTGCCCATATCGAGAGCAATCTTTAACTGCTCCTCATCGACAAGACCGTCGCCGCAGAGGATTACGAGCCGCTCGACAACATTTTTAAGCTCGCGCACGTTGCCGGGCCATTCGAGTCTTGTCATCTTCCGCATTACCTGATTGCTTATTTTTATATTTTTATGGTACTTGCGGTTAAAGCTGTCAAGAAAATTCGACACCAGAGGGATTATATCGTCCGTCCGCTCTCTCAATGGGGGGATATTTATCGGAACCACGCATAGGCGATAATATAAATCCCGCCGAAACTTTGTGGAGCTTTGAAGCTCATCCTCGCCGCGGTTTGTCGCGCTTATAAAGCGAATATCCAAATCAATCGGGACGGTGGAGCCGATGCGGTACATTTTCCCATCCTGCACCACGCGCAGAAGCTTGCTCTGAAGAGCGAAGGGAAGCTCGCCAATTTCGTCCAAAAAGAAGGTGCCGCCGTCCGCCTCCTCCAAAAGACCCTTTTTTCCGTTTTTATTGGCGCCGGTAAAAGAGCCTCGCACAAAGCCGAAAAGCTCGGATTCTATGAGCTGCTCAGGAATAGCTGCGCAGTTTATCGCGACAAAGGGTTTGTCGCCGCGGTCACTGTACTTGTGTATAAATCTGGCGACCTCTTCTTTTCCGACTCCGGATTCGCCCGTCAAAAATATCGGCGCGTCCGAGGCGGCGACCTTAGAGGCCAGCCCCAGAATGTACTCCATTTTTTTGCTCGAGCAGACCGGACCCTGCCCGTCCGCGTATTTGGAAAGTTCCAAAAGACGACTGTAATAGTCGTCTTTAATCTTGACAAGTTCGTTGAGCTGACTTTCAAGCGCGACAAGACGGGAGACGTCGCGCCCCGTTAAAACAACATGCTTAAGCTTTTGCTCGTCATCGAAAACGGGAGTGCCGGTATAGGTGACAACATTGCCGTTGCTGTACTCCAGATTTTTGCGTACGACCTTTTTTTCCTTAATGACAATCGGATTGAGCGCATCGAATAAAAGCTCCTTTTCGCGCAGAGCCTGCTGAAGGTTTTCACCGATGTAGTCGTTTCTGCCGCTTATGCTCATGCCCACATATTTAAGCGCGATGTCGTTGAAGGTTTCCAATCGCCCGTCAATGTCGATAACCGACACACCCTCATCGATAGCCTCGAGAATCTCGGAAACGAGCTTTGAGCAAACAACGCTGTCCTCAAAAATGAAAAAACGGCAGCGCTCTCCGTCGTCCTCAGCTACGGAAAGGGCACATACGGAGTATTTGAGATTGGAAAGAACGGTGTCAAAACAAAAATACTCTGAAGTCTCGGGGTCAATACCGCACAGCTCAAAGATGTTTTCGCATTCCGTTATTCCCGAGATTTCAAGCAGCCTTTTTAGTCCTTCATTAAGGTGAAGTATATTCCCATCTGCCGCCGTAATGGCGACAGGGTTTGAAACCGTATCTGCAAGCAGCTCAAATTTATTCAAGCCTTTCACCTCCGATTGCCGCACTCTGCAAGAGCGCTTTATAACATTTGTACACTATCGAAGCTTTAAGGTCAAGATTATTGAGTAAAATGCAGAGATTAATTTGTTAAAATCACGCGCCATATCTTGCATTGTGCAAGAGCACTGCCGCGCTTCGCAACATGATATCTGCAAAATTACAAACTATAGGGGCAAAAAGGGGCGTCATACCGGGGAAACAGACTGAAATTTAAACAAATAAGGTTTGGCACGCAACTTGCTTCTTAATAAAGCGGGCTGCGCAAGAGTACATATTGATTATTAAGGAGGAAAATATGAATCAGAATAATTTACTGTCCGGTATTAAGGTGGTAGAAATGTCGACCTATATAGCGGGACCTTCCTGCGCGAGAATACTGGCCGATTGGGGCGCGGAAGTCATCAAGGTTGAAACACCTAAAGGCGACGCATGGCGTTACATAGCCGCGGGACTCGTAACCGACGAGGCGGATCCCGTTTTCGCTTCCGATAACGCCAACAAGAAATTTGCAGCTATTGACCTGAAGGTGCCGCAGGGAACTCAGGTGCTGAAATCTCTTTTGAAGGACGCGGATGTCTTCATTACAAATCTGCGCCCCAACGCTTTGGAAAAAGCAGGCCTTTCTTATGAGGAGCTGTCCTCGTTCAACCCCAAAATGGTCTACGCTCTCGCCACGGGCTACGGCCTTGACGGTCCGGCTAAAGATCATCCGGGCTATGACACAACTGCCTTTTTCTCCCGAGGAGGAATCTCACTCTGCTTTGCTCAGAAGGACGGCATTCCCTGCAATCCCGGCGCCGGCATGGGCGACCACGTTCTGGGAACTAACCTCGCCTGCGGTATTCTTGCAGCTCTCTATAAAAGAGAAAAGACCGGAAAGGGCGAATTTGTCAATTCAAGCCTTCTCCAGTCGGCAATTTATCTCATATCCAGCATGATGGGACTTGTTCAGGTAGGCGCTTCCTTCCCGAACAGCCGTACAAACCCGCCTAACTCGCTTAACAATACCTATCAGTGCAAGGACGGGAAATGGATTATGCTTGCCGGAGCAAGCTGGGCGCTGTACCTGCCGAAATTTTGTGAAATCACAGGGCATACGGAGGAGTTTTACGCAAACGAGGAATACACAAGTCCCATCGCGGGACTTATTTACGGCGAGGAGCTCTCCAAGATGATTTCGGACATCATGATTGAAAAGACCCGTGAGGAGTGGGTAGAAACGCTGACCGCCGCCGATTTCCCCCACGAGGTGCTTCAGGATTTGGACGACATCATGCAGGACGAACAGGCGCTGGAAAACAAGTTTATTTTCAAGCATAGCTTTGCCGACGGCAATACGGCAATGTACACGCATACGCCGGTGTTTTTTGCAGGTCAGCCGATAACGGATTTTGTACACTCCGCTCCGATCGGAGCTCACACCGCCGAGATTCTTCGCGCGGCGGGATACTCCGACGGCGAGATTGAAGAGCTTGCGGCTTTAGGTGCAATTGCAAAATAGAACGAAAAACAGAAAAACCGGCGGTGAAATCACCGCCGGTTTGATTTATTCATTTTTTAGCTCACGCTTGCGAACATGATGTTGAGCGCGAGGGTGAGAACAACAAAGCCAAGTCCGACCCATTTAGTCATCTTTGCAAACTTTGCGTCCCAGGTGACAGCCTTTGAGTGGGTCATGAAGGTGTCTGCAGCGCCCGAAATCGCGCCTGAAAGACCGGAGCGCTTGCCGGACTGAAGGAGAACCACGATGATGAGGAAGAGGCAGGAGACGACCTGAAGAATTGTGAGAGCTAATTCCATAATATTAAATCCTTTCGATGTAAAAGAGGGAAGCCCTCTATATGGTTACAGTTGCAAAGCTGATGATAACACAGTTGTGCAGCCATTTCAAGAGATTTTTTTATAATATCGCTTTGTTTAAGAAAATAATATCGTTTTTCAATTGTTTATAGCTTATGTCATCGGTGCGTGCTATAATGTACCGAAAAGGTGGCGACGCTAAGTCAGAACGGATTTATTAAAATAACATTTATGAGGTGCTCGATATGTCAAAAGCGGCTGTTTTATTCAAATCACACTATGGCGCGACAAAGCTTTACGCACAGCACATTGCACAGTCACTGGGAGCTGACCTGTATGACCTTGAAAAAAACAAAAAGGTTGATTTTGAGAATTATGACACTCTCATATACGGCGGAGGTATATACGCAGGCTCTATTAACGGGCTCAAGAAACTGAAAAAAGACGCTGAGAGGCTTAAGGGTAAAAGTCTTGTGGTTTTTTCCGTGGGACTTGGTGATCCGACTGAAGCCGCCCAAGCCAGAATGATTGCAAACAGCGTAAATAAGGCTCTTCCGAAGGAACTCGTGGACCATACGCATATCTTCAGCTTTCGCGGAAGTCTAGAGTGGAACAAAATGAGCTTCATGCACAGGACTATGATGAAGATGGTTAATAACATTCTCAAGAAGAAAAAGGCGGAGGACTTGTCGGACAGCGAGCGGGATACGCTAAACAATTTCGGCAAAGATATCGACCATACAAATCTTGCCTCTGCCGCGCCGCTTATAGACTATGTTCTCAGCCTCAATTAGTATAGCGATATGGAAGAAGCCTTCGGAAATTCCGAAGGCTTCTTCCATATTATTTAAACACTATTTGTGCAGGATTGGCGAAAGGCGTTTATATATGAGGAAGGTAAGACCCACATCGATAAGCCCTTTAACAAAGGTGAAGGGAGCGTTGAAAACAAGAAGGCAGTCCCACAGACTTTTCACGCTCGGCAGTATTACCTGATACATTCCGATTATGCCCTCCATCGGAATGAAGTTGGCATAGATTGGGTAAGTAACGTAATAATTGAGCGGAAGACTCAGCACAGCCATAACGAAGGCGCCGATAAGAGCGCCGACAAATGCGCCCTTGCGGCTCTTCATCTTTTTGTAAACCATGCCCGCGGTGAAAACGAAAACAGCGCCGAGCAGGAAATTACACAGCTCGCCGACTCCCGAGGTGTTGGAACGGGCAAGGTTGACCAGGTTTTTGATGAGGCAGACGACAACGCCGTAAACCGGACCGAGGCTGAAGGAGGCAAGCAAAGCGGGGAGCTCGGAAATGTCGAGTTTGATGAAGGATGGCATAATCGGAACACTGAAGTCAATGAACATCAGAACCGCCGACACGGCAGAGAGCATGGCTGTAACGGTCATCTTGTGGGTCAAGGGCTGACCGTTTACCGGGGATTTTGCTGATTTTTTCATGGATACACTCCTAAAACAAAGTAACACCTGAAAAACTGCTGTCTTTCAGGTGTTAAAACTGCATTAGGTGCGTGGCGTGCCGAGCAAAGGCGCTCGGTCAGTTTAACACATCTTCTTCCATCCAGACTGTAACTGTTGGTTTTGGAGTTTCACCAAATCTTGCGCTTTCGCGCTCGCGGACTTTACCGCCAATCGGGAATTTCACCCTGCCCTGAAGACATAACCTTATTCAAATGTTCAAGCCGATTGTACAATCACATTCCGACAATGTCAATACCTTTAACGGATGTTATGACATAAGCGCAGAGAGCAAATTTTTCTATGGCGGACTTTGCCGTCAAGAATTGTTTATTGAAATGCAAAAACTGTCAGATTCTGTTGACATTCAGCTATACGGTGGTAAGATAACTCCTATATGTGTTAAATAAGGGCGTGACGGACTGTGGCGGAAACTATAATTCTCGGGCTTTTCATTGCGGGGCTGATTTCCTGTGTAAGCTTCAATTTGTCGATATTTTATGCGCTGCTTTTCGGGCTTGCACTGTTTTTTTCCTATGGCCTTTTTAAAAAGCACAACCTTAAAGAGATGGTTAAAATGTCGCTTGAGGGCATTAAAACAGTCAAAAACATTACCTTCGTCTTTGTTCTCATCGGGGCGCTCACCGCAATCTGGCGCGCGGGAGGGACAATTCCGTACATAATCTATTACGCATCAAAGCTCATCCTGCCGCAGACCTTTATTCTCGCAACCTTCATCCTCTGCAGTATGATTTCAATGCTTATGGGCACCTCCTTCGGAACGGCCGCTACCATGGGCGTTATATGTATTATGATGGGAAATACCATGGGCATAAGCCCGATGTGGGTTGGGGGAGCCGTACTCGCGGGCGGATTTTTCGGGGATCGAAATTCGCCCATGTCCACAAGCGCGCTGCTTGTAAGCGAGCTTACCGAAACAAGCATCTTCCGAAATGTGCGCCTCATGATAAAATCGGCGGTTATTCCCTTTATTCTGGCCTGCGCCATCTATCTTGCAGTCGGTTTTTCTATGGAAACAAACGGCTCGTCCGCGAATGTTGTGGAGCTTTTCGCCG
Organism: uncultured Oscillospiraceae bacterium; assembly: GCA_964459785.1. GTDB lineage: Bacteria > Bacillota > Clostridia > Oscillospirales > Oscillospiraceae > UBA2658. The sequence continues at coordinate 64,923 of CAYWNW010000007.1, read as the reverse complement.
AGCATTTTAATCTATTGTGGGTAACGGTTATCCCCGCTGCGCTCATAGTTGTTCTCTCCGCCTTCAAGGTCAGCGTAAAGATTACCGTTGCGGTCAGCATAGTCTGCGGCGGCATAATTTGCATGGCGGTTCAGGGTACGCATTTTCTTCCCATGCTTAAAATACTTCTTCTGGGCTACCATCCCCAAGACAAAGAGCTGGGTGCGCTGCTCAGCGGCGGCGGAATAGTGTCAATGCTAAGTCCTGCCGCAATTGTTATACTGTCCTCCTCGTATTCGGGGATATTTGAGGGTACAGGTCTGCTTTCGGGCATAAAAAAGTACATTCACGCGATTGCCGTCAAGATAAACCCCTTCGGAGCCTACATACTGACCTCGATATTTACGACAATGATAAGCTGCAATCAAACCCTCAGCGTAATGCTTACACATCAGCTCTGCGGCGATACGATGAAAGAAAAGGACGACAAGGCTTTGTCGCTCGAAAACTCCGCGGTCATCATTTCGCCTCTGATACCTTGGTCCATCGCGGGTGCCGTGCCGCTTGCGGCAATTGCGGCGCCGACTTCAAGTATTCTCTGCGCGGTTTATTTATTCCTTGTGCCGATTTTTTACTACATAACGCAGTTTAAAAAACAGAGAGCGGAAATAACGAAGCGCGAGCATACCCAAATCAGCTAAACTCGGCAAAATCTGTATATTTTACTTCACAGCGTGCAACAATAGGGCTGAGGTGATAACTATGGCTAAGGCCGGCATGCGAAGACCCGATAAAAGCACGGGAACGGAAAAAATCAAGCAGTCTAAGCTCCGAAATGAGGACGCTCAGGTCGGAGAAAACAAGCAGAAAACGGAGCCTGTAAAGAGCGATACCAAAGACTGTTTCCGTTAGCAAACAGCGCCTGCGAAATTTCGGCAGGCGCTGTCTTTATGCTTTCTGTGAGAACTCACTTGACATTGAAGGGCAAACCGTACTATAAAGATAATACTGAAATCTCAGATAAAACACGGAGAAAACCATGAAGGATATTGCTTACGAATATTTAAACAGGGACAGACTGACTCACATTGACATGCTGGAAACGCTCAGGCGGGGCATGGGGCGAGTGCTCTACGCCGATGAAGGCGGAGTTGCCGTTCTTAACGGCGAATATACATACATGATAAGCGCGGAGAGCGAAGACAGTCTCAAGAGAATTTGCGCTCAGATAAAAAGACCCGAACAGATAACCATGCACCAGCTGCGTTTTGTGCCGTTTTTGCAGGAGCTTTACTCTTATAAGTACAAGATGGAGTGCTTTCAGTGCGCCTACCTTTCCGACGAAAAGCTGGACGAGAAGCTGCCGGAGGGAATTGAGCTGCGGATGCTGACAATGTCGGAGCGCGATTTTGTTGTGGAGCACTACGACCACCCCGCGGACGCGCCATACATTGCCGAGCGCATTGAGGCAGGGATGATAGGCGCCTATTGCGGAGGCGAGTGCGCGGGCTTCATCGGCACTCATTCCGAGGGAACAATGGGAATACTTGAGGTTCTGCCGAAATTCCGCCGCCGCGGAATAGCCTATACTCTCGAGGCGGCGATGATAAATCGAATTGTCTCAAAGGGCTGCGTGCCGCTGGCGCACATAGTGACGACAAATAAGGCCTCGATGGAGCTTCAGGAGAAGCTGGGACTTAGTTTTTCGGATAAAATCATCACTTGGCTTTACGACGAATAAAGGCGCAAAAAAACGGACGGCTCTTGCCGTCCGTTTTTTTATTCAATGTTATTTTCCGCTTGCCCCGTAGTTTGAGAGGACGCGGGCTGAGGGGTCGTTAACATTGCAGCCCTCCCAGCTCTTGTTCGGCATCCAGAAATCGTCGACCATTTTTGCCTGACCGGGATAGTATTTTTCAAAAATCTCGCGGTAGAGCAGGGATTCCTTGGTGAAGGGTCTTGCAAAGTCGTATTTTGCGCATTTTTCCGCAAATTCCACATCGCTGTAAAGGCCTTCGGCATAAGACTTGATATCCTCCACGAGAGAGTGACCGACCGCGTCGGAAAACGCAGCCTTGTCACGCCAGAGAATGTTCTCTGGCAGGTAATTGCCGCCCTCAAAAGCGTGACGTAGCAGATATTTACCCATGTTGTAGCTGTTCATCTTCATCTCGGGCGGAACGCTCATGACATAGCTTACGAATTCGAGGTCGCCGAAGGGAACACGCGCCTCAAGGGAGTTTGAGGAAATCGACCTGTCGGCGCGGAGCACGTCGTACATGTGCAGCTCGCGCAGGCGCTTTTCCGCCTCAAGCTGGAAGGCCTCGGCGTTCGGGGCGAAGTCCGTGTATTTGTAGCCGAAAATTTCGTCGGAAATTTCGCCGGTCAGAAGAACACGGATATCGGTTTGCTCGTGTATCGCCTTGCATATCAGATACATTCCCATGCTGGCGCGGATAGTCGTAATGTCATAAGTACCCAGAATTGAAATAACCGTTTCCAGCGAAGAAATAACGTCGTCGCGGTTAATGATTATTTCCTGATGCTCGCTGCCGATAAACTCTGCGACTTGCTTTGCGTATTTAAGGTCGATTGCGTCAGTCTCCATACCGATTGCAAAGGTGCGTATGGGGCGGTTTAAAAGCTTTGTGGCGATAGCGCACACAAGCGAACTGTCAAGTCCGCCCGAAAGCAGAAAGCCGACGGGCACATCCGCGTCAAGACGCTTTGCAACGCCCATAGACAGCTTCTGACGGATTTTTGTGCACACGGTTTCCAAATCGTCCGAAGTGTAGTCCTGCCGCGCGGCGATATCGCAGTAGCAGACAAATTCCCCGTCCGCATAGTAATACCCGGGAGGGAAGGGGCGAATGTCGTCCGATAGTCCGACAATATTCTTGGCCTCGGAGGCGAAAATCATTTCGCCCTGCTTGCCCCTGCCGTAATAGAGGGGTCTTATACCTATGGGGTCGCGGGCGGCGACAAAGGAATCGCGCTTGCAGTCATAAATAATAAGGGCAAATTCCGCATCCAACATCTTGAACATTTCAAGACCGTATTTTTCATAAAGGGGAAGCAGAATTTCACAGTCGGAATCACTTATGAAGGTGTACTCGGAGGCAAGAGCCTTCTTTAAGTTTCGAAATCCGTAAATCTCGCCGTTGCAAACGACGTAATTACCATTGAGCGCGAATGGCTGCATTCCGCTTTCATGGGTATCCATGATGGCAAGCCTGTGAAAGCCAAGTCTGCCGGCGGGGGTGTCTACCAAACGGGTCATGTCAGGGCCGCGAGTTTTTGTTTTGTAGAAGGCTTCTACGAACTCGCCCTGCGGAATCTCGAAATCTTCGGCTCCGATAATCGAGCACATATTTATTTTCCTCCAAAAATAGAAATATTGGGGGCGGATTAGATCCGCCCCCGGATCGTTTAGATTTTTATAATTATAGCGTTAAGTTGTGAGAAAGGAAAGAGTTTTTTTATTTTCCTTTAATAATTGTTTTGGAACTTCGATTATTTTACGCTGAAGAGCAGATCGCCGTAGGACGGATAGGGCCAATAAGCCTTCGAGGTGACGGTTTCAAGCTCGTCGGCGGAAATACGAAGCTCACTCATAGCCGGAATGACGTTGTCCTTATAGAACACCGCAAGCTCGGTTGCTTCGGAAATCTCCTTGGAGTCCAAAAGTGCCTTGTCGAGTGCAGCTGTCTTGCTGTACAAATCGGCAGCGGCGCGGGATATAGTCTTTAGTGTTTCGAGCTCATAAGTGCAGTCAACGGTTGCAAGGAAGCTCTTTTTTGAAATGGCGGTATCCGAAAGTGCCTTGGAGTAAGCGGACACTGCAGGCATTATGCTCTTTTTAGCCATGTCGAGCATAGTGAGAGCTTCGATATTGATGACCTTCGTGTAGTTTTCCATGACGATTTCGTAACGAGACTTGATTTCCGTTTCGGAGAGCACCTTGTGGGAGGTGAAGAGCTTGACGCTCTTTTCCTCAAGGAAGCAGGGCAGGCAGTCCGGTGTGGTCTTAAGGTTGGGCAGGCCTCTCTTAAGAGCCTCAAGAATCCAGGCGTCGTCATAACCGTTGCCGTTAAAGATGATGCGCTTATGCTCGGAGATGGTTCTCTTGATGAGGCTGTTGAGCGAGGCAGTGAAGTCCTTGGCACCTTCAAGCTCATCCGCAAACTGCTTCAAAACCTCGGCAACCGCAGTGTTGAGCACGAAGTTCGGGCCGGCTATGGAGAGTGAAGAACCGGGCATACGGAACTCAAACTTATTGCCGGTGAAGGCGAAGGGGGAGGTTCTGTTTCTGTCCGTTGTGTCCTTCGGGAAGTGGGGCAGAACGTCAACTCCGATGGTCATTTGTTCCTTGACGCGGTCGCTGTAGGCTTTGCCGCTGTCGATTGCGGTGAGAATCTCTGTAAGCTCGTCGCCGAGGAACACGGAGATAACCGCGGGAGGCGCTTCGTTTGCACCCAGGCGGTGATCGTTGGCAGCCGTTGCGACGGAGAGGCGCAGAAGCTCCTGATAATCGTCAACCGCCTTGATTACGGCGCAAAGGAAAATGAGGAACTGAGCGTTTTCGTAAGGAGTTTCGCCCGGCTCAAGCAGGTTCACCCCTGTATTGGTGGAAATTGACCAGTTGTTGTGCTTGCCGCTGCCGTTAACGCCGGCAAAGGGCTTTTCGTGAAGCAGGCAGACAAGACCGTGCTTCTTTGCAACCTTCTGCATGATTTCCATAGTCAGCTGGTTGTGGTCGACGGCAATGTTGGTGGTGGTGAAAATCGGAGCAAGCTCGTGCTGAGCGGGGGCAACCTCGTTGTGTTCGGTCTTGGCGAGAATGCCGAGCTTCCAAAGCTCGTTGTCAAGATCTTCCATGTATTCCTTGACGCGTGGCTTAATGCTTCCGAAATAATGGTCCTCAAGCTCCTGCCCCTTGGGCGGTCTTGATCCGAAAAGGGTGCGCCCGGTATAGATGAGGTCGGGACGCTTTTCATAAAGTTCTCTGTCGATGATGAAGTATTCCTGCTCGGGTCCGACGGTTGTCTTGACGGAGCTGACGTCTTCATTTCCGAACAGCTTCAAAACACGCAGAGCCTGAGCGTTTATCGCCTGCATTGAGCGCAGCAGCGGCGTCTTCTTATCCAGAGCTTCGCCTGTATAGGAGCAGAAAGCGGTGGGAATGCAGAGTGTATTGTCCTTGATGAAAGCGTAGCTTGTGGGGTCCCAAGCGGTATAACCTCTCGCCTCAAAGGTGGCGCGAAGTCCGCCAGAGGGGAAGCTCGACGCGTCGGGTTCGCCGCGGACAAGCTCCTTGCCTGAAAACTCCATTATAACCTTACCGTCATTTGTGGGGGAAATAAAGCTGTCGTGCTTCTCGGCGGTGATACCTGTCATCGGCTGGAACCAATGAGTGAAGTGAGTAGCACCCTTTTCGATGGCCCAATCCTTCATCGCGTTAGCGACGATGGTGGCAACCTCGATGTCAAGCAGCTTTCCGTCTTTAATGGTCTTCTGCATAGCGGTGTAGGTTCCCTTGGGAAGGCGTTCCTTCATAACGGAATCACTGAAAACCATTGAGCCGAATATTTCTGATACTGAACTCATATTGCATTCTCCTTTTGGGTAAAAAATTTCTAAAAAAATAACGACAAAAGCACGCAGAAATGCTATCTGCGGCGCCTTTGCCGTCCATACATGCAGTTACTTTAGCACTATAGAAAACTATTGTCAAGACTTTCTTCGTACAAAAATGAAGGATTGAGCGAAGAAAATTGCATTTTGACGGTATGAAAGGCGAAAATGCTGTTGACAAGGGTATAAGTTTATTGTATAGTCTATTTTACGAACAAAGGCGTTCATTAAATGTGTCAACCACTCTTAATGATCGCCTTTTTTTATTTTATGTTTATGGATGTGAGACCATGCTGAAAAAAGAAGGCGAGATAAGAATTCCGTCGGGCTGTGCAATATCGGGCTTGATTTCTAAAAAGGGTAATAAGACATGCGGTGACAAAATCGTAAAATCGATGACCGTAATGCACGAGAGGTCAAATGGCCTCGGCGGCGGCTTTGCGGGTTACGGCATTTACCCTGAGTTCAAGGACCTGTATGCACTGCACATTTTTTATGACAATACTGCCTGTCGCCGCGAATGCGAGAAGCTTATCGGCGAAGCCTTTGAAATCGAAAAACAATCAGAAATACCTGTGCGTGAAACGCCTAAGATAACAAATCAACCCCTGATTTGGCGCTATTTTGCGGCTCCGAATCAGGAACGCCTAAAAGAAAGCCAGCTTGACGAAAAGGAATATGTAGCCCGAACCGTTATTAAAATCAACAAAGAGCTCGACGGCTGCTATGTCTTTTCAAGCGGGAAGAACATGGGCGTATTCAAGGCGGTAGGTTTTCCCGAGGATGTCGGCGAATTCTATCGGCTCGAGGAATATGAGGGCTACAGTTGGACTGCCCACGGACGCTATCCGACCAACACTCCCGGATGGTGGGGCGGAGCGCACCCATTTGCCCTTTTGGACTATTCGATAGTCCATAACGGCGAAATTTCCTCCTATGACGCAAACCGCCGCTTTATCGAGATGTTCGGCTATGCCTGCACTCTCAAAACGGACACCGAGGTTATCACCTATATTTTCGACTATCTGCTCCGCAAGCAGGGCATGACGCTTGAGGAGGCTGCCTCAGTTATCGCGGCACCCTTCTGGTCGGTTATCGACACAATGCCGCCGGCTGAAAAGCAAAAGATGAGCTTCCTGCGAAACACCTTCGGCAGCCTGCTGGTCACGGGACCTTTTTCCATCCTCTTAGGCTACGAGGGCGGACTTTTGGCACTTAACGACAGACTTAAACTGCGCTCGATGGTTTGCGCGGAAAAGGATGACATGACCTATTTCGCCAGCGAGGAATGCGCAATCCGCGTAATGGAGCCGAATCCTTCAAGGATCTGGGCTCCCAGCGGCGGCGAAGCCGTTATAGCTAACTTGGAAGGAGGGGTCAACTAATGGGAGTATCGCTTCTGTTCCCCGATTATGAAATTCTGCGTGACCCGACCCGCTGCATTAAGTGCAGGGTGTGCGAGCGCCAGTGTGCAAACGAAGTTCACAGATATGACGAGGAGCTAAACCTCATGTTTGCCGATGAGGACAAGTGCGTGGATTGCATGCGCTGTGTAACTCTGTGCCCCACCCGCGCCCTAAAAATTCGCAAGACAGAACAGATTTTCCGCCCCAACGCCAACTGGCACGAGCAGACCATTAAGGAGCTCTACCGTCAGGCGGACAGCGGCGCGGTGCTTCTGTCCTCCATGGGAAATCCCGAGCCGCTCCCCGTTTACTGGGACAAAATCCTAGTAAACGCCTCGCAGGTCACAAATCCGTCCATCGACCCCCTGCGCGAGCCGATGGAAACAAAGGTCTATCTCGGCAAAAAGCCCGAACATATCGAGAGAAACGAGGACGGAACACTCAAAACGGAGATGTCGCCACAGCTTGAGCTTTCCCTGCCGGTAATGTTCTCCGCGATGAGCTTCGGTTCAATAAGCTACAACGCCCACAAGAGCTTGGCCAGAGCGGCAACCCAGATGGGAACCTATTACAACACGGGCGAGGGCGGTCTGCACGAGGACTTCTATCAGTTCGGCAAAAACACGATTGTTCAGGTCGCTTCAGGACGCTTCGGCGTTCATAAGAGCTATCTGGAGGCAGGCGCCGCAATCGAAATTAAAATGGGTCAGGGCGCAAAGCCGGGAATCGGCGGACATCTGCCCGGCACTAAGATTGTCGGCGAGGTTTCCCGCACAAGAATGATTCCCGAGGGCTCGGACGCCATTTCGCCCGCACCGCACCACGATATTTACTCAATTGAGGACCTCCGCCAGCTCGTTTATTCGCTCAAGGAGGCAACAAACTATACAAAGCCCGTAATCGTTAAGGTTGCGGCTGTCCATAACATTGCGGCTATCGCTTCGGGCATCGCAAGAAGCGGCGCGGACATCATCGCAATTGACGGTTTCCGCGGCGGCACGGGAGCCGCGCCCACAAGAATCCGCGATAACGTCGGAATTCCCATCGAGCTTGCTTTGGCGAGTGTTGACCAGCGCCTGCGCGACGAGGGTATCCGCAACAATGTGTCGCTCGTTGTCGGCGGCAGCATAAGAAGCAGCTCCGATGTAGTTAAGGCCATCGCGCTCGGCGCGGACGCCTGCTATATCGGCACCGCGGCGCTGCTCGCAATGGGCTGCCATCTATGCCGTACCTGCCAGACAGGCAAGTGTAACTGGGGTATTGCAACTCAAAGACCGGAGCTTGTGAAAAGACTTCACCCCGATGTCGCAACACCCAGACTTGTAAACCTTCTGACAGCGTGGGATCACGAGATTAAGGAACTTCTCGGCGGCATGGGCATAAACTCCATTGAAGCCTTGAGAGGCAACCGCCTCATGCTCCGCGGCGTCGGCTTAAACGAAAAAGAGCTGTCGATTCTCGGAATAGCTCACGCGGGGGAAGGACAATAACATGAAACGAGTATATGTTAACGAAGAGTGGTGCCTTGGCTGCCACCTCTGCGAATACAACTGCGCTTTTACTAGCACGGGCAAAAAGGATATGGCTTCGGCCCTGATGAACGTCCAGATTCGTCCCAACATCCGTGTTGAGTCGGACGGCAAGGTCTGTTTTGCAGTATCCTGCCGCCACTGCGACGAGCCTTTCTGTGTTACAAACTGCATCGCGGGGGCACTAACGAAAAAGGACGGAATTATAACAATCGACAAGAGCAAATGCGTCGGCTGCTATACCTGCGTTCTGAGCTGTCCCTACGGAGCCGTAACACCAACGGAGCAGGGCGTTATGCAGAAATGCGAGCTCTGCACGCAAAACGGCGGAATACCCAGCTGCGTTTCGGGCTGCCCGAACAAGGCTATCGTCTTTGAAGAGAGGTGAATAAAGTGGAATACGTAATCGTGGGAAATTCCACAGCCGCCGTCGGCGCCGTTGAGGGTATTCGTGCTCTGGATAAAAACGGGAATATTACCGTCATAAGCAATGAAGCGCACCATACTTACTCAAGACCGCTCATCTCATATCTTCTTCAGGGCAAAACCGACAGGGAGCGAATGAAATACAGAGCGGACAGCTTCTATGACGATAACGGCTGCAAAACCCTTTTCGGAAAGAATGTTTCAAAAATAGACAAAGAAAATAAGTCGGTGCAGCTTGACGACGGAGCAAGTATACCTTACGATAAGCTTTTAATAGCAACAGGCTCCTCGCCTTTCGTTCCGCCCATGGAGGGACTCGATAAGGTTTCAAAGCGCTTTTGCTTCATGTCGCTCGACGACGCGAATGCGCTCGAAGCGGCGCTTTTCCCCGAAGCCCGCGTTCTGATAGTCGGAGCGGGACTTATCGGCCTCAAGTGCGCCGAGGGAATTCTGGCGAGAGTCGGAAAAATAACCGTTATTGACCTTGCCCCGAGAATACTTTCAAGCATTCTCGACGATGAGGGCGCAAAAATGGTGCAGACCCACCTTGAGAAGCAGGGCGTCGAATTTAAGCTCGGCGTTTCCGTCGGAAAGTTCACGAAAAATACTGCTGAGCTTACAAGCGGGGAGAAAGTCGAGTTCGATATTCTCGTCACCGCAGTCGGCGTCAGACCCAATGTCGGGCTCGTCAAGGACGCGGGCGGAGAAGTTGACAGGGGAATTGTTGTTGACGATACCATGCGCACCTCTATTCCCGACGTTTATTCCGCGGGCGACTGCGTAACGAGCTATGACCTCTCCTTCGGTGCTAAGCGTATTCTCGCTATTCTTCCGAACGCCTATGTCGGCGGCAGAAACGCGGGAACGGCAATGGCAGGAGGGAATCCGCCCGAGATGAAATCCATGCCGATGAACGCAATCGGCTTTTTCGGTCAACACATTATCACCGCCGGAACCTACGAGGGCGAAGTTTTTGAAGCAAGGGATGCCGAGAGCTATAAAAAGCTGTTCTATTCGGACGATATTCTTCGCGGCTTTATTCTGATCGGAAATGTTGACAAGGCCGGCATCTATACCTCGCTTATAAGAGAGAAAACACCGCTTTCCGAAATCGACTTCGGGCTTGTGTGCAAGGAGCCTTCCCTTATTGCCTTCGGAAGAAGCTACCGCGATGAAAAATTGGGGGGAAAGTAAATGAAAATTGATTGCACAGACAAAAAATATGATATACTGAACAGAGAAATCTCCCCGCTTGAGGGCGACATTGTTTTAGATAATTGCTGCGGCCAGCGTTTTATCGGCGCGGGCGCCTCAAAAAAGGCCATTACAATTAACGGCGTTCCCGGGAACGCTCTCGGCTGTTACCTTGACGGCGCCTACATCGTTGTCAAGGGTAACGCACAGGACGCAACGGGCGACACTATGAACGATGGCAAGATTGTCATCCACGGCAGCTGCGGTGACGCAGTCGGCTATGCCATGCGCGGCGGGAAAATCTTTGTCCGCGGAGATGTGGGTTACAGAGCGGGCATCCACATGAAGGAATACGGCAGCAAGATTCCCGTTCTCGTTATCGGCGGGAAATGCGGAAGCTTCCTCGGTGAGTACCAGGCGGGCGGCCTTATCATTGCGCTCGGACTGGGATATGACGACAAGGACGTGCTGGACAGTTTTTGCGCCACAGGTATGCACGGGGGAAAAATATTTATTCGCACGAATGAACTCAACGCAAAAATTACCCCGCAAATTTGCGTGCGGACGGCGACTGACGAGGATATTGCCCTGATTGCCCCGCATATTAAGGAATTTTGCGAGTGCTTCGGAGTATCTGAAACTGAGGTTTACAGCAAGCAATTTCAGGTTTTATGGCCAAATTCTGCAAATCCTTATAAACAGCTTTACGTTATGAACTAGACGGAGGCAAAATTATATGTTATACTCTATCGATGAGGTTCTCGATTATGTCCGTGAGGAGGATGTGAAGTTCATCCGCCTCGCCTTTTGTGATGTTTTCGGAACGCCAAAGAACATTTCGGTTCCGGCTGCGGAGCTTGAAAGCGCTTTCCGCTTCGGTATATCGATTGACGCCTCGGCGATTGCGGGCTTCGGCGAGGAGAGCCACTCGGACCTTTTCCTTTTCCCCGATTCGACGACGCTTTCGGTTTTGCCCTGGCGTCCCTCACACGGCAGAGTTGTGCGCATGTTCTGCGATATCAGGCTCCCAAACGGGGAGGCTTTCCCGCTGGACTGCCGAGGTCTGCTGAAAAAAGCGGTTGCCGAAGCGGCAAAAAGGGGCCTTGGCTGCAATTTCGGCGCGGAGTATGAGTTTTACCTCTTTAAAAAGGACGAAAACGGCGTCCCCACAGGTGTTCCCATGGATAACGCGGGATACATGGACATGGCGCCCGAGGACTTGGGCGAAAATGTTCGCCGTGAAATTTGCCTTACACTTGAGGAAATGGGCATAGCGCCTGAGGCCTCCCACCACGAGGAGGGACCGGGACAAAACGAGGTTGACTTCCGTTACAGTGATCCGCTTTCCGCGGCGGATAACTCCGTAACCTTCAAAACGGTTGTCAAAACCGTTGCGGCACGAAACGGGCTTCACGCCTGCTTTGACCCTAAGCCGATAGCAAATACCTCAGGCAGCGGAATGCATATCAATGTTTCGCCCGAGATGCCGAAGGGCGGAGACTGCTTCTATTCGTTCATGGCGGGTGTTTTGGAGCATATCTACGAAATCACCCTGTTTTTAAATCCGACAGCCCAGTCATATCTGCGGCTGGGAAGCCACAAAGCACCGCAGTATATAAGCTGGTCACCCGAAAACCGTTCCCAGCTCATCCGCATTCCCGCGGCAGGAAAAGGGCAGAACAGAATCGAGCTGCGCTCGCCGGATGCGAACGCCAACCCTTACCTGGCTTACACGCTTCTTATATATGCGGGACTCGATGGAATCGAGCGCTCGCTCACAGCACCCAAGTCCGCCGATTTCAACTTTTTCACTGCGGATGAAAAACAGCTTTCAGGTTATAAAAAATTGCCGGTCTCCTTTGCGGAGGCTGCGCAGGCGGCAAAAAACAGCGCCTTTGTTAAAGCGCATATACCCCCTCAGATTATCAAAGAATTTATTTCCTGCGGGAGATGAGAAAGAGAGATTCGCACCGAAGGGGGAGGCCAGATGTTTAGCGAGCGCCCGCAATACAGTGTACTGGTGGTAACTGCTTCGCAAAAAATTACAGACCTTTTCAGCGAACTTTTGCCCTCCGGTACGTTCTACCCGATCGTTTCGGCTCCAAGCTGCAATGATGCCAAGCGCATGCTTATTTCTTCAGACTACGATATAATAGTAATAAATACTCCGCTCGGAGATGAGTTCGGCTCGGATTTCGCTTTGGATCTGGTCTCGGACAGCTCTGCGGCGGTTCTTCTGCTTGTTGCCAGCGATCTTCACGGAGAGGTGGCAAGCAAGGTTGAAAGCTATGGGGTTATGACCATTTCAAAGCCTCTGAACAGAACAACGCTTTATACCGCAATGACGCTCGCCTACGCAACCAGAGCGAGACTGCGCGTTATGGACAAGAAAAACAAAAGTCTGAGTGCGAAGATGAGCGAAATTCGAATTGTCAACAGGGCAAAATGGGCGCTTATTGAGTCGCTGGGAATGACAGAGGAGCAGGCTCACCACTATATCGAAAAACAGGCAATGGATCTGCGACTGCCAAAAGGAGATATTGCCGTTAACATTTTGAAGACTTATGGGAAATAGGAAACCCTGTTCCTTTTAAAGGGTTTCTAAAAATACACAAACAGCGGCGGCGAGAGGGGCCGCTTGTCTTGTTTGAAAAGGGAGATAGTATGAGTAAGTACATTTTTGTAACCGGCGGCGTTGTGTCAGGTCTGGGAAAGGGCATCACCGCCGCATCTTTGGGAAGACTTCTCAAAGCAAGGGGCCTGAAGGTTGCAGCGCAGAAGCTGGATCCTTATATCAATGTAGACCCCGGCACGATGAGCCCTTACCAGCACGGAGAGGTTTATGTCACGGAGGACGGAGCGGAAACCGATCTCGACCTCGGACACTATGAACGCTTCATCGATGAGGATTTGAACAAATACTCAAACCTCACAACAGGCAAGGTTTACTGGAACGTACTGAATAAGGAACGCAGGGGAGAATATCTGGGCGAAACGGTTCAGGTCATCCCTCATATCACCAACGAAATAAAAGAGTTCATATACAGCGTTGGGAAAAAGACCAACGCGGATGTTGTTATAACCGAAATCGGCGGCACAACCGGCGACATTGAGAGCCAACCATTCCTTGAAGCGGCAAGACAGGTAGCGCACGAGGCAGGCAGGGAAAACGCTCTCTTTATTCATGTCACTCTGGTGCCGTTTTTGCGTGGCTCGGATGAACACAAATCAAAGCCCACCCAGCACTCCGTTAAGGAACTTCAGGGAATGGGTATTAACCCGAACATTATCGTGCTGCGCTGTGACCAGCCGCTCGAAGAAGATATTTTCCGCAAGGTTGCGATGTTCTGCAATATAAAGCCCGATTGCGTCATCGAAAATGTTACCATCCCCGTTCTCTACGAAGCGCCGCTCATGCTCGAAAAGAGCAACTTTTCCGATATAGTCTGCCGTGAGCTTAACTTAAAAACTCCGCCTCCCGACATGAAGGAGTGGAGAGAGATGATTGACCGCATTAAGAGCCGCAGCAGGGAAACAACAATAGCGATTGTCGGCAAATATGTCCGCCTGCACGACGCCTATCTCTCCGTTGCCGAGGCGCTTCGTCACGCAGGCTACGAGCTGCATGCCCATGTCAAAATTAAGTGGGTTGACAGCGAAACCATTTCCGGCGAAACCTGCGACGATGCCTTCTCCGATGTCGCCGGAATTCTTGTTCCGGGCGGATTCGGCTCGAGAGGAATCGAGGGTAAAATCTGCGCTGCGAAATATGCCAGAGAAAACAACATTCCGTATCTCGGAATCTGCCTCGGTATGCAGATTGCCGTTATCGAGTTTGCCCGCAATGTCTGCGGACTTAAGGGCGCAAATTCCGGTGAGTTTGACAGCGACACAAAGTATAAGGTAATCGACTTTATGCCCGACCAGAACGACACAATGGACAAGGGCGGAACGATGCGTCTTGGAACCTATCCGTGTCAGGTGGTTCCGGGAAGCGTTCTAAGCAAATGCTATAACTCCGAGCTCATTCACGAAAGACATCGTCACCGCTACGAATTCAACAACGATTTCAGAGAGCTTATGCTTGAAAAAGGTCTTGTAATCGGCGGAACCTCTCCCGACAAGAGAATTGTTGAAACCATCGAGCTTCCGCAGAACGATTTCTTTGTGGGTGTTCAGTACCATCCTGAATTCAAGAGCCGTCCGAACAGAGCGCATCCGCTTTTCCTCGGACTAATAAGAGCCGCGCTGGAGCAGGCCGAAAACAGCGGTTACCACAACGGCTGCGAAGAATAAGCTCACGCCTGAATCTCCGAAATATGATGAAAAAGTCCGGCCTTAAGGTCGGACTTTTTTGCGGAAAAGTATTTTATAACAATAGTGAGTTGTCAGCGAATCATCCCTATTTTTTGCTTTCGGCTGTAAGATACTTACGAACACCCTTCCAAGCAAAACCCTTTGTGAGCGTTTTTATATCCGCGTCTGACGGAAGCTCGGTCTTTTCGACAGCCTGGAGATCGAAGCCCTCCTTTATAACCGCAAATTTCATCATTTGCGGCTTCAAAGCCTTGCTCGGGCAACCGTAAATGCAGCCCATGCACAGGTTGCAGCCGTTCCCGAACACCGGTTTGCCCGACACCATCGAGATATTATCAGACGGACAGTTTCGAGCGCAAAGTCCGCAGGAAATGCAGTCGCCAGTGACAGCAATGCTTCGACCGAAACTTATTGCGCCGCTTTGCTCGGCAATGGCAACGGCAGATATAAGCCTGTCAAAAAGAAGCGGGCGGCTTCTTGAAATGATGCCGCTTTCAATTCTCGATACGGCAGTTTCAACTTTTCCGGAGAGCGCTTCAAGCAGCAGGCGGGAGAGCGTCACACCGGAAAACTTCATGAAATTGGCAGGCATAACAAGCATTTCCTCGAAAGTGACGATAAAGCCCTTTTGCTCAAGCTTCCTGATGACGGCAACTCGGCAGGCGGTGTTGGGGCTGACATCGCCCCCGCCGGAAACCGATATAACCGCGGCCTTCATACCTTTCACAATTTCCAGTCTTTCAATCCACTCATGAACTTTGCGCGGGGCGTTGGCAGCAAGAACGGGATATAACAAAACAAGAGAGCCGTTCTGGTCGCCGAAGCTGAGCGGAGCGTCCTTAACTTTATTGAGACTTGCCTCGCGCCCGATTTTTTCGAAAGCCGTTTTGAAGCACCTTGCCGCCCTTTCCGTTCCGCCCGTTCCGGAAAAATAGACTATGTTCACCATAAGCATTACCTCATAATTACTGTAAATTCAAGAAAGCGCTGCTTTGAATGCGGTGTAAAGTATGTGCGGATTCCAATTAAGCTTCTTGCAGCTGAAGGATGTGCGCCTAAAAAATTCAGCTCAGAAGCGCCGCTGTGATTGCCTTCTTTGTCTTGCTGTCAAGAATTCCGCCGAGTATGGCGTCAGAAATGTATTTTTCTATTTCGTCCGATTTTTCTTGTTTTCTTATGAGGAGAAGAATGTTAATAATATCGGTGAGAAAGAGCTTTTGCATGGTTTCCTTAGCGCTCAAAATATCAATATTTATCAGAACATCCGCAATTTTCCCGCAAAGAAGCGGCCTATAGGTCACAATATCCGCGAAGGACTGGATGCACTGCCTCACGGTTATCGGCTTTTCGTCCCTCAGCAGGGCGCAGTAATCATCGAACACGGCTTCAAACAGAGAGTCCTTATCCCACTTTACGTTAACGGCAATCATCATGAGCCCGATACTTCGTTGGTAGGAGTTGTCGCTTTTGAGCTTTAAAACAAAAACGTCCCAATATTTATACAGATCGTTTGAGTCCTTTGCCCTGTTTTGAAGAACAAGCAGGCTCGCATAGCGAAGCTTGTCGTCCTTCTCGCTAAGCCAATCTACAAGCTGCTCCAAGTCTTCAGGCATAAGTGTTTTTGACAGGGCGGGCAAAGCATCCTTTTCTGTTGAAAGCAGTATTTCGTCGGTTATCATAAAAAGCCCTCCTCCAATTGAATACTCTTATAAAATTATAATCCGCCAAACACGGAAAAGCAATACGGCACGCACGAACGAACTCAATTACAAAAGCAAAAAACAGTGCGTGACTTGGTCAATTGACAAAAGACGGCATTGCATATATCCTTAGCTAAAAGACTGTATTTTTGCTTCGGAGGGAGTGCGAATGCACTTCGGCGGAAGAAGATAAATTAACACGTGCGGTCCTTATGGAGGAAACGAAGATGAATAAAAGAAAAGCGCTAAGAATTGCAGCCCCGGTAATAATCATCCTTTTCATATTAGGAATTTGGGTTTTCAAGAATTACGGCACAAAGGTTGAAGAGACGGTCACTCCATCTCAAACCGTCGGTGAAGAGACTGCAGCTCCGACTCCGACCCCGGCAGCCGAGGATGACTTTGCTCTCGAAGCAACTACACTGGATTTAGAGCAGCTCGGCACATACAAACTGCCGATTATTATTGATTTTGGCGCGGACTGGTGCGGACCCTGCCGTGCCTTTGCCCCGATTCTCGACGCCATGCACGAGGAAATGCTGGGCAAAGCCATCATAAAATATGTTGATACGGATGACTATTCCGAAATTGCAGCCAGATTCCCTGTTTCGGTTATCCCAACTCAGGTGTTCATAAACTCGGACGGAACGCCTTATCAGCCGAGCGCCGATATCGGAATCGAATTTCTTTCCTATAACAACAAGGACAGCGGCGAACTGGAGTTCACCGTTCATCAGGGCGGACTGACTGCAGAAGAGCTTCGCGCAATTCTTGCCGATATCGGGGTGGCGCAGTGACCGCCGCCCTGCAAAGTCTTTCAGAGCAAATCAGCGCGAATTTCTGGCTTGCGCCCGTAATCGCGCTCCTTGCTGGAATGCTCGCCTCGTTTCTGCCCTGCTCGCTTTCGAGCATACCGCTCATAATCGGCTATGTCGGCGGAACAGGTCAAAAGGACACAAAGACCGCCTTTCGGCTGTCTTTAACCTTTGCGCTGGGGACTGCCGTCACCTTCACCGCTTTGGGCGTTATCGCGTCAATCGCGGGAAAGATGATAGGCTCGGCAAGCTCCTGGTGGTATATTGCTCTGGGTGTTCTTATGGTACTCATGGCCTTGCAGACATGGGAGGTATTTGAGATTATCCCTTCCAGCTATCTCGTTTCGAAGAATAAAAAAAGAGGCTACTTGGGGGCGCTTCTTGCGGGAATCCTCGGCGGAGTCTTTTCCTCACCCTGTTCAACACCGGTACTTATTGCACTTCTGGCGATAGTCGCGGGTAAGGGCAGTATTGTTTGGGGCATTCTGCTGCTTTTATGCTATTCCGTGGGACACGGAATTCTGGCAGTGACCGTGGGAACCTCAATCGGTCTGGTAAAAAAGCTTAGCTCCAGCGAAAAATACGGGAAAATCAGCGACACTCTCAGAATTGTCATGGGAATACTGATTCTGCTAATCGGCTTTTACATGTTTTATCTCGGATTCTGAAAACAAACTATAAAATGAAATATAAGCGATTTTAAACCGATAATTTCACCGCAAACAGAGAAAATCTAAGGGAAGTGAGTATATGTCGAAACCTAAGGTGGCGTTTATATGCACGCACAACTCCTGCCGAAGCCAGATAGCCGAAGCGCTGGGGAGGCATTTAGCCTCTGATGTTTTTGACAGCTTTTCCGCCGGAACGGAGCCGAAGGAGAGAATTAACCCGGATGCCGTACGTCTGATGAAGCAGCTTTACGGCATTGATATGGAGCTCACCCAGAGGTCAAAAACGCTTGATGTGCTGCCGCCTGTCGACGTTGTAATAACCATGGGCTGCGGAGTCGCCTGCCCATACCTGCCTTCGAAGCGCCGCGAAGACTGGGGACTTGACGATCCCAGCGGCAAAAGCGACGAGGAGTTTCTTAAGGTAATTCGCATAATTGAGGACAAGATTCACGAGCTCAGTGAATCGCTCAAGTGAAACTTGCCGGTTAGCTCGGTTCGCTCTCAGACAAAGATGAAACCACGGCATTAAAGCCGTGGTTTTTCGTGTAATTAACCGTAAAACAGCGCTTAATTCAGTTTTGTTCCCCTCTTTACTTGACAAGAGCTTTTTCTGTGTTAAACTGACATTACATAAAGCTAAATAGGTTTTATCAAAAAAATGATGGAGGCGCGATTATCATCAGTACCCTGCGGTTAGACGCGGGCGAAAGGGGTCATCGCCGAAGCAACGGAAGCACAGTGTGGTGAGGAAGTTGCTGGGCTGCGGGAGAATATGTCGCAGACTGTCACGAAAGTGGAGAGCTATCATTGGTTATAGGCGAACACCGCCTTTATACATTTTTCCCCGTTTATGTATGGCCATGATTTTTTCACTTAGTGAGAATTTCATGGTTTTTTTGTTTAAAAACATAAATGAGGAGGAAATTACTTATGAAAAAAATCACTGCACTTTTGCTCGCATTAGTTATGCTCTTAAGCCTCTGTGCCTGCGGGACCGCGACTCCCGAGGAAAGCACAGCTCCCGAGGCGTCTGCGGACGCTTCCGCAGCCCCCGCGATTGCCTCAGGCGTTGAGGACGGCGTTCTCACAGTTGCCATGGAGTGCGCTTACGCCCCCTATAACTGGACCCAGTCCGACGATTCAAACGGCGCTGTTCCCATTAAGGACTCCACAGAGTTCGCTAACGGCTATGATGTCATGATGGCGAAAAAGCTCTGCGAAGCAAACGGCTGGCAGCTCGAAATCGTCCGTCTTGCATGGGACTCTCTGATTCCCGCTGTTCAGACCGGAACCGTTGACGCAGTTATCGCAGGTCAGTCCATGACTCCCGACCGTATGAAGGAAGTCGACTTTGCAGGACCCTATCTCTATGCAACTATCGTATGCCTCACTCTTAAGGACAGCAAATTTGCTTCCGCAAAGGGCATCTCCGAGCTTTCCGGCGGAACTTGCACAAGCCAACTCGGAACAATTTGGTATGACACCTGCCTGCCGCAGATAGCCGGCGCCTCCGTCCAGCCCGCTTCCGAGGATGCTCCTGCCATGCTCATGGCTCTTGAAACCGGAATTGTGGACTTCGTCTGCACCGATATGCCCACCGCACAGGGCGCTGTTGCGGCTTATCCCGATATGACCATTCTTGATTTCGCAGGCAGCGGCGATGATTTCGCGGTTTCCGAGAGCGATGTCAACATCGGTATCTCGATTATGAAGGGCAACACCGTTCTTCTGGACGCTCTCAACGGCGTTCTCAGCAAGATGACAGCCGATGACTTCAACGCTCTTATGGCCGAGGCAATAGCAGCACAGCCCAAGAGCTGAACCCGTCACTTTAATATTGCACTTTCATATCAACAAAAGAAGGGAGCATGAGCCGAAATGGATAAATCAGCCGCACTGGGCAGCGATATATTAGGCCTTCTGGCTAACAATTCAGGTGCCTATCTCAACGGTATGAGAAATACCATAGTTCTGGCTGTTATATGTACTGCCGTGGGCTGCATCATCGGTCTTCTGTGCGGGATCCTTCAAACCATACCCACCACAAAGAGCGACAACGTAATTAAGAGGGGCCTGCTTTGGCTGCTTCGCGCGATAATTCGCATTTATGTCGAAGTGTTCCGCGGCACGCCGATGATACTTCAGGCCGTCTTCATCTATTACGGACTGCCTTACTTTACTAACAACTCGGTGCATTTTACAAGCACCTGGCTTGCGGCTTTCGTTGTCGTTTCAATTAACACAGGAGCATATATGGCCGAAACGGTGCGCGGCGGAATTTTGTCCGTCGACCCGGGACAGACCGAGGGCGCGAAAGCTATCGGCATGACACACTTTCAAACCATGTCGGGGGTTATCCTGCCGCAGGCTCTGCGCAACATAATGCCGCAGATAGGCAACAACCTTATCATCAACATCAAGGACACAGCGGTCATGTTCATCATCGGATTTACCGAGCTTTTCGCCGCGCATAAGGCGGTTGTAGGTCTTACCTTCAAGTATTTCCCTTCGGCGACAATTGAAATGGTGGGCTATCTGTTCTTGACTGTTGTCTGCTCAATTATACTGCGCTGGGTAGAAAACAAAATGGACGGGGATGACAGCTTCAACCTTGCGACAACGGACACGCTGGCGCATACAAGCGGCATGCCTCTATATCGTAAAAACAGCAAACGCGGCGGCATGCCGGGACTGAAGGGGAGATGATGAGATGAACGAATCAATTCTTGAAGTCCGCCATCTCGGAAAATCCTTCGGGGAGAATGTCGTTCTGCGTGACATTGACTTCTCGGTATGCAAGGGAGATGTAACCTGCGTCATCGGTGCTTCGGGTTCAGGTAAGTCAACGCTTCTGCGCTGCATTAACCTTTTGGAAACGCCGAGTTCGGGTGAAATCCTGTTCCACGGCAAAGATATCACCGCGAGAGGCACGAATGTTCCCGCCTACCGCGCGAAGGTCGGCATGGTGTTCCAGAATTTTAACCTTTTCGCCAATTTGACCGTACTGGAAAACTGTATTATCGGGCAGAGAAGAGTTCTGCACAAAGACAGGGCCACCGCGGAAAAAACAGCGAAGGAATATCTCGAGAAGGTCGGAATGGCTCCGTATATCAATGCCAAACCGCGCCAGATATCAGGCGGACAGAAGCAGCGCGTTGCAATTGCGCGAGCGCTTGCCATGGAACCCGAGCTTCTGCTTTTCGATGAGCCGACGAGTGCGCTTGACCCCCAGATGGTGGGCGAGGTGTTGGATGTCATGAAAACACTGGTTAGTGAGGGACTTACCATGATTGTCGTCACCCACGAGATGGCCTTTGCCCGCGACGTTTCAAGCCGAGCGGTTTTCATGAAGGATGGAATTATCTGTGAGGAGGGACCTCCCGAGCAGATTTTCGGAAATCCCGAAAAGCAGGAAACAAAAGATTTCTTATCAAGATTTTTTGACCGCTGAACTTTTGCCGATGTTTTCGGCAAAGTATCAGACGTTCACGACAAAAAAGAGCCCCGTATAAAAAACGGGACTCTTTTTGTTTTCTCCTTGTCGAGGGTCAAATGGGAATTCCGGCCTTGATTATAAGTACATTTAAGTTTGACAGTGTATATAAATAATAACTTATTTCGTTCCGATGTATTTTTTTATCAGATATTATGATAGAATAGTATTCAATAAAACTCTTCAAAACGATAAAGGAGTTTAGTCCTAATGCAAAGCACAATGATTCAGTTCATCCTGGACTACGGCTATATCGCAATATTGATTCTGATATTTGTCGAGAACATTTTTCCGCCGATACCCTCCGAGCTCGTTCTTGTGTTTGGCGGGTTTTTAACGATTCAGGCAGGCCTAAGCATACCGCTTGTCATCCTTTTCGCTACCATCGGCGCAACTCTGGGGGCGGCAGCTCTTTATCTTCTCGGAAGACTTCTCAGCAGAGAGCGGATTAAAAAGCTTTTCTCCGGCAAGTTCGGGAAAACGGTGCACCTTAATCCTGAAGATGTTTTGAAAGCAGAATCATGGTTTAAAAAATATGAATACAAAGCGGTTCTGATTTGCAGGTGCATTCCAATAGTTCGCAGTCTTATTTCAATTCCGGCAGGGATGGCGAAAATGAAGCCCGTTCCCTTTTTTGCCCTTACAGTTATAGGAACGACAGTTTGGAACACTGTTCTGGTATTTATAGGCGCGCTCGCGGGCAGTGCTTGGGAGCAAAGTCTTAAATACATCGGCTGGTACTCGACAATCGGGGTTGCTTTAGTTTTGCTGGCTTGCGCCTATATATTCTATTTATACATCAAGAAAAAATTCCTAAATAAGTCAAAAATCGGCGATGAGGACAGCAAATAGACGGACAAAGCGGAGCCGCTCCGCCCGCTATTTGGCTCATATTTAGAAATCGGTTTAAATTTGTCTTTACAAAAACAAAAAGATTGCGCTTTTTACGACGACTGTTTATAATAGCGCAGGGACCCTTTACAGTTTGTTTACCATGTAAAGTTTTTATATAGAAACATTTTAATCTAGGGATGTGGTTTAACTTTGGGAGTCGATTTTGTAGAGTTTTTAGGACTTGTTGTTGCAAGTCCCGTGCTGCTAATAACGGTTTTGCTGACACTAGGTGTTGTTTTTGTTAACGGCTGGACAGACGCGCCTAACGCAATTGCCACCTGCGTGGCCACTCGCGCCATGGCACCGAAACCGGCGGTTTTAATGGCCGCAGTTTTCAACTTTCTGGGCGTTCTTGCGATGACACTCTTTAACTACAAGGTTGCAATGACAATCAAGAACATGGTCAATTTTAATGGTAACACGGAATATGCGCTTACTGCTTTGTGCGCCGCGTTGTTTGCTATTATAATTTGGGCGGTTGCGGCATGGTATTTTGGAATACCGACAAGTGAAAGCCATGCTCTTATTGCGGGAATATCAGGAGCAGCTATTGCTTTGAACAACAGTTTCAGCGGTATTAACGGAGCAGAGTGGGTAAAGGTCCTTTATGGGCTTGTACTATCGACTGTTCTTGGTTTTGTAATGGGGTTTGTTTTTTCAAAACTGACCGGCTTTATATGCCAAAAAATGGACCGACGAAAGACCACAGGCTTCTTTAGGGGCGCGCAGGTTGGCGGCGGTGCCGCGATGGCCTTTATGCACGGCGCGCAGGACGGCCAGAAATTCATGGGCGTGCTCATTCTCGGTGTATTCCTCTTCAACGGGAGCGAGACTACCGGTAATGTTAGACCTGAGCTGTGGATGATGATTCTCGTCTCAGCTGTTATGGGAATCGGAACCTCCATCGGAGGCTACAAAATCATAAAAGCTGTCGGAATGGATATGGTAAAGCTTGAGACCTATCAGGGCTTTTCGGCCGATCTTGCAGCATCTTTTTGCCTGCTTCTGTCCTCGCTTTTCGGTATCCCCGTCAGTACAACTCACATGAAAACAACAGCCGTTATGGGCGTAGGCGCAGCAAAGCGTGTTTCATCAGTGAATTTCTCCGTTGTAAAGGATATGGTGCTGACATGGGTTTTGACCTTCCCCGGCTGCGGTCTAATCGGCTACCTGATGGTCAAGCTGTTCACTTTATTTTAAATAAATTAGAGAGGATATAGTACAATGTCAAAAAAAGCAGACGCATTTTATTTTAATAACTTTGTCGAAAGCGCCGAGGTATCCTGTGACGCTGCTCGTATGCTCAAGGATATTCTCTGCAATTTCAGCGTTGAAGCGCTGCCCGAAAACAGAGTTAAGCTCCACGAGGTGGAACACAGGGGCGACGACAAAAGACACGAGATGACTGCGGTCATAGTCCGCGCCTTTATAACGCCCATCGAAAGAGAGGACATACTCAAATTAAGCCAGCTCATCGATGACGTAACCGATTGTATTGAAGATATTCTGATTCGCATTTACATCAACAATGTAACACGTATTCGTGAGGACAGTATCGAGTTCGTCGATATCGTTATCAGTTGCTGTCAGGCAATGAAGGATATGCTCTGCGAATTCCACAATTTTAAGAAATCCAAGAAGCTTAACGAACACATCATTGAGATTAACCGCCTTGAGGAACTGGGCGACGACATGTATGTCGAGTGCATGAGAAGACTCCATACAAGCTCCACTGATCCTCTCGAAATCATCGCTTGGCGCGAGATTTACGAATTCTTTGAAAAATGCTGCGATACCTGTGAAAACGTAGCGGATATAATCGAAAGTATCGTAATAGGCAACAGCTGATTTTTAAAGGAGAAATAATGAGTAATATTTGGCACGACATAAGTCCGGAGCGGATAAGCACCGAGGATTTTATTGCCGTTATCGAGATTGAAAAGGGCAGCAAAAAAAAATACGAGCTCGATAAGCAGACAGGTATGCTTATACTCGACAGAGTGCTGTACACCTCAACCCATTATCCAGCAAACTACGGTTTTATTCCGCGTACTTATGCAGATGATGACGACCCGCTTGATGTTCTCGTATTCTGCAGCGAACCGATTGACCCGATGGCAACGGTAAGGTGTTATCCTATCGGAATGATAATGATGATAGACAACGATAAACGGGATGAGAAAATAATCGCGATTCCATTTGCGGACCCGATGTTTAACTCATACAAGGATATCGACGACCTGCCCATGCATTTCTTCGAGGAAATAAGGCACTTTTTCTCGGTGTACAAAATGCTGGAGGGTAAGTCCACCAGCGTTGAGGAAGTCAAGCACAGGGACGAGGCTGTTAAATCAATTCAAAAGTCAATTGACCTTTATAATCTGAAGTTTGGTTCAAAAGCGTAAGTCTTCGGCGAGCCAAACAGTACAAATGAGCGCGGACTTCGATGAAAACAAAGTCCGCGCTCATTTTTTGCTTTTTTTAGTAGCCCAGCTCTTCGTTAATTATAACGACCTCAATTTTTTCCATGCCGCTCATTTTGTTCCAGAGCACGACTAAAGCCCTGCAAATACGCTCGGGACTTTTGCAGTCATAACACTTAAGTTCGCCCTTGACGCAGGGTGTGTTTTTGTTGAGGCGTCTTGCGTTAAGAGGGGAGGCAATATTTCTCGCTCTCCAGAGAGCCTTTTCATAATCCTCAGCAATTTTGTTGACACCAATGATTATGTAAACCTTCTTTTTTCCGAACAGAGTGCTTGCAACGCGGTTGCCCGTACCGTCAATGTTGATTATTTCACCTGTCTGCGCGACAGCATTAGCGCTAGTTATGTAAACCTCTGCCTCGGCTGATTTTTTTCTCGCATCAACAGGTTCCTGACTCCAGTGAGAATAAACGCTGTTATTTTCGCTTAGCAGTTTGAAAAGATTAAGAGCTTCAAGGGTCATACTCCCTCCGAAACCGATGGTTTCGTTCTTCAGGGAGGAAGTAAGATAAGTCACTGCGTCCTCACTTTTTTCGAAATAACAGGCGTCAAAGCCGCGGGCTTTCAAGTTTTTTATTGTTTCGTCAATACTTACCATTATTCTGCCCTCCGGTAATTGATATGACCGTTCAACGAACGGACTTGTAGGCTATTATACTACGATTGCAATTAATATTCAACTGTACGAAGCTTCAAAACGAACTGACAGCTTCATCGAGATGCCATAATAATGCTTGAATGATTTATTACTTGTGCTATACTTAGGATGAAAATTACTTGTCGGTTAAAACCTTTAGGGGGCTGATTATGCGTAAGATTCTTCAGATGAAGGACGCCGAGATTTTGCTCGGTTATGTCGGTTTTGATGTTTATTCCAGACTTCTCGCGAATCGGCATGTCTGCTTTTCGCTTGCAGACGGAACTTTTCTAGTTGCGTTTTATTACTGCGACATTGCTAATCCTTCAAAGAAGGACGACAGAGTTTGTATTTACTGCGGAAAAGAAGATTTTGTGTTTGTAAGCGACAATAAAAGGTGCGTCGCCCTAATAAGTGATATTGACCCGAAAGAGGATAATCAAAGTCAGCTTCTTCGGTTTTTCAATTCCCTGACGGCAAACGACGTTTACGAACTTGAGAAGACCGAGGACAGTATTACCGACCTTGAGGACAGCCTAATCACAGAAGTGCGGTCAAATTCCGAGGATTCCGCCAAGATTATATCGATGCGCCGAGAGCTTTTGAAAATGAAGCGCTATTACGAACAGCTTGCGCTGATAACGGAGGACCTTGCCGACAATACCAACAAGGGCTTTTCGGAAGATAACCAGAAAAGGTTTGCCTCGCTCGATAAAAGGATGGATTATCTGCTCAATTCCGTTGTACACCTGCGGGAATATATTACACAGGTCAGAGAAGCGTATCAGGCGCAGGTGGACATTGAGCAAAACCAGATCATGAAAGTGTTCACGGTCATAACTTCCATTTTTCTCCCGCTGACCTTAATTGCCGGTTGGTACGGAATGAACCTGCAAATGCCGGAATTCGAGTGGAGCTATGGCTACCCCTTTGTTATTATTTTGAGTATTGCGGTTGTTGCCGCAAGCTTTTTGGTTTTCAAAATTAAGAAATGGTTTTAAAAAATCAGGACGTCAGGACTTCCGAAGGAAAAGAAGTCCTGACGTCTTTTTTGCTTAATATTTGTTTATTTCGCGTAAGCCAGAATTACACGGATTTTGCCGCCCGCGCTCGGTTCCCTGTCATAGTAGGCTACAAGCGTATAGGCAGAGACGCTGACAGCGGCGACGCTGCTCAGATAGTAGCTTCCTCCGCTCGAAATATACACCGATACACCGTCCGAAAGAGGATATTGTGTGCTGCCGCCAAGACCGTAGGAGCTGTTCAGCGAGCTGAGCGTTACTGAGGAAAGGTTGCGCATTTTCACAATGCTGCTGCCGCTGAACTCAATCAGTACGGGTCCGGTGGAACAGCCGAAGGCAAGTGACGAGCTGTTAAACGAGCCTGTACTTCCGTTAAGAATGTACTTATACGAGGAGGAAACACTCATGGATCCGTAGTTTTCCGAGGCAGAGGTCAAAACTCCGTAGCTGTAAATATCACCTGTCGCGTCCTTAAGGATAAGACAGCTTATTTTTCCGTCTTCGTCAAGAGCATAATACCTGACATTTTCTGCACTCAGATACATGCCGGCAAGCCTTGAGGGATAAATTTTCAGGAATGAGCCATAGCTGCTCGAGTCCATAATCTGCACATCGTCAGCGAAGAGATACGAGCCGAGATAGCTTGCGCTTGAATCAACCGTTCCGCTAATCGATAGAGTCCCGAGAGGCGCGACTGACGCGGTGCCGTCGGTAAAGCTTACCATAATCAGGTCACCCGTGCTGATGGTTATGCCCGAATATTCATACTGATATGTGTTTCCGTCGGTGCAGGCCATGTTTACAACAGATGACGAGTGTGTAACCCCGGAGCTGTCAGTGTAGCTTGTCGTACCTGTTGAGAGTACAAAGCCGTATTTAGTCTCGTTTGTTTTTCCGGGTGCGACAACACCAACCACATCACCGTTCATGCCGAGAAGAAGCGTCACGGTATCGCCTATGCCGAAGGAACCGATGTCGGACAATGCGTAGCTGGCCGAAGAAGTGGCGAGAGTATAGGTTTTCCCCGCAACGGTGACCGTTGTCGGAGCCGAGGTGCTGGGCGAAGCGGCGGAATAAACACCGCTCACTTGATTGCGGTAAACCCAGAGTGTCGACATGCTCTTGTTGTAGTAATATACATCATAGGTTGAAACGGCCGATACTGTGGACAGCGACCCGTTTTTATAGACTGTTGCGGTGCTTGCGGCGAAGGGCAGCGAGGAACTCCACGAGGAGTCCTCAACAATAAACGGACCATTCATGTTGTTCATAACGAGGGAGGTATAGTCAAGCTCACCCGAGCTGTTAACCGTGTAGCCCAGAGTTGCGGCATAATAGCTACCGCTTTTGTTTTTGGTGCTCATCAGGTTGTAAAAAAGATACATGCAGTCCTGTCTCGTCAGAATCTGGCCCTGCGTTTTTGTAATATTATCATCCAGCCCCAAAGCCGCGTATTTTGCCAGCTGCGCCTCAGGGAAGGAGCCTTTGAAGTCCGTACTTGAATACCCGAGCATTTTTAGAACAGCGGAAACAGCCTCTTCGAGCTTTACGCTGCTATCCGGCCTGTAGGTACCGTCGGTGTAGCCTGTCAGCCATCCGGCGCTGACCGCCGCCTGAACGTAGGAGGCCGCCCAGTGAGTGTACTTCACGTCCTTGAACGGTGAGGATTTCGCAGTTGCGCTGATGGTGTCCTTGTAGCTGGAGGCGGCAATCATCATTTTGGCGAACTGTGCTCTGGTAACGTCACCCGAAAGGTTTAAATTGCCGGTTCCGTCACCCACAATTATACCGAGAGCCTGGACAGTCTGCTGTGCCGAGCTGAAACTTCCCGAGGCAGCTTCGGCTGAAGGAGCGGTCAGACCGATAACAAGGCACAAGGCAAGTATTAAGGAGCATATTTTTTTCATGTTGTCCTCCCGTTAATCATAACGCAAAGCGTCGATAGGATTGAGTTTTGCGGCTTTTTTTGCCGGAAGATAGCCGAATATTATTCCGATGGCAACTGAGACGGAGAAAGCTCCGATTACGGCTGTTGTAGAAGGAACAACGGATATTTCCGTGTCCATAAGGGTCATAATGATGCTAGAGGCGATTGATGACAGCAAATAGCCGACCCCGATTCCTATAACACCGCCCAGCGCGCTTGTGGTAGCGGCCTCAATAACAAACTGCCGCATAATGTCTCTCTGCTTTGCGCCGAGGGATTTTCTTATGCCGATTTCCCGTGTGCGCTCAGTAACGGAAACGAGCATAATGTTCATAATGCCGATACCGCCGACAACGAGTGAAATGGCGGCAATCGCGCCCAAAACCATAACAACAACGTCGATAATTGCCGTCATGCTGTCCAGCATCTCGGTCATGCTGATTACGGTGTAGTAATCTTCGCTCTCGTATACCTTATACAATGCGTTTTCAATAATCGTGACACCTTCGTCAATGCTGTTCTCGGTTGTGCCGCTGAAGGCATAGCTTGATATAGCGCCGGTCCAGCTCATTTTTGCGGCGTTTGTGTAAGGAATATAGACAGCATCGTCTGTGCTGGCCTCTTCGCTGTCGGCCTCGGCGTTTAGCACTCCGACAATGGTGAAAGTGTTGCCGTTGACCTTAAGCGTTTTGCCGAGGGCATCGTTGTCGTAATACGTTGCGGCAAGATAGCTTCCTACAACGCAGACCTTTTGACGCCGAAGTATATCGACATATTGAAGAAACCTGCCTTCCGCGATACTGTATCTTTTTATTGCACAGTAGTCCTCACCGACTCCTGTTATTGTAGTCGATTCGGGCTCCTCGCTGTCAATCTTAACAGTGCCGCTTACCGATACAGTTGGGCTGACATAGGCGAGCACATCGGGGTTTTCTTTGACAAGAGCATACATATCGTCAACGTCAACCGTTCGGGAGCTGCCTCGTCCCTGAATACTGACGGTGATTAGGTTCGTGCCCATGCTCTCAAAGCTACTGGATATGTAGTTTTCCATACCGTTGCCCATGCCGACGATAACCGTAACGGCACCGACGCCGATGATTATACCGAGCATGGTGAGAAAGGCGCGAACCTTGCTTTTCATTATACTCTGAATAGCAAGTCTGAAGGATTGGAAAAAATTCATTGTTTATCCTCCCCCTCTTCCGCCGTCTGCACAACAGAGCCCTTTATGCCGCTCGGTCCGTCGTAAACCACTTTTCCGTCAGTAAGGCGGATAATCCGAGGTGCAGTATTGGCAATCGAATTGTCATGCGTGATGAGGACTATTGTGTTGCCCTCGCGGTGGAGTTCCTGCAGAAGAGCCAGAACATCCCGTCCGGTTTTGGAGTCCAGAGCGCCTGTCGGCTCATCGGCCAGAATAACGGAAGGGTTACCGGCCAGAGCTCTGGCAATTGAAACACGCTGCTGCTGTCCGCCGGAGAGCTGGTTGGGCGTATTGCCCAGCTTGTCAGAAAGCGAAACACGCTCCAACGCCATTTTTGCACGCTCAATCCGCTGCGCTTTGGGTACACCGGCATAAAGCAGGGGAATCTCGACATTTTCAAGAACGGTTTGTTTAGCCAGGAGATTGTATTGCTGAAATATAAACCCCAACATTTTGTTTCGTATTTCCGCAAGCTTGTTATCGTTGAGATGTCCGACATCCTTGCCGCCCAGAAGGTACTGCCCCTGGGTGGGGACGTCAAGACAGCCTATTATATTCATACAGGTGGATTTGCCGGAGCCGGACTGGCCGACTATCGCGACAAACTCTCCCTTTTCAATTGTCAGGGAAATCCCGTCCACAGCGCGGACGACGTTGTCGCCCATTTAATAAATTTTATAAACGTCCTTGAACTCAATCAGAGCTGCCATTGGGATCAGCCTCCCATCGGCGCGCCGCCACCGCCGGAGGGCATCTGGCCGCCACCGCCGCCGGAAGGCATTTCACCGCCGCCACCGCCGCCTGTAAGCCCGCCAAAGCCTGCGGTTGTGGTTGTTTCGCCGGTATCGGTGTTGATGGCTACAACTGCGATGACGTCGCCCTCGGATAGTCCGCTGGATATCTCAATGTACTCGTCATTGTTAACTCCCAGAGTGACCTCGACATATTCGAAGCCCTCAGGCAGACCGTCGCTGCCTGCTTCTAGGGTTTTACCATCCGAAATATCGGCAGAACCGGATTTATCGGTTTTTACCAAAACCATGTTCCCGCGGACTACGGCGTCTACAGGTACGGCAAGTACATCGGATACCGAAGATACAACGATTTGCGCGTCAACATTCATTCCCGGCAGAAGCCCTTCGGTTTCAGAAATCTTTACCGTAACGGGATAAGCCGTAACGCCGTTGGAGGTTGTTCCGCTGATATTTACCTTTGTTACCTCACCGGTGTAGGTCTTTCCCTCAACTGCGTCGGCTGTTATTGTGACCTCCTGCCCAACCTCAACGGAGCTTATATCAAGCTCGTCTACGCTCAGCTCCATAGTGAGATAGGAAAGGTCATAAATAGTGCAAAGCGTGGCGCTGCCGCCGCTGCTTGAGCTGAGATTGTCACCGGCTTTATAGGATTTTGTTATTATTGTGCCGGCGATGGGGGACTCAATGGTGTAATCATCCAGAGCCTCCTGCTTGTTTTCCAGATTGTTCTGGGCGTCCTCAAGGGAAAGCTGGGCGCTTGTAACGTTCTGCTCGATGTCGCTGCTTTCAAGCTTCACGATTACGGTGTTTTTGCTCACATAATTGCCTTCGTCAACAAGGATTGAGGTAACTGTGCCGGAGGTCTTTGCGGTGATGGTCTGCTTGCTCTTATAGGAAAAGCTCGCGCTGTCGTTGCAGGCAACGTCGCCGACTGTAGCTGTTGCAACTGTCGAATCGGTAATTCCGCCGGGGTTTTTAACCTCTATGGTGACGTATTTTACAAGCATATTGCCTGTGAGAACCTGCTCCGTGTTGCTGATTTTTGTTACAGAGCCGCTTAGGGTTTCAAAGGTGCTGTCAAGCGTGACAGAGGCCGACTGTCCTATATAGAAGGAGTCGACGTCGGCAGAGTTGAAGGGAACGGTAAGGCTCATGCTTGAGCTGTCTCGTATGGTGCCTATGGACTGGTTATTTGAAACCGTATCACCGACCTCGACATTGAGCTCGGTAATTGTTCCCGCCACGGGCGCCTTCACATTAAGATTTTCCAGACTTGTCAGAAGATTTTTATAGCTGAGCTCACTTTTTTGAAGACTCAGTTCAGCGCTTTTAATGCTTGTTTCGGCATCCGCCGTGTCGATTTGATACAGCACATCACCCTTCTCGACAACGTCGCCCTCCTCAAAATCTGCACTGAGGATTTCGCCTGAGGCGAGGGAGGTGACCTCATAAGAATCCGCGGGCTCAAGAGTTCCGCTCCCGCTGAGGGTGACGGAAATATCTCTCTTTTCGACCGTGGACGTGGTATATGTAACGTCGGCGTTTGCCGAGCCTTTTGAAGAGCTCAGGGTCTTTATCCCGATTAAAAAAGCGATAACCACAACCGCAATAACCGTAAGGGTGATGATTAGTTTCTTGCGCTTTATCTTTTTCGGGTCAGGCGGAATTGAGGGGTCTGAATTCGAAACTTTGTTGTTCGTTTTTTCCCGAAACTTTCCCAGCTTGCCTATAAGCTTGCCTGCGCGTGACTCTTTAAGATTACTGCTCATTAGCTTCATGCTGCCACTTCTCCCATAAGGTGAATTAGTAATTTACTTTTTTTACTAAATCCAAATTCTAAGCTTCATACTTTAATTATACTTTAAATTACTCTGATTGCAACAAGTGCGGCGCAGTAGTTTAAAGCTTGTTTTTTAGGTACAAAAGCGGGTCAAAATCATGCTGCTAAGCACGATTTTGACCCGCTTTCTTAAGTTTAAATATATGCTGGGGCATATTGGCTCCTTTAGTTGGCTACCAGGCGCGGCGGATACGAAAACGTTGAGGGGAGAAGCTCAGCGTTTTAACAAAACTGTGAAAAGGGTTCCTCCGCTTCCATTTTTCTATTTCCTTTTCGGCCTTTGCCGACGGAATCAACGTCATACGACAATTTTCATCCTCACGGATAACTTCTATTGTAAAATCGACTGGTTTGAAACCGTATACCGAGTGAAGATAGGAACAGCCGCCGACTATAATTTTTACATCTTGGACCAAAGTGTCGCCCAGCCGTCTGGGAGTCAGAACGAAGACATACCTGTCCTCACCGTAAATATCCGCAATTGTCCAAAGGTGTTCGATTATTTCCGATGGCACAAAAGCCTTGCATATTTCAGAGGTTTCTCTCATTCTGAAGGCGCATCCTTTCTGTTTATATGTCGTGAACTTTTTTCTTTGCTTTCTTTATGGCCGGAGTCTCGAGAAGATACAGCATTTTCCGAGCTTTCATTTGTTTTATGATGACGTTCGCTTTTAGATTCAGACGTTGAGGAATCACCGTAACCCATGATGTTTTTAAGCGCTGAGGATAATGAGGCAAGAATTTCTCTCAGCTTTTCTCTGTCCTCAAGGCTGAGGCACTCGAATATTTCGCCCGCATCATCCTTTTTTTCCCCGCCGGAATTTACAAGCTCCGCTCCTGCGGCAGTAAGTTTGATGTTCATGCTTCGGCGGTCCTCTTCAGAGGGCTCGCGAGTAATTGCACCGCTTTTTTCAAGCTTGGCCAGAAGTTCTCCCAGGGACTGGTTGCGCATATCCAAAAGGTATCCCAGCTCCTTCTGGCTTATTTCCGGCTGGAGCTTCAGCAGTTTCAAAACGCGCCCTTGTCCCCTGTGGGGGTCACCTGAAGGACCGAACCTGCGATAATACCAGAGCTGATATTTTGAGAGAAGCTTTGCTGTTTCTGAGAACTCTTCGATCAGTTCCGAGCTTTTCTTTTTCATCTTATTTATTTCCAATCTAATTTGATGTTATATGCATGTACAAAGGTACCTTGATAATATTATACAGGTACCTTCATAATTGTCAAGCATAAATATCAGCTGCCGAGAATGAATGACTTTTTTGGCTTGCGGACACTGCAAAACATCGAAAAATGTCAAGCAGTCTACAAATAATCAGTTAAAAAACTACAGCAATATAAACAAATATTAACTTAAATAGAAATGAATTATCACAATAGATTAGCGATGATTTCTAACAAAAATGGCAATATAAACTAAAATTACCACAATTAGAGGCAAATTATGGATATATTGCATAATCAAAAATGTTCGCCATATTCGAACA
Source organism: uncultured Oscillospiraceae bacterium (assembly GCA_964459785.1). GTDB lineage: Bacteria > Bacillota > Clostridia > Oscillospirales > Oscillospiraceae > UBA2658. The sequence continues at coordinate 31,507 of CAYWNW010000007.1, read as the reverse complement.
AGATTTACATAATAATAAATGAAAAAATGCACGCTTGACAAACTTAAAAACAGAAAATATAATCATAACAACAGAATATGTGATTGTTCAGTTGGCTTCGTTTTTGCTGAGCCACTGTTGTATCGCTGCTTAGGGCAAAGCGCTCGAAAGGGCGCCCACGCAAAGCTAGGAACCTAAAACTATTTTAAGTCATGGTAGTCCGGTCGCAAATGTTATCATTTACGGCTGGATTTTTTTGTTGCAATACGGTCGTATGTAATTGAATATTTCGGCAAAGCGTTTGAAAGAGCGCCTACGCAAAACTAGGGGCCTAAAACTTTTTAAGTCAAGGTAGTCCGGTCGCAAATGTTAAATTTACGACCGGATTTTTTTGTGTTTATTTTGGCAAATATAATTATGAATATATGGGCAAAGTATCCGAAAGGATACCTACGCAAAGCTAGGAGCCTAAAACTTTTTTTGAAGTCATGGTAGTCCGGTCGCAAGCGGAAGCATTTTCGATTGGACTATTTATTTGAGGAGGATCAAGATGAGCAACATTGAGACTTATATCGAAAGCATGAGATTAAAAAAAGCAGTCGGCGGATTTGACAAGGAGTCAGTCTATACTTCAATGCAGGAGCTTTCCTCTCTGTATCAGAAAGACATTGCCGAGCTGAAAAACGAGAAAGAACGGCTAACAGCCGAACTTAAACGACTAAATGATGAGAAAGAGCAGTCGGACAAGGAAATGCTGCTGCTTAAATTCCAGCTTGAAGAGGAACAGAAGCACAGAGAAGAATATGACGAGAGAATAAATGCCCTTACTCATGCAACAGAAACAGTCAGGGGAACAAGAGAAAAGCTGCTTGAGGAAACAAAGGCGGAGGCTGATGAAATATTGACAAGGGCCGAGGAGAACTCCTCCGAGATTCTTGCAACAGCCAATCAGAAGGCCGCTGAGATTCTGGCAACAGCTAATCAGAAAGCCTCAGAGATTGTTGCACGGGCAAATGATAAGGCTGAGAACGCAAGACATGAGTGCTTTGTACAGAAGCAGCAGAAAGAACAGATTATAGCTAAAATTGCCGAAGCAAAACAGCAATACAGCAGCTCCATGGTTAAGATTCGTTCAAGCTTGGCCGAAATTCTCACAGAACTCGATGACCTGCAGATTGAGGAAGAGAAGCCGGCAGCGAAATTTGAAGCCGAAGCAAAGCAGGAAGATGAAGTTGTCAGAACGGTAATATACGAAAGACCTAACCGACTTGTTCGGAAGGTAACAGGGTATGCTGGCGATTATGATAGACGATAAGGAAATTAAGCTGCCTGAGGACAAAGAATTTTTAAGCTTTTTTGAAAAGCGAATTCTTCAGGAGCGCAAAAAAAAGAGCAGGCACCGCCTATACCTCGATTTGGTTATTACTGCGGTGGTCGTGTTCATAATTTTTAGCGTTGTTGCCGGAATGGCAATTGTTCAAGGCGACTCCATGAAACCGAATCTGACAAATCACAGTGTCGCCCTGTTTTACAGGCTTGACAAAACCTATGATGTTAACGACATCGTAATCTTCAATCTGCCGGACGAGAAAGAGCTTTTAATCAAAAGAGTTGTCGCAGTTGCGGGCGACACGGTTGACATTGATGACAAAACGGGAGAACTCAAAGTTAACGGCGTTGTAAAAGCGGAGGACTACATTTACGGGGAAACCCATTCAAGGGAAGGCGGAACGGAGTATCCGCTAACGATACCGGAAGGATATGTGTTTGTCCTGGGTGATAATCGGGAAGTTGCAAAAGACTCACGGGATTTCGGCGCTGTGGAATGCGACGAATTGCTCGGCAAAGTGTCTTTTGAAATTAAAATAGTTAACGGCTAAATTTGAGCAAGACTGTCAAGAAGGGGGGCGACAAAATGGAGAAACGGAAGACGAAAGGCGGTTATATACTGCTGTGCACACTGATGGCGATTGTTGTTGTAATGTCCTTGGTTGTGCTGCCGCATGCAGATACCGATATTTCTGATCCGTCCGCCATTGAATCTCAAAGCACAGAGAGCCCAGCACCAGCCGGCGGAGAGGAACTTGTTTCCGAGCCGAGCGAAAGCGTCGACCCGAGCGAAAGCGTCGACCCGAGCGAAAGCGTCGAGCCGAGCGAAAGCGTCGAGCCGAGCGAAAGCGTCGAGCCGAGCGAAAGCGTCGAGC
>CAYWNW010000007.1:0-29224 GCA_964459785.1 uncultured Oscillospiraceae bacterium | reverse complement strand
CGAGCGAGAGCGTTGAGCCGAGTGCAAGCGAAAGTCCTGCCCCGTCTGAAAGTGCCGCTCCCAGCCCGTCTGAAAGTGTCAGTCCAAGTCCGTCGGAAACCCCTTTGAAGACAGAATATTCGTTTGAAAACGATGATGTTCTTGTGACGGTGGTTTTGTCCGATGCCGGAGCTGTACCGGATGGTGCGGAGCTTTTTGTGGTGCCTATAACACCGCAGAGCGACGTTGAGGAATACAGCAAAGTTGAAGAAAAAATAAATGAAAATGTCGGGGCCGACAACCAGACTGTTACGGGCTTTTTGGCTTATGACATCTACTTCATGGCGGATGGAACGGAATATGAGCCGGAGTTGGGAACAGCAACGGTCACCATCCAGTATAAAATCAAGCCCTTTGATGAAGCTGTTGAAGAGGCTACCGAAGAGATTAAGGTTCTTCATCTTGAGGAAACCGACTCAGGTGTCCGCGTAGTCGACGTTACTCAAGCTGTCGATCTTCTCAACACAGGACTTTCATTGTCTCCTGCGGCTACACTTGTTGTCGGCGCCGAGGAAAGCACTGAAGAAAGCCCCGCGGCGGATGCGGAGCTGAGCGCCGCAAAATCGGTGAGCTTCGTAACGGACAGCTTCTCGACCTTTGTTATTACGGGTGTTGCGTCAAACGTCTCAAAAATCAATGTTTCGCTTGAGTTTTACACACTTACCGGCGAGATTGACACGGCGGCTCCCACCGGAACCTATTACCTGTATGTGTGCGATTCAACTAACGGTTACGGATACAATTTACCGCTGAATGTGGCTTCGGGTAAGGGTTCGGTAACGTCAAGCATCACCTACTTGTATAAAAAGTGGAGTGATACGAAAAATTACAGTTTGTCGCACTATTCGTTGGCTAAAAAAACTACATACACGGCTATTCTTTACAGTTCCACGACCGTGCGCGACGAGTATTACAGGTACGCTGCCGGTTCGGCTAATACCGTTTACGCTGTCGATTCGGATATTGCTACTAATTATACCATCACCACGTTTTCGGATAACGCCATTGTCAATTCAAGCGGCATAGGAAATCTTGTGATAACCGCAACGAAGAAGGCGGGAACGGCGTTTTCCAGCGCTGAAATCTACGGTATGCTGACCTCGGCTCAGCCTTTTGCCGTTGTAGCCGATTACTTTAAGCTCGGAACACACATGGAGGGCAGCATAGCGGTTAACACAGCCTACATCGGCACCGGCTTCGGAAACTCGGGCAGCAGCTACAGTAATTATTCGTCCCAGACCTCCGATAATACCATAAAGGTGTTTAAAAAATACAACGGCTATGCCGAGAAAACCTTTAGATTCGGACTTTATAAATCCACTACAGACTGCAGCGGAACAACAATCACCAAAGTCGCAGAACAGTCCCTGACACTTTCGGATAACGGCAGCGGAACGGTGAGCTTTTCCGTGAGCGACTCTGTTAGCTGCTACATAGTCAAGGAACTTGACAGCGATGGAAACATTATTACCGAGGGGAGCACGTCAGCGGACGGCTTCAAGCTGGACAGCATAACGGAAGGCTCCACGATTACGACAAGCTCAAGCTTCAACACATCGTACATAAACAGCTTTGAGAGTATCGCGGGTGATTACAAGCTCAACACGACAAACGGCAACGGCAACAATTATCTGATAGTCGGTGCCGGAACGATTGCAGACTATAATCAGGGGAACAGTGTCAGCTCCGGCGGAATGATTTATACGGAAAACTATAAGGGAATTCTGGCGGCGTCAGCAACGTATCCGATGATTGATGTTTCCGGAATACTCGGCTCAATGTCGGGACTTTCCGTACAGCTTGCTCAGGCGCAGACCACAAGCACGGTACTTGTGAAAAACTATACCGCGGCTCAGATTGAAGCGCTCGGAAACGGCGGACTTACCATTAGCACGGGCGGAAAGTTCCTTGTCATAAACATTGACGCGACGGGAGACAGCACGCTTTCCTTCAATGCTGCCGCACCTCTTACCGCTAACGGCGGTACTGCGGGAGGCTGGACCTCCGCCGCAACCACGATACTCATAAACGTCTATACAAAAAGCCTGAATGACGACGGAACAACCTATTCATATTCCCCGTATACAGGAACAATTGAACAGGCTCAGTATGTGATGGGCGTACTGCTCGCCCCCTGCGCGACGGTTCAGAACTTTACAACCTATAACGGAAAGATTATAGCGAGCAGGGTTTACAGCACGAACGGTGAGATTCACGGCTGCCTCTGGGGAGAGAGCTGCTCCGGCTCGGAGAGCAAAACATGGACCTTCGTCAACTCTGCGGTATCGTCCTTGGTTCTGCCTGAAACGGGCGGAATCGGAACCTATATCTTCTATGGCGTCGGAGGAGGAATAATCCTACTGGCTGCCGTAATGATGATAATCTACAAAAAGCATGGCAAAAGCAAAAAGCACAAACGAAAAAATGGCGGCCCGGACGGCTGACTTTCGCAAGAAAAACTTTAAAACAGCGTCAAAAATTTACGAATAATAGAAGGGTGAAAATTATGAAATTTTTCAAAAGACTTGCACCGATAGTTCTCGTACTTATCTTAGTCTTGGCAATGGTTCCCACAAGCGCCTTCGCGTGCTACCCCTGCGCAACATATACTGTCCAGATGAAAGACAGCACCGGTACCCAAAATGTGTCCGCAAGTTTTTCAGCCTATAAAATTATAGCCTGGGATATAAACTATACCACCACCTCCCCCTATACAATTACCTCCTACAAAGCACCTCTGGCAATCCAGTCGGACGCTTACAGAAGTGTAATTAGGACGGCTGTCGGAGCAGGTTCGGCGACCTTAACAGATACTCAGCTTGTCGGAATGCTGTCAACTCTTGACGGCGACGCTTCGAAGTCTGCGGCTCTCGGGGCTTCCCTTCAGGGAGCAATCGGAACGACAGCTCCTACCGCAACAACCACAACAGGATTGTTTTCAGGTCTTGAGCGCGGCTACTATCTGATAATACAGAACACGGGCAGCGGCGCCGTTCTTGCAAAGCCCATACTCGTTGCAATTCCTAAGCTCGGTGAGAGCGTCGAGAACTGCGGGAGAACCATCAATGTAAAAAGCTCCACCGCTAACATCGAAAAGAAGATAGTTATCGGCAGCGCTCTTTATGACTCCAGCACAGCGGCAGTTGGCGACACAGTTAACTATCAGTCGCTTTCAACCTTCCCCACCTTCGCAACAACCGCGACGAACATTGTTTACTATGTTGACGATACTTTCAGCGCAGGCCTCACCCCCAATGACGACATAGTCGCCAAAATTGTGAGCTCAAGCGGCGCCGTTGTTAAAACTCTTGTTGAAAATACTGATTATACCCTGACAACTACCGCAAGCACCTTTAAGCTTGAGCTGACCAACCAGGACGATATTAAGACTTGGGGTAACGCGGGCAACAAGCTGCTGCTTACCTATTCCGCAGTAATTAACCAGAGCGCTACATACGGCAGCACAGGCAACCCCAACTCCACTAAGCTCACCTTCGGCGAGGGCGGCAAAACCGCGACAACCGATGAAGACACAGTTATTTCCTATATAGTTAAGCTGGTTGTTCTTAAGAACGACAACGCTGCGACCCCCGTTAAGCTCGCCGGAGCAACCTTCACACTTTCTAAGAAGGACAGCGGAACCGCTACATATACCGTAATCGAAACTCAGACCACAGATGCAAACGGTCAGGCAGTGTTCACAAAACTTTCACAGGGTGATTACAGACTGACTGAAACAGTGGCGCCCACAGGCTATAAACTTCTCACAACCAGCACCGACTTTACGGTAACCGCAAAGAACGGCACCGTTACTATCCCCAACACAAGTATTCTCCAGACCAACATCGGCAACGCCGCTGCTATCGCTAACTTCAAGGCAACTTGGACTTCCTCCAATGCTGCTGTTGTAGTAGGTGCTGACGGCAACCTCTCGGCAACCATCGTCAACGAGCCTGATGTTCATCTCCCCGGAACCGGCGGAATCGGCACCACGATATTCACCGTTAGCGGTATACTTCTTCTTCTTCTGGCTTCCGTCCTGTTTGTAGTGTACAATAAAAAGCACAAAAAAAGCGAAAACTAAGCATTTTAAAGCGCGCAGGTAAATACCGCGCAGGCAATCGGCCTTGGGGGATAGCGTGAGCTATCCTCCGGGGCGGAGAAAACTACTCTGGGAGGAACGAAAAAATGAAAAAGTTTCTTCCCGTTATCGCAATAGGCATAGTTTTTATTATCGGACTGAGCGTACTCCTGTATCCGGTCATCAGCGCAATATTATCTAAAATGTCGGAAGCCTCGACCATCGTTTCATATCAGAATGCGGTGGAGGATTTGTCGGAAACCGATATTGACAAGATGAAAGCGGATGCGCAAAAATATAACGAAACTCTCTACGGAGCCATTCTTACCGACCCTTTCGCGAGTGAACAGGATCTGGATACAAGCTATGTGGAACTTTTGAATGTAAACGAAGTGATGGGATACATTGAGATACCGAAAATTAAGGTATATCTCCCCATTTTCCACGGCAGTACGCCTGAGGTTCTTGAAAAGGGCGTTGGGCACCTCGAGAGCACATCTTTGCCAATCGGCGGAGACAGTACTCACGCGGTGCTGACAGGACACAGAGGATTGCCGTCCGCGACACTTTTCACAGACCTTGACCAGCTCGAAGAGGGTGATGAATTCTACGTTCATATCCTTGACGAAGTGCTGGCGTATAAGGTGGATCAAATTAAGGTAGTCGAGCCGGAGGATACGAAAGACATCACAATCGTAAAAGGCAAAGACTATGTTACCTTGGTCACCTGCACTCCTTACGGAATCAATACTCAAAGGCTTCTGATTCGCGGCGAGCGAACCGAATACGTACCCGAGGAACACCAGACCCAGGCTTCGCTAATAATGGTAAATGAAGTAGTTATAGTTCCCGCCGTATTCATTGCACTCGCGTCAATTCCCATCGTGCTGCTCGTCAGAAAAAAGAGAAAGGCGAAGAAGTGAAAAAATCCGGAAATAAGAGCCGACAGATATGGACAACGGTAGCCTTCATTCTGGTTTTATCCGGCATTGTCATGTTTTTATATCCGCATATTGCGGATTACCTTAACAGGCAATACACCAACCTTTCAATTGAATCCTTTGAAAAAACAGTGGATTCCATGTCGGTTTCGGAAGCAGACACACAAACAGAAACGGTTAAAGTAAAAACACCGCTTGATGAACTTTACGAAAAGGTCGAGGCTTACAATGAGAATCTCTACCTGGAAGGACAGAAGGATTTAGTTGATCCGTTTTCCTATCAGGTCAGCAGTTTTGACCTTTCGGAATATGGGATTGAAGACAACCTGTTTGGGTACATAGAAATTCCGAAAATCGATATTAAGCTGGGCTTATATTTGGGAGCAAGCTCCGAGAACATGGTAAAAGGGGCTGTTCATCTGACGCAGACCTCCCTGCCTATTGGCGGCAGAAACACAAATGCCGTAATAGCTGCTCACCGCGGAACAAGAGCAAGCGGCAGTATGTTTTTGAATATCAATAAGATCGAGGTCGGCGACAAGGTTTATATTACCAATGCATGGGAAACACTTACTTACAGTGTGACCTCCATCGAAATAATTGCCCCGAATGACATTGACAAAGTGCTCATTCAAGAGGGCAGGGACATGGTAACGCTCATTAGCTGCAATCCCTACGGGCAGCATACGCAGCGCTATGTAGTATACTGTGACCGTGTTGTTGAGGACTGAGAATGCGAACTGATAATTCCGTTGAGCGGCAAAGAAAGGGCGGTGATACTTTGAAAGTCCGGTTAAAAATTAAAAAGGCATGTCTTTCGATCTTTGCCATAGTTTTGCTTGGGCTCTCCGTGTCGGTGCCTGCTTTGGCAATGCCGGCGATAGATACGAGCAAGGTCGGCTCAATCACCATAAATGTTGAGAGCGCCTACGGGGCGGTCTCCGGCGTGGGCTTTTCCGTCTACCAGGTTGCGAACGTCACAAGTTCTGGCAGCTATACCCTGACTACCGGAGCAAACGGCTTTTCAGGCTCAGGTGTCGTGCTGTCGAGCCTGACTACCGCCTCTTTGGCGGAGAAGGCGGCAAAAAAGCTTAAAAACTATGCTGTCGCGAATAGTATTACCGGCAGTTCGGGTACTACAAACGCGAGCGGAACAGTTGCGTTCACAGATCTGACGCTGGGCTACTATCTTGTCGTTCAAACGACTACAGTCGGAGCTGATACTATATCCAATCCGTTTTTAGTTGCTGTTCCCATGAAAAACACCGCGGAAACAGACTGGATATACGACGTTGTCTCCTACCCGAAGGCAGAGATTCATTATTATTATGATGAATTCGGCGCAATTTTGCTCGAAAAGGTAGACGACGAGGGCACTTTGCTTCCCGGAGCTGTATTCCGTCTGGATATGAAGGTCTATTACAGCACGGCGACAGGAATACCGGCGGACGCTGAAAGCGGCACGGACAGTTCGGGAACATATTATTGGTCCACTTATAATGCCGCGCTGACCACAAATGCTTACGGGCAAATCGGAGTCAGCAATCTTCCCTTCGGACAATATCGCTTCATGGAAACAACGGCGCCCGAAGGATATGTGCTCGACACCAGTCCGTATAACTTCACGATTTCTTCGGCAGGAGCGATTTACGTTCTGGACGGCAGATATGTTAAGCAGTCAGGCACGGTGCAGACAATAGTGGTGGTTAACTCGCTGACTCCGTCACCCCCCGTTGAACCGCCGGAAAGCCCGAGTGCTCCGCCTCAATCAAACCCGCCTACAAATACACCTGACTTTAATCTGCCCCAGACGGGCGACAGCATAGCCAATGCGCTTTGCACTTACGGTGGAATTGTACTAGTAATTTGCGGTATAGCGGTATTCATAGGAACCAGAAAAAAGAAGCATAAAGGCTAATCTGTTTGACCGATAACGAATCAGTTTTTGATTCAATATAAAATAACAGCAAGGGCGGAGCCGGTTGGCTCCGCCCTCTTTTTCTTAATGAAAGCCGCCCCGTTTTCTTTGGGGCGGCTTTTGACATCTATAAACAGATACATTTAGAAACCGAAATAAGTATTCTATTTTGCCTTGAGCAAGTCGCGAATTTCTTCAAGCAAAACAACTTCCGCCGCAGGAGCGGGAGGAGGGGGAGGAGCGGCTTCAACCTGTTTTTTCTTTGTCAGGGATATGAGTTTTATAAACAGGAAAATCGAAATGGCAATAATGAAGAAGTCGACGATTGACTGGATAAATGAGCCGTAGTTAAGCGTGACTGCGGGAACATCACCAACTGCGGGAGTAATTACGTATTTCAAATCCTTGAAACTTATCCCACCCAAAATAATACCTATCGCGGGCATGAGCACATCGCTTACGAGCGATGTGACTATTTTCCCGAAGGCACCGCCGATGATTACGCCGACTGCCAAATCAATGACATTTCCCTTGAAGGCAAATTCCTTAAATTCTTTTAGCATATAAACTCCTCTTTTCTATTATTTGCTAGGTTAATTGTAATTTATATATTGATTGACGTCAACAGGATGTTTGACTCTCGGCTATTTCGTCAAGTGTAAAAATTGCCGCGGCACACGTAATAATAAGCAATTTACATAATATCGCTTTACTATTTTGAAGAATTGCAATATAATACAGGGTAAAGGCTATATATGGAAACATTATTCTTATATCGGCGCAGATCGTTCTGCCGATAAATTGTTTATACTTAGGCTCAAAATAAAATGTATTCCCCTGCCTTAAAAGCTGATTCAAACGCTCCGGAAAAAATGTCAATCAATTTGAAAGGATTACGTTATGATGAAAAGAAGAGTACTTTCTGCGTTGCTCGTTATTATCCTGATAATAAGCTTATCCGTTCCGGTATTCGCTGTAACATATACGGATTTAACCAATCACTGGGCAAAGCAGTACTTGGAGAGTTTAGCTGCCGACGGATATCTCACCGGTTACAGTGACGGAACAATGCGGCCGGACAACAATATCACGACGCTTGAAGCGCTGACCGTTCTGTCGAGGATGTATTCGCTGACGACACTTGAAATGGAAATGGTTCAGACTGACTATGAGGCAACCGTAAAAGGACTTGTAGCGCCCAATCTGGCCTGGGGATATAAGAACATCGAGATTTGTCTGGCAGCGGGAATCATTACTCTTGATGAACTTAAAAGCTCAAGTCTCACAGGAGCTATCCAAAAAGAAAAGCTTTCGCTGTATCTCGTTCGGACAATGCAGCTTTCCGCAGCCGCGGCGAAGCTTGGAGTGTCATCTTTGACCTTCGCCGATGCAAGCAAGGTTTCCAGCACCTGCATAGGCTCCGTCGCGGAGCTTCTGAGCTTAGGTATTGTCAAAGGGGACAGCAGCAATAATTTTTCTCCGCAGTCAAACGTAACCCGCGCGGTTGTCGCAACCATGATTTCGCGTTCGCTTGATTATCTGAAAGCGAACAATAAGACACTTGTAATCGATGCATACAGCGGCACGGTAAGACAAGAGGGTATTATATCCTCCGTGAGCGACGGCAGCATGAAGCTGTGCGGCTTTGACGGATTGACGAGTGAATACGCCGTGTCCTCAGAGGCGTCTGTGACCGTTAACGGCACTAATGTGGCGCTCGGCTCCTCCTATGTTGGCTGCTATGCAAAGGTAACAGAGAAAAACGGCGTTGTTACGGTTCTGAGCATTGATTACGATTCAACAGTTTCTTGGGTGCAGGGCGCAGTGACCACGGTATCCGCGACGAGCAGCTCGAACATAATTTACATAAAGAGCAAAGCCGGCACAACGGCTCTCTCATACACTATTCCGAGTGCTGCAGCAATCACGAGAAGTGACGCAAGCGTCGCGTTTTCCACCCTGGCGGCAGGTGATTTTGTGACTGTAAAGCTTGTGAACGGAACGGTAACGGTGCTGAAGGCCGCTGCCGCCAGTGTCAAGCTGGAAGGAACAGTCTCCTCAATCAGCTTCGGAACAACGATTACATTTAAGGTAACCGATGCAAACGGCTCAGATTATGTTTTTCTGCTTGATATCTCGTCGCTTCCCACGCTTAAACGCGGGGACAACACCATAAGCATAGACCAGTTTAAAGTCGGCAACACTGTTTCCGTTTATAACGCGGGCGGCAGTGTCACATCGATAGTCGCAGCAGGTACAGGCAAGACAATTTCGGGGACGATAACGGCGATTACGACAACGGTTGACGGAACAGACTGGCTGGTAATGGCAAACGGAACAGCGAACATGTACCATGTGGATGACTATGCAAGTGTATATATGGGAACAACAGCAATTTTGATTTCCGATATTCATGCAGGTGATCAGGTTACCTTTGTTGTATACGACGATACAATTACAGATATCACCTTAGTAAGTACTACAAGTTCCGCGACAAAGGTATCCGGAACGGTGCTGAAGGTGGACAGCACAAATCAGCTGATTACACTTTTGACCTCTGCAAATAAACTTGTCAGTATAAAGACCTCGTCTGTTGTGTCGGTGATTGTTGCAAGTACCGGAAATTCGATGAGCCTATCATCCATAGCCGTTGGCTCAAACCTCACGGTTTACGGCAGCTACACAGACTCAAGAACCTTTGCGGCAAAATCAATAATTGTCGAATAAAGAATAATAGAAGCGCCCGAATCTCATTTGAGATTCGGGCGCTTTTCATTTTGTCCTCAAAGCATAGGCATTTATTTAATTATTATGGTTTGATAGTTAAACATTTATCTGACAATAACGGTTTAAGTCCAAATAACCCTTGCAAATCATGGTGCTTCTTTGGTATAATACTCTTGTTGCCAATAAAAAAATGCAAGGTCGGTATTCGACCAATGCATAATGCGGTTTTTTAAAAGGAACAAATCAACGGGACAAAAAACACCGCTTCTAATGGCGCATCCTGATTACAATTACGTTTCTTGCATAACAATTGTAACCGGCTTGCATAGAAGAACAATTTATGGAGGAAAAAAATGAAAAAGTATCTTGCACTGACATTGGCTATTGTAATGTGTCTGACACTGTTTGTCGGCTGCGGCACCAAGACGGACGATACCGCCGCTTCTCCCGACGCATCCGCGACAGACACAGGTGCTCTCTATGAGCAGGCAGCAGGAAAAACCTACACAGTCGGCACCGACACCACCTTTGCTCCCTTCGAGTTCGAAGACGAAACCGGCACACACACGGGTATCGACATTCAGCTTCTGGATGCTATCGCAGCCGAAATGGGTTTCACTGTTGAGTGGCAGGTTCTCGGTTTCTCGGCGGCCGTCACCGCTCTTGAAGCAGGACAGGTTGACGCTGTTATGGCCGGTATGTCCATCACCGACGAACGCTCTTTGAAGTACGACTTCTCCGAATCCTATTACGACAGCACCACAGGCGTTGCAGTTGCAGCCGATTCCACGGCAGCTTCCCTTGACGACATTAAGGGCGCAACGGTAGTCGCAAAAACAGGAACAACCGGAGCCGAGTACGCAGAATCCATTGCTGCCGAGTACGAACTCAATATTCTCTATGTTGAGGATTCCGCAACAATGTATACTTACGTTGAATCCGGACAGGCAGTTGCCTGCTTCGAGGATTATCCGATTATCCAGTTCGAAATCTCCCGCGGAAACGTTGACTGCAAGGTCATTAACGAATCCGAATCCTCCTGCCCCTACGGCTTTGCCGTTATGAAGGGCACAAACCCTGAGCTTGTTGCCGCTTTCAACGAAGGCCTGACCCGCCTCAAAGACAGCGGAAAGTATGATGAGATTCTCGCAACTTATTTCGGCGCGAAGTAATCAAATCCAATCTGTCAGATTAACCGAGGTGGCCGAACGGAAACTTCCTTCGGCCACCAAACGGTTTATTTATATTCGCTAAATAATTAAAGAAATAAAGATTTATTCTAAACCAGTGATTCTTGTTCAGGCATTAGTGTTTTAGAATAAATCCGCAACAGATAGGAAATGCCCATGAAATTCTTTGACCTGCTCGTAAAACATTTTCCGACGTTTACCTCAGCAATGCTGGTAACTATTGAAGTGACAATCATGTCACTTGTTCTGGCAACTGTTCTGGGTATCGTTTTCTGCATGTTCAAGCTGTCGAAATCAAAGGTATTGCAAACTCTTGCAAATTTTTACATTAGCATTATCCGCGGAACACCGCTAATAGTGCAGATATTTTTTATATACTTCGGATTGCCGATGGCTTTGGGCTTCAGATGGAGCCTAATGACTGCCTGCGTGGTTATAATGTCGCTCAACGCAGGCGCATATATGACGGAGCTTATTCGCGGCGGCATCGAAGCGATTGACAAAGGCCAGATGGAGGCTGCGAGAAGTCTCGGTCTGTCTTACGCTCAGGCTATGCGGAAAATTGTTTTACCTCAGGCTTTCAGGACAATGCTCCCGTCTATAATCAATCAGTTTATCGTAACCTTGAAAGATACCTCTTTGCTTTCCATTATCTCCCTGAGGGAATTAACGCAAAACACAAAGATAATCGTCGCCAATAACATGGAAGCCTTCATAATGTACGGAACCGTCGGTTTGTATTATTGGGTTATTGTGAGTATCCTTTCGGAAGTCGCAAAGATGATAGAAAGAAGGACGACTTATGGCAAGTAAGATTATCGTAAAAAATCTAAATAAGTCGTTTGGAAAGCTTGAGGTTCTCAAAGATGTAAGCACCGAAATCGAAGAGGGCGAGGTCGTTGTCGTTGTCGGACCCTCTGGCAGCGGTAAATCAACCTTTTTGCGCTGCCTCAACAGCCTTGAGGAGATTAACGGCGGGACTATAATTGTAGATGGCTATAACCTCACGGACAGAAAAATTGACATAAACAAGGTTCGCCGCAACATCGGTATGGTGTTCCAGCACTTCAACCTGTTTCCCCATAAAACGGTTAAAGAAAATGTCATGCTTGCTCCGCTGACGCTAAAAATAATGAACAAAGCCGAGGCTTCTAAAAAGGCCGACGAAATGCTCAGACAGGTCGGGCTCTCCGACAAAGCAAATGTATATCCGGCACAGCTTTCGGGCGGACAAAAGCAGCGGGTGGCAATTGCCAGGTCATTGGCGATGAACCCCGATGTTATGCTCTTTGACGAGCCGACAAGCGCACTTGACCCGGAAATGGTCGGCGAGGTTCTCAACGTAATGAAGGACCTTGTGAGAATGGGAATGACAATGGTTGTCGTCACACACGAAATGGGCTTTGCCCGTGAGGTCGGCGACAGAATCCTCTTTATGGACGGCGGCTACATCGTTGAGGAGGGCACTCCGGAACAAATCCTGTCGCACCCGCGCGAGCCCAGAACCATTGATTTTCTCAGCAAGGTTTTGTGAGGCAGCCGAGCCCGAATTATCCTAAACAATTTGAAAAAAGGAACCCAAAGATTTGGGTTCCTTTTTACGTTTTATGCCTTTTAATCGGATAATTTTAATCCAAATCCAGATGGCTGTCCATCGAATAGAGCTTTTCGTTCAGCGCCAAGCCCTCACTTACGAATATTTCTACGACTTTGGGGTCGAACTGGGTGCCGGAACATCTCAGAAGTTCCTCAACCGCCTCCGTAGGTGTAATTTTCTTTCTGTAACTTCTGCTGAAGGTCATTGCGTCGAAAGCATCGGCCACACAAATAATCCTTGATTCGAGAGGAATAGCATCGCCGCTCAGTCCCGTCGGATAACCGCTGCCGTCCCATCTCTCATGGTGGTGGAGGACGATGTTTGAAATTTCGGAGTATTCGAGTGTGTTTTCAAGGATTCTCCAGCTTTTCTCGGGATGCGTTTTCATTATCTCCCATTCATGTTTGTCAAGCCGTCCCTTGCCGTTCAGCAGATTTTCAGGAATTCCGATTTTTCCGATATCATGCAAATAACCGGCCACTCTGATTCTGTTTATGTTTTCCGCATTGAAACCCATTTTTTCCGCAATTGCCGCTGAAATGTCGCCGACTCTTTCCGAGTGCATTTTGTATCTGGGGCTCTTTTCGAAAAGAGTTTTCATGATGATGTTTATGGTTTTCCCCTTCAGGCTTCTTCCGTCATAGAACTTTTTATTGTACATATAGCCTTCGGCTTGCTTCATCAAAACGCCCAGTTTTTCACAGATTTGTTGTTGAGTTGCAAATCCGAAGGAGATGGAAAGAAGGCTGCTGCTCTCAGGAGACTTCTCATCCGGTTCCCTTTCAACACTGAGTTTGATTTTATTGACAATCTCAGTTGTCTGCACGCCATCTGTGTTGGGGAGAATAATGCCGAACTCATCTCCGCCGATTCTGGCGAGAATGTCGCCGGGGCGCAAAACATCTCCGATTCGTTTGACGGCCTCTTTGAGAAGATTGTCTCCCTCTGGATGACCGAAGGAATCGTTAACCAGCTTAAGCCCGTTAACGTCTCCCATGATAACCGAAATGGGGAAACTGCTTAATGTGTTAAGCAGTTCAAATTTCTCCTCAAAGAATCTCCTGTTGTAGGCGCCGGTTAAAAAATCGTGATAGCTGATATGGACAATTTCCTTCGAGGCATTTTCTCTTTCGGTAACATCAAACACAATGGAAAAAAGAACTGTTTGGTTGTTATAGGTTATGGGGCTGCTGTAAACATCCACTATTCTTATCTGCCCGTTTTTCAGCTTATGCTGGAAGGTAAAGTAATTATTTTTCCGATAGAGAATACTCCGGCTTACTTCGATGATTTCTTTGCGAGACAATTGATTTATATCATATATGCTCAAATTCAGCAGTTCTTCGTGGGTATATCCGTAAAACTCGGAGGCGGACGGATTTGCATCAACAATTTTGTTTGTTTCCGGGTCTATCAGCAGCATAACTGCCCCATGCTTGTTGAACATAGCGTCCATTTGCTCAAGCATACGCTCGCGCTCCTGCGCCACTAATTTCTGCGCCGTTGTATCATAGCCGATGGAGCAGTAGCGAACAGGTCTGCCCTGATCATCAAAAAAGGCAATATCACGAAGACTGTGCCAATGCTTTTCTCCGCCGACCTCAGTCTCTACCTCATAATCAACAGATCTGTTTAGTGGGGTAAGATTATTATGCATCCAAGCTATTTTCTCTGCGTCCTTATTATTGAAGAAATCTAAAAACTTTCTTTTAAGCAAAACCTCTGCCGGCTCTTTAAAATACGAACAGTATTCTTTATTTACAAAAGTCAGGGTTGAATCGGGTAAAAATTCACTGATTAACACCGGCAATCCGTCAAGAATTGACTGGTATTTTTCCCGCTCGGTTATTATTTGAGCATCAGCGATTTTCTTATCGACGGCCAGCCAGGAGCTTTGCATAAGAATGATCAGTTCATTTATATCGCTGTCGGTGTAATCGGTTTTTTTGTTGCCTATGCCCGCAACGGCTACGATTTTATCATCTGTGATAATCGGAATCGTTAAAAAATTCTTTAACTGAACGTGGCCATCGGGAAAGCCCTTTTTAAGCGGATTCGGCTGCGACAAGTCGTTAATAATAATGGGCTTGCGCTGTCTTACAACCTCGGCCCAAATGCCGGAGGTCTCCAGCTTGTATACGGTTTTTTTATCGATAACCTCGCAGGCCGCCATAACGCCGACCGACCATGAGTTTAGAGTGAATTCTTTCGTTTCCTCGCTGTAGAGGTAAATATAACCGTACATACTGCCCGTAAGTTCAAGAGCACGGTGAAGCGTGTAATCGAGCAGCTCCTGTCTGTCGGCAAAGTTCTTCACGAAGACATCAACAAGTATGTTCTGCCGAAAGAGCTGTCGGCTGAGAGCCTCCTGCTGCCTTTTTTGTTCCGTAATATCGGTAATATATGCGCCGATACCCGGGTCTCCGTTGGGATATCTTATGCGGAATTTGGTGGTTTTAAAAACCTTGTCAAGAAGCGGAACTTCATATTCAAGTTTGGGCTTGCTGTTCAGGACTTCTAAATCGGACTGCCTGAACCTGTCCTTCATTTCGGCGGAGTAAATTTCGTTGTCGGTTTTACCGATAATGTCCTCGCGGTTTTTACCCCAAAAAGAGCAGAACGCCCTGTTTACAAAAGTGTGCCTGAAATTATCATCCTTCAGAAATATCAGACCATCGCTTGAGTCCAGAAAATCGGAGAGAAGCTTATTGCTTTCGGTAAGGTTTATATTGCTCTGCTTCTCTTTTGTGATGTCTGTTACAAGAGTAACAAAAAATCCGTGCTTTGGAGAAAAGGCGTTGACCTTATACCATCTGTCAAGAGGCTTTGAATATTGCTCAAAGTCAAGCCTTATGCCGTTTAAGGCCACCTCGCCGTAGGTTTTTATCCAGTCAAACTCGTCACTTTTTATATCAGGGAGGACGTCAGTTACTTTTCTGCCTATTATATCGGCTGCAAGCAGACCCGTAACCTCTTCAAAGGCCTTGTTGATTTCAATATACTCATAGTTACAGGCCTGCCCTTCATCGTCCAATATGAGCTTATGAAGAGCGTAACCTACGGACATCTCGTCCAGAACCTGCTTGCGCATGGTTTCCGCCATTTTAATTCCTCCCATTAGGGTGATTTATCAACGAAAAACTAGTGACGAGAAGGCTTTAGGTTTTAGGTATAGTATTTGTTTAAGATAACATTTTCTTTTACTTGTATGTGTTTTTTGATTTCGCATAAGCTCGTGCGTTCTTTATGCCGTCAAAGTCTGAGAACATTGTGCCGATTTTTTCTTTCTCAATTTGCCTCGAGTTGAGCCCCTCATATTTTGCTTCCTTTTTCAGCTTTTTGTAGCTGATTAAACGCTCCTTGTCGAGCCGCCCTTGTTCTATTGCCAACAAAACCGCACAGCCGGGTTCATTTTCGTGCCGACAGTCCTTGAAACGGCACTGCTCGGCAAATTCTTCTATGTCCGAAAAGGTTTTTGAGAGATTTACGTTTTCAACGCCGAGCTCGCGCATTCCGGGAGTATCTATGACGGCGCCGCCAAAGGGAATCAGCAACAGTTCACGATTCGTGGTAGCGTGGCGCCCCTTGTCGTCCTTTCTGATTTCACGGGTAGTAAGAACATCTTCACCCAGCAGTCGGTTAATAAGCGAAGATTTTCCGACTCCTGAGGAGCCCATGAACGCGATGGTCTTGCCGGGTTCAACATACTTAAGTATTGATTTGTAACCGTCTTCCGTAATGCTTGAAGTGACTACGAGCTCTACACCCGCGGCGACCTTGTCAATTTCGGATAGTTTAAATGATAAATCCTCGCACAAATCTGCCTTAGTCAGGACTATAACGGGACTTGCCCCGCTGTCCCAGGTGATTGATAAATAGCGTTCAAGCCGCCTTAAATTGAAGTCGCTGTTAAGGGACATACAAATGAAGGCTGTGTCGATGTTTGCGGCAACAACCTGAGCGTTGTGCGCTGTTCCGGCAGCTCTTCTGACGAAGAGACTTTTCCTTTTCAATACTTGCGATATTATCGCATTTCCGTGCAGATTGTCATTTCTGTCGAGCAAAACAAAGTCGCCCACAGCTGGAAAATCCGGCAAATCGTCGGAAGAATGGCGCAGCTTCCCGGATATTTCGGCGAGGATTTCATTTACCGGCGTCGCTACTTTATATAAATCCTTATACTGCGCAATAACGCGCCCCAAATATAAGTCGGGGCAGAGGGCGGCCTCCTGAATAAGATTTTCCGTAAAGCCGAGATTTAAAGATCTATAATCCATAACCTAATCCTTATTACTTATGCGTGACGTATATTGCCTCATAGTGTAAACAAATTATACGTCTTCGCCCAGCAGAGCATAAACGCAATCGTCACACCACTCATTATCCATGAGATAGCTTTTCACAAAATGCGCTTCTTTCCTAAAACCCATTTTTTCGAGAAGTTTTATCGAGCTAAGGTTGCCGGGGTCAACCGAAGCCGTAATCCTGTGTTTTCCGAGCGAGAAGAACAAAAAATCAATCACAGCCTGAACAGCTTCGCGAGCGTAGCCCCTGCCCTGATAGTCAGGAGAAATTGTGTAGCCTAATTCAACCTGACATCCGTCGTCTAAAAAGTGGATACCAATATCTCCGATTAGGCGGCCGTCCTTCAGGCAAACGGCCAGCTGCAGCCATGTGCACGGAGTGTTTGGTATAGCCGCAAGGTTAAGCTCAATAAAAGCTTCGATTTCTTCGATGCTGCTCGGTTTCCACGACTGAAAACGATAAATTTCCGGATTAGAGCGATACTTAAAGAACTGCTCTTTATCGTCCATATTAAGAACCCTTAAGGAAAGTCTTTCGGTTTTTAAAGAATAGAATTCATCCATAATATCAGCTTCTCCGCTTCATGCGAAAAGCTCTGTCGGTTTAACAGGCATATATAAGGTTCTTATATAGGGACAAAGCTATCGTTAATTTTTTTTTGAACGCTTCATTTCGTACATACTCCCGTCAGCCTTTTTGAGGAGCATATCCATATCGCTGCCGTCATCGGGGTAAACTCCGAAGCCAATGCTCGTTTTTATGGGTATGTGCATGCCGTTATAAATAATGCACTTAGCAAATTCTTCACTGATTCTCTCCGAATAATAATCAAGAACAGCTCTGTTTTCAATCGACGGGAACAGAATGGCAAACTCGTCGCCGCCGTATCTCGAGACAATGGCAGAGCCTCCGAGTACACTCTTTAGCGCGTCTGCAACTTTCCGCAGCAGAACATCACCAGCGTTATGCCCCAAAGTGTCGTTTATGTGTTTAAAGTCATCAAGGTCAAGATAAGCCACAGCAAAAGTCGAATTGATTTGTGCGCAAACTTTTAAAGAATTCAGAAACATTTTTTCAAAATAAGACCTGTTTATTAGACCGGTCAAAGAATCGCGCATGGCAAGCTCTCTGTGTCTGTTTTCTTCCTGCTTTCTTTCGGTAACGTCATAGATTTGGAATATCCAGCAGGACGTGCGGTTCTTTGGATTTAAAAGCTTCTTAAATGAAAGCTCGCAATAATTGAAGCCGGACGAGTTCTTAATATAGATTTCCCTGACACAAGCGGTTTTGTTCTTATAAATTTCAAGAAATAGGGGATATCCGGATAAAAGCATGTCTATTGACTTGTCGCCCTGCGTGCCGCAAGAGATTTTGAGCATTTTTTCCGCGGCGGGATTAACCTCAAGCACGGCACCGTCATTATCAATAATAAGCAGACCGGTGCTCATTTCCTTGATTACCACTGAATGGGCAAACGAAACGATATCAAACAGATGGTACCTGAAGATACTCCACGATATAATAATACTTGAAACTCCAATGACAATAGGAGTGGGGTCTATTTTGAGCGGAAGCAATTTGGAAATATAGATACATACGGAGAGAGCGGGCAGCAGAAGTCCCAGAAAAAGTGAGAAAATCTGCGCCTTCTGGAGACGGTTTTTTAAGTGCAGCTGCCCCCTGAACAGAATAACAAGGGTCACAGCGGCTATGAAGGCATTATAAATGGAATAAATCATGAAAAACGGACCGTAGGTTTTTCCGACAACGGGGATGGCGCCGCTGGTATCCAGATAAACAGCCTGCCGCATAAGCCCGTGGTAATCATTTGTCCAAAGCAGTATATTGCACAGCAAAGGCATAATTAACAAGGCAAAGCTGAGCCACCGCTTTTTAAGCCATTTGTCCTTACCCAGATATTTAAGTGCAAGGACAAGATAGATAACCGGGCATAGTGTAGAGGGTATGTAAATTAAGTTTGCCCAAATTATTTTTGTCGGCAGCTTTAGGGCCGAAATTTCCAGAGCCTGAAAAACGACCCAAAGAAGGGACAGGCAGAGAATAGCCATGAAATGTTGCGTACCCTTTTGCGAACGCCGCGCAAGAATCAAAATGATTAAATGCGAGAGCATAATTGTCAAGGCTATTGATACCCACAGATAAGGAAAAAATTTGTATTGCATGTTCCACTCCCATACCAGATTCAAAAATCTCTCTATAATACCAAAATACCGGACGACAAATAATTCGGCGGTCAGGGAACAATTGAATAGACGTTTTTAACCGTTGAAAGTGTAATCGTCGTTTTTGTTTTGTGTACCCCGGGAACGCTTTTTATCTTGTTGAGCACCTTTTCAAGAGTGCTCGTACTCTCTGTCAATACTTTAAGCGCGTAATCGAAATCGCCTGCCAGATAATGACATTCCAGAATCTCGTCTTCGCTTTTCACAAACTCGATGAAACTGTCTATGTACTTCGGCCTGTCAAGGCTTACAAAAATTATTGCCGTAAGACTCTTGTGCAGAACTTCCGAATTTAAAATCGTTGTATACTGCGAGATTATGCCTGTGGTTTCCAACTTTTTAAGTCTTTCGCTGACGGCGGATACCGACAGGTTAATTGTGCTGCCGATTTCCGAGGCTGTCATTCTCGCATTTTTTTGCAGCAACTCAAGTATGCTCTTGTCAAAACTATCCATATTTTACCTTCTTTAGAAATTATGTATAAAACAGGGTTATGCCCGCCTCAAATAATGTTGAATTTGCTCAATTATTTGACACTATTTTACAATGTTTTTTAAGTTTAGTCAACGGTACGTTTTTTGTCGCAAATAAAAAAGCTTTATGCGAAAATACCGCCGAGTACCTTCGCATAAAGCATAATTTAAATGTCTTACCTTATTTCAAAGCCGAATCGGCATCAACATAAGGCAGATTCAGAGCGTCCGCCACGGCTTTAAAATTAACAAACCCGTTATAGGTGTTAAGTCCGTGCTTCAAAACGTCGTTGTCGAGCATAGCCTTCTCAGCGCCTTTTTCCGCGATTTGTATCAGATAGGGAAGGGTAAGCCCTGTGAGCGCGTAAGTTGATGTTCTGGGTACGGCGCCGGGCATATTGGCAACGGAGTAGTGGATAACTCCAAACTTCTCATAGCAGGGGTTGTCATGCGTTGTTATGCGGTCGATTGTTTCGACTGAGCCGCCCTGATCGATAGCGACATCAACAATAACGGAACCTTTTTTCATTGTTTTCACCATTTCGGCGGAAACTGTTTTTGGAGCCTTGGCTCCGGCTACAAGGACTGCGCCAATCAGCAAATCCGCTTTTTTAACTATCTCCGCCGCGGCATATTCGCTGTAAACAAGCGTGGAAATTCTTCCCGAAAAAATGTCGTCCAAATAAGCGAGTCTCGAGGCGTTTATGTCCATAACCGTTACTCTCGCTCCTAAACCGACAGCCATCTTTGCAGCGTTAAGTCCGACAGTTCCTCCGCCGATTATTACGACCTCCGCGGGCAAGACTCCCGAAACGCCGCCCAGCAGAACGCCGCTTCCACCATAGTATTTTTGGAGCAGTGTTGCGCCAACCTGAACGGACATCCTGCCCGCAACCTCGCTCATGGGCGCCAACAGAGGAAGGGACCCATTCGGAAGCTGAACTGTTTCGTAAGCGATGCCAGTTATCTTCTTGTCTAAGAGAGCTTTTGTGAGTGAGGGGTTAGGCGCGAGATGAAGATAAGTGAAAAGGGTTTGTGCCTCCTTGAAAAGCTCATATTCGCTCTCAAGAGGTTCCTTGACCTTAACTATCGTATCAGCCCTTACGAAAACCTCTTTGTTAGCAGCGCATATTTCGGCCCCTGCCGCGATGTATTCGCTGTCCTCAATTCCGCTTCCCACTCCGGCATTTTTCTCAATAATAACGGTATGTCCGAGTTTTGTGAGCGCATGCGCTCCGGCGGGTGTTAAAGCCACTCGGTTCTCGTTGTTCTTAATCTCTTTAGGTACTCCGATAATCATATTTTAGCCTCCGCAATCTTTTCCGTATCTTGTTTTTTTAATCTTATCTACCTAAATAGTATAATGAAAACGCTGCTGTTTTAAAGCGAATCTGAAAAAGAAAATACATTTTCGGTAAATTGTCATTTGAGGCGAAATGTTTGCATCGGAAGCGGATTATTTTAAATTGAGGGGAAAAAGTTACGCCGGTTTTTGACCGGCGTGAAGCTAAATTAGTATGCGCAAACGACACAACGGAGGCTCGCGCTTAAGCTGCAAGCCGCGGCTCGGAAAACGGAATGTTTATTCGCTTGTTAAGGCCAGCTGAACAAGCTTTTTTGTCGTGTTTGCGTTTCTTATGGTGACCTGCTCATAAATAGCGGTACCGACTATTTTTGACCACCGTGTTTTTGAGAAGGTGTTAAGGGGCGCGGACCAGAATATGACTTTGCCATAAAAACCGACTTTTTCGTATTCGGGCTTAATTGCTCCGACTTGGGCAAAAATTTCCTCAACCGAAAACGGAGGAATCACGAATATCGCGTTGTGCTTTGAGCCTTCATCCTCATCCCACCATGTCGGGGAATTATTAAGAGCCTGCCTGAGCTCCTGCGCGGAAATCAGCATCAGTGCGATATTCAGCCCGAAGCTCTCATAAATCATGCTTTCCAAAAGAGTTTTCAAAGCTTCAAGGTCGGATTCCTGGCAGGAGAAAATGATGTTTCCGCTGTTTATGTAGGTAAGCACCTCAAGAAATCCGTTTTTCTCAAAAAGTTCCTTAAGTGCCTTCATCGAAATTGTGTTTTTCCCGCCGACATTTACGCCGCGAAGCAGAGCGATATATCTTTCCAAGCCGTTTCACCTTAAATCCTGTTTCACGCCTTTGGCGTTTTTTAAGTTTTCATTAACCCGAAACTCCACGATTGTCCTGATCAGGTCAAACGGCAAAGGTGCATATATCGGAAACTGTACAGAGCCCTTTGCCCATTTGTAGGCAGACAGCTCCTTTTGAAACGCGGCTATTCCAGAGGCGGCAGGGTAGAAGCCGATGTGGTTTTTATAGGCGGCGAAATGAACCAGATTGCCCTTGAGATAAAATGTGGGCATTTGATAGCTTATTTTCTCCTGAGCCTGGGGCGCGGCTTCCGCAATAACTCGCCTCAATTCGCTCAGAATAAGCTGAATATCAGGCGGAAACTGCTCAATGTACTCGTCGATAGTTGAATAGAGGGCAGGGGACTTCGGCATACGTTCAGCTCCTTTCATTATGCAGCAACATTTTTGGGTATTGACTTTTTTCAAATTACACTTTTCACGAAACTCGTTACCAGGACATTTCTCCAAACAGGATATTGAGCTTCTCCCAAAGTTCATTATCAAAGGTCGTGTAGGCGAATTCCTTATCGGTTGCAGCGCCTCCGCTCCGCACGATTACCATATTCTTTGAGGGGATAATATAAATCTTTTTGTCGGCATAGCCCAAAGCCGCTATTAAGTCATCGGGAGCATTTGGAATGATAACCGTTTCAATGGGGTCGCCGCCGTTCGGAGGAAGACCGCCCTCATATCCGTTCAGCCAGAAGAGATAGCCGTAAGCGGGATTGTAGGAACTTGACGGCTGCAGAGCTTTCTCAAGGTATGCTTTGCTGACAAGCTGTTCACCCTCCCAGTTCCCCTGTTGTAATATGAACTGTCCGAAGGCAAGCATATCACGCGGGGTGCAGTAAATCTGATAAGGGGCCCAGCCCTTGTAATCGGGTTTGTTCCTGCCCCGAGCTATGAAAAGCTGAAATTTTGAGGACTTGTAGTAGGAGTCGTCCATGCCGAGCTTACTTAGCAGAACCTGATCAGCATAGCTTTCAATATCCTGCCCGGTAGCCTCCTCCAAGACGTTGAAAAGCAGATTCCACGCGTCGGAATACTGCCAGCCGCTGTTCGGAACATAACTCTCATGCAGGGTGTCGTCCAGGCCGCTGGTCATGGTAAGCAGACTTTCAACCGTTATGGTGTTCTCAAGCTCTGTGCTCATATCGGAAAAACCGTTGCCTAAATAGTCGGAGATTTTGTCATCGAGTTTTAGATACCCCTTGTCAACGGCAATTCCGACAAGAACTGAGCAAACGCTTTTTCCCGCAGAGGCAATGTTGGCAGCCTTGTCCCCGTTTCTCCAGTATTTTTCAAAGAGGATTTCACCGTCTTTTTGAATAATGAAGCCCGTGGTGTTGGTGGTGCCGAGATAATCGATAAATTCCTGCACCGCAGGATTCTCGGGATTGTCCGATTGAGCGGTGTCGGAGCTTCCGCAGCCTCCGAACAAGAGTATTGCGGACAATAGATACACGGATAATATAATTTCTTTCATATCAGCCCTCCGATGATTACAGAGAAGAATCCAATCAAAACTTGATTTACAAAAAACTGACTCCCAGCAGGATTCCATACCCTAAAAATGTAATGACGGTTGAGTAGACAAGAAGATTTGTGAAAAAGGCCGCCTCATCCCGGTCCTTAATGTAAAGCGGAAGAATATACGGCGCCGGCAATAGGATAAACGCGTAGAAAGCCTGACTGAACAGGGGGTCAAGATCGGGAATAAGGCTCTTAATCAGAAGTAAAACAAGGGTTCCGAGCCCCAGAACAAAAATAAGACGCGTTAAGATATAAGCGGCTGTTTCCCGAAGATTCGTACGGCGAAATACCATTGTATGCCCGATAACTATAAGAATCAGCGGCGAAGTCAAGGGCTTTAAAAACTCTATAACGGCAAGAAGGCTGAGACCGATGACATTTTCGCTCATCAGAGGACGAATTCCTAAAACATTTACCGCAATTCCCAAAATAATGGCAATTATTGTGGGTGTTTTTATAAACTGTTTCAGGCTTGCGAGAAGACTGAGGGACGCTTCCTTGGACTTAGAAATAAAGAGCACATAAAAAAACCAAATAAACAGCTCATGTCCAAAGCCGACCAGCATGATAATCGGCAGCTTGTCCATGCCCCAGATGGCTCCGAAAAGCCCAACCCCGATCATGCCGAACTCAAAGCCCGTCATGTAGCCCTTGGTGTAAAATCGAGTGAAAATCTTTGGGAAAAACTTGTGCAAACCTATACCGGTTACCCAAAGCAGACAGCAATATATAAATACCAACGCAAACAGCAGCAAATATGACACCTGAAGCTTCATTGTGGAGAAGGCATCAAACAAAACCGCGGGCAGCGCGATTTTAATAATGAGTCCTTTCAGCTCCTCGATAAAAGTGTCAGAAAACAGATTTACTGCCTTTGAAACGAATCCGATTACAAGCAAGAGCAGAATCGGCAGCAGACGACTTACTAATTCTTCCATAAAACTATCCTTATTATTTCTTCCGCGTAAACAAAACATTGTAGAAATGTACGCAATGAATATTTTTTTAAATTAGATTGCAATTACAAATAATTTTCAATATACTGTCATGGACATAAAAAAGACGGGAGTTCTGGGTGCCAACCAATGATTACCATTATTCAGTTTGCTGTTATTTATTCTGTGCTCATGTTCATCACAAGCTTTGTCTATCTGAATCGGAGCAATGACAAAATCAATCAGGCGTTTTTAGCGTTTATGGGTGTTTTGCTCGTATGGATGGTCCTTAGTGTCGCTGTCGGCTATGATGACACTTCTTCCGCTCCGGTTTTTATCAATACCATTTATTGGTGGAGCATGATGAACCTTTCGGTGTTTTTTCTGTATTTTGTCTATCGGTTCATTCAAAGAGAACTGGATTTGTATTTTTACCTGTTTGTAGCTCTCAATTCATTGACAATCGTGTCCCGCTATCTCTTCCCGATTGACTATTCCGAGCAGACCTTCTGGCGCCTGTCTCTTCCGATAGTTGCTCCGGTAATGTCAACTGTTTTTAGCCTGCCTGCTGTTTACGCGCTGTATCTGATTATTCGACAGTTCTTCCTGTGCAAAAACGCCAGACAAAAGGCACAGCTGAAAATTATGTTTTTCGGTATCGGACTGGCACTGATTGTCAGTGTCTTATCGGAATATGTTCTGCCTGTCCTGTTTGACGTTGACGACCATCTTACGCTGATGTATCTCGCTTTTCTTATTTTTTCCATGTCAATCTTCATTGCCATTATGCAGCACAGGCTTTTGGGGATTCGCACGGAATACATTTACAGAAAGATGTTTCTGAACTCGGGCGACGGTATAATCATCATAAATAAAAACAATAGAATTATCAATATAAATAATGTCGCCAAAGAAATCCTGCGTGACGACAAAATGGGCGTCGGCGATTTGATAACCACCTACATTAGGGACTATAGCTTCGAAGCCAACTACAACCGTCAGGAGAGCGTGTACATAAGCGGCGGGCGAGAGATTTTTCTGTCAATTTCACAGCATCCGATAAGCATTGAGGATGACGATCCCGTTAAGCTGCTTGCCATAGCGGACATTACCGCCGCAAAAATGCAGCAGTTGGAAGAAATGAACCTGCTTGTCGAAAAATCGTCCATCGATCAACTGACCGGTATGTTTAATAAACAAAGCCTGCTTGACAGCTACGACGACGCGGGCATAACGCCGAATAAAAAAGCGGTAATATTCGTTGATGTTGATGATTTTAAGACAATTAACGATCTTTTTGGTCATCTCGTCGGCGACAGCGTGCTGGCCGCCGTCGCACAGCGCATTCGGGATTGTATCGGCGCGGGCGGAAAGGCATTCCGTTTCGGAGGCGACGAATTTGTAATTGTCCTCGATTCGCCTGTGGGGGATGAAGCCCTGACTACTGCAGACTGTATCTGCAGCAGTATAAAAAGCCGTGCCTTTGCACATGGCTATCTGAGATTTGATCTATCGGTAAGCGTCGGCGTTGTTGAGGGAACCGAGCCGCTGAAAATGCTTGTAGATAAGGCGGATACCGCCATGTATAACTCTAAGGGCAGCGGCAAGGACAAAACCACCCGATATTCGGATGAAAAAAGCCTTGTTAAAGGAATGCTGTAATTAAATATTTGACGCTCAGGCAGGAAAATCGTGTCCGTTAACGGCTAACAAAAACGGAGAACATCCTGACAGCGTTCAATACGAGGGGAGCAGCGAAAGAGGCTCCCTTCGAATTTTATATATCGACTAGAGTGCCTTTTTTCCATATAGCCAAGAACCGCTCCGATATCGAAAGCCCGCGATGATTCTGATGAAGATTAAGCCTATGCCATTTATCTTTTCGCGGAGATAATTTAAGTTTATGGCGGGCTTTTGAGCGAGGGGTACCGTCAACAATATAATAACCCTGTCAGCCTATGAAAACAAGCTGCCATAACCGTTTCGGCAATTATAAACCGTCAGGCAGGAGTTTTGAAGTAATTACACACAAATAAACTTGAAATGGTTTCTGGAACATGGTAAATTTAAGAAAAAAACAGATTGGAGAAGAATATGCCTAAGCAGGGATTATTTGAGTCTGACAAAGATTTTGAACTGCGCGCGACAAAGGAAAACCTGCAAAGCTCAACCGGACTTAAACAAGGTTGGCTCGAGTCTGACGATGAATATATATCCCGCGCGTCCAAAGAGGCGCTCCACAAAGCATCGGGCACCTCGCAGGGCTGGCTGGAATCTGACAGCGCCTACACGGCCAGAGCGTTAGGTCAGGCAACTAATTTAAGGCAAGGCTTATTTGAAAGCGAGAACGAGTTCATTCAAAGAGCGAGTCTCGCTCAAATTGAAAAAGCGACGGGACTAAAGCAGGGCGGGTTCGAATCTGATGAGAACTTCCGCCGCCGTGCACTAAGCGCAGGGCCAAAAAGCAGCTCGTCCGCTCCCACCGTCTACTCCTCTTCAGGCAATGCGTCATCTTCACAGGCTCATGACACGGGAAGCCTGTTCGCACCCGAATTCATTTCGGGTGGTACAGCAGGTTCCGGAACAGGCATAGGCGAATTCATAATTTTCATTTTGTTCAGCATTGTTGTCGGCGTACTCGGCGGTATAACCCTCTATAGCTGGCTTCTGGAGAGAAATTTTGAAGGATATCTTATTATTGGCTCGGCTGTCTTAGGCGGAATTTTTGCCTTATACAAGGGGAAAGGTCTTTCCGCGGATTTTTCGAAAACTTTCTTGTTCGCAGCGGGGATACCCTGGATTTATACGGCGTTTGTGGCGCTTTCCGCAAAGGGATTTGGATTCTCTTGGGTTTTCGTCAATCTCTTATTCGGTATAATCCGCTCGTCATATTATGCCGTCGGACCGTCGTTTATCTGTGCGCTGCTGGTCGCGCTTCTTCAAAAGATATTCTTTAGCAACAAAAAATGAATGAGGCATGAAACAGCTTTACCTCGGAATTCAAGTCGGACATGACGGGGTATGCGGATGAATAAGGGCAAAAAGAACAAGGCACTCTGCAAATATCGACGCAGAGTGCCTTGCTGTTTTCCAAATGTGAGGCTTAGTCATATTGACAGCATTATTTTGAAATCATGAATGAGCACATCTGCCAATAACTCGGGGCAGAGAAAGTCAAAACCGTGCTTTGCCCGCGGTCGGCTATCTTGCAATTATTTTTTCATAAGTTCCTTTAAATCCATTGGAGCCAACTCTTCGGCGTCTTCAAGATTGAGAGTTATTGCCGCTGAAGGGCACTTTGTGGAGCAAGCTTCACAGCCCATGCACAAGCTCTTGTCAACGGTATCACATTTGCTTCTTCATCAAATTAAAATTTCTGTTATTGGAATGAATGGTACAGGCGTTGTCGGGTGCTCGCTGAGCATCTTTTCCATCCAGATCATATCATACCAAGTACCAAATTTATAACCGCATTTTGTAAAATGAGCTACCTTTGAAAACCCCAAATGTTGATGAAATGCCGTACTTGCATTATCCAGATGATCATCCTTTACGGACGTAAATGCGATACAGGCATTTAAGTTGATAATGTTCTGACGCTTAAGTATTTCCTCTAAAGCAAAATACAACATTTTGCCAATACCCTTGCCCCTGCAATCTTGCTGTAAATACACAGTCGTCTCAACCGCCCAGTCGTATGCCGCGCGTTCTTTGAACGCTGATGCATATGCATAGCCAATAATACGCTCTTTTTCTAAAGCGACAATATACGGATATCTTTTAAGGGTGTTCTCAATCCGATTTGCAAACTCTGCAACAGACGGTACTTCATACTCAAAAGTGATAGCGGTATCCGTAATATAAGGTACATAAATCTTTAAAATTTCTTCTGCATCGCTCTTTGACGCCATTCTAATCAAAACTTTTTCACTCATATAAACCCTTATTTGACATAGAATCATTTCTACCAATCATCTGCGCATATTCGGCGATGTCGGGTAGCCTATTCTGCTGCCGTTCTATTTATTAACTGTAAAACCCATACTGCCGACACGAAACGATGATATCTTAACTGCTTACATTCACATCAATGAACCCATGACATCAATACTACCGTCTCAACGTGGCCCGAGTTGCCCCAAATGATGTCTACCTCCGAAATTTTGATACCATACGTAAGTGGAAACAGGTCAACCGTTTTTTAGCGTTTTTGAGGTATGAGGGAACATATCAACGGTTTTAAGGTTTTAGGGAACATATCCACTAATTAAAATGATGATACATATTATGATCGAAATTAATCTGCTCAGGAGAAGGAACAAGATACCCATCCGCAACTCAAAGCATATCACCGGCAATTAGTGGGTAAGAATAATCCTACTGATTTTATCAAATGGGATTCCTACCTTTTTTATCGCTTTCTATATTTGAGTAAGTTGACCAGGATATCCTGAGTAAACTAGAACTGCAGTTTCATCAACCCAAACTAATGCAGGATAAATATCACCAAAATGAAAAATTAAATTCGTAATTGTCATAACAGCCCTCTCCAATTCCTGCAATTTGACCCCGGCCAGTAAATTCATATGCTTTGGTATAAAAATACAAAGAAAAAGGATTAGATTTCTCTAATCCTTTGAAATGATTTTTATAAGGAATATATTACTCCACTAAGCTCAGACTCCTTCCAATCGGTCTTCGCTGTCACTCGTCTTCTCGGGAAGTCCTTGCATAGGTGGAACATCTGCTTCTTCGGTCGCTTTGCTTCCTCACGAGCTTCACAACTTTTTCGATCTTTGTTTATAGCTCCCAAGCACAAGCAATTTTTATATTATTTTTCTCCTAACCATGTCTCATAATTTGACGCTAATTCCTGTGCCTCATTAAAAAATCTGCTTGTATGGTAACCGTCGCAAACCGCATGATGCACCTGTACAGACATAGGTAATAAAATTTTATTATCCTGCTGAAAATACTTACCCAAAGTAAAAATAGGGATTAGATATGTTGCATCATTGTATATATTCAGGTTGAATCCGGTAAAATTCACCCAAGGAATGCTGGACACATTAATTGTATTAGCAGGT
>CAYWNW010000006.1:0-157527 GCA_964459785.1 uncultured Oscillospiraceae bacterium | reverse complement strand
CAGCAAGCGTAGGCGCAGCCTATGCCGAGGCAGTTGATGTCCTCACAGGCATCGGCGCAGTCAATGGCGCAACCACAACCACACTCGACCCCACAGGCTCCTACACCCGTGAGCAGGCCGCAAAGGTTATTGCCTATGTTTCTCTGGGCAAGACCACTGCTGAAGCTCTCGCTTGCAGCGTAGCACCCTTCAAAGATGTTGCAGCTGACCGTTGGTCCGCAGGCTTCATCCAGTATGCAGTCAGCCAGGGCATCATCAACGGCCTCGGCGACGGCACCTTTAACCCCACAGGCGCTCTCACCGGATATCAGTTCGCTAAGATGCTTCTTTGCGCTCTGGGATACGGCAAGGCTGGCGAATACACCGGCACCGGCTGGGAAATCGCAGTAGCCAAGGACGCTCTTGGTCTTAAGATCTTCAAGGGCGACACAACTGCAGCCACCAACGCAACCATCTCCCGTCAGCAGGCTATGCTGATGGCCTTCAACGCAATGTTCCTCGGCACCGTAAGAGCTAAATATGCTTACGACAACGGCGTTAAGTATGTCAGCGAATACACCACCGGCGGCGCTTCCTTCGCAGCAACCGTCTATGGTTATGACGCAGCAGTTACAGTTCCGACCACCACCACTCTTGTAAAGGTCCCCGCAACCGTTAACGGCGCTGTCGGCTACTACTGGTATTACAAGGGCACCTCCTTACCGGTAACAGGCTTCTACACCGCTCAGGCAGTTATCGGCTCCAGCACAGTTGGCAACACCATTGCCACTCTGTCCACCTACAGCACCACAAACCCCTATTACATTGCTGATCTCGCTACCGCCGCAACCTTCTACCTTAATGGCGCACAGATTAAACCCGGTGTATCAGCTACCGGCACTTATGTTACTGGTACTACCTATTACACCTCCGCTGCCTGCACTACTGTTGTAGACACATCTACATTTGTTGCAGGAACCACAAGCGTTGCTTCGTACTATGTATTTAGTCAGTCCGCAACCCTTGCGACTGCTGAAGCTGCTGTAGGCCGCGGCGTAAAGGTTGATTTCGTCGACACCGACAATGACACCGACACCGCAGAAAAAGTTTTCATCACCACCTACACAGTAAACGTAGTTGAAGCTGCTCCCGTAGTTATCAACAACCCTGCTAACGGTAAAGACTACATCTACATTGACATGACCAATGATATCGGCACCTCCGGCGGCTACACCGTTAAGGCTGCTAACGTCACAGGCTATGCCGGCCTTGTCAAGGGCGACGTCGTTCTCGTCTATGCTACCGCAGCCGGAACCTACAGCATTGTTAAGGCTTCCTCCTTCGTAGGCGCGGCAACAGCTTCCTCCGGCACATCTCTGACAATCGGCGGAACTGTCTATAAGGCAGCTGCAAAGGCAACCTCCACCATCACTTCCTACGCCCAGGGCTTCCTGAACAACGTAACTTTCTACACCGATACTTACGGATATCTCGTATATGCCAAGGCTGTCACAGCTGTAAGCACCGACTATCTGTATGTTCTTGAGAGCGCTTCCTACACCGAGTCCATCACATCTACCGGTGCTAACAAGAGCGCAGTTGTCTTCGCTGACGGCTCCACCGCTACCATCTCCGTTTCCAGCCTCGACGGCAAAGATTATGCCACCTATGGCGTAGCAATTAAGCCCGTCGCTGCTGACATTTATGCTTATGTTAAGAATGCTGACGGCACCTATGCTCTCATCTCTGCAACCGAGAAGAGAAGCACCGCTGCAACTTCTACGACTGACGCAGACGGCGCATTCGTTCAGGGTGCTTCCGCTGTCACTTCAACCGCTGGCGACGCTCTTAAGACAGACGCCACCACGGTTTATGTCCTCCGCAACATCAAGACAGCTGGAACACTTGTATATGACGATACCGCTTCCATTGACGGTACTGTTTATTACACCACATGGAAAACATACACCGGCTTTGCCAACATGATTGCTGCTACTGGTGCCCAGTACATCGCAATAAACGGCTCCGACGGCTTTGCTGACATCGTGTTCGTAACCAACTACCACAGCTCCTCTACCGCTTCCAAGAGCGTTATCTACCTGCTCAGCAATGTAGCCACCGCTGTTTACAAGTCCGCTACTGTTGTTGACTACTACACCTATCCCGCAATTGTTGACGGTGTTAAGACTACTGTTAAGGCTTATTCCGGTGATACTGCCGACCTTAACGGTGCTGCTGCTGCTACAATTCCCTCCGGTATGCTTTGCTCCGCAACTTACACCAATGGAGTACTTGCTGCTGATTCACTGATTCCTGTTTACTCTGCTACTTTGAGCGCAGTTAACGTTGCTGGCCAGATTAACTTCGCTTATAATACCGGAATCAAGGCTCCCGAAAACGGTGTTATCACAATCGGCTCTGCTGGCTACTTCGGCTACAGCGCCACCACGGTCGTGTTCTACATCAGCGCGGACAAGACCACAGTAACAGTCGGCACAGCTTCCGCTCTTACCACTAACACCTCTGCTACTGTCACTGCTATCACCGAGGCTGCAGGCGTAACATCCGCAACAACCCTCCAGCAGAACACCTTGAAGGCAATCTACGTTCAGGCTAACTAATTAACCTTAGTCAGCAAAACCTAACCAAATAGCACGACGCCCCACGGCTTATGCCGTGGGGCGTTTTTTTATTCTTCCGTGATTTCTTCCTCCGCCTGCGGAGTTCCCTCGGGTATCTCAAACCAGTTGTCCGCGACCTCGCGTTTTTCCAGCTCCTGCGTGCCGTCCGCCCTGCAAACCACAACGTCTATAATCATTTCTTCACCCCGTAAACCAAAAATCTTGCGCCCGCCATTATATAAACGCTTGAAACATCCGTTATGAAGTTCATCGTTGTAATAGGCGCGGTGTGATATTTGAAGCCATAGTGCTCCACCATTTTCAAGTCGCCGCGGTAATACCTGCCCGAGGCGGCAATGGAAGTCCAATATGCCGACGCCTGCGAATCCGGAAAACCCGACAGCTCGATTTTAAAAAGGCTCGGATAGGAGATATCGCCGTTTGTTGTGCCTGTATAGGCAATGTAGGTCTGGTCCGTTATAATCCCGTCCGGCACGGTGCGCAGGGAGGCTCCGCCGTTATTCAGCTTCGCGTAGAGGTAGCTTGCCATGTTGAACGGAGTAAACTTCAGATTATACGCGAAGACCTGCACCATAGCGTATTTTGTAAGGTCAATGCCCGAAAAGTCAAGGTCAATCTGCTGGGCGTTCGCCGCGCTTGTGACGTCCATGAGCTTCACATAGGGGCTAACCCCCACCGCCGCGTCAATTTTCTGGTTGTCGGCGTTCATGTCCTCCATAAGCAAGGGGTCGGTTAAAACCCATTGGTTAAGCTGCAAATTCGGCGTTTTGTTTGTGCTTGCCATTTATTCTCCTCCTTTAAATTCATGTATCGCAAAGGGTGCTTTCAATCTTGGCGCGCGCGGACGCTTATTATGCACCTTTGCGTACACAAGGGCTTTCGCCCGTTTTAATGACATATTACCGCGGCATTATTCGCATATACGGAACCATTGTTCGCTATATGGGAACTATCTGGTTGTATTTCGTTTTTCTGCTTTTTATAATCGTCAAAAAGAGCGAAAATAGTCAGTTTTGCAGGGAAGCGGCGTGCAGCGAAAAGCGCGGAACAAAAAGCTAAAGAGGTTTCCCATGTGACTTCGCTTGAAAAAGCCTTCCTACTGGTGGAGGAGCTGGCGAAGGACCCGCGTGAATATTCTTTGACTGAGCTTTCCAAGTCCCTCGGCTGGCCGAAGAGTACAGTGCACGGTTTGCTCTCCACACTGGTTAATTACCGTTACGCGGATCAGTCGGAGGAAACTGGGCGCTATAAGCTCGGCATACGTTTCTTTGAGCTGGGCGTGCGCGTCGGAAAAATGTGGAACATCCGCTCAATCGCGATGCCCTATATGCAGCGGCTCAACAGCGAGCTCGGCGAAATGGTTCAGCTCGGCACCGAGGACCGCGGGCAGGTGCTCTATCTCGAAAAACTCGACTCCTCGCACCTCATTAAAATAGTTTCCGAAATCGGCGGCAGGCTTCCCATCCACTGCACAGGGCTTGGGAAAACGATTTTGGCGTACATGCCCGAAGCACGGGTTAAGCAGATTGTCAGGGAGCAGGGGCTCAAACCCTTTACCTCAAAAACGATAGTTACCCTCCCCGAGCTTTTCAAGGAGCTTTCGCACATTCGCGAGCGCGGCTACGCCGTGGACGACGGCGAAATAATGGAAGGACTTCGGTGCATCGCCGCCCCGATTTTTGACGGAAAAGGACAGGCAAAATACGCGCTGAGCGTTTCGGGCATGCTTGCCAATATGGACGGCGTTAAGCTTGAGCACATGAAAAAGAGCGTGGTGTCCGCGGCTGCGTCAATTTCTAATGATATGGCAAAAATAAGCGTTTAGCTTTTCTCATAGGCAAAATACCGTTAAAGGAGTGACAACAATGGAAAAAAGACCTGAAATTGCAAATTCGATTCAGACAGGAACTTTCAATACCAACTATCATGATGTGGGCAAGGGCTTTCCTCTTGTACTGCTGCACGGCTCTGGACCGGGAGTATCCGCATGGGCGAACTGGAACAAGCTCTTCCCCCTTCTTTCCTCGGATCATCGAATTATTGCCCCCGATCTTGTCGGCTTCGGATATACAGACAGACCCGAGGGTCAGGTTTATAATATGGACACGTGGGTTACACAGACCGTTAATCTTCTCGACGCTCTGAAAATTGAGCAGACC
The DNA here is from genome assembly GCA_964459785.1 of uncultured Oscillospiraceae bacterium. Lineage (GTDB taxonomy): Bacteria > Bacillota > Clostridia > Oscillospirales > Oscillospiraceae > UBA2658. Next base: position 152,747 of record CAYWNW010000006.1, on the reverse strand, counting down.
GATATCATCGGCAACTCCTTCGGCGGGGCGCTGGCGCTCGCGCTTGCCATAAAATACCCCTCCCGCGTGCGGAAGCTGGTTTTAATGGGCAGCATGGGCGTTACCTTCCCGCTCACCTACGGGCTTGACCGCGTTTGGGGCTACACCCCGTCGCTGACCAATATGCAGGAGCTTATCGGAATCTTTGCCTATAACCGCGCAATGATGCCGCCCGAGCTTGCCAAGGGCCGCTACGAGGGCAGTATTCAGCCCGGCTTTCAGGAGAGCTTTTCCTCCATGTTCCCCGCTCCCAGGCAGGCGGGCGTTGAGGCGATGGCACAATATGAGATTTATCTCAAGGAAGTCCGCCACCATACTCTGATTGTTCACGGACGCGAGGACAGGGTTATCCCGCTCGAAACCTCCATGAAGCTCATTTCCCTTATCGAAAATTCCCAGCTCCACGTCTTCGGAAAGTGCGGACACTGGACGCAGATTGAGCGCACCGAGGAATTTGCTGAGCTTGTCCGAAACTTTTTAAGGCTTGACCCGCCCTATGCGAAGAACTGAAGGAGCCGACGATGAACAGCTCTCAAATTTCTTCTGCGGCACGGAGGCTTTATACGGCGCTTAAGACAAGGCTTCCCATCCCTCCCCTAAGCTCCGAAAACCCCGATATCACGGTTTCCGATGCATACGCGATTCAGCTTGAAAATGTCAGCGTGCGCCTTCAAAACGGTGAGACCATTTCAGGCAAAAAAATCGGTCTGACTTCACCCGGCATTCAAAAACAGCTCGGCGTGAGCGAGCCGGACTACGGACATCTGTTTTCCTCCATGTCCTATGAGCTCGAGGTGCCGACTGACACCCTGCTACAGCCGAAGATTGAAGCGGAAATTGCCTTTATACTCAGCGAAGACCTTTCGGGCGGCAATGTGACCGCGCAGGATGTGCGGCGCGCAACGCGCTATGTTGTCCCCGCCTTTGAGATTGTTGACAGCCGCGTGGCGGATTGGCGCATAAAGCTCCCCGATACTATCGCGGACAACGCCTCTTCGGGCTGCTACGTTCTCGGCAAAACCCAAACGGCTCTCGGCGAGCTGGATTTAAGCAAAATCACGATGAAAATGTTCAAAAATGATGGCGAGCCCGTCGGCGAGGGCGAAGGCTCCGCCGTGATGGGCGACCCCTGTGTTTCCGTGGCGTGGCTGGCTAACTGCCTTTACCGCTACGGGGTAATCCTCAAAAAAGACGAGGTAATTCTCTCCGGCGCCTTCTCGGCAGCTCCCCCCGCAAGTTTGGGAGATTCCTTCAGAGCCGAGTTTTCCGTTCTAGGCGAAGTCGAAGCAAAGTTTATCTGACCTTTATAACCGCAACGGTTTTCTAAAACCGAATATTTATAAGTTCTGCCCGCTGCGCCTTTTTTGAAGAGGAGCACGGGGAGGCGTGGTAACTGTACACTTTTTTCGGAAAGGATGAAATATATGGACAAGCTCAAGGTCGCAGTAGTCGGTCCCGGCAACATCGGAAGCGACCTCATGTATAAAATAAAACGCAGCAAATATCTCGAAATGTCCCTCATGGCGGGAATAGTTGAATCGGAGGGTATAAGGCGCGCAGCAGGCGAGGGCATCCCCGTTTCGATGGAGGGTATTAAGGCGGTTTGCGCAAATCCCGAAATAAAGCTCGCTTTCGACGCCACCAGCGCTTCGGCGCATTTTAAAAACGCTCCGCTGTTAAAGGAAGCCGGAATCATCGCGGTTGATTTAACTCCCGCAGCAATCGGGCCTTACTGCGTGCCTGCCGTCAATCTTGAAAAGCTCAGCGAGGCTCCCAACATCAACATGGTCACCTGCGGCGGGCAGGCAACAATTCCCATAGTCCACGCGATTGAGCGCGTTGCGGGAGCGTCTTACGCCGAAATCGTCGCGGCGATTTCCTCCAAAAGCGCGGGTCCCGGCACGAGAGCAAACATGGACGAATTCACCGAAACCACCAGCAGGGCGATTGAGGTTGTCGGCGGAGCGGACAAGGGCAAGGCCATTATCGTGCTCAACCCCGCTGATCCCCCGATACTTATGACCGACACGGTTATTGTGCGCGTAAAGCACCCCGAGGTGGGCTTTGAGGCTATCGAAGCCTCCATTATGCAAATGGTTTCGCAGGTTCGCAAGTACGTCCCGGGTTACTGTCTGCGTGTGCCGCCCCAGATGGAGGGCGACAAGGTCACCGTAATCGTTCAGGTTGAGGGACAGGGTGATTTTCTGCCGAAATACTCCGGCAATCTGGACATCATGAACGCGGCGGCAGTTGCCGCGGCGGAAAAAATAGCCCTTCGGCTTCTGGAAGGAGGCGAAACGAAATGAGTACTTCCCGTACGGTTAGTATAGTTGACACCACCCTTCGCGACGGCAGTCACGCCGTTCGCCACAGCTTCACGGTCCCACAGGTTCGTGAAATTGCCTCCCGGCTGGACGCCTGCGGCGTGCCGATTATCGAGGTTTCCCACGGTGACGGTCTGGGCGGCTCCAGCTTCACCTATGGTTTTTCTAAGGAAGACCAGTTTGACCTCATCTCCGCGGCGGCAGGCGAGATAAAGCACGGAAAGCTCGCCGTTCTTCTCCTCCCCGGCATCGGCACCATCGCCGATTTGAAGCGTGCAAGAGACTGCGGCGCTGAGGTTGTCCGCGTCGCCACCCACGCAACAGAGGCGGACGTAAGCGCCGAGCACATCGGAGCCGCTAAGTCCATGGACATGATGGCTGTCGGTTTTCTGATGATGGCGCACATGCTTGACCCCGAAGGTCTTGCCCTTCAGGCTAAGAAAATGGAGTCCTACGGCGCTGACTATATCAATCTCGCGGATTCCGCGGGCGCTCTGCTCCCAAACGAGGTCAAGGAGCGCATTGAGGCCATCCGCTCATCCGTCAGCATTCCCGTTGGTTTCCACGCTCACAACAACATGGGGCTTGCGGTTGCAAACACCTTAGCCGCAATTGATGCGGGCGCTAACTTCGCGGACGCAACCCTGCGCGGACTGGGAGCGGGAGCCGGCAACACCCAGCTTGAGGTTCTCGCGGGAGTGCTGAGCCGCAAAGGCATTGAAACGGGTCTTGATTTCTACGGGCTGATTGACGCCTCCGAAAAGAGCGTCGCGCCGCTCATGCTCCGCCCTCAGGTTATAGACGGCGGCTCGCTCATGCTCGGCTATGCAGGAGTTTATTCCAGCTTCCTTCTCCACGTCTACAACGCCGCCGAAAAATACGGTCTTGAGCCGCGCGACATTCTGGTCGAGGTCGGAAAGCGCAAGATGGTCGGCGGACAGGAGGATTTGATTCTCGATGTTGCCTATGAACTCAAAAACGGAAAGCACTCCTGAGATTTTTAAAATACAGCTCCCGGACGGGAGCAGCTTTCCCTGCCGCTCGGACGAGAGCGTTCTGGAGGCCATGTAGCGCTCGGGTAACGCTATCGTGACCTTCGGCTGCTTCGGAGGCGGCTGCGGGGTCTGCGCAATGCAGATTGTTTCAGGCAAATATCATCAGTTTAAGCCCATGAGTAGCGCTCATGTAACGAACGAGCAGCAGGCGGGGGGACAGGTACTTTTATGCTGCGTTAAACCACTAAGTGATTTATCCCTCGATTTCAGGGGGTACAAAAATAACAACAATATTTAGGAGGAAATGATATGGCACTCAATCAAACACAGCGTCCCGGTCTTATTCAGCTTCGCGTTCTCGATCTTGACAAAACCCTTGATTTTTATAAGAATGTCCTCGGTTTGGACGAGGTATGCAGAACGGCGGACGGCCGTGTGTGCCTCAAGACCTACGATGAATTTGACCACCATTCCGTGACCCTGCGTCTCGCCGATGAGGCCGGACTTGACTTTGTTTCCTTCAAAGTCGCTTCCGCCGCCGAGCTTGAAACAATGGTTAAAGACACCGAGGCCTTCGGCTACCATGTAACCGAAGTTCCCGCAGGCGAGCAGCCCGGTTTTGGCAAGCGTTATCGCTTCACCATAAGCACCGGCCATGTCTTTGAGCTTTACAGCGAGGTTGAACTTGCGGCTAAGGGTCCTTCGCTCCGCAACCCCGACATCTGGAACGAGCCTCCCCGCGGAATGGGCGTTATTCGTCTTGACCATTTCCTGCTCTACGGTCCGAACATCGCCGAGGCCGAGCGCTACTGCAAAGAGGTAATGCACATGTTCGTGCCGGAAGTCTGCAATCTTCCCGACGGCAACCGTCTTGCAACCTGGATTACAAGCTCGAACAAGCCGCACGATCTGGCCTTTGTTGAGTATCCCAAGGCGGGCAAAATCCACCACGTCGGCTTCCTGCTTCAGGATTGGGATCATGTCGGCAAAGCCGCTGACCTTATCGCCATCAATCGTCTGAAGAAGGATGTCGGTCCCACCCGTCACGCCATCACCCGCGGCCAGACCATCTATTTCTGGGAGCCCTCCGGCAACCGTATTGAGGTCTATGCGGGCGGCTACACAGCCTATCCCGACAACCCCCAGCGCGTTTGGGACTCCGACCAGCTCGGACGCGGTCTGTTCTACTATGAAGGCGTCGTGATCCCCAGCTTCCTCGAAATCGTTACGTAAGGCTGTCTGAAACTTAAAAAACAACTCTCTCCTTGTCTCTTCCGAACCATAAAGCGGAGGCTGTCGCACTCCGGATTCCATATCCGGATTCGGCAGCCTTTGTCATCTCGCCATTTTTCGCAGAAGCCACAAAAAGCTATGCTCTTCCTTTCCTTTTCCGTCAATTGACAAAACAGGAGATAAGCTATAATATAAATATGAAGATTGATTCATATTTATATTATACCCGACAAGTTTATAAGGGGGAAATTCCATGAAACAGTATCCGGTTCAAACTCAAGCTATTCCTAACGGAGAGACCCTTGCATTCAGAAAATGCGGCGACGGCGCCAAAAACCTTGTGCTGCTTCACGGAAACATGAGCAGCAGCGTTCATTATCAGACCCTTTTGGAGAAGCTCGAGCAGGACTTCACCGTCTATGCGCTGGATTTGCGCGGCTTCGGCGACAGCAGCTATAATCACCGCTTCGATTCGCTACGCGAGCTTGCGGAGGATGTTAAACAGTTCATAAGCCTTCAGAAAATCGATAAGCCCGTCATTATGGGCTGGTCCACCGGCGGCGGTGTGGCGATGGAGGTCGCGGCCGATCTCGGAGCCGAGCTGCGCGGGATAATACTGCTGAGCTCCGTGGGTATTCAGGGCTACACGATGTACCGAAAGGACGCACAGGGTGCTCCGATTATCGGCGACTATCTCATAAATAAGGATGAAATTGCGGCTGACCCGATTCAGGTGGCGCCGGCCTTGCAGGCCTATGAGAAAAACGACAGGGAATATTTCCGCTGGCTCTGGAATCTGGTTATCTACCATAAGAATCAGCCGCCCGCGGAGGATTATGAGCTTAATCTTGAAGCCATTTTAAAGCAACGTAACCTCGTAGATATTGATTACAGTCTGGTTCATTTCAATGTATCCGATAGCTCCAACGGTGTTGAGCCCGGCTCCGGGCGCGCAAGGCTTATCACCTGCCCCATTACAATAATCCACGGAGAGTCCGATATGGTTGTCCCTGTGATTGAAGCGAATAAGACGAAGGACTTTTTCGGGGAAAAGGCACAGCTTCATATTCTCCCCGGTTTAACCCACAGTATAATAACCGACGACCTTGCGGCTCTTACAGAGCTTGTAATTAGAAACGCATAAAATGCAGTCTTTCATAAGCAGCATCGGATTAACAAAAAACAGCCCTTCCGACATAGTTGTCGGAAGGGCTGTTTTTCTGTATCGGAGTTGAAAAAGCAACTTAATAAGCACAAGCCGCCAGCTTCTTTCCCGAAGGTATATTATTTCTTTTTCTTCGGCTCGTCGTCATCCATAACCACCTGAAAGCGGAATCTCTGCTTTATTTCGGTGGGTTTGTGTTCGAGCGGCGCGGGTTCGGGCTTTGGCTCCGAGGAAAATAATCCGTAATCGAGGAGCTTCATGAATTCATCAACCACATGGTCGATTGCTTCGGGGTCTTCCTTAAACACACACCAGTTAAGACCCAAAAAGTTCGATGCGCCCATCAGAATATAGGACATAACCTCACTGTCGATATCACGAGTTTCTTCAGCTTCCTTTGCCGCATCCAGGCCCTTGATGTACTCTCTGCTGAAGGTCTGATAGTAATCTACAAACAGACTGCGGTCAACATAGAGCGATTCCCAGATAATATTATACATATACTGGTTCTCAAGCGCGAACTCCAGCCACGCCTTCATGCCTACGCGCTCCACCTCACGGCGGGTTTTGCAGTCCTTAACGGAAAGGCTCAAGTGTTTACGAATTGTGTGACTGCACTGCAGCAGAAGGTATTTATACAGATTGTATTTGCCGTCGAAGTAAACGTAAAAGGTTCCGGAGGCTACACCTGCAAGGCGGGTGATGTCAATAATTGAAGCATCATGATATCCCTTCTCATAAAACACCTGTGCTGCGGCGCTGAGGATATTATTCAGGGTTGCGCGTCCTCGCTTAGTACTTGGTTTGTTGACAAGAGATTCCAAAATAGTCCTCCTTAGATTTTATACTAAACATGAAACGTGGATTGGCATTCATTATAATGGCAATTGTTCAAATTTGCAAGCTTTTTATACGATTTCAAAGCGCGTCTTTGTGTTATTGAAGAAGCCGAGAACCAATGATGTGAATAGCATCGGCTGCTCGTACATTGACGCGTGTCCGCAATTCGGAATTATCACCCTTTGGCAGTTCGGAATCAGCGAAGCAATCAGTTTTTGTTCCGCCATGGGTGTAAGATAATCCTCCTCGCAGGAGGCAATCAGAGTCGGCACGCTGATTTTGTGGATTTCCGCCGAAACGTCGTAATCCGCGGCACTGTCGGTGAGTCTCCTCATGGCAGAAGTGAAGTCGGGGTTTGAGAAAACGGGGCGCAGCAACTCACGGCGGCGATTAAGCCATTCGTTGTTTTTCAAGTAGAACGCAGGAGAATAGATAACCGGAATCGTTGTGAGATAGTAAGCGTCCGCAGAGGCGGTGGCAAGATTCCAAGCGTCGCCGATATCTCGAAGCCAAGGTCCCGTCCTCGCGGTGGTGTTGAAAAGCGCAAGACGTAAGAGGCTGTCCGGATATTTAACCGCAAACTGAAGGGCGATTTCACCCCCGTAAGAAATACCGGCCAGATTGACTTTCTCGATATTCAAATGTTCAAGCAGGGCTTTCACAAGCTCCACCTGCAAACTCTGCGAAAAAGGCTCGGTCATGTGCTCGGACTTGCCCTGATCCAAAAAATCCACAAGAATCAGGCGATTATCGGCCTTGAACGGGTCAATGAATTCCTTCCAGCTTGCGCAGGACATCATTATGCCGTTGAGCATCAGAATCGGATTTCCCTGCCCGTATTCCTCGTAGTAGACACTTTTTCCCTCAAAAACAAAATTAGCCATAATTCTCTCCCGCTAACGACCCAAAATTCCGAGGCGAACAGCATCCTCGCGAAGCTTGTCGCGGAAATCGGGGTGGGCTATCTCTATCAACCGGCGGACTCTCTCCCTAATATTCGTTCCGCGAAGCTCCGCAACGCCATACTCGGTTACTACGCGGTCAACATCGTTTCTGGAAAGGGAAACGGCGGCTCCGGGCATGAGCTGGGGTACGATTTTGGAAACCATGCGTGTTTCGCCGGTTTCGTGGTTTTTTACCATTGCGGTGGAATACAGGGCTATAATCGACTTTCCGCCCTTAGATATCTGTGCACCCACGGCTGTATCGGACTGCCCGCCGGTTCCTGAAAATTGTCTTGAACCGAGAGATTCGGACGCGCATTGTCCCGTCAAGTCAACCTCTAGAGTTGTGTTTATCGAAACCTGTCCGTCATTGCGTCCGATGACATAGGGGTCGTTTGCCCAGGCGCCGTCCATAACGGCAACGGCGGGGTTGTAGTCCATGAACTCATAAAGCTCTTTGCTGCCGAGTGCGAAAGCGCAAACCATGGTGCTTTTTTCGGCCTGTTTATTTTTGCCGGTGATGACGCCCATTTGTGCAAGCTTCATCATGCCGGTTGTCAGCATCTCCGTGTGAACGCCCAAATCGTTTTTATTTTCGAGCGCCGCGGCAACAGCGTTGGGTATTCCGCCGATTCCGAGCTGAATGCAGGAGCCGTCCGGCACCATATCAGCAATGTATTTGCCTATTTGAATGTCCTTTTCGCTGTAAGGGGCATCCGTAATTGTCGGAGCCTCATAATTCGCCTGAACAAAATAGTCAACCTCGTCAACCGAGACGTACGAGCCGAGAGTAAAGGGCATATTGGGGTTAATCTCAAGAATAACCAAATCCGCGGCGTCTATCATGCGCCGCTCATAGGTGTTGGATAAAGACAGCGACACATAGCCGTGCTTGTCCGGCATGGAGCAGGCTCCAACAAAGATATTCGTGCCCGAATAATCCAGACGCTTTGAAGCGGATAAATGAAGATGGTTGGGAATAAAAGAAATGTTTCCGTTTTTATGTGCCTTACGAAGCTCGGGCGAATAAAACCAGCCGTCCACATAAAAAGAATCCACATATTTTTCGTCGTAAATCTGCGACGGATGTGTCGGCAGGCAGTTGGTAACCGTAACATTTCTCACTCTGTCCGCTATGGTATGAAGATTCCCCATGAAAAGGCCCGCTTCCGCCGCACCAAGGCCGGTAACTATCATATCGCCCGACTTAACCAGTTTAAGCGCGCCGTCAATATCAATTAGTTTTGTTCTGAAGTCCATAATTATTACCATTCCTTTCGCCACGCCCACGGCACAAAATGACCACGAAAAAAAAGGTCATAATTGTGCATGTATTGCGGTTGCCTTGAGGGCGAGCAATATGCATTTAAAATAATCGAGTTTGAAATAAATCTCAAACTTAAGCTCCGTTACAATATTCTACAGAATCGGAAAAAGGAATTCAATTAAATAATTCCAAACTGCTCATTGAGGGCGCGTCCGATTCGTAAAGGGGAAATATGCAATATTATAGCACAGGAAGGGGGCGTTAACGCCCCCCGCCGTTGCTTAAAGCTTAGTTTAATTTATTTGCCTAAAAGTTCATCCATGGTGCGCAGACCGTCGACCAGTTCCCACTTGCCGTCAGCAGTGACCTTAGAAAGGTTCATGACCTGTGTGCCGAGACGCTTGCCGTTTGAATAGTCAAGTGTTCCGCCGAACGGGTTCTGGAGAGGAGCGGATTCCATAGCCTTCATGTAACTTGTCCATGTGAGCTCTTCGCCGCTGTCGGCTACGCGTCTGAGGCCTTCGCAGAAGAAGGAAGCTGCAATCCAACCGGTCTGAGCATAAGCGTTGTCTTTATAATCAGCGGCAACCCACTTCTGATATGTGGCGAGGTTTGCTGCGCGCTCGTCGCCTTCGTAGGATACCCAGCCGTTGCCGTAAACGTCAAACTTGCCTGCGATATCGGTGGCAATCTGCTCTGAAATTTTGGGAGAAACGTTAACATAGGTGGTGATTGCGGGGACACTCATGCCCTGAGCAGCCATTTCCTTTACGATTGTCGGCATGGTTGCCTGAATGGCAGCGACAACAACGAAATCAACATTGGCGTTCTTAATGGAGGTAACAGCTGCCGAAACGTCGGCTGCGCCTGCTGCGACCTGCTCGGAAACTAATTCGATGCCCTGTGATTCGCACTGAGCCTCAACACCGGAGAGCATGTCTTTGCCTGCGTCGTCGGAGGTATAGATAACGCCTATCTTCTTCGCGTCAAAGGTGCCGACACCGCGGGCGACCATGATGCTGCCTTCGGTTACATATATCGGCTGTACGGGGAAGATGTTGTAGCCTTCCTCATTGGTTGTTGCCTTGTCGGAATAGAGCTGACCGATACCTGTTGCAAAATAAACGGAGGGAATACCGTAAGCCTTGAGGTCATCGATTGTAGCAGCGACAACGGGAGTTCCGAAATGACCTACAATTGCAAAAACCTTTTCATCCTCAACCATTTCCTGGAGATAGGCTTTGCCCTTTACGGGGTCAAATTCATCATCCTTATGTATAAAGGTGATTTTACGTCCGTCAATACCGCCGTCGGCATTGACCATGTCCAGATAAGCCTGAATGCCGGCAAGGAAGGGTACGCCGACAGGAGCGTAAGCGCCGGAGGTTGCGGCAGTATTTGCGATTAAAACTTCGGTGTCTGTGATGCCCTGGGTTCCGTCATCAACCACGGGAGCGGGAGTCACAGTGGCGTCTGCTGAAGGAGCTGCGGAGGGGTCCGTTGCGGCGCCGCCGCAGGCAGCGAGAGAAAGAAGCATTGCTAAAGCAATTAACAGGGGAAATAGCCGTTTTTTCATATTCATACTCCTCTTATTTTCTTTATTTCCAGGTGCAGCAGCACTTAGAATACATTTCATCGCGCGGATGGTTTATTTGGTTCCGAGATAAGCTTCAATCAGGCGCTCGTCTTTAATCAAAGAGCTTGCTTCGCCTGAAATATTGATTTTGCCCAAATCCAGAACATAACCGTAATCGGCGATTTTCAAGGTTTGGAGGGCATTCTGTTCAACTATTACGACAGTCGTCCCCTCCTTCTTGATTTCTCCGATAATCTTGAAGATGTCCTGAACAATCAAGGGAGCAAGTCCGAGCGAAGGCTCGTCCAGAAGGAGAATTTTCGGGTTTGACATTAAGGCTCTGGCAATTGCCAGCATTTGCAGTTCGCCACCCGAAAGGGTGCCCGCAAGCTGTTTTCCTCTTTCCTTCAGCAGGGGAAAATGCTTGTAAACACGGCGATAACAGTTATCGATGACTTTTTTGTCTCTGAGTGTGAAACTGCCCGCTTTAAGGTTTTCGTCAACCGTGAGGTCGGCAAATATCTGGCGGCCTTCCGGAGACTGTGAGATACCGAGAGAGGCGATGGACTCTGCCTCTTTATTAGTAATGTCCTTGCCGTAGAAGGAGATTTTGCCCTCAGCGGCGTTCACCAAGCCGGATATTGTCTGGAGCGTTGTGGTCTTTCCCGCTCCGTTTGCGCCGAGCAGGGCGACAACGCTGCCCTCACGCACCTCGATGTTTATGCCCTTGAGTGCCTCAATCGGACCGTAGCGCACCTTCAGTCCTTCGATGGATAATGCGACTTCACCGCTCACTTAATCAGTCCTCCTTTTCGCCGAGATAGGCTTCCTGAACCAGAGAGTTCTTCTGAATACTCTCAGGCGTATCACAGGCAAGAAATTTTCCGAAAGAAATCGCGCAAACCCTGTCGCATATATCCATGACAAGGCGCATGTCATGTTCTACAAGGAGGATAGAGCAGTTATACGAATCGCGTACCTCGCGAATCGTCTCCGCAAGCTGCTGAGTTTCCACATCGTTGAGTCCCGCAGCAGGCTCATCCAAAATGATAAGCTTGGGTCCGCACATAAGTGTGCGCGCCATTTCAACTTTTTTTCTGATACCGTAGGGCTGTCCGCCCGCTAATGCGTCCTTTAAGTGGTCTATACCCATAAAGCCAAGTATCTGCACCGCCTTTTCACGCATCGCCTTTTCCTCGCGGCGAGCCTTCGGCAGGCGAAGCGCCTGTGAAAACCCACCCGACTTAAAGTCGATGTGTCCGCCGACCAGTACGTTGTCCAGAAGGGAAAGCTCGCTTACAAGCTCGACGTTTTGGAAGGTTCGTACAAGACCCTTCCGGATAATGTTGTGTACCTTCTGGCCGACGAGGTCTTCCGTCTGTCCCTGCTTGGTATGAAAGAGCACCCTGCCCTGACTGGGTCTATAAAACTGTGTAATGCAGTTGAAGACCGTTGTTTTTCCCGCGCCGTTGGGCCCGATAAGCCCGAATATTTCGTGCTCGTTGATAGAGAAGTTGAGCTGCTCAACGGCTTTAAGTCCGCCGAAGTGCATCGAGAGATTCTCCACCCTCAGAATTTCGTTTTCGTTAAGCTGAACGGGGAGGCCGATTTGTTCAGACATCTTCCTTCACCTTCCTTTTGAACAGCTTCGATAGCAGCCGTTTAACATCAGAAAACACTTTTACGCTGCCGCCGGGATAGAAGAGCACCACCAGAATGATAAGCACGCCCGAGAAAACGTAAGGCAAGCCGTTGATATCTCCGATAACGGGAATGCGCTTAAGCACAAGATCCGGCAGAGCGTAAACAATCAGCGCGCCGACAAAGGTGCCGTAAATTGACCGCAACCCTCCGATAACTATAATCGCGAGCATAACCAGCGACAGCGGCAGGCTCCAGGTTGAGGGATATACAAATTTAATGAAGTGTGCGTAGAGTGCTCCCGCAAGCGCGGCGTAGCCAGTTGCCAGAGCAAAGGCGATCAGTCTGTATTTCAAAAGAGATACACCCATGGCCTGAGCCGCGACATTGCTGCCGCGCATGGCGTTGAGCGCACGCCCCAGCTGTCCGTTTGCCAGATGATAGGTTAGTATCATCATCAGGACGAACACCACGCAAAGCAGAATGAAGGTCGTGCTCTGGTTGAGCTTGAAGGTGCCAAGAAGCGTGGGATACTCGGCGCTTTTGCCCGAGAAGCCTCCGGTTAAGGGTTCAAGCTCGTCGAAGGTTTTACGCAGCAACTCGGAAATGCACAGCGTAACTATTCCCAGATAAAGCCCCTCCATGCGAAGGGAGGCAAGTCCGATAAGAATGCCCAAAATTACGGGAATGATGACTGCGGCAAGAATGCCGATTTCCCAAGGAAGCCCCATGTTGCCGGTTACATAGGCACTGATATAGGCGCCGAGCCCCATGAAGCCGGCTGTTCCCAGCGAAATCAGTCCCGAATATCCGAGCAGGAGGTTAAGTCCCAATGCCGCGATAGAATATATAATGGTACCGCCGATAATGCCCACCCACGAGGTTTTCAGAATACCTCCCGAAGCCAGAACGGGGAGCATTGAGAGTACAAGACCAAACAGGACGAATCGCAGATATGGACTTTTTGAAATCTTGCTCAGAGTAGAGTCTTGTTTCATTTCTGCTCTCCTTTACACTTTTTTAATGTAGCGTTTCCCGATAAGTCCGACAGGTTTAATCACTATAAAGATTATCACGAGCAGATAGAGTATCTGGGTGCCCCAAACCGAAGAAACATAATAGGATAGAAGGTTATTTGCAATGGCAAGAATATAGGCGCCGATGACCGGACCGTAGAAGGTCTGGAAACCGCCGAGAACGCAGGCGATAAAGGCGTTAACCTGAACGCTGTCCATGAGGTTAACCGTTACCGAGGTGGAAGGCGCTATCAGAACGCCGGACAGGGTGCCGAGCACCATCGCGAAAGCCCAGGCGAAAAGTGTAACCTTTTTTGTGGGGATGCCGAGCATCCTCGCTGTTTTTTCATTGGAGGCTGTGGTGCGTATGGCAAGTCCGAGCTTTGTCTTTTGCAGCAGGAAGAAGAGTCCTATGGTCAAGGTAAGACCGATGACAATGTTTAAAAGACTGTTGTAGGAAAGATTCGCCTTATCGAGAGTGAACGCTCCAGTTTCGATGATTTTCGGCAGACGGAAGGGATCGACTCCAAAAACCATCGGCGCGATTCCCAGAAACACCATCATCATACCCAGGGTGATAATTTCCTTTCCGCTTCCGGCAACCTTTTTTGTCCGGCGGATTATTACAAAGTCAACGACAAAGCCGATGGCTATGGCGGCTATTACACCCAGTAAGATCGCCAGCAGCAGCGGAACGCCCGCTTTTGTAAATATAATAGTAACAATGTAGGCACCGAACATTCCCATGACGCCCTGTGCAAAGTTGATTACCAGATTTGTGCGGAAAACGATGATGATTCCCAATGTCGCCAGAGCATAAATTGCTCCGGTTTCAAAGCTTCTCAAAAACAGCTGAAGAAAAGTACTCAAATAGCATCCCCCCATCTGATAACATTCGCTGCCCAAGTATACCCAATTCCGGCAGCTATCATAGAAATTACCGTGCCGTCCTTAACTTTTCCCTGCTCGAGCGCGAGCTTGAGGGAGAGGATTTGGTCAACCTGTCCGACGTGGCCGTAGTTTTCAAGGTAAACTGTCTGCTCTTCTGTCAGTCCCAGGTCCTTAAGCATGCCGAGATGTCCCGAGCGCTTGATATGCAGAATGTCCAAAAATCCGATGTCGCTTCTGGTAAGACCCGATTTTCGAAGCGACTCGTCGATACAGTGCATCCAGTTGGGCATTGATACTGTATTTAAAAGTCCCTTCATCTTTGCCGAATCCATGAGCCTCAGCTTGCCGAATTCGTTAATGTTCTCGGCTGTGACGGGCTCTTTTATTCCGCCCACCTTGACGCCGCAGGTGTTAACCACCGAACCGTCGCTCATAAGGTGTGTTCCGAGCAGGAGGTTTTTATTATAGTTCTTGCGAAGCAGCATCGCACCGCCGCCCGCCGCGAGATTGAACATGAAGGAAACGCCGTTATCCGTAAAATCTATCAAATCGCAGTTTCTGTATCCGCCCGCGATAAGAATATTGTTGCAGTCCTCGTCGGAAAGGAGGATGTCCTTGGCCAGCTTCATCGCCGTCACGCTTGTGCAGCAGCGATTCTGTACGTCAAGGCACCAGGCATTTTTTGCTCCTATGCGATCCTGTATGTAACAGGCGGAGGTGGTAAGGGGGTATTCCTTCCATTCTTCGGTAAAGCAGAGTATCGCGTCAATTTCGAGCGGGTCAACGCCTGTGTTTTTTATACAGTCCAGAGCGGCCAGCGCGCCCATTTCCTGTGTTCCGTCGCACTCGTCTTTGCTGGGAACGCGTTTTTCAACGATGCCGAGCTTATCCGCAATCGCCTCTTCGGTCCAGTTACCGTTGGTAGCTTCCGATATTTCCTTTGCTGTCATCCGATTTTCAGGCAAATATACGCCTATTCCCACGATGCCAACGTTATTTTCTTTTGTCATTTCCGGTTTCCTCCCTGCCATTTTAACATGAATTTGGCTTCATGTTATCGGTTTTCACCAAATTTGTTATTCAATATTGTGCGTTTTCATGAATGATGATTCGCTTCTTGACTACAGCATAATAGACGATATACCGGTTTGTCAAGATGTATTTTATATTTATTTTTTATACATTGTGGTGATTATCGGCGATTTTGTTGTTGACAAACGAAAAAGTGTATACTATCATGTACATGAAAGATGATTCATATTTTAAGTTATCATTTGAAAGGTTGATGAATTATGAACGGACGCACTATTTCTCAAATCGCATTGGGCGATTCCGCAAGCTTTACCAAAACCGTAACTGAGGCTGATGTAGTCCAGTTTGCAGGCATGTCCGGAGATTTTAATCCCGCGCATATAGACGCAGTGTCGGCGGAAAAAAGCATATTCGGTCAGCGTATAGCTCACGGAATGCTCTCCGCAGGCTTTATTTCCACCGTTTTGGGAACCCAGCTCCCCGGCCCCGGCACAATTTACATGGCTCAGGAGCTTCGTTTTACAAAACCTGTCTATTTCGGCGATACAGTTACCGCCACCTGCACGGTAGTCGAGAGAATTGAAGAGAAAAACCGCATTAAGCTCGAAACCGTCGTTGTAAACCAGCGCGGTGAAACAGTTATCACAGGCTTTGCGACCGTAATGCCTCCCAAAGAATAAGACGCGCGGCTTTTCTTGCCGCGAATTGCTATTGACTTACATTAAATAAGGAAGTGATACCATGTCATTTGTCAAATCCGAACGCAACGGACATGTGACGACCCTGACAATCAGCCGTCCCGAGGCGTTGAACGCTCTGAACTCGCAGGTTCTGAGCGACCTTGAGGACGCAATCATAGAAGTTGAGCGCGACTCGGAAAGCTATGCCGTTATTATTACCGGCGACGGACGCGCCTTTGTGGCCGGAGCCGACATCGCAGAAATGCGGGGCTTTTCCGCCGCTGAGGGCAAGGCTTTCGGCGTGCGCGGCGGCGAGGTTCTGTTGAGACTTGAAAACATGAGCAAACCCGTCATTGCCGCTGTTAACGGCTTTGCTCTGGGCGGAGGCTGCGAGCTGGCTATGGCCTGCGATATACGCATAGCCTCCGAAAACGCCAAATTCGGCCAGCCCGAAACCGGACTCGGAATTACCCCGGGCTTCGGAGGAACGCAGAGGCTGCCCCGCATAGTGGGTCTTTCAAAGGCAATGGAGCTTATTTTCACCGCAAAGGTCATCGGAGCCGCGGAAGCCTTGCAAATCGGTCTTGTCAGCTATGTCTGCCCGCCCGAGGAACTGATGGCGAAGGCCCTTGAGCTTGCGGAAAAAATTGCAGTCAACGCCCCTATCGCCGTGCGCGAATCCAAGCGCTGCATCCGTATGGGCATGCAGACGGATATCCACACAGGTTCTGCTTTTGAGGCTGAGGCCTTCGGCGTCAGCTGCGGTACCTCCGATAAAAATGAGGGCATGGACGCGTTTTTGGAAAAGCGCAAGGAAAAGAATTTTTTGGGTAAATAGTATAATCGCCCTGTCGAATGTGCAGAGCAGCAAATAAATTATTTGAGAGGGATATATCTATGAATAAAATTGTCGTCATCGGCGGCGGAACCATGGGACTTGACATCGCTCAAGTTTTCGCAAAACAAGAATTCAGCGTTGTTGTCCGCGATATTAGCGAGGAGCTGATTTCCGCTTCGGCAGCAAGACTTGACAAGGGTCTTTCCAAACTTGCCGCAAAGGGAAAAATGACTGAAGACGAAGTTAAGGCCATTCTTTCCAAAATTGATTTTACCGTGGATATCAGAGCTGCGGCGGACGCGGATCTTGTCATTGAGGCAGCTGTTGAGAATCTGAACATAAAAAAACAGATTTTCGCTGAGCTTGACGGTATCTGCAAACAGGATACCATTTTCGCCACCAACACCTCCTCCATCTCCATCTCCGCGATTGCTTCCGCAACCAAACGCGCAGATAAATTTATCGGTATGCACTTTTTTAACCCCGCCACGGTAATGAAACTCGTTGAGGTCATCCGCGGTGCGAACACCTCCAACGAAACCTTTAGTGCAATTTCGGAGCTGTCGGTTAAGCTCGGCAAAACCCCCGTTGAAGTCGCCGAGGCTCCCGGTTTTGTCGTCAACAAGCTCCTTGTCCCGATGATAAACGAGGCCGTCGGTCTTTTGGAGACAGGCGTTGCCTCCGCAAAGGACATCGACACCGCCATGTGTCTGGGCGCTAACCACCCGATGGGACCTCTGGCTTTGGGCGATTTTATCGGTCTCGACATTTGCCTTTCAATCATGGATACGCTCTATTCCGAAACCGGCGACCCCAAGTACCGCGCGGCGCTTCTGCTTCGCAAAATGGTACGAGGCGGGCTTCTGGGCAAGAAGACCGGCAAAGGCTTTTATGATTACAGCGCATAAGAAAACTCTCAATCGGCTTACACATATATAATAAAAGGAAGGGTGTCACAATGGATTTCAAATTCAGCGCGGAATAGCAGGAATTATTGTCAATGCTGCACGACTTCTGCCTTAAGGAAGTTAAACCTCTTGCGGCGATTATCGACGAAGAGGAGCGTTTCCCCGCGGAAACCTATCACAAGCTCGCCGAAATGGGAATGATGGGTGTCTGGGTCCCCGAGGAGTACGGCGGCTGCGGACTGAGCTATCTTGCCTATATCGCGGCTTGCGAGGAAATCGCCAAATACTGCGCGGCCACAAGCGTTATGCTCTCCGGTCACAGCTCGCTTTGCTGCTGGCCTATCTATGAATACGGCACCGAGGAGCAAAAGCAAAAGTATCTCGTTCCGCTGGCGACGGGCGAAAAGCTCGGAGCCTTCGCTCTTACGGAGCCCTCCGCGGGAACTGACGCCGCCATGCAGAAAACCACAGCCGAGGATAAGGGCGACCATTACCTCATAAACGGCAGCAAGATTTTTATTACGAACGGCTACTACGGCGACACCTACATTGTTTTCGCCATGACAAATAAAGAACTCGGCAACAAGGGCATTTCCGCATTCATTCTTGAAAAGGGCATGGAAGGCTTTACCTTCGGAACCAAGGAAAAGAAGATGGGCATACGCGGCAGCGCAACCTATGAGCTTATTTTCAACAATGTCAAGGTTCCCAAGGAAAACCTCCTCGGTGAAGAGGGCAAGGGCTTCAAGATTGCAATGACAACTCTCGACGGCGGACGTATCGGCATCGGCGCTCAGGCTCTGGGCATCGCTCAAGGCTCCATCGACGAGTGCGTCAAGTACGTTTCCGAGCGCGTGCAGTTCGGCAAGAAAATCAGCCAGTTCCAGAACACTCAGTTCCAGCTCGCCGACATGCAGACCAAGACGGACGCCGCCCGCCTTCTGATCTACCGCGCGGCGCAGGCGAAGCAGGACCACGAGCCGTATAACCACCTTGCCGCAATGGGCAAGCTCTACGCCTCAGAAAATGCAAGCGATGTAACCCGCCGCACACTCCAGCTTATCGGCGGTTACGGTTATACCCGTGAATATCCGTTCGAGCGTATGATGCGCGACGCAAAAATCACCGAAATTTACGAAGGCACCTCCGAGGTTCAGCGTATGGTCATTTCCTCCTGGATGGGACTAAAATAAAACGCCGAGCCCCAAAAGAAAGCTTTAAACGAAACTCACTATTCGGAGGAAAACAATGAAAGACCTATATGTTGTAAATTGCTGCCGCACAGCCATAGGCAGCTTCGGCGGCGCTCTCAAGGATGTTTCCGCAACAGAGCTTGGCGCCATAGTCATTAAAGAAACCCTTCGCCGCGCAAATGTCGCGCCCGAAAACGTGGACGAAGTCATCTTCGGCTGCGTACTGACAGCGGGTCTCGGCCAAAACGTCGCAAGACAGGCGGCGGTCAAGGCGGGCATCCCCGTCGAAGTCCCCGCTTTTGCAGTTAATATGCTCTGCGGCAGCGGAATGAAGAGCCTCATCGAAGGCGCGCGCTCCATACTCGCAGGCGACGCAGATATCGTTGTTGCCGGCGGAGCCGAGAATATGTCCGCAGCACCCTACACGGTCCCTTCCGCTCGTTTCGGCGCACGCATGGGCGCGGCTAAAATGGTCGATACCATGATAAACGACGGACTTACCGACGCCTTCAACAATTACCACATGGGCGTGACCGCCGAAAACATCAGCGACGAGTGGAAGCTCACCCGTGAGGAACAGGACGCCTTTGCTCTCAAGTCCCAGCAGAAAACGGCCGAGGCTCAGGCAAATGGCAGATTTAAGGACGAGATTGTCCCCGTCCCTGTCAAAGTTAAGCGCGAAACAGTCAACTTCGAAACGGATGAATTTCCGAGAAACGACACAAGCGCCGAGAGTCTTGCAAAGCTAAAGCCCTCCTTTAAACCCGAAAACGGTACTGTTACCGCCGGCAACGCCTCCGGAATCAACGACGGCGCGGCGGCTATACTTCTCGCCTCCGGTGAAGCTGTTGAGAAATACGGACTTAAGCCAATAGCAAAGCTCATCGGCTGGGGTCAGGGCGGCGTCGACCCGAAGATTATGGGCATAGGCCCCGTCCCCGCCTCCAGAAACGCTTTGAAAAAGGCCGGGCTCACAATTGAGGATATTGATCTCATTGAAGCAAATGAAGCCTTTGCCGCACAGTCCCTTGCTGTTGCGCGGGAGCTTAACTTTGATGTAAGCCGAGTAAACGTAAACGGCGGCGCTATCTCGCTCGGTCACCCCATCGGCGCTTCGGGAGCACGTATAATCGTAACCCTGCTCCACGAACTTTTAAAGAGGGATGATGCTAAAACCGGTCTTGCCACTCTCTGCATCGGCGGCGGTATGGGCGTAGCCACAATCTACGAAAAGTGCTGAGGTCTTAAAAATGGGATATATAATACTCGAACAGCAGGGACACGTCGGAATCGTCACCATAAATCGCTTCGAAACTCTCAATTCTCTCAACTCCGACGTACTTTCGGATCTCAACCGGACATTGGACGTGCTTGAGGCAAACGAAGATATATATGTAGTTATCCTGACCGGAAAGGGACGTTCCTTTGCCGCGGGCGAGGATATTGCCGAGATGCGCGATTTCGGCGCTGTTGAGGGCAAAGCCTTCAGCGATTTCGGAAACGCAATATCGCTTCGTATCGAAAACTTCCCGAAGCCCGTCATAGCGGCCGTCAACGGCTTTGCTCTCGGCGGCGGCTGCGAGCTTGCCATGGCCTGCGATATCCGTATCGCCAGTGAAAACGCAAAGTTCAGCCAGCCGGAAGTAGGTTTGGGTGTTATCCCGGGTTTCGGCGGAACCCAGCGGCTTCCCCGCATAGTCGGTATCGGAAAGGCTATGGAGCTTATTTTGAGCGCCCGAACCATCGATGCCGCGGAAGCAAAGGAAATCGGACTTGTAAATCAGGTTGTGGCGCACGAAAAGCTCATGGAAACCGCGCTTGAGCTTGCCCATACTATAGCTTCAAAGGCACAGATTGCCGTTCGTTTCGCAAAGCAGTGCATACGCCGCGGAATGCAGGCGGATATTAACTCCGCAGCAAACTATGAGGCACTCGCCTTCGGAATCTGCTGTGATACCGAAGACCAGTTCGATGCTATGAATGCCTTTGTTACAAACACAGAGCTGAAAGGTTTTAAAAACCGATAAGTCCATTTTCTAATTTATTTTAATAACTCTCTTGTCTCCATAAATTCTTGCACAATCCTCCTCCAAAAGGGGCCGGCGTTATTCGTAGCGTCGGCTTCTTTTGGCGCTGCAAAGCTCGAACACCGCTGAAAGTACCTGTTCTTCTCAGGAATAGAATAAGCCGCGCTATTTAAGCGCGGCCCTGTTCATTGCAGCTGACCTTGAAAATTTTGCTGCTGCTGGGCTGTAATTGACTGCCTGCCCTTTTCCGTGTGCTCCGCTTCCTTGGGACACAGGATATATAGCAGCTGCGTAAGCTCCCCCACATGCTGTCTTTCCTCATCGGCAATATGCAGAAGAACCTTTTTCACCCGCTCGTCATCGGTTGAGGCGGCGTGGGCCTCATAGCCGATAATCGCCTCTAGCTCTCCGGCTAAATCCACCCGAAGCGCCTGAATCGTTTCGTCAAGGCTCATTTGCTTTGTAACATTTGCAACAAACGGATTTCCCAAAAGTGCCATAAAAACACCCCCCGTATTCGTTCCCCGTTTTTATAATAACGGCACTGTTTATTTTTCTCATTTAGCTCTGTTTTATACGAAAATACGCTTAAAAAAGACGTCCGAAAGCAAAGCTTTCAGGCGTCTTTTTTCTTAAATCCTATTTAATTGCGTCCTCGCCGCGTTCCTTGGTTCTCACACGAATCGCGTCGTTAACATCGTATATGAATATCTTGCCGTCTCCGAATTCGCCCGTCGACGAAATTTCGATAATTCCCTGAACGACGTCCTCGACCTGCTCGTCAAGCACTACCATCTCAAGCTTGATTTTCTGCAGGAAATTGTAATCGACTTCCGTGCCTCTGACGAACTTTTTCCAGCCTTTTTGTTTTCCGCAACCCATAACCTGCATAATGCTGAGTCCGTTGAGCTTGTATTTCGTCAGAATCTCCTTCGTATCCTCCAGCTTCTCGGGTCTGATATAAGCTTCGATTTTTTTCACTTAATAATTCCTCCCTTGATTTAATCCATGCCGTTGAAGGCGGGATAAGCCGATTCGTCGTGCTCGGAGCAGTCAAGACCCAAATCCTCGCCCCTGCTGGATACCCTTATGCCCTTGGTGACAAGTGACGCCACACCATAGGCGACAAAGGTACCGGCGACAGCGATTAAAACAGTAATTCCGATTGCGGCCAGCTGACGAAGGAAAAGCGTTGCGTTTCCGAAAACCAGTCCGTCCCAGGCGGCTGCGGAGTTTATGGACGTCTTTGCGAAAAGACCAGTTGCAATTCCGCCCCATATACCGCCGATGCCGTGGCAGCCGAACACGTCCAGAGCGTCGTCATAGCCGAATTTGGGTTTAACGACACTTATGAAGAAGTAGCAAATCGGGCTTACCAGAGCGCCGATAATTAAAGCTGCCCAAATCGGAACAAAGCCCGCTCCGGGGGTTATAGCCACAAGCCCGATTACAAGGCCCGTCGAAGCGCCCACAAGAGTCGGCTTGCCGTTTTTGACTTTTTCAATCAGGAGCCACGAGAGCATTGCGGCGGCGGCAGAGCTGTTGGTTGCCATGAAGGCGTGAACGGCAAGCTCGTTTGCCGAAAGGGCGCTGCCCGCGTTAAACCCGAACCAGCCAAACCAAAGCAGTGACGCGCCAAGAATGACAAATGGCACATTATGCGGGTGGTATGTAGCTTTTGCGATGTGTTTACGCTTCCCGAGAAGAATGGAGAGCACAAGCGCGCTTACGCCCGAGCTGATGTGAACGACGTTTCCTCCCGCGAAATCTATGGAACCGATTTTATAGAGCAGTCCGCCGCCCCAAACCATGTGAGCAAGGGGGTAATATACTATAATAGACCATACTGTCGTGAAAATTACAAGTGCGGAAAATTTCATTCTCTCCGCAATCGCTCCGGTTATGAGTGCCGGAGTGATAATTGCGAACATCATTTGGAATATTGCAAAGGCGAGCGTGTTGGGATACGCCAGGGTCATGTCCTTCATTGTATCAAAGCTCAGTCCAAACCACTTCAAGTCACCGATGATTCCTCCGATATCGCCGTGAAACGACAATGAAAAACCAATCAAAACCCAGAGAACGGAGCCCAGCCCCATGAGTATAACAGATGACAGAATTGTGTTAATAATGTTTTTTCTCTTTACCAAGCCTCCGTAAAAAAACGCCAGTCCGGGGGTCATTATCAATACCAGTGCCGATGATGTTAACATCCATGCGACGTCGCCGTGGTCCATAAATCTTCTCCTTTAAACATAAAAATAGCGCCAATAATACACGGTGTATTATTGGCGTCTTTGCCATACTCCCAAGAAGGAATATTCAATTCGTGCTTTTCAAAGCACGCTCATTATATTTTGTTTTCAAATGCTTGTCAACAGAAAAATCAATCTCATCTTGCTTGAAGGTCCGATTTATATACCGAAAAAGCCCCAAATTGAGTAAATTCAGGGCTTTCCAAGGCAAAAAAATAATCGGCCTGAGGTTCGGTTTTCTGATGTACCAATCTATTTCGGATTGCTCTGCTTTGACAGGTAGAGGGGTATTTGAATAAATACCCCTCTAAAAATTGCGTTATTTCTTTTTCCAGGGTCTGATGGATCCTGTCCAGCCTTTTTCCTTCCAGTAAGCTCCGTCAACTGCGTTAAGCGGCTTTTTCTGCATAAGTCGTATGCCGTAAAACCACAACAGCGTCCTAAGCGTGGGGTGAATCTTCCCCTCGCGTCGTTTTATAGTTTTGGCAAGTCTGTCAGTCTTTTTTTCGATTTTTACTTTTTTCTTTTCCGGAACCTCATCCCACTTTATTGCGTTGACCGCGATTCCGTAGCTGTATACCTTGCCTACTCCCCAAAAGTTAAGACTGTCCCTCATATCCTTAATTGTCGATTTCATTCCGGCTCCGGCGGCTGTCGCGATGCAGACCCCCTGCTTTTGAAACATCTTCTCCTCGGGGCGGTGAGGCATCCAGCGATACGCAAAGTGGTCCAGCAGGGCCTTCATCGAGCCGCTTGCGTGGAAAACATAAACAGGCGACGTAAAAATCAGCACATCTGAGGCGTCTACCGCACTAATAATCGGTTCCATGTATGAGCGGTGAGGACAGAGCTTTTCATCCTCCATAATGCATTTAGCGCAGCCCATACAAAAGCCCGGCATGTCTTTTGGCAGGAAAAACTCGGAGATATTCTCCGGTACCGCCAGTTTTTCCGCCAGTTTTCTGCCTATGCGATAAGTTGAGCCCTTATGGTTTTGTCCGTTAATCAGCGCAATCTTCATGCTTTGCCCCTCATATTTCAGGTCGTTTTCAGTGTATTTAAGCGAGCTTTGACAAGGCCGCTTTTTTGTAGTAGAATACGGTTTGGCTCTAATTTACGAACCAGATTGCGCCTTGATTTCGCCTAGCTGAGGCGCTCCTTCGCACTTGTGATAAAGACTAGTCCAAGCCTTTGCTCAAGGCCTTGCGAAGAAACTCAAAAGTAGGTTTCTCAAGCTCAATTAAGTGTTCATGCTCCGAAATATCCGCGAGCGAATGCGCATCGGAGGATGTGACAACGGTATGTCCTTTTCTGTAACCGTCATTTTCGGCAGCTTCGAAAAACTTCCGGGGTCTTGAGACCTCGAGCGCGGAAAAGCGCGGTTTATCGGGAAGAGTGCCGAACACGGAAAGAATGCTGTTGGAAGCTCTGTCTATATGCGCGGGATAGCAAAACCCGCCGAAGCCGTCCACAAAAGCAGGCAGCATATCAATCGAAAGGTCCAGTGCGTTTGAAAGCAGAAACGGAAAGCTTCCTTTAACTGTTTCATTTTCATCCATTATCAGCTGCTCGCCGAAGTACTCGGGGCGGTTCTGAACGGGCGGCAGGTGCGCTTCAAGCTCCAAGCCCGCTTTTTCCGCACTGTCACAGTCTGGGAAAAGACACACCACGTGGATTTCCTCAGCGGTGGTAACCTCAATCCCCGGGATTACCGTGAGAGGAAGCGAAGAAGCGGCGGCGCTTACGGCGCGCACGTTCCTTGCACTGTTGTGGTCGGTTATTGCAATTATATCCAGTCCTTTGATATAGGCCATGTTTGCTATGTTCGGCGGAGTCATCAGTGCATCGCCGCAGGGTGACAGGCAGCTGTGAATATGAAGATCGTAAGCGTATTTTGGCAAAGCCCTCACCCCCATTTCCCTAAATGCTAAAACAGCCTGAGGCACTCCGCTGCCTTAAGCGCAGCCTCAAAAACCGGCAGTTCGGTTCTTACTACGGTCACGTTTCCTTTTTTCGCACCGACAAGCGCCTCATCATCGAGCGGCATTGCTTCGGCAATGACCACACAGGCTGTGTCGGCAAGCGTTGAAACGGCCATGGTGTTGACATTTCCCATAACCGTTATCCAAAGACTTCCGGCGGGCGCTCTGCCCATTACTATTGACAGAAGGTCGCAGCAATATATGCCGCCGGTAATTTCGCGTTCACCGTCGCCGTTTGTCATTTCCCAACCGAGCTGAGCGCAAATGTCCTTAACTTTCATTGTAAACTGACCTCTCCTTTCGAAAACCTCAAGTCAGGAATTTTTGTCTCCGCTTTTATCCCTGCTGTCAATTTTGAGGGAGAGCATGCTCGCCCTGACCGCTTCGACCTTGTCCTTTAAAAGATAAATGCAGGCGTCCTCGGTTGAGTATCCGAGAACAATGTCCTCCGCAAGCGCCCTGCAGGAGGGTGCTCCGCAGGAGCCGCAGTCGAGCCCGTACAATCTGGATTCAATCTCCTCAATCTCGCGCATCATCTTAAGTGAATGCTGCGGATTTGTATCAAGGCTCAGTGCGTTTATAGGCTTAACCTCGGCGTCCCAAAGAATTTCGGGCGGCAGAGCATCGCCGCTCAGGCTGTTGCAGGCGACGGGGCGGTAATTTCTAAGCCGCTTCATCCTTGTCGCCGCCACATAAGGGTTTTCTATATTCAGGACGCCGCCGACACAGCCGGCGGGGCAGGCATTAAGCTCCACAAAATCCTGATCTGAAAGCCTGTCGTCCTCCATCTCCTCGAGTACGTTGATTACGTTTTCTATGCCGTCTGCCGCAAGATAACGAACAGTGAAGGTTGCCGCCGCCTCTCCGCCGCTGTTGCCCCAGCTGAGTCCCGTTCGTCCGCTCTGCGCGGAATCGGGTCCCGTTCCCTCGGCGGCGCATTTGTTCATCGCCGCGAGCAGAGCGGGATAAATCTCGCTCACGGATATTGCCAAATCAACCTCGCTTTTCTCCGTGCCCATCGGATTTTTAATTGCCGTTGCCTTTGCTGGGCAGGGAGTTATAAACACTATCCCTATTTCGGAGGGGTCAAGTCCCGTTTCTTCGACGGCCTTTTCGCGCGCAAGGCGAGCCGCCACCTCCATCGGAGCCGACAGCGGCAGCACGTTTTCCAGCAAATTCGGGAAGCGTATGCGGATCAGCCTGAGTACCGCCGGACAGGCGGAGGAAATGACAGGTCTCTTCGGCCCCCCCTGCTCAAGCATACGGCGGGTCGCATCGCTGACAAGCTCCGCAGCCGCCGCAACCTCATAAACCGCGTCAAAGCCAAGCTCTTTAAGGGCAGCGCGTATAAGCTCCAGATCCTCCTGCCTTTTATACTGTCCGAAAAGAGAAGGCGGGGGAAGCACAACTTTATATTTAAACTGCTCAATTGAGCTGAGCGAATCAGTAACGGCACTTTTTGCGTGGTGGGGACAAACGCGGATGCATTCGCCGCAGTCAATACAACGCTCCCCGATAATACGCGCCTTCCCGTCGCGGACGCGAATCGCTTCCGTGGGGCAGCGCTTAACGCAGGTGATACAGCCGCGGCAGGCATCTTTATCCAAAGTCACGGAGTGAAAATATTCAGGCATTTCAAACCTCCAAGATTATGCTTAAATTCTGTAAGTCATTTTATATTTACCATAACGGTTACAGCGGTACCGCTGCCCGGCTTGCTTTCGATATTCATGTAGTCGGAATATTTCTTCATGTTCGGAAGCCCCATTCCCGCTCCGAAGCCCAGCCCCCGCACCTGTTCGGAAGCGGTTGACCAGCCCTCCTGCATGGCTAGCTCAATATTTTCGATTCCGGGACCGTGGTCGGTCAGCACGGCAACGATTTTTTCATCGTCAATATCCACGTCAATTTCTCCGCCGCCGGCGTGAATCACCATATTGATTTCGCCCTCGTACAGGGAAATGGACATTTTTCTTACCGTTTCCGGATCCAGCCCGAGCTGCTTTAAAACCTGCTTAACGGCGCTGGAAGCCATGCCCGCCTTTGTAAAATCATCTCCGGGAACGACATAGTGATAGTGTAGGGTATTTCCGCTCATTTTGTTGATAAGCCTCCGTTCAGGCCCGCCTCATAAAGCATACCGCAGGCGGTAAACATACGGTAGCTCGTTGTCATGACCGCAATACCGTTTTCCTTTGCAACTTCCAAAATATCCTCGCCCGGCTGTTTGCCGCGCACAAAAATAACGCAAACCATGTCCATCATGGCCGCTGTGCGGATTGCCTGCTGATTAAGAAGTCCCGTGATAAGAACCGCCTGGTCCTTAACGAAGGCAAGTACATCGCTCATCATATCACTGCCGCAGGCTGTATGAACCTCGGTTTCCAGCAGATTCTCGCCCACCAGAAGCTGCGCGTCAAGTATTTCCCGGATTTCCTTTATAAGCATAATATTCCTCCCAAAACAAGTTGGTTTGATTAGGTTTCAAGTTGAAAACCGCCGCCTTTACTCAAGTGAGGCGAAGTCCGCTGCGGAGGCATGAGCTGATAGAATACAGATTTATACAGATTCATTCTAGCACACTTTATTTCTCTGTTCAATCATACACTTTTTATAAAAAGTTAAAAATTTGACTATGGTAATATTCCGTGTATAATGTTATAATTGAAAAGCGCACGAGAAACTACTAAAATTAGTTTTTCTATATACAGCATCCACTAAATCTTTAACTGGAGGAATCGCAAATGTCAAGCAAAACATGCACAACTGCTTTTGTCGGAACACCCGAGCAAGACAAGAAGCTGCGTGAGAGTATTGCGGCCCTGCAAGGTGAACACTCTTTGGTTCAGATACTGCAGGTTGCACAAGAAATCTACGGCTATCTGCCCGAAGAGGTAATTGAAGTCATCGCATCCGAACTCGGTATATCTTCGGAAAGCGTGTACAGCGTTGCAACGTTCTATTCTCAATTTACTTTCAATCCCAAGGGAAAGTATGCTATTTCCGTGTGTCTGGGAACTGCCTGCTACGTTAAAGGCGCGGGCGAAATTTATGAGAAAATCAAAAAGACACTCGATGTTGAGGACGGCGGCACAACTCCCGACGGCAAGTTCTCTTTGGACGCCTGCCGCTGCATGGGTGCCTGCGGTCTTGCTCCGGTTCTGAGCATAAACGACGACGTTTACGGCAAGGTTACCCCCGATCAGATTGCCGCAATTCTGAAAAAGTGTGAATAAGCCGGATTTCCTTTTCGGCTTTTTAATTACGGAGGCAGCGCAATGATGCAGGAACTTTCCATGAACATACTTGATGTTGCGGAAAATTCCGTGCGGGCGGGCGCAACTCTTATTGAAATCACCGTTGAGGAAAGCTCAGGCAAGGATCTTCTTTCCGTAACTGTATCCGATAACGGCTGCGGGATGACTCCCGAGCAGCTCAAAAACGTCACAGACCCCTTTTTCACCACGCGCACAACAAGGAAGGTCGGTCTTGGAGTTCCGTTTTTCAAAATGGCGGCGGAGCTGACAGGCGGGAAGCTGGAGATTCAAAGCACAGTCGGACAGGGCACAGTTTTAAAAGCCGATTTTGTACGTTCAAGCATTGACCTGATGCCGCTGGGCGACATTAACGAAACCATAAGCACACTGATTCACTGCAACCCGCAAATTGATTTTTTGTACACGCGCCGCTATGAAGATGCGGAGATGACGCTGGATACGCGCGAATTTCGCCGAATACTGGATGGGCTTGCGTTAAACAGCCCCGAGGTTTCCAGATTCATCCGTGAGTTTCTGGCGGAAAACACCTCTGACCTTTTATCGGTCACTGGTAACAATGAATAATATGGGGTTTGCCTCATGGCAAATCTACAAATTAGGAGGTAATCCAAGGATGAAGAGTTTAGCAGAACTTCAGGCTTTGCGCGACGATATGAAGTCAAAAATCGGCGTCCGCAAAGACGGCGAAACCCGCGTAAGAATTGTTGTCGGTATGGCAACCTGCGGTATCGCGGCCGGCGCCCGTCCCGTTCTTGCCGCTTGCGTCAAGGAAGTTGAAACCCGCAAGCTTACCGATGTCGTTGTCGCGCAGACAGGCTGTATCGGAATTTGCCAGTTTGAGCCCGTAATCGAAATTTACGACGTGGACGGCACAAAAACCACTTATGTTCATGTAACCCCCGAAAAGGTTCCCAAGATAATTGCTCAGCACGTCGTTAACGGCAGCCCTGTGGTTGAATATACCATCGGCGCCAACGCGAATTAAGGAGGAAGTCAAATGGTACGTTCACACATTCTCGTTTGCGGCGGAACCGGCTGTCACTCCTCCGCAAGCGACAAGCTTTTTGAAAACTTTGAAGCCGAGCTGAAGGCCGCCGGCCTTGCCGACGAAGTGAAGGTCGTTATGACCGGCTGCTTCGGGCTTTGCGCTCTCGGCCCTGTCGTCGTTGTCTATCCCGAGGGTGCTTTCTACTCTCAGGTTAAAGTCGAGGACGTCAAGGAAATCGTAACCGAGCATCTCCTCAAGGGCAGAATCGTAAAGCGCCTGCTCTACACCGAGACCCTTGCAGAGGACACGGTTCTGAGCCTTGACAACACAGACTTCTACCGCAAGCAAAAGCGCGTCGCGCTGCGCAACTGCGGCGTTATTGACCCCGAAAACATCAACGAATACATAGCCTATGACGGCTATATGGCGCTTGCGAAAGTGCTCACCGAAATGACGCCGGAAGAGGTCATTAAAGTAATCTCCGACTCGGGACTTCGCGGTCGCGGCGGCGGCGGCTTCCCCACAGGCAAGAAGTGGAGCTTCACCGCTGTTCAGAAGAGCGACGTCAAATATGTCTGCTGCAACGCGGACGAGGGCGACCCAGGCGCATTCATGGACAGAAGCGTGCTCGAGGGCGACCCCCACTGCGTACTCGAGGCCATGGCAATCGCTGGCTACGCAATCGGCGCTCACTACGGTTATATTTATGTCCGCGCCGAGTACCCCATCGCTGTTAAGCGTCTGAAAATTGCCATCGCTCAGGCGAGAGAAGCGGGACTTTTAGGAAAGAATATTCTCGGAACGGGCTTCGACTTTGACATCGACATCCGTTTGGGCGCGGGCGCATTCGTCTGCGGCGAAGAAACTGCCCTTTTAAACTCCATCGAAGGCAAGCGCGGCGACCCCCGTCCCCGTCCTCCCTTCCCCGCAGTCAAGGGTCTTTTCGGCAAGCCCACAATGAACAACAACGTCGAAACCTACGCAAACGTCCCCCGCATCATTTTGAACGGCGCAGAGTGGTTTGCCTCCATGGGTACCGAGAAGTCCAAGGGCACAAAGGTCTTCGCTCTCGGCGGCAAAATTAACCACACCGGCCTTGTCGAAATCCCGATGGGCACCACCCTTCGTGAGATAATCGAAGAAATCGGCGGCGGTATCCCCAACGGCAAGAAGTTTAAAGCTGTTCAGACCGGCGGACCCTCCGGCGGCTGTATCCCCGCAAGCCTGATGGACATCCCCGTTGACTATGACAATCTTATAGCAATCGGCTCAATGATAGGCTCCGGCGGAATGATAGTCATGGACGAAGACAACTGCATGGTTGACATCGCCAAGTTCTTCCTTGAGTTCACAGTCGACGAGAGCTGCGGAAAGTGCACCCCCTGCCGCGTCGGCAATCGCCGTATGTATGAAATTCTCGAGAAAATCACCTCCGGCAACGGAGAGATGGAAGATATCGAAAGACTCGAAACTCTTTGCAACTATATTAAAGAAAACTCTCTGTGCGGTCTGGGTCAGACTGCTCCGAACCCCGTACTTTCAACTCTCAAGTATTTCCGTGACGAGTACGAAGCGCATATACTCGAAAAGCGCTGCCCCGCAGGTGTCTGCAAGAAGCTGCTTAACTATTACATCGACGCCGAAAAGTGCAAGGGCTGCACGCTCTGCGCACGCAACTGCCCCGCAACGGCGATTGCAGGCGAGGTTAAGAAGGCTCACGTTATTGACACCGAAAAGTGCATAAAGTGCGGCGCCTGCATTGATAACTGCAAGTTCGGCGCAATCTACAAAAGATAAGGAGAGGAGGAAACAGATATGGAAACAAAAATGATAAATCTTAAAATCAACGGTGTGGCTGTAACAGTCCCCGAAGGAACCACCATTCTGAACGCCGCCCGCGAGGCACATATTGACATCCCTACTCTCTGCTATCTCAAGGAAATCAACGAGATTGGCGCCTGCCGTATGTGCGTTGTTGAAATCAAGGGCTCGCCCAAGCTCAACGCCGCCTGCGTTTTCCCCGTTACCGAGGGCATGGAGGTCATTACAAACAGCAAAAAGGTTTTTGATGCCCGCAAGACAAACCTTGAGCTTCTGCTTTCCAACCATCGCCGCGAGTGCTTGAGCTGCGTGCGCAGCGGCTCCTGCGAGCTTCAGAAGCTCTGCCACGATTACGGCGTTGAAGATGAAGGAAAATACGACGGTGCAAAAACTCCCAGCAAGATTGACGAGTCCGCAACCCACATGATTCGCGACAACTCCAAGTGCATTCTTTGCCGCCGCTGCACCGCGGTGTGCGAGCACAATCAGGATGCCGCCGTTATCGGCGTCAACGACCGCGGCTTCAACACCCACATCGGGTCCGCTTTCGACGCTCCGCTGAACAGCGTTGCCTGCGTTTCCTGCGGTCAGTGCATTGTTGCCTGTCCGACCGGGGCTCTGAGTGAAAAGGACCAGACAGACGAGGTTTGGGCGGCTCTTGCCGACCCGACAAAGCGCGTTGTCGTTCAGACAGCTCCCGCTGTCCGCGCCGCTCTCGGCGAAGCGTTTGGCATGGAAATCGGCACCAATGTCGAGGGCAAGATGGTTGCGGCTCTCCGCCGCCTCGGCTTTGACGATGTGTTCGACACCAACTTCTCCGCGGATCTCACAATTCTCGAGGAGGCTACCGAGCTCGTCGGACGTATCCAGAACGGCGGCGCCCTTCCCCTCATAACCTCCTGCTCGCCCGGCTGGATTAAT
Organism: uncultured Oscillospiraceae bacterium; assembly: GCA_964459785.1. Classification (GTDB taxonomy): domain Bacteria; phylum Bacillota; class Clostridia; order Oscillospirales; family Oscillospiraceae; genus UBA2658. The sequence continues at coordinate 120,893 of CAYWNW010000006.1, read as the reverse complement.
TACTGCGAGCATTATTATCCCGAATTTATTCCGAACCTCTCCTCCTGCAAATCCCCCCAGCAGATGTTCGGCGCAGTGGTCAAGAGCTGGTATGCTCAAAAGCTCGGCATAGACCCGAAGCACATCTTTGTCGTCAGCATCATGCCCTGCACCGCCAAGAAATACGAGTGCAAGCGTCCCGAACAGAGCGCAAACGGCGTAGCCGATGTTGATGTCGCGCTGACGAGCCGTGAGCTTGCCCGCATGATAGAGCGCGCCGGTATTGACTTTGTAAATCTGCCCGACGAAAAATTCGACGATCCTATGGGTGTTTCAACAGGCGCGGCCGTCATCTTCGGAGCGACAGGCGGAGTTATGGAAGCGGCGCTTCGCACAGCAGCCGAGTGGCTCACGGGCGACCCCGCAGCTCCCGTTGAGTTCTGCGACGTTCGCGGAACCGGCAATGTCAAGGAAGCCACCTATACCGTCGGCGGTCTGACGCTCAATGTCGCCGTAACCAGCGGTCTTGCCAACGCCAGAGAGGTTCTCGAATCCGTTAAGCGCGGCGAGAAGAACTATCACTTCATCGAAGTCATGGCCTGCCCCGGCGGCTGTGTCAACGGCGGCGGTCAGATAATTCAGCCCGCCAATATTCGCAACAACGTCGACCTCAAAAAGCTTCGCGCCAAGGCGCTTTATTCCGAGGACGCAGGCAAGGCTCTGCGCAAGAGTCACGACAACCCCGCCATCAAGGCACTGTACGATGAGTATCTTGAGAAGCCGGGCAGCCACAAGTCGCACGAACTTCTTCACACGCACTACACCGCAAAAACCCGCTTTAAAGGCGAATAAGCATTAAATTCAAAGCTCCCGTCCGTTTTCGGACGGGAGCTTTTTTTGTTAAAGCAGTTCTTTTATTTTGGTCTTCAGTTCCTCCGAAAACTCGGCTCTGTCAAACTTCCCGACGATTTCCGCGGGAGAGCCGGCAAGAACATAAATTGTATCGGCAAGACGAAGCGCCTCTGAAATATCGTGCGTAACAAAGAGCACTGTTCGTCCGGCCTCGTCGTTTTTATAGGCGCGGAAAAAACTTTCGTAAAGCTCTTCCTTGAGCTTCGGGTCCTGTTCCTTGAAAGGCTCGTCGAGAAAAATAAGGTCAGCAGGAAAGGCAAAGGCTCTCGCTAGCGCCACACGCTGAACCATTCCGCCCGAAAGCTCGTTTGGCATTGAAAATTCGTAAGGCTCAAGCTCTACAAGCCGGAGCTGTTTTCGGATAAGCTCATTGCGCTCCTCCTTGATAAACAGCGCGCCATCCGGTTTCCGAGCGTTTCTTAACACCAAGTCCAGATTGTCGTGAACATTCAGCCACGGCAGAAGCCGAGCCTCCTGAAATACATAGGAACCTTTGAGCCTTCCCTCTTCCGAGCCGAAGCTTACCTTTCCGCTGTCGGGAGATACAAGCCCCGCGATAATGTTTATAAGCGTCGTTTTGCCCACACCCGAAGCGCCCAGTATGCAGGAGACTTTGTGCTCCTCAAACTCGGCGGAAAAATCCGAAAACAGCTCGTGACTGCCGTATTTTTTGCTTATATTTTCAAGTTTTATCATAACCCGACACCTTCGCGTAAAGCGTTTCGAAAACAAAGCTCAAAAGAATGATAACTGCCGTCCATGCAAAAAGCAGCGCGGGGTCAAGCGAGGTCTTGGCAAAATAGAGGTTCGCGCCGATGGATAGGCGCGGCATGCTCAAAACCTCGGCGGCGGCAACGGCCTTCCAGCAGATTCCGATAGCGGATACCACGGAGGAGTTGATGTAAGGCTTAGCGGAGGGAAAATACAAAAACCGCAGTTTATCAAGGCTTCTCACCTTGTAAAACAAGCTCATTTCTAATAGCTTCGGGTCGGCGGAGCGTATGCCCGCCACAGTCGCCGTGAAAACAATCGGAAAGCACATGAGAAAGCCCGAAAATATAGGCACGTCGGTGGAGCGAAACCAGATAATCGCGATTATAATAACCGACACCACGGGGGTTGACTTAAGTATTACCATCAGGGGATTGACAAAATCGTAAAGCGCGCGGCTTCGTCCGCACACCATGCCGAGCAAGACGCCCAGAACGGCAGAGGCAAGAACGGCAAACAGCGTTCGGTAGACACTCATGCCGATTATAGCCCAGCTGTTTTTCTCCGTCAGAATGGCAAAAAAGGTTCTGACGACGGAAACGGGAGAAGGGAAGTAGATGTCCCTGCCGATTAGCAGGTACATCGCTTCCCAAATCGCTATCCACAATATTACAATAAGAATACGCCTAACCCATAAGGCGAAAGTCTTTCGGGAGCGCCTGTCGTTCATACCCGTTCCCCTTTTGCTTTATATTCCTATTTTGCGTCTGCCGTGTAATAGAAGCCGTCATCGGGGATTTTCCCGCCGACTGAGGCAGGATTAAAGTCATAGAGGACCTTTAAAAAGCCGTCAATCTCCGTTTTTGCGTCCTGTGAGTCTTTATAGACTATATTGCAGAGTGGGATTGCGTTCTCGGCAATATCCGCACTTGCAACGATTCCTGCCTCGGCTATCAAAACGGAGGCCTCAGTGGGGTTTTCGTTAACGAAGCTCACGGAAGCCTCGTACTGCTTCAAAAATTCGGCGATGAATTCGGGATTTGCGTCCGCAAAGGCCTTATTAACCGCAAGGCAGCCCATTGAAAGTACACTGCCGCCGCCGGAGGCCGTGTCCCACTCCTTGTTGATGTCCAGCAGTATCTTCATGCTCGGATCCTTCGTCAGAACCTGCGTTACGAAGGGCTGGGGCAAAACGACCAAATCCGCGTCGCCGGCAAGCAGAGCCTGAGCAACGGAGGCGTGGTCTGTCAAATAATTGAGCGTAACCGAGCCGCTCAGCCCCGCCTTGTCAAGAATGTATTCCATGGCATATTCGGGGATTGCGCCAGAGCCGCTCAGGGTGATGGTCTTTCCCTTCAAGTCCGCAAGAGAACTTATGCCTGACGAGTCCTTACCGACAAGATAGAGCACTCCGAGAGTATTCTGCGCAAGGAACTGAATTTCTCCCTCAGTTTTGTTATAGAGAACAGCAGCCGCGTTAGTGGGCAGCGCCGCAATCTGCACATCGCCGCTGATGAGTTTTGCCGTGAGCGTGTCGGGGGCATTTGCAATTTCGTAACTGACGGCGTAGGCGTCGCTGTTCAGGGCTTTTTCCGAAATCATCTTAATCATGCCCATTGAGGTAGGTCCCGCAAGTCCCGCAACCGCGACCTTTACCTGCTCCGCGGGTGAGGGGTTAACGGAGGTGCTCGCCTCGGGAACGTCCGTAGCTGTGGAAACGTCTTTCGTTCCGCAGGCGGCAAGCAGGCCGAGCGCCAAAACAAGGCAAAGAATGATTGCAATTGTGTTCTTTTTCATTATAAATCTCCCTTTCAGAATATGAGTCTTCCGCAAAAACTTTTAAGGCAATGTCTGCGCTGTTTTTGCATAGACCGTCTTTGCGCTGACACCGGGCAGCATTCCCAGCTTTCCGGACAGAGAGCTTATCGCATCACCGGGGGCGTCCAGCGCAACGCTGATCAGGGAAACCGCTCTGTCACGGCAGGGCAAGCCCATCCGTCCGATGATAAATTCACCGTACTCGTGCATGAGCTTGTTCAGCTTCTCAACCGAATCGTAGTTTTCGACAACAATTGCGATCATAGCGAGCCTTTTTTCCTGATTTTCCATAGCCTGAACCCTCCGATAAAACAAAAAATGCGCCTCGGCAGGCGCAAAAAGCTAATAAGCTTTTAAGTCACTGCCTTCCATGTCAGAAATACATCTTCGATGTCAGTACGGTTTGTAAATTACACTAATAATATACCATATGATCGTTAAAAAGTCAACAATCCTTCTCGAATAGAAGTCGGCCCGCGGTGTAATTGGCACCGCGGGCCATGGAGGAGAGAGAGGTTCTATCTATATTATGGCAGAGAAGTATCAGATAAAGAGGTTGACGTTTGATTCCTCGGCATCACCGAGATATGCGCCAACGCCGCCCAGCTCAACACCCTCGATGAGCTCTTCTTCCTTAATGCCCATGACATCCATGCTCATGGTGCAGGCAACGATTTTCACGCCCGCCTTCATAGCCTTCTTAATAAGCTCTTCAAGCGAATCGACGTTCTTGTCGTGCATAATCTTCTTCATCATGGCGGTACCCATACCGCCCATGTTCATTTTTGAAAGCTTAAGCTTCCCTGTGCCTCTGGGCATCATAGCACCGAACATGCTCTCCATGAAGGTCTTGCTGACCTTCTGCTTTTGGGACTTGCGCAAGACATTGAGCCCCCAGAAGGTGAAGAACATGGTCACGGGTCTGCCCATCGCGGCGGCGCCGTTTGCAATTATAAAGCTGGCCAGAACTTTATCGAGGTCGCCCGAGAAGACTATAATGGTTTTTCCGTCCCCAGCTGCGGCAGCCGCTGCCGGCGCTTTGCCCTCAGTTCCTTTTTTTACGAGCGCTACATAGTCGTTTCCGCGCTTCTCGTTGCTGACGAGGGTATTTCCGGTCCTTCTTGACCATGCGACAATGTCTCTGGCAAAACCGGGGTCAGAGGCGGAAACCTCCATTACGTCCCCGTTATTCATATCCTTCATGGTTTCAAAAACCTTCATTATGGGACCGGGGCACTGCATTCCGCTGCAATCGAGCCGCATGGAGGCAATCGGGGCATTCTGTGTATCAACATGACCGCTGTCGGCAACAGGTGCATCAAAACTCATGGTTTTTTCCTCCTTATAGTGTGCTGACTGATAGAAGCGCATCCCGCCCGGATAGACTTTCACGTTTTCAAAGCCGTTATTCTTTAAAATTCGAGCTGCGTTGTAGGCGCGAACACCTATGGCGCAGAACACAACGATTTCCTTCTCTTTGTCGAGCTCGCCGAGGCGCGCGCGAAGCTGTCCCAGCGGAATATGCTTTGCTCCCGCAAGGGAGAAGGTCATAAGCTCCGCATTCTCACGAACGTCAAGCATGACAGCGCCGGTGTTTTGCTCAACTACATCCCAGGGGGCGATTGCGACTTTACCGCTTATAAGGTTATCCGCAACGAAGCCTGCCATGTTGACGGGGTCCTTCGCCGAGGAATAGGGAGGCGCGTAGGCAAGCTCCAGAGCCTTGAGCTCGCTTATACCGGCTCCGAGCCTGATGGCTACGGCAAGCGTATCAATTCTCTTATCTACTCCGTCTGCGCCGACAATTTGCGCCCCGAAGATTTTTTTGCCGTCCTTAGAGAAAAGAAGCTTAAGCGTAAGGGGGACCGCACCCGGATAGTAACCGGCGTGTGAGTTTTGGATTATAGTTACGCTCTCGTAATCCTCACCCTTTTTAAGTCCGCGTTTTATAAGGGTCTTCTCGTTTGCGCCCGTGGTCGCGGCGGTCAAATCAAAAACCTTCGCAACGGAGCTTCCCTGTGTGCCCTCATATTTTTCATTGAAACCCGCAATGTTGTTTGCGGCGATGCGCCCCTGCTTGTTGGCGGGGCCCGCAAGCGGAATCATGGTTCTGCTCTTATCGATAAAGTCCTCAACCTCGATAACGTCGCCCACGGCATAAATGTAGGGATCCGAGGTGCGGAGATATTCGTCTACAACAATTCCTCCGCGGGCGTTCATTTCAAGCCCGGCGGCCTTTGCGATTTCTCCGTTGGGGCGAACGCCGATTGCGAGAATAACAAGTTCGGCGGATACAACCTTGCCGCTTTTCAGCGTAATATCAACCTTGTTTCCGACATCGTTAAATGTTGAAACGCCGTCTCCGAGGTGAAGCTCAACTCCGTTTTGGACAAGGTTTTCATGCAGAAGCTGCGCCATTTCAAAATCCAGCGGCGCCATGACCTGGTCGAGCATTTCTATAATCGATACCGAGAGCCCAAGATGACGCAAATTTTCCGCCATTTCAAGTCCGATGAAGCCGCCGCCGATTACCGCCGCCGATTTCACGCCGCTTTCCTTAATGTACTGGCGGATTCTGTCAGTGTCGGGAACCGTCCAAAGTGTCTGGATTCTGGAAGAATCGATTCCGGGAATGGGAGGACGCAGGGGCGACGAGCCTGTCGAAATAACAAGTGTATCATAGCTCTCCGTGTAGGTTTCTCCCGTATCCGTATGCTTTACGGTAACGGTTTTGTTTTCGCGATCAATAGACACAACTTCATTTTTTATGCGAACATCGATGTTGAATTTTGCACGCATAGCTGCGGGCGTCTGCAAAAGCAGAGCGTCACGGGATTTTATAACCTCGCCGACATGGTAGGGCAGTCCGCAGTTAGCGTAGGAGATGTATTCTCCGCGCTCAAAAAGGATAATTTCTGAATTTTCATCAAGTCTGCGCAGCCTCGCCGCACAGCTAGCTCCGCCGGCAACTCCGCCGATAATTAGAACTTTACTCATCATGTTCCCTCCCGATTTATCGTTAATTACCTGACAATTCAGGGCTTAATGCATTATAAAGAGATTGCGCTCTTTAATTTTTATATATTGAGTGTACCCCGTTTGTGCTTGTTATTTCCGTAACTTTGTCACACAACGGGAAACTAACAGAAATATACACAAATGCGGCTTTTTCAGGCTTTATCTTTTTCGGAATCGGGGGCAATAATCTGAATTTCTTCAGGTAATTGCAAAACTCCCTCGCGGTAAAAGCTCTTCCAACTGAAAACGGAGAGCGTAATGATTAAAAGACCGATACCCGAGCCAATCATCAGCCGCTCAATCGGTACGACATCGGAAAGCGGGCCGAAAAAACCGATTCCGAGCTGCATTACGAGTATCATAACAATCTGAAGCAGGGAAAACACGCGCCCCTGTTTATCGGGGTCAACCTTCTCCTGCAGCATTACCATGAGAGGCGAATTGTTAAAGGGCATGGCAATTCCGGCAATGAAAATAATAATGAGATATATCCAAAATTCCTTCGTCAGGCCCATTGCGATACAGGTCACCCCGAAACCGATTCCGCCCCAGCCGAGTGTTTTCAGCCTGTTTTTAAAACCGCCCCAGGAGCTGAGTACAATCCCGCCTATTACCGCCCCTATGAAAAACGCCATTTCGTTCAGGGTCAGATACCAGTAATTATCCCCGTAAATTCGGGTAACCATAAGTACATTCAGAAACGCCGCGGGAACAACCATAAAGCTGAACACTCCGCACACAATTAAAACGCGCCTGAGAAATTTGTTGCCGAGTGTATAGCTGATGCCCTGTTTAAGCTCGTCAAAATAGCCGCCTTTTGTTTCGCCCTCCGGCTTTTCGAGCCTTGGAAGCGGAACAAAAATTGAAAATATCGATATGCCGATAACAGCCGTTACAACGTCAATGAACATCACATACTCAAACGCGCCCCAGGCTAACACCGCTCCCGCCACGGCAGGGGCGACAAGGTTAATAACCGATTGAAGACTGCTGTTTATGCCGCCTACCTTCATGAGTTTTTCCAAAGGTACAAGCTGTGGGATTGCGGCGTTCACCGCAGGTGTTTGTATGCCCGCGCCCACCGAGCGGATTGCCGAGATTACAGTCAGCGCCCAAAAGAAGCGCTCGGAATTCATTATTATTAACGCCAGAACCAGTGTCACCACCGCTATGCCCGCGTCAGCAAATATTATCAGCCGCTTTCTGCTGTATCTGTCCGCCCAGACTCCCGCAAAAATCGAAATGAGCACCTGCGGCAGGAAACCGCAAATTGTCATCAGCGTCACCATTATTCCGGAGCGTGTTTCCTTTGCGACATACCATATAATCGCGAACTGCACAAGCGAGGAGCCGAACATCGTTATCGCCTGACTTGTCAGAAACAGTGCTGTGTTCTTTTTCCAGTTTACCATGTTTGCTTTATTTCCTTTTTATGCTTTAAAACCCGTTTAATTGTCGGTTTCATCTAAATTTAGTGTGACATAATATAAATTTTATGTCAATAACAAATATAAATTCCTTTATGAACGCAAAAATACAGAGCCGTTCTTTTCAGAAAGGCTCTGTAAGTTCTATAAAGCTTTACGCTTATTGAGCGCTTGTTGCGGAGGAAGTTGTGTCAGTGCCCGCGCCATTGAAGGGAGTCTGCCCCTTTCCGCCGGGACCGCCGCCCTGTCCGCCGGAAGGCATCTGCCCTCCGCCCGAAGACATCTGCCCTCCGCCGCCCATACCCATGCCGCCGCCGTTGGAGTAATTGATTGCCGTCATTTCAATTGAATATTCCTCCGTGCCGACAGTCAGAGTATAGGTCGAACCGCTCACGATCTCTTTTGCGCTGATATTGACCGACTGGAACTGCTTTGCCGGAGTAAACTGCGCGATCACATTACCGCTTGAATCCTTGAGCGTTACTTGCGTCCCTGCCTTTTGAGTTCCCGTAAGGACATAGAGAATTGAGCCCTGAGTCGAACTGTCCGAGAAGCCCTGCGCCATTCCGCTGCTTCCCGCGCCGAGAAGAGTGCCTCCCGTAATAACCGCGGTTCCGTTATAGTCAAGGGTGCCGTTGCCGTTGTCCGTCGGACCGCTGACTGTTATAAGGCCGCCCGAGATTGCGAGGCTGCCGTTGGAATCGATACCGTCGCCTCCCGCGTCAATCGTAAGATTTCCGCCTGTTATGGTTATCAGACATCCGTCAACCGCCTGCATAGCAGCTTTGCCCTCACCGCCGCTTCCGTCATTTCCGCCCGCAGCGTTGAGCCCGTCGTCGCTTGCCGTAACGGTAATATCTCCGCCGGAAATGTCAATCGTTAGACCTTCGATACCCTCATAGCTTTTTGTAATGTCGAGTGTGCCTCCCAGAATGCTTACGGCGGTTTCCGCGTGGATTCCGTCGTCCCCTGCGCTGATGTTGAAGGTTCCGCCCGCTATATATACGAAGCCGAGAGTTGTATCGTCCTCGTTTTCACTGTGGATTCCGTCCGTTCCGGCGGTCAGAGTAAAAGTGCCATCCGCGATTCTTACGCTGTTTTTGCCGGAGAGTGCGCTTGAGGCAGAAGTGACTATATATGTTCCGCAGGTAACGGCAAGGTCGTCCTTTGAAACAACCCCGTGCCCGTAATCGGCGTTAATTGTAAGCGTCCCGGCGCCGTTCAGCGTCAAATCGGACTTTGCAAAAATTACGGCGTCAATGTTGTTGTCGTCAATCGCAAGGTATTCGCCCGTGACAGACAGCGTGTTTTCGCTCCCGTTCGCGGTTGTTATAAAGACCTTGTCCGCGTTTTTGACATATATCGCGGCACTGCTCTCGTTTGTAATATCAGCGCCGTTCAATACTATCTGGATTTTTGCGTCATCAGAAGCGTCAACAACAATTTGCCCGTTCGATAGGCTTCCTGTTAGGATATATGTCCCTTCCTCGCTAATCGTAACAGTGTTGTCCTCGGCTTTGGCACCGCTTCCGCTTATGCTTGTTTTTCCGTCCTGAAGCGTAATAAGTGTGCTCTCGGTCTCGCTGTAACCGATTTCTTTGTCGCGGTCTGTGAACATTTCATCCTCGCCTGTCGTGTCAGACGACACCGTCTGTGTCACTACCACACTCGGACTTGCACTTTCCGCCGCGTCATTTGTTTGTGCCGAGCAGCCTGCGAATACAGTCAAAACCAGCATAAGCGCCGCGATAACCGAAATTATTCTTTTCAAAATAAGCTCCTCCTTAGAGTTCGCCGTCTTTGGTCTCCTGCAGGGATGAAGATATTTCAAGGTTGCCGTTTCTGCAGCGCAGCTTATCAATAAATTCCTTCTCCATCGAGGAGTCCTTAAGCGTCAGATTGTAGGTAAGTCTAAATAAACTTCCCATGTTTGTTGTTTTTACATTAGTAAGGCAATGCTTTGCGGTATATTCTTCAAAAAGGTCGTCAAATACATCCGAATAATCAAGGTCTTCAGGGATGGTAATGCGCATTGTTTTATCGCAGAACCGCTCTTTCTTTTCACCCAAACGTGAATTTGCAAGAAGCATTCCTGCAAGCCCGATTATGACTACAAAAAGCAGCGCGTAGGCAATATAGCCCATTCCCGTCACAATTCCGGCTGCCATGGCGAGGAAAATTGCTCCGATTTCCTTTGCGCTGCCCGGAAGCGAACGGAAGCGTACAAGACTGAAGGCTCCTGCCACCGCAACACCCGCTCCGATGTTTCCGTTTACCATGAGGATTACCACGCATACAATCGCGGGCAGAAGCGCAAGCGTTGTCAAAAAGCCTCTTGAGGGCTTGCTCTTATACATAAAAAACAGTGCGATTATCAGCCCCGTTACAAGAGCCGCCCCCAGACAGGTAAGAAAACTTCCGATTTCCACACCGCTTGTTTCAGCGGCGGTATCAAAGATTCCGTTAAAAACACTAAGCACAGCTTACTCCTCCGTCCATCAACTTGCCCGTCATTGTTTTATAGGCATTTCCGTACTTTGAAAAATTTATTTTATATATTTTCTCCTCGCACAGCAGGTGCGTCAGCCACAGAGGCAATGCTGAGGATACCTTGATTTCCATTAGACTCTGTCCCTGATTAAGCAGAGGCTTTCCGTAAATTCCGCTTACAAGGCTGAGGTCGTAATCACGCCAGAGAATATTATCGTCAAAGGTAATACGAAAATCGGGATTATCCTTTGCAAAAAACGCTTCCCTGTCATAGGCGATATATGCCGCCGGCGAGAGACCTTTGTATTCCGCTAAAAAGTAATCCAGCTCGCTTACTATCTGGCCGCTTTTTGAACAGCTGCATTTGCCCGCGAGGTACTTTTCCGCCTCATTCTCTCTCATTGATACACGGCGTTTATACACGACTTCGTCGTATTTCTTTTTCAGCTCGACAAAAACCTTGTCGTCTGCCATGGCGCTGCCGTAAGATCTTACGCGGAGCTTTTCTTTGTAAAGCGGCTTTTCGATAGACCTGCGCACCAGCCGCATATCCGGCGTGTCGTAATAAACATTACAGATAGTGCTTCTGCCGTATTCATCCGGCTCCATATATTCGCCCATGGTATCCATGATTGCCAGACGCTGCTGCGCTGTGACAAGATATTTAATTTCATATCTCATAAAAGTGTTTCGGTTGGTTTTCATTCCAAGTCCTCCTTAACATGTCGAAAGAATATCAGGAAAACCTAAACTGAACTTAAAATTAAAGTTTAACTTTACTTTAAAATGTAAAGTTTTCGTAAGGGCGAACTTTTTGAATGTAAAAAAGCCCCGAATCAAAGCGATTCGGGGCTTTTAGCTATGTTTTTACAGAAGCACACTGATAAGAAGGGACTTGCCGTCCTCACTTCTTGCCGTGATTTTTCCTTTGTGGGCATTGACTATTGCCTTTGCTATTGAAAGCCCAATTCCATATCCGCTGATTTCGGAACTTCTTGACGAATCCCCGCGATAAAAGCGTTCAAACAGCTCGTCGTGGGCTCCCTTTGCGATTTCGGGGACGGAATTTTTCATCTGCAGTACGGGACCCTTTGATGTGGCCTTCAGTGTGACTGAAATCTCGCCTTCTTCTCCCGAGTACTTAATGGCATTGTCTGCAAGAATTCCGACAAGTTTTCTTATAGCCTCCTCGTTACCCTCAAAGGAGATATTACTTTGGATTTTGCTGACCAAGGTTTTACCCTGCTGTACGGCAAGCCGCTCCAACGGCTCAAGGCTCTCTTTTACCGCGTCGCTGATCGAAAAATCCGTCATCACAAGCCTGCTGTCGTGCTCATCCATTCGGGCAAGCGAAATCAGACTGTTGGTTAGCTCCGTGAGACGAAGCACCTGATTTTTTATGCTTTGGGTCCACTCGGAGTCGCCCTGCGTCATTTCAATGACCTCTGTGTTGGCGTTTATCACCGCGAGCGGCGTTTTCAGTTCGTGCGAGGCGTCGGTAATGAAATGCTTTTGCTTTGCGTAGCTGTCCGCAATCGGCTTTATTGCCCTTTTTGAAAGCAGCAGCATGAGAATAAAAACTCCCAAGATTCCGACAGCTGAAACAGCAAGAGTTGCTCTCACAAATCTGTAAAAGATGTCAAGGCTGCGGCTGCAATCGAGAAAAAGCACCATTGTGCCCTTGTCCGTTTCGCTCACGCTGTAACGGTAAACCCCATAAAAGCCGCTATCCTTGCCGCCTTCATAAACTTCCTCGGCGTATTCAATGGCTTCTTCGGTAGTGACCGCTGCAATGCTTCCCGTATTTGTGCTTATGGTTTTTCCGTCCTGATTGAGATTAACGGTGAAAAACCGAGTCTCAAACTGCGCCTCCGGCGAAATTCCCTGTCTTGGTCTGTCGGCATTATTGCTGCCGAAACTGCCGTCTTCAAATTTCGGGTAGTTGCCGTTGTTCTGCTCAAGCATCAGAATAGTCGAATCTGCTTCCGAAACAATTTCAGAATAGAGAGCTATGAGAATTGTGCCCATAATTATCAGAAGAACCGCGGCAACAGAGCTTACCGCAATAATAACAACTCTTTTTTGCAGTTTTTTTATCATAAGCGCTCCTCCAGAGAATAGCCTGCTCCGCGGGACGCCTTAATAACGGCATTCGAGCCGATGGCTGAGAGCTTTTTTCGCAGATAAGATATATATACCCACACGACATTGATTTCGGCTTCGCTGTCGTAACCCCAAATTCTTTCCATAAACCTGTCTGTTGAAATTAGAACCTTCGGGTTGGTCATCAGCATTTCCATCATTTGAAATTCCTTGTTGGCAAGACGGAACTGACCAAAATCGGTGGAAAGCTCAAAGGTAGCCCGGTCAAGTTTCAAGTTCCCGTAGCGCAGGACATTGTCCGTGACCTCGGCTTGTCGCCTTGTCATGGAGCGAATGCGGGCGAGCAGCTCTTTGGTCGCAAAGGGCTTCGTAAGATAGTCGTCGGCTCCGCTGTCAAGCCCCGCCACCTTGTCATCAATTTCCGATTTAGCCGTCAGCATAAGAACGGGAAGGTCGCTGCCGCTATCGCGCAGTTTTTTTAGAACGGTCAGTCCGTCCATTTTAGGCATCATAATATCAAGAATCGCGCCGTCGTAATTCTCCGCCTTAAGGTAGTCCAGCGCTTCAAGACCGTCATAAACCGCGTCTACGGAATAGTTGTTGTGTTTTAAAATTGTTACAAGAGCATTGGAAAGCTCTTTCTCATCCTCGGCAAGCAGCAAGCGCATATAGACCCCTCCATTCGTATAGAATACTTGTACCCTCTTAACCTTAAATATAATTTAAAGACTCCTGTACGAAACCACTTTATCCGATTTTTCGGCATTTCGCAACAGTTTGCGGCGAAAAAACGACAAACAGAGCGCCGCCAAGTTATCTTAAAGCACCTAAAGTTCTTATCCTCCGGCCGGGCTTGACTTTTTTGCACAATGTTATAGAATAATGCGATATTATATCAGTTACTTCACGACTGCAACGGTTAACAGCCGAAAAGGAGGGCAATATGGAAAAGTCCAAATATAAGAATTTAATATCATACTACAAACCGCATAGATTTTTATTTGGCGCCGACCTTTTCTTCGCTGTCCTCGGCGCCGCGGTTTCCATAGTCCTTCCACTGCTTGTCCGATATATAACCGGCACGGTCGTGCACTGGAGCAGCAGCGAGGCGCTGAAAACCATTTCGATTATTATCGCCGTCATGCTGGCAATGCTCGTTATTGAGATGTACTGCAATTACTTCATGACTTATTACGGGCATATTGTCGGCGCAAGAATTGAAGCCAGAATGAGAAACCAGATATTTTCACACTATCAGAAGCTGTCCTTCAATTTCTTTGACGACCAGAAGGTCGGGCACCTCATGAGCCGCGTGACAAATGATCTATTTGACATTAGCGAGCTTCTTCACCACGGGCCGGAGGAACTGCTTGTATCGGCAATCAAGCTTTTCGGCTCGCTTGGAATTCTTCTTGCCATCAACTGGCGGCTTGCGCTGATAGCCTTTGCTTCAGTTCCGTTCATGCTGTGGTTCGCCATCGGCTATAACAAAAAAATGAAGTCCGCCTTTGTTCAGAACAGAGCAAGAATCGGTGAAATCAACGCCACAATGGAGGACAGTCTTTCAGGTATCAGGGTTGTAAAGTCTTTTGCAAACGAAGCTATTGAGATTAAAAAGTTTAAGGCGGGTAACGCTCGTTTCGTCGAAAGCAAGCTGAACAGCTATCACCTTATGGCCACCTACCACACCGTCTTAAACGCATTGACGACTTTTATCACCGTTGCCGTTGCCGGTGCGGGAGCCGTTCTCTCACTCTATAAATATGTGGATTTGGCGGATCTTCTGGTATTTCTGCTCTACATAAGCAACTTCACCGAGCCAATAAAAAAGCTCGTTTTTGTAACCGAAACCTTCCAGAACGGGCTTGCGGGCTACGACAGATTTTTTGAGATGATGAGCATATCGCCCGACATCGCCGACGCGCCTGACGCGAAAGAGCTTGAAAAAATTCGCGGCGACATCTGTTTTAAAGACTTGAGCTTTCGCTACGGAGAGGGTGAGCCGGTATTTGAGCATATCGATCTCACCGTTCCCGCAGGCGATTATGTTGCCCTTGTCGGTCCCTCAGGCGTCGGAAAAACCACTCTATGCAGCCTGATTCCGCGATTCTATGAGGTTTCCGGCGGAAGCATCTCGATTGACGGAACAGATATCCGAACCGTTACCATAAAGAGCCTGCGCGATAATATCGGAATTGTACAGCAGGACGTCTACCTTTTCGCGGAAACCGTTATCGACAACATCCGCTACGGCAAACCCGACGCCACGGACGCGGAGGTTGTTGAGGCGGCAAAAAAAGCCGATGCCCATGAGTTTATTCTCTCCCTTCCCGACGGCTACAATACTGACATCGGTCAGCGCGGACTCAAGCTCTCAGGCGGGCAGAAGCAGCGTCTGTCAATTGCCCGTGTTTTTCTGAAAAACCCTCCCATACTTATCTTCGACGAGGCGACAAGCGCTCTCGACAACGAAAGTGAGCATGTTGTGCAGCAATCGCTTGAAAAGCTCGCCGATAACCGTACCACCTTCGTTATCGCCCACAGGCTCTCCACCATACATAACGCAAAGCGTATTCTCGTGCTCACGCAAAACGGAATCGCGGAGGAGGGAACTCACGCGCAGCTTATCGAGAAAAACGGGCTTTACGCCTCGCTTTATAAGGCGGCTCTGATTTAATATTGACACGCAGTTTGCACTTTGATATTATGTGAGCCGTATGGCAATCATAAGGAGGTTTTGGGTCGGTCAACCCTATCGGTTCTGTTTTTAGCAGAAAATACTGCGCTTAGAAGCGCAGGCTCATATTTATTTTGTTTATACGTTGTGTGAACACCCACCGTACTTGCAAAACAACATGAGAGTATTAAAAAGTAACATCTGCCGATTACTATATAGACTCAATAACTGCCAATAATTGGATAAATAAAAATGCCAACATACTTCTATGGTAACATAATAAATAATACAAAACGGTAAGGCGGAGCTTCAGCTCCGAGCTTGTTAATAAAGCAAGTACAATTATTTTTTTGAAAGGAAATCACCATGAAAAAACTAATTGTATTGTTTGCTGTTCTATCCCTTGCCCTTGCGGGCTGCCAAAGCACCCAAACCTCTGCCCCCGCATCTGAACCCGCCGCGACTCAGGCGGCGCAGACGGGCGGTAACTACACCGACGAAATGAAGATTCCCTATACCGTCGACCTTCAGGAGTGGGGCGCGGACAGCGTTGAGCGCGACGGTGACCATGAAAATTCTCCCTATTTCAACACTCTGGACTTCTATAATATGGAGTCAAGCGACACTCTCACCATATTGTCACATTTCCAGACCTATCAGCAGACCAGCGAATGGTCCTGCGGCGTTGCATCGGCTCTCATGGTTTTGAATTACTATGATAAGCTGGGCGATTATAACGAGAAAACCCTCGCGGAAATCCGTTCAAACGGACTGAGCGAGGAGGCCACCTCTCTCAAGGACGTGGTCAAAATATTTGAAACCGTTGGCGGCTTTGACATTCAGAGCACCTACGATTTTGAAAGCGAAGACGCTGCCGGCGAGTATATGACGCTCGAGCAGATTCAGGCAACCCTCAAAGAGGGCAAACCCATTATTGTTGCCTGGAATGATTGGGGCGGACACTGGCAGACAATTATCGGCTACGACACAATGGGTACGGAAGTGACCCAGGATGACGTTCTCATCGTTGCGGATTCATACGATACGACAGACCACAATCAGGACGGCTACGGCGTTTACGGAGCCGAGAGATTTATCTACAACTGGACTATGTATGATTTCTTCACCGCCAATTACGGCATTAACGAGAGGGACCATCTCTTCTGTGTTGTATCTCCTAAATAGTTTTGATTGACCGCTCAAAACGAAGCCATACGATAAACAAGCCTTGAAAACCGAAGTTTTCAAGGCTTGTCTTAATTTTTTGGGTTTTAATTCGTTTACTAATTCTTCTTGGCTTTAATAAGCAGCAGACCGAAGAGGGTAGTTACGGCTGTTCCAATAATAAGTGTCCAGAGCGCCAGACCGCCGCCGGAATCCTTAAACAGGAAGAAAATTGCGGCAGCCACGCAAAGCTCGCAAAGGACAACGCACAGTGAAAGTCCGAACATTCCGCCGGGAACCTTATGGGGGCGCTCGGTTGCGGAGTCCGTTTTTCTAAGCTTAAGCGCCGCGGGGAACATGAACAGATAAGGCACGAGGAAAATCACGAAGCTGAACGCGAGAATCGTCCAGAAGACATCGTTTGCGTCGCCCGAGAGCGTGAAATTGAGGATAAGGAGAGCCGAGGAGATAAGCCCCATAATAATAAACAGTCCGCTCGGCGTATCGAACTTTTTGCTGCGGTGTCCGAGGAGCTTGGAGCGCTTGTCGAGCTCGGAGGCGGCAAGAACTTCGTTTGCGCCCATTGACCAGGAAACCATGTTGGCGACAAGTGTCAGCGCCGCAATCACGGTTATTACAACAAAGATGGGACGTGCGGCGGAGCCGAATACGGTGCAGAGCTCCTGGAGCGCATAGAAAAAGCCGTCTGCGGTATCGACATTTGCCGCAGGAATTGCGGCGAGAATGCCGAAAGTACCGAAAACATACAGCGCCGTGATGATTACTCCTGCGAGTATTGTCATTTTAGGAATAGTCTTTCCCGGATTGTGAATCTTGCTTCCGATTGAGCCGATTAGCTCAAAGCCGAGGAAATTGTAGACGATTGCCGTTATATACTGTGTTGTGTTGCCAAAGCTCGGAATAAAGCTCTTAAGGCTGAAGTCGTTTGCGAGCCCGTTTTTAATTCCGTAGACGACGCCCAGGCAGCCGAAGATTAATAAGACCGCAACCTTGCAGACCGCTGCGATGGTTGTAACGGTAACAGAAAGCTCAATGCCGCGGATACCGATGTAGACAACCACCCAGCACATAAATACTGCGATACCGCAAAGCAGCCACGGGGAAGCGGCGGGGAAAAAGATATATGAAATCCATGCTGCAAACGCGATAAATACCGCCGGCATCCAAAACGCCACGTTGACCCAGTAGAACCAGCCGGTCACTACCGCAAGCGGTTCGCCGAAGGCTCTTTTCACCCAGCTGTAAATACCGCCGTCGTCGGGGTAAGTGCTGCCCAGTTCCGCGCTCAACAGCCCATAGGGAACGAAAAATACTATTGCCGTTATAACCCAGATGGTGATGGAAGACACACCGATTATCGCCGGAGCAACAAATGTGTCAAGGACAAGTATACTGCATATTGTAAACAGTACGCTTTTCCAAAGGCTTACTTTCTTTGTTTCCATATAAATCCTCCTCAATATTTTTACGGGAACTAATAATTTGCGCCGTCCCCGTCAAATCCTGTTTACGCGAAGGTTATGAGCGTGCCGGTTACTCCCGCCAGAGCACTTACGGCATTGTCAAGCGATGTGATTATCGCCTTTTTGTCGGGGTTTGCACGGACAAATTTCATTGCCGCCTGAACCTTCGGCAGCATACTGCCCGGGGCAAAATGCCCTTCGCCGACATATTGGGTCGCCTGAGCAAGGGACATGTGCGAAAGATTTTCCTGATTCGGCTTGCCGTAGTTAATGGCAACCTTTTCGACCTCGGTCAGAATCAGCAGGATGTCCGCGTCAATCTGCTCGGCGAGAAGCTCCGCCGCGTAATCCTTGTCGATAACGGCGGCAACGCCTTCAAGCGTTCCGTCCGCGTTCTCGATGACGGGGATTCCGCCGCCGCCGCAGGTAATTACCACCGTTGTGTCCCAAAGCTTTTTAACCGCATCGATTTCGACAATTTTGCGCGGCAGCGGGGAGGCAACTACGCGCCGCCAGCCGCGGCCCGCGTCCTCCTTCATGGTGTAGCCCTTTTCCTCGGCGATTGCCTTTGCTTCCGCCTCTGTGTAAAAAGGACCGATGGGCTTCGTGGGATTCTCAAAAGCGGGGTCATTTTTTTCGACGATTACCTGTGTGGCAAGCGTCACAACGGGGTAATTACTGCCGCGCTTGTTTATCGCATATTTCAGCGCCTGCTGAATGTGGTAGCCGATGTAGCCCTGACTCATGGCGCCGCACACATCGAAGGGCATGGGCGGAACCACACTTTTTGCTGTTTCAAAGGCTAGTACCATGCGTCCGACTTGAGGACCGTTGCCGTGGACAACCGCCATCTCATAGCCGAGGTTGGAGATTTCGGCAATGTATTCGCAGGTCTTTTTAACAACGGCGAGCTGAGACTCCGCCGTAGGCTCGCTGTTTTTTGTCTGCAGGGCGTTGCCGCCGAGAGCAATGACAAGTTTCTGTGCCATTTTGTTTTCCTTTCGCCTTACAGCAGGTTCTTTTCCGCCATAAAGCCCTCAAGCTCCTCGCGGGCGGCCTGTTTTGCGGCCTCGGAGCAGTCCTTCTGATAGCGGGTGAGGTAAACCAGCAGTCCGCGCATTGCGGTAAGGCGGTTGCCCGCTTCCTCCCAGCAGAGAGATATTGCGGAATCCGCGACCTCGTCGGTTACGTCCTCACCGCGGGTTGCGGGCAGGCAGTGCATGAATTTGCAGCCGAGATTTCCGAGCTGCATGAGCTCACGGTTAACCTGATAGTCATGGAAAACGCGCACGCGCTCGTCCTTGGGCATTTCATTCTCGTATAGTCCGTACCACACGTCGGTGTAAATGAAGTCCGCGCCCTTAACGCTGCTGCGGTCGTCAGTGACCTCCCAGCTGCCGCCGGAAAGCTTGCAGTTAGCCTCCATAATGGCCTTGTGCTCATCATTAAGCTGGTGAGATTTCGGACCGTAGTGGACAAAGTGCATGCCGAGATGTGTTGTTATCATGCCCAAAGACGCGCAAACCTGCGTGCCGTCACCGACAAAGACGACCTTGCAGTCCTCAAGCTTCTTGCCCCAGGGGAGGTTTTCGACTATTGTGCACATATCGCCGATTTCCTGAGTGGGGTGGTTGTAGTCGCTCATGGCGTTGAGCACGGGAATTGTGCAGACTCTCGCGAGCTCCACAACGGATTTGTGCTCGATAACGCGCGCCATAACGACGTCGATAAGTTTGGAGAGCACCATTCCGGTGTCGCCTATTGTCTCGTGTCCGCCGAGCTGAATCATCCCGGGTCCGAGATACTGTGCGTGACCGCCGAGCTGTTCCATCGCGGTTTCAAAGGAAACGCGTGTGCGCGTTGAGGACTGCTGGAAAATCATGCCCAGGGTTTTGTGCTCCATGAGAGGGGGGTAATATCCCGCTTTAACGCACTTTTTTATCTTGAGAGAGAGGTCTATGATATCGAGAAGCTCCTGCTTTGTGAAGTCCTGAGTGTCTATGAAGTGTCTAAGTTCTGCCATTTTGGCACCTCCGTATTATTATAAAATTATCTTTGAGAATGTGATTAAACGTCTGTTTTAGCTCCAGCAATCGGAAAAAGACCGCCTATTTGCACTGGTGCTGGGTTATGCAGTGGATGTTTCCGCCGCCGTAAACAACTTCCCATGTGTCCACGCCCACGACCTTGCGCTCGGGGAACATTGCCGCGATCTGCTCAAGGGCCAGAGCGTCGTTTTCGTCGCCGTACTGCGGAACAATGACACCGCCGTTAACTATGAGGAAGTTCATATAGGAGGCAATGCAAATATCGCCGTCCTCACGGGGGATTGTACCCTCAACAAGGTCAATGGCGAAATCGGCCTTGATGGTCACATTGTTTTTTGGCATGCAAAGCTTGTGAACCTTGAGCTTGCGCCCCTTTGCGTCAGTCGCCTCCGAAAGGGTCTTATAGGCCGCCTGACACTCTTTGTAAAAGTAATTGTCCTCGTCGTCGGTCCAGATACAGGCGACCTCGCCCGGGCGGACAAAGCAGGCAACGTCGTCAACATGACCGTTGGTTTCGTCGGGGTCAATGCCGTCCTTAATCCAGATGATTTTTTCGAGATTGAGATATTCCTTCAGCATGTCCTCAATTTTTTCCTTTGTCATGTGTGGGTTGCGTCCCTCGCTTAAAAGGCACATCTCGGTGGTCAAGAGCGTACCCTCGCCGTCCGAATGAATGGAGCCGCCCTCAAGCACGAAACCGGGTGTGCGATAGGTGTCGATATTCTCAATTTCGCAGACCTTCTGGGCAACCTGATCATCCATGTCCCAGGGGAAATAAAGCCCGTCCACAAGTCCTCCCCATGAGTTGAAGTCCCAGTCTACGGCGCGCACGCCGCCCTTGTCGTTAACAAGGAAGGTCGGACCGCAGTCGCGAATCCATGCGTCGTTTGAAGCCATTTCCACAACGCGGATTTCAGGCGGCAGCGCTCTGCGGCAGTTGGCGAACTGCTCCTTGGAAACACACATTGTAACAGGCTCAAACTGACTTATCGCCTTGGCAACATTTGCGTAGGCTTTTTGTGCCGGCTTTGCGCCGTCTCTCCAGTTATCGGGACGTTCAGGCCAAAGCATCCAGGCCTTACTCTGAGGCTCGAATTCTCCCGGCATACGGTAACCGTCTTTTTTTGGTGTACTATCAATTCTTCTTGCCATAACGACACTTTCCTTTCAGAATTTCCTGATTTTGCTTAGTATATGCGGCGTTTAAGGCTGTTAACAATGCGCATTTGTTAACATTGATGTAACGCCGCGCAATAAGTCCCGATTTTTTCTATCGGCACTTTGAATAACAAATGATATTGCTGTACACATGCACATGGAATGACACATATTATTCAGCATTTCATCAATTTCAAACAAATCTTATCTCCATATCGTACCCGTGTCAATAAAACTTTGGCAACATGAAACAGTAAACATCAAATTGGCGCGGTGTTACTTTTTAGGTAACACCGCGCCAATTTTCTATTTTTCGCTCTTGTTGGAGCTGTTTTTTGTCATCCTTTTGTACATCAGCGTTTCCATAATCGCAATCATTCCGCAGCGGGAAGTAACGTCAACTCCCTCGTAGTCGATTTCATCCGCAAACACATAGAAGTTAAGGTCGCTCATGTTCTGAATAATGTTGTTATCCGCTCTGGTAAATGAAATAATGGTGGGCGTCGCAATGGCGAAAATTCGCTCCACATGGTTAACAATGCTTTGGTTATTGCCCGTATAGGAGAGAATAAGCAGCACGTCGTCTCTTTTTACGCGCCGCAGAAGCGACGAGAACTCGTATTCCTCCGTCGGAATTTCCACATTATAGCCCATTGTTATAAGCAGACGGGAAAAATACCTTGCGACCTCGCTGCTCAGGCCCTCCGCAAGAATGTATATATGCGGATAACGCCCCATTATTTTGTGAAAAGTCTCAATCTTTTCGTCGGTTATAACCTTCACGGCCTCAACCACATTTTTGAGGTAGCTGTCACGATAATTATCGTCATGGACTATGCTGGGAATGTGAATTTTTCGCGACTCCTTCTCGGTTTCCCTGACCGCGTCGACAAATTCCCCGAAGCCCTCATAGCCGAGCTTTTTCACAAAGCGAAACAATGTTGTGGTGGAAACATAGGTTTCCTTAGCCAAATCCCTGATGCTCATTTCCTTGACAACGTGCATATTTTTCACAACATAGTTCAAAATGTTGCGCTCCGTTGTTGACAGCTTTGAGGCATTGCTGCTGGTCTGCGAATAAAAGTCCATTATTCCTCCTAGGGCACACTTAGAGCTTCACGCCGCTACTCCATCACCGATCTTATGGCTTGCTCTCATTCGCGCTTCTTCTGAGCACGTCGTAAATGCTTCCGTTGAGCATGCGTCCCATAAGCTCGATAGAGTTTTCCGGTTCCTGTTTCATCCCGCTGCGAATCCATTCATAGAAAATTCCCACAAAGGCGTGCGAGTAAAAATCAGCGATAAAGTTCTTGTCCTCTTCGGGGACAAATTTGCCCTCGGTAACCTTATTGGAAAAGGTCATTAAAAGCCCGTGGGCAACTTTAAAGAGATATGCTTTTATGGCCTCGGGGCTGATTGAGTTTAAAACATTGTGTATTATCATTGAGTGCGCGACCAGATAGTGCATGGACTGCAAGCAGCCCTCTTGCCAATAACCGTGGACAGGGTTCTGAGATGTTACTTTTTCTGTTTCAATGTTGAAAATGTCATCGACTAGATCATAAATGTCCTTGTAGTAGTAATAAAAGGTGTTTCTGTTGATACCACAGGCCTCAACAATATTTTTTACAGAAATCTTCGACAGAGGCTTTTGCTCAAGCAGCCGAAAAAATGTTGCGATTATTTCTTTTTTGGTAAAACTTGACATCACTCGGGCCGCCTTTCTTTAGCAATAGCATAACGCATGTTAATAATAACACAGAGAAATTGCAGAAATCAATAATAATGTGCTCTTTGGCACTTGTTTTAAAACCACGACGGTTTTACAGCAATATTATCTAATTAAAAAAACAGATTAAACTTGAAATTCAAGCTTAACCTGTTTTTTCGCCTTATGGCTTTGGCAGCATCGGGGGACTGCCGCGAACATTAAATCCGCAATATATAAAAATCTATATTCATGCCGCAGGGAAAAAGGGAGGAGATTTCTCAGCGGCCGCGCAAAACTGTCAGATTCTTTACAATGAGTTAGGCAATGGCTGCATGGTTTTCGTCGACAAACTGACCGACAACAAGCTTCGCCTCATCGCTGGAAAGATACATGATGGTGTTTACAAAGCCGTCCTTATTAGCCTTCTCGGGTCCGATGGTATTGACCGAAATCCCATACTGAGCATAGAGATTTGCCAAATCCTTTGTAAGGCTGGCAACCATTTCTCTGGGAGTTACTTCCCAACGGCCGAGATTGCTCGTGTCCCGTGTGTTTGCGGTGGATACGTTGATAATTTTTCCGTAGCCGTTATTCTTCATGTGGTCGATAAGCTGTTTGCTGACAAAATATACTCCTCTGAGGCTTTTGCCGAAGGCTCTGTTCCAATCCGCTGCCTGCATTTCCTCAAGCCCTTCCTTGAGGGCGATGTTCGTGTTATTAAGGAGGATGTCAACCTTGCCAAAGACCTGCAAAACCGCCTTAATGGCTCTTCTTACGCTTTTTTCACTCGTAACGTCGCACTGCACTATAACAGCGCGTCCGCCCATCATATCGATTTTTTCCTTTACCTGCTCAGCTTTTTCAATATCCTCGCAGAGAAGTGCGAGCTGCGCACCCGCTCTGGCATATGCAAGCGCGGCGTCTGCGCCAATTCCGGTTTCCGCTCCGGTCACAACAACCGTTTTACCTGTAAGATTAAAATTTTTATTCATATTGAATACCCCTTTCTATAAACAGAGTGCCCATCCGACTTCTTGGTATATTGGTTATACCAGTTTCTGATTGCACCATATCATATAGAGTTTATCTTGTCAACACCTAAATTTTTATTTATTTTTTAACACTTTTCCTTTGCTTATTCGAAGCGGCACTCTCTATTGAAACTGTGGTATCTGGCTCAACCAATGCTATGTTGGTAATATAAATGTCAGTGCGTCCTTTGCGTATGTATGGCGCAAGAATTTTTCCTTAAAATGTCAGCCGCCACAAAATTTGTGTTGTTGCACACTGTTGCGGCAAAAACCGTCTAAAAATCCTTTGTATACTTTCACAAAAAAACAATTTTTACAAAGGAGTGCAATTATACTTGTATTGCGGCGGAAAAATGGGGTCGCCGCAGGCTCGGACACGCGTAAGTTTAATTGCAATTTGTCCCCCTGTCTGTCTCATCGGAGGTTTTCGGCATGAATAAAAAAATACGCGCAATATTGATAACCGCCTTATCTTGCTTGCTTTTATACAGCTTTACGCATATTGTGAAGAACGAAACCGAGTACACAAAAGCGGAAAAAATATATGACAAGAGCCGACAGGAGAGTTTTCATCTTTACGACACAGCGCAGCAGGCCATTGCGACTGACGAAAAGGAGCATTTCCCCGAGGCGTCCGTGGATTTTGATGAGCTTGAGAAGATAAATTCGGAAGTCATCGGCTGGCTTTGGATTCCCGGGACGAACATCAGTTATCCTCTTCTTCAGGCTGATGACAACATTAAATATCTTAATCTCAGTTATGACCTCCAGCAGACGAATTCGGGCAGCATTTTTATGGATTACCGTTCCTCGAGCGAATTTGGCGATGACAATCTCCTGATTTACGGTCACAATATGCACAGCGGCGGAATGTTCGGCGACTTGAAAAAATTTGCAGACGCCGAATACTTAAATCAAAACTGCGAGCTGTATATTTTTACGAAATACCGCGTTTACAAATATCTAATTTTCGCGGCTTATGTTACGGAAAATGACAGTAGAAGCTATACACGAAATTTCACCGAAGACTTCGGCTATAAAGATTTTCTCAATTTCATCGCCTCCGCCGTGGGCGTAAACGAAAAAGAGCCGCCCAAAGAAGCGACCGCGCTCTTAACGCTTTCCACCTGCACCTCGGTGCGAAGGGATGAGCGCTTTGTTGTCCACGCCTATCTTGATGCAACGAAGCCTTGAACTATATATTTCTCCGAAACGAAAATAAGCGGCACCCAAAATGTGGGTGCCGCTAAAAAGTTTTTTTGGCCTATGCTCTTAAACTTCCCATTTCCAGTTGAGCACCTCGGGCAAGTCCTGACCGTGCTCGAAAATATACTGCTTGTGTTCGACGAGCCTGTCCTTCATTTTCTGAACAAGGCTTGCACCCTTGTTTCCAAGCTGCGGGAGGCGGTAAACAACGTCCATAACAAGGTGGAATCTGTCGATATCGTTCTGAACGCGCATATCAAAGGGGGTGGTAATGGTCCCCTCCTCCTTGTAGCCGCGAACGTGGAGATTTTTGTTATTCCTTCGGTAGGTCAGCTCGTGTACGAGCGTGGCGTATCCGTGGAAGGCGAAGACTATGGGCTTGTCCTTCGTAAACAGCATGTCGTAATCCTCGTCTGTCAGTCCGTGAGGGTGCTCCGTGTGGGGCTGAAGGCGCATAAGGTCAACGACGTTAATCACCCTTATTTTCACTTCAGGCAGGGCATTTCGCAGTATCGTGACCGCAGCGAGCGTTTCCAGCGTCGGCGTGTCGCCGCAGCAGGCCATAACCACATCAGGCTCGGAGTCCTGGTCGTTTGAAGCCCAGTCCCAAATTCCGATGCCCTGTGTGCAGTGTTTCACAGCCTGATCCATGGTAAGCCACTGCGGGCGCGGGTGCTTGGAGGTAACCATGACATTCACATAGTTGCGGCTCCTTATGCAGTGGTCAAAGGTTGTTAGAAGGCAGTTAGCGTCAGGCGGGAGGTAGATTCTGACAACGTCGGCTTTTTTATTGGCGACATGGTCAAGGAAACCGGGGTCCTGATGGGTGAAGCCGTTGTGGTCCTGCTGCCACACGTTTGAAGAAAGTATATAGTTGAGTGACGCGATGTCCTGCCGCCACGGAAGCTGATTGCAGACCTTAAGCCACTTCGCATGCTGTGAGAACATGGAGTCGACTATGCGTATGAACGCCTCGTAGCTGTTGAAAAAGCCGTGTCGACCGGTTAAAAGGTAACCTTCCAGCCAGCCCTCGCATAAATGCTCCGAGAGCATGGAGTCCATCACCCGCCCATCGGGGGCAAGGAACTCGTCGTCCTCGCGAAGCTCCGCATTCCAGCACCTGTTTGTTTCCTCAAATACCTTGCCGAGTCTGTTTGACATGGTTTCGTCGGGTCCGAACACACGGAAATTGCGGCTCTCCTCATTGCGTTTAAATACGTCCCTTACAAATTTGCCGAGTTCCGACATATCCTGCGCGTTCACAGAGCCGGGGGCGGGAACTTCGACGGCGTAATCCCTGAAATCGGGCATGCGCAGGTCGCGGAGAAGAAGTCCGCCGTTCGCGTGAGGATTTGCCCCCATACGGCGGTTTCCGTTCGGTGCAAGCTCTCTGATGTCAGGGCGCAGCCTGCCGTTTTCATCAAAAAGCTCAGCGGGCTTGTAGCTGCGCAGCCAGCTTGCCAGAATTTCCAGATGTGAGGGGTCGTCCATCATTACCGGCACCTGATGTGCGCGGAAGGAGCCCTCCACCTTGTTTCCGCAGACCTCCTTCGGACCCGTCCAGCCCTTCGGCGTACGGAGGATAATCATCGGCCAGAAGGCTCTGGCTTTGTCGCCCTTATCCCTTGCGTTCTTCCTTATTTCAAGAATTTCGGTAATTGCCTTATCCATGGTTTCCGCCATGAGCTTGTGCATGACGGCAGGGTCATCGCCCTCAACAAAATAGGGTTTCCAGCCACAGCCCTCAAAGAACTTTTGCAGCTCTTCGTGCGAAATCCGCGCGAACACCGTCGGATTGCTGATTTTATAGCCGTTCAGGTGCAGAATCGGCAGGACCGTTCCGTCCGTAACGGGGTTAATAAACTTATTGGAATGCCAAGCCGTAGCAAGCGGTCCCGTTTCCGCTTCACCGTCTCCCACTACGCAGGCGGCTATAAGCTCGGGATTATCCAAAATCGCGCCAAACGCATGAGAAAGTCCGTATCCCAGCTCGCCGCCCTCGTTGATAGAACCCGGTACCTCGGGCGCTACATGGCTTGAAGTTCCGCCGGGAAAACTAAACTGCTTGAAGAGTTTTTTCATTCCCTCCAAGTCCTGACTGACATTCGGATAAACCTCGCTGTAACTGCCATCCAGCCAGTCCTGTGCCAGCATGGCGTTCCCTCCGTGTCCGGGGCCGGAAATATAGATCATGTCCAGATCATACTGCTTAATGGCTCTGTTTAAATGCGTGTAGATGAAGTTCTGTCCGGGAACTGTTCCCCAGTGTCCCACTATTTTCTTTTTTACGTGTTCGGGCTTAAGTTCCTCGCTAAGGAGCGGATTATCCAGCAAATAAAGCTGGCAGGCAGAAAGATAGTTTGCGGCGCGCCACCATTCGTCGAGTTTTTTAAGCGTTTCGGGCGAAGCGGCTTTATCCCGAGGTTTGTTTTCAAACTCCATTTTTCATCTTCCTTTCCTTGTCTTATTCAGTTTTTCTATTTCGGCTTGATATATTATTTCCTTATGTCTAACTTATAACACACAAATCCCCATAAATAAAGCGTTTTCTTGATATTGTTACATACGTTACATACATTTGTGACAACTTACAAAAAGTGCGTGTCAACAACCTCCGAATCGCAGTTATTTGACACGTCCCTATTCCCGATTTCATTGCTTTTTAAATTTAAAATAATTCTTAAAAAAACAACCCCCATGGAGGCTTGTGCGCCTCTTTGTGGGGGTGTTATACTTTCAATTGTCAAACAAACTCCTTGTCATGTGTCCTCTCCGGTGTGCATATAAAGCGGAATGCGGGTCCGCTTTGTATGCACATAGGAATTTTTGGAGCTTTCATTGGGAATACTTTAGGTTCAGAATCCGCGAAATTTGTCGGGTCTGAGCATTTTTTCGTCCTTCATGGCACTTTGCACCTGATTTAGAAGGCGCTGTTTATCAGCCGGGAGCGTCCCCTTAAGGACAAGACGATTCGAGGCGTGGTTAGAGCGGATTACGCAGTTTTTTTCGCAGTTTGCATTTTGAAGGATCAGCTCAAGCTCCTTCATCACTTCCTGCATATTTAAAGGCTCAAATTTTCCGCTTTGGATATCTGCGCTGAGTGACGAGCCGGGAGCTATCATTAGCGTCATGAGTCCCACAAAGGACGCACCCATATCGCCTATCATCTTGCCGGTTTGAACAGCGTGCTCCTCCAGAAGCTCGCGCCCGCCAAGTCCCGAAATAAAGGTTACCGAAGCTCGGATTCCTGCGTTTTCCGCACGGCGGACAGCCGCAACCATATCCTGCGGTGTTTCGCCCTTGTTAACTCTTTTCAAAACTTCCGCCGAGCCCGATTCCGCACCAAGATAGATTATACCGAGTCCCGCCTGACGAAGCTCAAGCAGCTCTCCGTCGGTTTTGCGAAGGATGTTTTCCGCTCTGCCGTAGATACCGACGCGGGAGCACTCGGGAAAAATTGCACTCACGGCGCCGAGAATGGGTAAAAGCTTGTCTGTCGCCATACACAGCGCATTTCCGTCGGCGAGAAAAATCCGCTCTGCACGCGGGTTTTCCCTTCGCGCCTCCTGCAAATCCCGATAAATCTCCTCAAAGGAGCGCATCTTAAATTTTTTATCCCAGTACATTGGGCAGAAGGTGCAGCCGTTGTGCGAGCAGCCGATTGTCGCCTGAATAATAAGACTTCCCGACTCGCTCGGCGGACGGTAGACGCTTCCCTCATACTGCATATTAAATCTCCTTTGCTAAGACCATAAGTATTATTGCGGCGGGCTCAGGGCTGCTTATTTCCCCTTATCCGACGAGTCAAAACTCCCGCGATTACGCCTATTACAATTCCCGCAAGTGTTCCCGAAACGAAAAGCACGGGCAGGTAGTATATAATCTGTTTTGTTCCCATCAGCACCATTGCGCAGAGAATCTGCCCGATATTGTGCGCAACGCCGCCGCCGATTCCGACTCCGATTGAGCTGAAGCGTTTTGTTTTAAAAAGGAGCAGCATAACGGTAAAACTCAAAACAGCGCCCGAAAGACTGTAAAACAGCGCGAATGCGTTTCCGAACATGAAGGTCATGAGCAGAACCCGAATAACGGATATAAAAAGCGCCTCGGTCTTTCCGAGTCTGTAAAGCGCAAAGACTACAACAATGTTGGCAAGTCCCAGCTTAACCCCCGGCACGGCGAAGGAAAAGGGTATAAGGTATTCCACATAGCTTAATACCATCGCGAGCGCAACCATAAGCCCGTATTCCACGATTTGCTTTCCGGTCATGCGTTTTTTCATTTCGCCACCGCGTCGTAATCCGACGACTCGCCGCCCTGAACCTCGACAACGACCTTGTTCGGCAGGCAGATAATGCTCTGCCCCTCGTAGCTGATTTTACCTTGATTTATACAAAGCTTATCCGGACAGGAAGCCTCGGTTATCTGTGCCTCTCCGTCTTTAATGACGAGGATGTTATAGCTCTCCCCCTCGCCTATGCGAATTTCCGCGTCTGTATCGAGCGGGTATTCCCCAAACACTTCTCCGTTAACAGTTACGGAAACACTTGCTCCTTCGCTTCTGTTCAAATAGGTGAAAAGCCAGATCAAAGCGGCAATCGCGACCAGCGCCACCGCAAGTAAAACATCGTTTTTCCGCTTTTTCAAAGCTGCCATCCCCCTTTTGTTTTTCTGTATCTTACTTCAATAATCGCAAATTGTAAATAAAGCTCCGTTTAAAACGGAGCTTTATATTTTTACTTTAGTCCTGCTTGCTGTGGTGTATACCGCTGAAATCGCCCACCATTATGCAGTGAGTGGGGCAAACCTCGGCGCAGTGTCCGCAGTTCGTGCACTTGTCATAGTCGATTTGAGCAAGGTTGTTGACAACCGTAACCGCGCCGACGGGACATTCCTTCTCGCACTTTTTGCAGGCGATACAGCCATGACTGCAGGCCTTTCTGGTGACCGCGCCCTTTTCGGTGTTTGAGCAGGTAACCAGCACCTTCTCCTCGTCCGCCATAACGGATATGAGCTTATTCGGGCAAACGGTTGTACACAGACCGCAGCCGATGCAAAGGCGGGTATTGACGTGGGCGATGCCGTTTTCAAGGCAAATCGCGTTCTGCGGACAGACCGCCGCGCAGTCCCCCAGACCCATGCAGCCAAAGCTGCACTTTCCCGTTCCGCCGAAAAGAAGCTTTGCAGCGGCGCAGCTTTCTATGCCCTGATAGTCCATTTTTTCTGAGGTCACATGGCAATCGCCCTTGCACTTAATAACGGCGACCATCTCCACAACGTCCTCAAAAGCCACGCCGAGCAGTTCGGAGAGCTTCTTGGCGACGCCGTCCGCACCCGGAACGCAGAGATTTGTTTTGACGCCGTCCTCCTCAATAAGAGCATGGGCATAGCCGTCGCAGCCTGCATAGCCGCAGGCGCCGCAGTTGGCACCCGGCAGACACTCACGAATAGCGGGGAAACGTTCGTCCTCCTTGACCGCCATCACCTTGGAGGCGACCGAGAGCATAACTGCGCAGATAATACCGATTACGGTAACAGAAATAACAGCAAATATAATTCCTTCCATTGCGTGCCCCCCTACTTAAACAGGTTCTCTATTACTCCGGTGAAACCGAAGAAAGAGACGGACACAATGGAGGCCGCAACAAGAAGAATGGGCAGTCCTTCAAACGACTTGGGGGTGTCGCCGCCCTCCATGCGCGAACGTACGCCCGAGAACATGACCATAGCCAGAAAATATCCGAGCCCCGAGCCGAGAGCGTTAATCATTGAGGCGAGGAAATCATAGCTTTTGTCCACATTGAGGATAGTAACGGCCAGTACCGCGCAGTTAGTCGTTATAAGCGGAAGATAAATGCCCATTGCGGAATGGAGCGCCGGAATGTATTTTTTAAGAACAATCTCGACAAGCTGCACCAGCGCCGCGATAACGAGGATGAAAACAATGGTCTGTAAATAGCCCAGTCCATTGGGATTTAAGAGATAATACTGAATCGGCCAGGTAACCGCCGTTGAGAGCATCATGACGAAGATAACGGCAAGGCTCATACCCGTAGCCTGGTCAAGCTTTTTGGAAACGCCCAAAAATGAGCAGATTCCAAGGAATTTTTGCAGAACGTAGTTGTTTACGAAAACAGCGGACATCATGAGCACGACGAGTCCCTTGAAGTCCAAGTGGATGAGTCCTCCTATCATGCTTCATTCTCCTTTCCGCAATCCGCGCTTTTAAGCTTTCCGCAGGAGGCGGCGCCGGGACAGCCCTGACAGCCGAAGTCCTTCTTTTTAATTGCCTTGCCGTTAGTCAGCTTGTTTATGGCGGCAATCATACAGCCGTATACGAAAAATCCGCCCGGCGCAAGGGTCATAATGGAGATATTGTTATCTATAAGCACGGGAATCGCGTGACCGTAGAAGGTTCCGCTGCCGAGTATCTCGCGGATGGACGCCATGACAAAGAGCGCAAGAGTAAAGCCGAGCCCCATTCCGATACCGTCCAGTGTGGAGTCCCAAACCGTGTTTTTATTTGCAAACATCTCGGCGCGTCCGAGGATTATGCAGTTTACGACGATGAGCGGAAGGTAAATTCCAAGGCTTTCGTCCAGCGCAGGAGCGTAGGCCTTAACAATCATCTGCACTATGGTTACAAAGCCGGCTATAAGCACAATGTAGCAGGGTATTCTAACATTGTCGGGTATTACCTTGCGAAGGGCGGAAATCGCCATGTTGGACAGAACCAGAACGGCGGTTGCCGCAAGTCCCATGCCGATTGCGTTAGAGGCCTGAGTTGAAACCGCAAGCGTGGGGCAGGTGCCCAAAATGAGAACAAGAACCGGGTTTTCCTTTAAAATGCCGTTGATCAGAATTCCGAGTTTCTTCACTTATGCCGCCCCCTTTGCAATTTCATACGCCGCAAATGCGTCGTTTATCGCGCCGATATACGCCTTTGAGGAAATTGTCGCGCCCGATATTGTTTCAACCCCGGAAAGTGAAGAATCCTTGCCTACAAACTGATCTCTGAATTCGGGAAGAGTTGTTTTCGAGCCCAGACCCTGAGTTTCGGATTGCGAGAGGGTTTTGCAGGCTTTTATAAGTCCATCCGCGTCCATGCCGCAGATAAGACTCATTTCGCCGCCGTAGCCCTTTGCGGTGAGCATAAACACGTAGCCGGCGCCGTTGTCCGCCTTAAACACAGCCTTTACCGAAGCGGGAAGCTCGGCGAGCTCCATTTGTTTAAATGAGTCCGCGTCGGGAAGCACTTCTTTCTGTGCGGCCTCGGCCTTTGCCCGCTCGGTTTCCGCAATGACAGGCGCTGTTTTTTGGTTTGTGAAGGCAAGCGCCGCCGTTATAAAGAGACATATAAGCGTCAGAACCAAAATCGGCTTTACGAAATCGTTTTTTGCACTGCTCATGCTTCTGCACCTCCAAGCGGTTTTTTGCGGGTAGCCTTGGATATATAGGGTGCAAGTATGTTCATCAGCAGTATCGAGAAGGAAACGCCCTCGGGGTAAGAGCCCCATATACGGATAAGAACCGTGATAAGTCCGCAGCCGACGCCGAAGATAATACGGCCCCAGTCGGTGTTCGGCGTTGTCGAATAATCAGTCGCCATGAAGAAGGCGCCGATTAAAAGTCCGCCGGAGAGCACCTGATACACTGAATAGTCAAGGCTGCCCTTGACAAGTAAGGTGAAAAGAAACACCGTTCCGATAAACGCCACGGGTGTATGCCATGAAATCACTCGGCGAATCAGAAGGTACGCTCCGCCGAGCGCGAGAGCGATTGCGCTTGTTTCACCGAGGCTGCCGCCGCGGATACCCAGGAGCATGTTTTGAATAGAAGGAAGCGCCGCAGCGGTTTCTCCCTTTAAAATTACGAGCGTAGTAGCACTTGAAACGGCATCTGTCGCTCCCGAAATTGTGGTGTTGGGGGAGGCTAGCGCCGCTGCCGCTCTTGCAAGAGCGTCCGGGAACACCCATGATGTCATCGTGCTTGAAAAAGCGATGAGCATGATAATTCTCGCCGTGATTGCGGGATTTGCGAAATTTTGCCCGATACCGCCGAAAAGCTGCTTAACCACGATAATCGCGACAAGGCTTCCGAAGGCCGCCTGCCAGAGCGGAATTCCGACAGGCAGGTTGAAGGCAAGCAAAACGCCCGTTACTGCCGCCGAAAGGTCGCCGATGGTATTCGGTTTTTTTACGATTTTTTCAAAGACCCACTCGCCGCCGACGGCAAAGGCAACGCAGACAGCTGTTACAAGGAGGGCTCGCAGACCGAAAATAATTGAAGAAGCTATGAGCGCCGGACAAAGCGCGATGAGCACATCACGCATGATAGTCGAGGTGCTGGCGCTGTCCTTAATATGGGGAGAAACCGAAACTGTCATCTTGCTCATTTTTTCTCCTCCTTTTTGGCTTCCTCTTTCGCCTTTTGCTTCGCCTCGAGAGCCTTTTGTTCGTTCTGATAATTTCTCAGCATCACCTTGGCAAGCTTATTAACCTGAACCAGCGGGCGGTTTGCCGGGCAAACGTAAGCACAGCAGCCGCACTCCATGCAGATATTTACCTTAAGAACATCCAGTTCCTCGGGCTTTTTTAGGCGAAACGCCGTTTCAATGTCACAGGGTGAAAGATTAAACGGACAGTGCGCTACACAGCGTCCGCATTTAATACAAGAGCTTTCTTTGGGAAGCACTGCGTCCTTTTCGGTAAACGCCAGAACCGCGTTCGTGTTTTTAAGAACGGGTGCGTCCAAATCGGGAACGGCAAGACCCATCATCGGGCCGCCGTAAAGAACTTTTTTAGGCTCCGATTTAAAGCCGCCGCAAAAATCGAAAAGGTCTTTGAGCGGTGTACCGATAGGCGCGATGACATTCTTGGGATTTTTTACCGCGGAGCCGTCCACGGTTACGCATTTTTCGACAAGGGGATAGCCGGTTTTAATGTATTTAGCGATTGCCGCGAGCGTAGTGCAGTTTATTACAATAGCGCCGACATCAATCGGCAGCTTGCCCTCAGGCACTGCGCGCCCGATGGCGCTGTAAATCAGAACCTTTTCGCCGCCCTGCGGGTAAAGCGCGGGAAGCGCCTTGACCTCAACGCCCTGCGCGTCCTTACATCTTTTCTCAAAGCCGCTTATGCACTGCGGCTTGTTGTCCTCAATTCCTATGATTACGCGCTTAACCTGCATATATTTCTGAAGAAGCTCAATGCCCTCCCAAACGAGGTCGGCGTCGTCTATCATCGTTCTTGTGTCGGAAGTAATGTAGGGCTCGCACTCGGCGCCGTTTATGATAACGGCTTCAATCGACGAAAGCTCCTTGACAGATAGCTTCACGGCGCTCGGGAAGCCCGCGCCGCCTAAACCGACAACGCCACTGGCTCGAACCGCGTCAACAAACTCCTGAAGGTTTGTGACGCTCGGCGCTGCGAGCCCTTCAAAAAGTGTCTGCTGCCCATCTGTTTCAATTACAATCGCCGGCACGAATTGGCCGCCCGACATAATGATGTCCTCAATCTTTTTAACCTTCCCCGAAACGCCCGAATGAATCGGCGAGGACACAAAGCCGCCGGCTTCGGCAATAAGCTGCCCGACCTTAACCTCATCCCCAACATTTACCACGGGCTTTGCGGGTGCGCCGATATGCATTGACATCGGAATTGTAACAACCGCGGGAGTCGGAAGCCGAACGGGC
The DNA here is from genome assembly GCA_964459785.1 of uncultured Oscillospiraceae bacterium. Taxonomy (GTDB): domain Bacteria; phylum Bacillota; class Clostridia; order Oscillospirales; family Oscillospiraceae; genus UBA2658. The sequence continues at coordinate 86,262 of CAYWNW010000006.1, read as the reverse complement.
TTCTCTCCTGCCGTGTTTTTCCGGTGCGGCACATGAACTCCGTGAAGTCTTTTGCTATGCACGACATTTCCTCCTAACATCTTGCTTTGCGCCTTTCTACGAATGACACAAGATACGACTAGTATTATATACAAAAACTCCTTCAAATGTCTACACAAAAATCTTGGTTTTTTGTTGATATCTTTTAAATCAAATGTTAGAATTGTTGCAACGTTAACAAAGGGGTTTTTCCGATGACAAAACAAAAATCTCTCTCATTTACCGCCGCGATTGTTGCTGTCTCTGTGCTGTTTTCCGCACTTTCGGGCTGCAGCTCCTCACAGGATACAAAGATCAGCAAAAGCGACTTTGTTTTGAACACGGTTGCCACCGTAACGCTCTACGGCGAAACGGACGAGACCATTATAGACGATTGCTTTGAGCTTTGCCGATATTATGAGGCTTTGCTGTCCCGAACCGATGAAAACAGCGAGATTTATAAGCTCAACTCTCGTGAGATTTCCGAGGTTTCCGACGAAACGGCCGAGGTTATAAAGAGAGGGCTTGAGTATGGCGCTATCTCAAACGGTAAATTTGATATCACCATAGAGCCGCTTTCCGCGCTTTGGAACTTTACTTCGGACACGCCCTCAGTTCCTTCTGAGGAAGATATTTTAGAGGCGAAAGCTAAGCTTGATTATACCGCGGTTTCGGTTTCGGGAAATACGGTCAGCTTATCAAACGACTATACGCGGCTTGACCTCGGCGCGATTGCAAAGGGCTACATCGCCGACAAGCTCAAGGAGCTTCTTGTTTCGCGCGGTGTTGAAAGGGCGATTGTCAACCTCGGTGGAAATGTGCTGTGCATTGGCGGAAAGACCGAAACCGAGAATTTTACGGTAGGAATTCAATATCCCTTCGGCGAGGGGTCGATTGCAAGCGTGAGTGTCCGCGATCTATCCGTTGTGACTTCGGGAACCTATGAGAGATATTTTGAGGAGAACGGAAAGCTTTATCACCACATTTTGGATCCGGACACGGGCTACCCCGTTGAAAACGACCTTCTGTCAGTCACAATAATCGGCGCGAGCTCCTGCGATTGCGACGCTCTTTCAACCACCTGTTTTCTTCTCGGCAGGCAGGCGGGAACAGAGCTTATTGAGAGTATGGACGGCTATTACGCTATATTTGTAACGGACGACTATAATCTGTATTATACGGAAGGCGCGCAAAGCGCCCTGAACATCCAATCCTGATATGTGGCGTTTCGTTCACAAAAAAACGAAAGAAATACCCCGAGTAAAGCTCGGGGTATTTCTTTTATTCCGTCAAATCTCAGACCGTTTTCTTTTTTGTAAGAGCATTTTCAATTATTGTTAAGAGCCTGCCCGCATAACCCCTGTAAACTATAACAAACACGAGGGCAGAAACAGCCATTCCCCCGAAAATGTCGATTACCGAATGCTGCTTCAAAAACACGGTTGCAAGAATAATCGCCGCGCAGAGCAGCCAATTAAGTATCTGAAGCCAAATCTTTGATTTTAGCGTCTTACTCTTTAATACGGCAAACCACACGCTCAAGGCTCCGACTACATGCATGCTCGGGAAGACATTGGTGTTCGTGTCAAACTGCTGGGTCCATTTCATAATCTGAGCGGCAAAATTTGCGTTGTAGCTTGTCGGTCTTAAATCCTGTCCGTTCGGAAAGACCGAAATGATGGTCATACTTATAAAAAACCCGAGAATAAGCGACAGCATGTAATGCTCAAAGGCTTCGTGGTCCTTAAACAAGAAATAGAAGCCCGAAACAACCATATAAAGAAACCAAGAAAAATAGGGAAAAATGAACCATTCGCAGAAGGGTATCATATAGTCAAGCGAGCAGTGAATAGAGTAATAGTCCGTTGTTATAAACTGCTCCACGATGAAATACCAGATAAAGTGAATCGGTAAATACATCATCATAATCCATTGTCTTTTTGTGGGTCCCTTTTTTATCATTCGTGAATACTCCTCACGCGAAGTAATCTGCCGCACGCTTCACGCAGCCGAAATATGGTAACACATTAAAGCCGAAATTTCCATATATTTTCTTCAAATATCAAACTCGGCAAAATATTTTTCAACAGCGGTGCAGATTTCCGCCACCTGTTCCTCGTACTTAATCGAAGGATTATAAGGTATCGGAGCTCCCACTCTGATTGTTTTTGCTTTCCAGTCCGCGAATGTGGGATAGAAATAAACTATCTGCTTAGTTCGGGCATAGTAAAGCCGTCCCACGGACACAAAGCCGTCGTATATCTTCTCTGCGTAGGTATGATAACCCGTCGGATGCTCAGGAAAAAGCAGAAGATGCTTGCCATCCTGCAAAGTCTTTACGCTGTTTCGCAAAGTTGCCATTACGCCCGTGTCGTGGTAAACGGGTATGCAGGCACTTCCGTGCAGAATAAGCGGCAGAATAAGCGCATATAGATATGCCGCGGTATAGCCCAGAATCGGAGAATACCACTTATTTGAGTCCCACCAATAGTCTTTCCTTATGTATGCAGGAGCCTTCCCGGGCGATAAAACCTCCGCGTTTATCCAAGGTCTTATTTCCTCACAGAGCTCAAAATGCGCGTTCATTGCAATCGGCCCGAAGGCGCGGTCGTGATTGCAGACGAAAACGGAGGGTTTTCCTTCAAAAGGAAGCTCCCACACTGTCTTCATGGGTTTTGTGAAAAACCGAATCGCGCCCCGCAGAAATTTAAAGAATCTGCTCTGCCTGTGGCTGTCTGCTATTTCCGTTTTATTTTTCTTCGTTGAAAGCATTAAATTTCTCCTCAGCATAAAACCGTAAAGTTCTGCAAATGCAAAAAAGTTATTTTTTAAGCAGAGCGCTGCGCGCTTTATAATCCGGCAGTACGCTTTTTATAAGCGCGTAAAAATCGCCGCCGTGGTTGTGATGAACAATATGCGCAAGTTCATGCACAACGACATATTCAATCGCTTCCCGCGGATAAAGTAAGAGCCTGTATGAAAAGCAGAGCGCGTTTTTTGAACTGCAGCTCCCGAAGCGCTTTTCCGCCTTTGTTATCTTCACGCTCTTAGGGGATAGCCCCATGATTTCGGCATAACAGGCGACCAGAGGCGGAAGTTCCCTTTTAGCGCGGCTGACAAGCTCGGCAACTTCTCCGTCAGTCAGCGCCCGCCGCTGCGCCGCGCGAAGGCGCTGCTTTTCCAAATGAGACGAAATCCAGTCCTCACGGCTTTCGACAAAGCTTTGAATATACGCTGTGGGACAGCGGCGCGGAGCACGCACGACGATTTCCGGCTTTTCTGTAATCTCCAGTGCAAGGGTTCGGCGCTCCGAGCGTATTATTTTATAATCGTATGCCATTTTTACCTCTAAATTTACGGTGCCCGCTCATTATTATGTTACAGCAATTTCCAAAGCTCCTTAAGCTCCTGCTCCGTGCTCTGCGATTTTTGAAGCTCCCCGGGCTCTTCCGCGGAATACGACAGGCCGAAAACCTTTTCCCAGCCCAGATACTCGCAGACGCAGTCAAAGTGCTCTTGAATGAGCCCGTACTGTCTTTCCGTCAGCGGGTCGGCTCCGACAACGACTGCGCCGAGCTTTTTGTTCTGATTTTTGAACAGGGCGCTCTTTGAATGGAACTTGTCCAGCACCGCCTTGAGCTGAGAGGAAATGCCGAAATAGTACACCGGCGAGCCGAAAATAACAAAATCCGCCGCGTACACCTTGTCAATAACGCTCTTCGTGTCGTCCTTTATAATGCAGTCGCCGCCGTTTTTGGCGCAGGCGTTGCACGCCACGCAGCCCGAAACCTTCAGTCTCGTCACATTTATTATTTCAACTTCATGCTCCGTATTTTTGCTTATTCCCTCCGCAATCTCAGACAGGGCGTAGCTTGTGTTTCCGCGAGGCCGCGGACTTCCGTTTAAAATAAGAATTTTCATTGTTTCTCCCTCCGAAATTTCGGGCAGAATCGAATTAAGCTTAAAACAGCCCCGTGATTACGCCGTTTTCGTCAACGTCAATATTCTCCGCCGCGGGAACCTTCGGAAGCCCCGGCATGGTCATAATATCACCCGTGAGCGCAACTATAAAGCCCGCTCCCGCCGAGACCTTGAGATTTCGTACCGTAACCTTAAAGTCACGCGGAGCGCCCAGCTTTTTCGGGTCGTCCGAGAAGCTGTACTGGGTTTTCGCCATGCAAATCGGCAAGCCCCCGAAGCCCAGCTCATTAAGTTGAGCTGCCTGCTTCTTCGCGTTTTCGGTGAGCTCAACGCCGTCCGCGTGATAAATTCTTTTGCAAATGATTTCAAGCTTTTCTTCTATGCTCTTATCAAGGGAATATGAATAATCGAAGCCGTTTTCGTTCTCGCAGAGGCGAACCACCTCGCGGGCAAGCGCTTCACCGCCCTCGCCGCCGCGCGCCCAGACCTCGGAGAGCGCAACATTGACACCAAGCGCGCGGCACTTATCCTCGATAAGTTTCAGCTCTGCTTCCGTATCCATCGGGAAACGATTGATGGCAACAACGCATGGAAGCGAATAAACCTGAGTGATATTTTCAACATGCTGCAGAAGGTTCGGAAGTCCCCTTTCCAGCGCCTCAAGATTCTCTGTACACAAATCGGCCTTTAACGCCCCTCCGTGGTGCTTAAGGGCGCGTACCGTGGCAACAACAACCACGGCGGACGGAGCAAGTCCCGCCATGCGGCACTTTATATCAAGAAATTTCTCTGCGCCTAAATCAGCGCCGAAGCCCGCTTCGGTAACGGCATAGTCGCCGAGCTTCAGTGCCATTTTGGTCGCGATAACGCTGTTGCACCCGTGGGCGATATTTGCAAAGGGTCCCCCGTGAATAATTGCGGGAGTGTGCTCCAGGGTCTGGACAAGATTCGGTTTGAGAGCGTCCTTTAAAAGAGCCGCCATCGCGCCTGAAGCCTTGAGCTGCCCCGCGGTGACGGGCTTGTCATCGTAGGTGTAGCCGACAATGATTGAAGAAAGGCGTTTTTTCAAGTCCGCGATGTCGCTCGAAAGACACAGCACCGCCATAACCTCAGAAGCCACGGTAATGTCGAAGCCGTCCTCACGGGGGCAGCCGTTGGCACGTCCGCCGAGCCCGTCAACAATGTTTCGAAGCTGGCGGTCGTTCATATCGACGGCGCGGCGCCATGTGATCTTTTTCGGGTCTATGCCGAGGCAGTTTCCCTGCTGTATGTGATTGTCAAGCATTGCCGCGAGGAGATTGTTGGCAGCACCTATCGCATGGAAATCTCCCGTGAAGTGGAGGTTAATGTCCTCCATGGGAATAACCTGAGCGTATCCGCCGCCGGCAGCTCCGCCTTTAACTCCGAAAACGGGCCCCAGCGAGGGCTCCCTCAGCGCAACGACGGAATTCTTGCCGATTTTGCGAAGTCCGTCCGAAAGTCCGACAGTTGTGGTCGTCTTTCCCTCTCCTGCCGGAGTGGGCGTGATTGCGGTTACCAAAACCAGCTTTCCGTTTTTCCTTGTCGTTTCTTTTAAAAGCGAAAGGTCAATTTTTGCTTTGTAACTGCCGTATTGCTCTATATATTTTTCGTCAATCCCGCAGAAGCGCGCAATCTCCGTTATTTTGAGAGGAACGGTTTCCTGAGCAATCTGAATATCTGTTTTGTGTTCCATGGCGTACTCTCCCTCTTTGGTTTCGGTTTATTATTTTCGGCATATTAAGTATAAAGCCCAAATGCCCCGTAAAATTGATAATATATAGTTTTGTCCCAAAAATCAAGAAGCAGCTGAAATCTCGGAGCATAAGCTGTCGAAAAACGAGAAATGCCTCTCTTAATCTTGCTATTTTATTCCATGCGGTATAAAATCGTTTGTGAATAATGAAGGACTCCCGCAAGCCGTGTGTTTTTCATAATCCTTGGAGGTAAGTATGGATAAAGACGTTTCGCCTTCCCTCACAAAAAAACAGAATGTGTGGATGGCAATTAAATTTGTTTTGTTTTCTATATCCGCAGGAGTAATTCAGCTAGGCTCGTTTACCATTCTCAACGAATTTGTCCATCTCGATAAATTTACAAGTCTTGACGAACTGCTCGGCAACGATTACGGCCTGTCCTATTTCATCGCCCTCGTGCTTTCAGTCCTTTGGAACTTTACGCTCAACCGTAAATTCACATTTAAGTCTGTCGCCAATGTTTCCGTGGCAATGCTCAAGGTTTTCGCCTATTATTGTGTTTTCACTCCGCTGTCCGTCTGGTGGGGCGTTGCGCTGACCACTCACGGCTGGAACTATTACATTGTTCTGGGGCTGACGATGCTTGCAAACCTCAGCACCGAATTTTTATACTGCCGCTTTGTCGTCTATAGGAACAATCTGTTTACCAACGAAGCCGCGCAGCGCGAGCTTACCGGGAGCTCGGGCAATGACCTCACATCCTAAACAGGAGGGCAATATGGAGCTTAACAAAGCCAATATTAAAAAAATCATTCTGATACTGCTGGTGGCTATAACCTTTTGCATAGGACTCATCAACCTGTCCAGCGTCTGGGCGGCGGTGGCAAAGATTCTGAGTGTGCTTACTCCGATTATTATCGGACTGTGCATAGCCTTCATCCTAAGCCCACTTACCACTACTATCGAAACGCGTATGCTGGGCTTCCTCGCAAAGCGTTTTCCCAAGCGCGGCAGGGCAGCCGCACGGGGACTCAGCATTTTCATGTCAATCATTATTGTCGCCGGAATTATAGCGCTTATCATCCTTCTGGTTATCCCCGCAGTCAATGACGCGTTCTCTCAGATTTTTGCAGACCTCCCGAAACAGATTACAACTCTTGTCGGAAAAATAAACGATTTGCTTGCCAGATTCAACATCGATTTTAGAATCCCTCTCAGCAAAGCGGATGACTGGACAACACTTATAGACCAGGCAAAGGACAAAATTCAAAGCGCTTTTGACAGCGGTATATTAAACGATATCGCGAGCACCACGCTCTCCGTCATCAGCGGACTTACAAATTTCGTCCTCGGAATTATTCTTTCTCTCTATGTTCTTACACAGAAGGAGAAAATCGGGAATTTCATTTCGCGCCTCATCAGAGCTTATTCCTCCGAAAAAGCCTCGGCGCGTATCTTCAAGGTGGCAAATCTGACGAGGCTTTCCTTCCGAAATTTCGTTACCGGTCAGCTTACCGAGGCTCTGATTATCGGTATGCTTTGCTTATTCGGCATGCTGATTTTCAATTTCCCCTATCCGGCCGCGACCTCCGCAGTTGTCGGACTTATGGCTCTCGTTCCCGTCTTCGGCTCATGGATAGGAGCGATTCTCGGCGGACTTCTCTGCCTTTCACGGTCATTTCCGACGGCGCTGCTGTTTGTGCTGTTTTTCATCATCCTTCAGCAGCTTGAGGGCAATCTTATCTATCCCAGAGTTGTCGGCAAGTCCGTTGGACTGCCCGGAATTCTCGTTTTCATCTCCGTTATATTGGGTGCAAGCATCGGCGGAATTCTCGGCATAGTCCTCTCCGTTCCGATTTGCTCGATTCTCTTTGTGCTTGTAAAAGAGGCTGTCGACAAGCGCCTTAAAAAGAAAAAAGTGCTTGATAATCTTGAAAATTTGGGGATTATTTCCTCGGCTGATAACGAGGGCTGATTTACCCCCGCAAAACCAAAGCTAATATAAACACGGACCGCCTCTCGGCAGTCCGTGTTTTATGTTCTCGCTTTAAATCAGAAGGTAATTTCTCCGGCATAGTTTGTTGCGAACATCCTGCGAATCTCATCGGCGTCCGAGCTTTGTCCGAGCGCCCACATGAGCTTTGTTACGGCGGCCTCCGTCGTCATGTCAAGGCTTTGTATGGCTCCTGTCGCTATAACCTTCCGACCCACCTCATAAAGGGAAAAATCGCTTTTCTCATAGAGGCATTGGCTGCATACAACAACGGGAATGCCGCCGTCTACAAGGCGTTTTATCGGAGTGTAAAGGTCGCGGTGGAGATAATGCAGTCCTCCCGCGCCGAAGGTTTCGAGCACCACTCCGCGGTATTTCATCTCCTGCAGGCAATCAAAAATCTTCGGATTTGTGCCCGGAATGAGCTTCAAGAGAAACACCTCGTCACTAAGCTCGCTTTTAAGCTCACATTTCTCGCCGCGGTGCGGGAAGCGCTCCGTAACTAGCCTTATGCCGTCGGCAAAAAACTCGCCCCTGTTTTGGGAGTTTACGCTTTCAAAGGCGTCAAAGCCCATTGTGCGCACCTTAACCGCGCGGCAGCCGCGCATAAGCTTGTGGTTGAAGGCGATTGTCACGCCTATTACGTTGTGGTCGATTGCGGCGAGCGCCGTTGCCAAGTTTGACTGCGCGTCCGAGAGCGGCGAGCCGATTGGTATCTGAGAACCGGTGAATACCACGGGCTTGTCAAGATTTTGCAGCATAAAGGTTATCATGGACGCAGTATAGGCCATGGTATCCGTGCCGTGGGTAACGACAAAGCCGTCATAATTCGGCAGCTCGTCAAAAATGCTGCGGGCGATTATTTTCCATTCCTCAGGCTGAATGTTCGAGCTGTCAAGATTCAAAATAGCTCTGTATTCAATATCGTAATACTGCCCGAATTCTTGGAGAGCGCCCAAAAGCTCCGGAGGCGCCGCTTTGGGAACCATGCCCTCCTCGCCCAACTGAGAGGCAATAGTTCCGCCCGTCGCGAGTATCAGGACTTTTTTCATTGTCTTATCTCCATAGTCAAAATTTAGTTAATCTACTAGGGTTTTGCTTCAAGAATTGAGAGCTGTTTTCTGTTTACCCTGCGGAAAAGGACAAAAGCGGCCGCCGCCGTAATAAGCTCCGCCGACGGGAACGCCCACCACACCATGTTGACATTTCCCGAAAGGGAAAATATATATGCAAGCGGAAGCGCTGCGGCAAGCTGGCGAACAATTTGCAGTAAAAGCGCGTGAAAACCATAGCCCAAAGCCTGAAACACGGACGCCACGACAAACACAAATGCGGAAAAGAGATAACCGAGGCTTATTGTTTTCAGCGCGGCGACGCCCATAATAACGGTTTCGGGTTTATCCACAAAGAGCAGAAGTATCTGCCGGGGAAAGAGCTGGAAAAGAATAATGCCGGCAAGCATTATCCCCAAGGCGTAGAGCAGGCCGAGCCTCATGGTTTTTCGAATTCTGTCCGGACGCTTTGCCCCGAAATTGTATGCGACAATGGGTATCATTCCGCTCGTCAGTCCGAAAACCGGCATGAAAATAAAGCTTTGGAGCTTAAAATAAACCCCCATAACCGCCGTTGCAGCAGTAGAAAAGCCTATGAGAATCTGGTTCATTACGAAGGTGAAAACGGAAAACAAAGTCGTATTGAGTATCGCCGGAACTCCCACCGCATAAATCTGACCGATAACCCTGCGGCTCGGACGAAAACCCTTGAACTTAAACTGAATTTCTTTGTTCTTTCTCAGATTAAACCCAAGGTCGAAGCACATGGCTAGAATCTGCCCGATAACCGTTGCGTATGCCGCGCCCGCAACGCCCAGCTTCGGAAAGCCGATAAGCCCGAAGATCAGTATCGGGTCAAGAACTATATTTGTTCCCGCACCTATAAACTGACCTATCATGGAATATTTCGTGCGTCCCGTTGACTGAAGAAGCCTCGAAAAAGTAATGTCGAAGAAAAGTCCGAAGGATATTATTGAGCAGATTGAAAGATAAACCGTTCCCTCATTTATAATTTCGGGAACATCCGTTTGCGACTGAAAGTACATCCGAGTAAAAAGTGCCCCGAAAACCACAAACACAAGCATATTTAAAAGCGAGAGAAAAATCCCGTTCATAGCGGCGGAATTTACGGCGCATTGGTTTTTCTGTCCGAGGCGGCGCGACAAAAGCGAATTCATGCCGATTCCGGTGCCGACGCCGACGCCTATCATAAGATTTTGAATCGGAAAAGCGAGCGAAACCGCGGTAAGCGCGTTTTCGCTTATTTTTGCGACAAAAAAGCTGTCCACAACATTGTAGAGCGCCTGAATAAGCATGGAAAAAATGAGCGGCAGCGATATTTTAAGCAAAAGCTTATTCTCGGACATTGTGCCCATTATGTTTTCAGGAATCCTGAGGTCTTCATTCATGTGTCGTTTTCTCTCTCTCAATTATCATTTATCGCGGGCCTGCCTAAAATCGACACATACGCGAAGAAAAGCCCTCATCCGCTTATGAACTAAAGCGGAATAACGGGGGTTTTTGATTATAGCATAAATCTATACAAAATTCAACCCGAAAGCCCTCCTGTCGAAACTGTGTCATTAAAGCGTTATCATTTGCGCGAGTTTGTTTTTTACTCGCAGCTAAATTTTTTTACCATTGTTCTGTTTGTTTTTTTACATATCGGAAATAATTGTTTTGGCACAAGTTTTGAAAGTAAGCGGAGGTCAAGTATGAACTATTCAGAGCGCGGAGCACGAAAAACCCTCGGCGGAAGAGAACTAACCTTTGTCCGCTGCGACAAGGACGGCAACATTATTGAGGAGGACGCGCTACGAAATCTCGGAATTACCAACGCTACCATTGAGCGCATTGTCAGCGATGTTTCCGCAAGGATAGCGCCGATGGACGCGAACGGCTCTTTTGAGGACGGTATTATAACGGGTTAAGAACGCCCTGTCCGAGTGTTTTTTCATCGTAAAGCGGCACCTTAAGTGCCGCTTCATTATTTAAAGGGGTCATCAGATGGCAAAGAGCAAAATGCACAAGCCCGCACAGGACGCGGACAATATTATTAAGCTTGCGCTCTATATCCGCGTTTCCACCGATCGTCAGGCCGAGGAGGGTTACTCTATCGAGGTTCAGACGGAGCGGCTTATCGCCTTCTCAAAGACCCTTGACGGCGAGGTCTCCTATGAGCTTTACATCGACGACGGCTTTTCAGGCGCCTCACTTGAGCGTCCCGCAATGCAGCGGTTGGTGTTGGATGCGAAAAACAAGGCGATAACCCATGTCTGTGTTTATAAGCTTGACCGCCTAAGCCGCTCTCAGAAGGACACTCTGCACCTCATCGAGGACGTTTTTCTGCCAAACAACATTGCCTTTATCTCGGTGCAGGAGAGCTTTAACACCTCAACGGCTTTCGGCAGAGCCGTTGTGGGCATCCTCTCCGTCTTTGCGCAGCTTGAGCGCGAAAACATCTATGAGCGCACCCGAAGCGGTATGCAAAAGCGCGTTGAGGCCGGCTTCTGGCCGGGAGGAGGCGGTGTGCCCTTCGGCTACGATTATGATTTGGAAAGGGGCATTTTGGTTCCCAACAGCGACGCCGATACCGTAAGGCAGGTTTACGCGCTTTATCTGAAGGGCTACTCCCTTCAGAATATTGCTAACTTGCTGGGGCTGAAATACGAGAAGCTCGCTTCGCAAATAATGCTTCGCAAAACCAATATAGGCATAATCGAATACAACGGCGTTGAGTACCGCGGACAGCACGAGCCTATTGTGTCGACGGAGATTTTCGAGCGGGCTATGGCTCTTCACTCAAGGCGTTCGGAGGGAAGACTCGTGTCGGTTACAAAACATCTTTTGACAGGTCTTGTTTACTGCGGAGTTTGCGGAGCAAAGCTGCGCTATCAGAAGTGGGGCAACCGCGGCTACAAGCTCGTGTGCTATTCGCAGCAGATTTCAAAGCCCTATCTTGTGAAGGACGCAGATTGCGACAACGAATCGGTATGGGCAGAGGATATCGAACGCACGGTCATCGCCGATTTAATGGCGATGACCGCCGATGAAATTAAGCCCGAGAGCGAATATCCCCCCGTCACGCTCTCGGATACTCTTAAAAAGAAGAAGCTCTCGCTTGAGCAGAAACTCAAGCGGCTCTACGACCTTTACGCGGAGGCGGGAAACGATATTTTACTCGACAGCATTAAAGAGCTTTCGGCGGAAATAAAGAATTTGGGCGATAAAATTGATGAGGAGCTGAGCCGCGGCCTGTGGTCCCGCCGTGCCGACGCCGCGAAGGAGCAGCTTCGCAATATTAAGGAAACCTGGATTTACATGGATATTCAGGAACAGCGCAATCTTATATGCTCGGTAATCGACAAAATTACTATAACGCACAATTCGGTGCGAATTGATTACAGATACTAAGCTCTGTTGCGGTATAAGAAGCTCCGCAGACGAGGAAGCGCCGCCTGTCGGCGTACTCGCACCAAATCACGAGCGCGATTGGCGCTCGCAGACGAGGAAGCGCATACTGGAAACGGTTAGAGATGACTTGCAGACGAGGAAGTGCAGCCCGTCGCTGTATGAGTATACAGCAGGGCAAGCTGACGAAGTAAGCAAAAAAGCATAAATATCATCGGCGCAAGCCGATACATAGCTTGACTAAATTAAAACCTTGCTTTTTTGCGATGCAAGGCATATATAACCGTTTCTCTCGACAATGGATGTTCGTTCCGATGATAGCGGGAGAGATACGCCGCTACCTGCGCGACAACAGCTCGATTCGTGTCAGCCGAAGCATGAGGGACACGGCATACCGAGTGCTTCAGGTAAAGGAACGCCTGACTGCGGAGCGTCAGAAAGAGCCTGATATATCGGAAATTGCTAAAATACTGGGTATTTCCCGTCAAGAAGTGTATTTTGCTCTGGATGCGATTTCGGAGCCGATTTCAATTTACGAGCCTGTTTTCTCCGACGGAGGTGAGAGTATCTGCGTTATGGATCAAATCGGCGACACAAAAAACACAGACGACGCGTGGATTGAGCAAATCTCCCTTTCCGCGGCAGTGTCCTCGCTGGATAAGCGCGAAAAGCGAATACTTGCACTGCGCTTTTATGACGGAAAAACACAGATGGAGGTCGCTTCGGAGGTGGGAATAAGCCAGGCGCAGGTGTCACGCCTTGAAAAGAACGCCATTGAGCAGATTAAAAAAAGCATAGATGCAGGCTGAGAAATTTAATCAATCTTTTGTAATAGGACAAACAGAGCCCCCCATATCATAGCTGTGGGGGGCTCTGTTTCGCATCATTTAAGCGAGGCTCACCCGCCCCCGTCTCGGAAATAAATTTTCTCAATAACAGCCCGAATACCCGAAACATTTTGGAAGGAGTTGTCATGTTCATGGAATGCCGTATTGAAGACTTCCGCTACAAAGAAGTTGTTAATGTGTGCAACGGGCAAAGGCTCGGCTATGTATACGACGTAATGATCGACGTTAACACAGGAAATGTTTTGGCTCTGATTGTGCCCGGAAGATGCAAGCTTCTTGGGCTTTTCTGGCGCGAGGATGACTACATTTTGCCTTGGGACTGCATAAAGCGCATAGGCGGCGATATAGTGCTCGTTGAGATTCCGGGCGAATATCGGCGCGGTCGGCGCGATAAACATCCTTGGTTCACCTGGCAGTTTGAGGAAAAGCACAAACTCTAGGTCAATATCCGTTAGAATATTGATTATCCGCAATTTGCCGAAATGAAAGTCGAGCTTGGGCGAAACATCATTACGTTCGGAACAATTGGCATTATTGTATTTGACGGAATTAAGACTTATTCCCGCACTTTCTTTGGAAAATATCCTGAATTCGTATAATATTGTTAAATTTCCTTGTATTATACTCATCTCGCCGATATAATATATTCGTAAATATGCAATTTTGAAATCCAAAAATTGCATATTTCGATTCTTTACAAGCAAAGAGAGGGAACACACATGGCCGAAAGGCAATTCAGCAAGGTCCTTGTCGCCAACAGAGGCGAAATCGCGATTCGAATTTTCCGCGCCTGCAACGAGCTTGGTTTGCACACGGTTGCAATGTATTCCAACGAGGATACCTTCACGCTGTTTCGCACAAAAGCCGACGAGGCTTATCTCATCGGCGAAAATAAAAGCCCGCTCGGCGCTTATTTGGATATTCCGGCCATCATCGACCTTGCCAAGCGCAGGGAGGTGGACGCTATCCACCCCGGCTACGGTTTTCTTTCGGAAAACGCTGATTTCGCCCGCGCCTGCGAGGACGCGGGTATAAAATTCATAGGTCCTAGCTCGGACATTCTTGAAAAAATGGGCGACAAGCTGAACGCAAAGGCAATCGCCATACAGTGCAAGGTTCCCACCATTCCCGGCTGCACCCGTCCGCTCCGTGATGGGGATGAGGCGCTTGAAATGGCAAAAAGCTTCGGCTTCCCCGTCATTCTGAAGGCGGCGGCGGGCGGCGGCGGGCGCGGCATGCGCCTTTGTCAGAGCGAGAGCGAAGTTAAGTCCTCCTTCGACCTTGTTAAGAGCGAGGCGAAGAAGGCTTTCGGAAACGATGATATTTTTGTTGAAAAATATCTTGTCGAGCCCAAGCACATCGAGGTTCAGATTCTCGCGGACGAGCACGGGCATGTCATGCATCTGGGCGAGCGTGACTGCTCCTTGCAGCGCCGCTACCAAAAGGTTGTCGAATACGCCCCCGCCTTCTCCGTTCCGCAGGAGGTTCGTGACAGACTGCACGCGGACGCGGTTAAAATCGCCGAGAGCGTGGGTTACACTAACGCCGGAACGATTGAATTTCTTGTCGACAAGGACTGGAACCATTATTTCATCGAAATGAATCCGCGCATACAGGTTGAGCACACCGTGACAGAGATGATTACGGGCATCGACCTTGTCAGAGCGCAGATACTTATTGCCGAGGGGAAGCCGCTTAGCACACCCCTTATCGGGCTTGAAAAGCAGAGCGACGTGGAATTTAACGGACACTCCATTCAGTGCCGTGTTACCACTGAGGACCCTGCCAACAATTTTGCTCCCGACTGCGGCAAAATCTCCTCTTACAGCAACGGCGGCGGCTTCGGCGTCCGTCTGGACGGCGGCTGTGCGGGCGCTGGCGCCGTTATCTCGCCCTACTACGACTCCCTGCTGGTTAAGGTTACCTGCTGGGACAAGACCTTTGAAGGTGTTTGCCGCCGCGCGCTCCGCGCAATCAACGAGGTGCATGTCCGCGGCGTGAAAACCAATATCCCGTTTGTAACGAACATCCTGCACCACCCGACCTTCCACGAGGGCAGGTGTCACACAAAGTTTATCGACGAAACGCCGATACTCTTTGACCTTAACCTCTCGCGCGACCGAGCGACCCGAGTTCTTAAATATATCGCGTCGATTCAGGTGGATAACCCCGACATTGACCGCCGCCAGTACAATATCCCCCGCTTCCCGACTGTGGATTATCCGAAGGCTCCGGGGCTAAAGCAGCTTCTGGACGCCGAGGGACCCGACGCGGTCAAGCGCTGGGTGCTTGATCAGAAAAAGCTTCTGATTACCGATACCACCATGCGCGACGCTCACCAGTCGCTGCTTTCCACACGAGTTCGCACACGCGACATGGCAAAGGGTGCCGACGGCACCGCCGCTATTCTCGCCGACTGCTTCTCGCTTGAAATGTGGGGCGGCGCAACCTTCGACGTTGCCTACCGCTATCTGCACGAGTCGCCCTGGGAACGTCTAGACATTCTTCGCAAGAAAATTCCGAACGTCCCCTTTCAGATGCTCCTGCGAGGCGCCAACGCTGTCGGTTATAAAAACTACCCCGACAACCTCATCCGCGAATTCGTAAAGGAAGCGGCAAAAAGCGGAATCGACGTTTTCCGTATTTTTGACTCGCTCAACTGGATCCCCGGCATGGAAGTTGCCATGGACGAGGTGCTCAATCAGGGTAAGCTCTGCGAAGCGACTATCTGCTACACCGGCGATATTCTTGACCCGAAGCGCGACAAATACACGCTCGAATACTATGTTAACATGGCTAAAGAGCTTGAAAGACGCGGCGCGCACCTCATCGCGATCAAGGATATGTCGGGTCTTCTGAAACCCTACGCGGCAAAGAAGCTCGTAACCGCGCTTAAAAACGAGG
Source organism: uncultured Oscillospiraceae bacterium (assembly GCA_964459785.1). Taxonomy (GTDB): domain Bacteria; phylum Bacillota; class Clostridia; order Oscillospirales; family Oscillospiraceae; genus UBA2658. The sequence continues at coordinate 70,400 of CAYWNW010000006.1, read as the reverse complement.
TGGGCCTGCCCATTCACCTGCACACCCACGATATCAGCGGCAATCAGGTTGCGACCATCCTCATGGCTGCCGAAGCCGGTGTTGACATTGTTGACACAGCAATTTCCTCCATGTCTTCGCTGACCAGCCAGCCCTCGATGAACGCCGTTGTCGCGGCACTTGAAGGTCAGGAACGCGACACGGGCTTAAAGCTCGACGAGCTGCAGAAGCTTACGGATTACTGGTCCGATGTTCGTCTGCGTTATGCGAAGTTTGACGGCGGACTGAAATCCCCCGTCACCGAAATCTACAAGTACGAAATCCCCGGCGGTCAATACACAAATCTTCAGCCGCAGGTTGAATCTATCGGTCTTGGCTCCCGCTTTGTCGAGGTGGAGGAGATGTACTCCACCGTCAACACAATGCTCGGGGACATCGTTAAAGTTACTCCCTCCTCCAAAATGGTCGGCGACCTTGCGATTTTCATGGTTCAAAATGACCTCACGCCCGAAAACATCGTCGCTCGGGGCGAGGCTCTTACCTTCCCCGATTCGGTTGTGGACTACTTCAAAGGCATGATGGGTCAGCCCGCCTGGGGCTTCCCCGAAGATCTGCAGAAGGTTGTCCTGAAGGGTGAACAGCCCATCACCTGCCGCCCGGGCGAAATTTTGCCTCCCGTAAATTTTGGGGATATCCGCCGCGAAATGGAGTCCTTCATGGACGGCGAGCTCATCACCATGAGAGGCATACTCTCCTACTGCATGTACCCGAAGGTCTACAAGGAGTACCGCACTCACCACAAGGAATACGGTTATCTCATGCGAATGGGCAGCCACGTATTCTTTAACGGCATGGCGCTCGGCGAAACCAACAAGATTAACATTGAGGACGGCAAGACCCTTGTCATCAAATATCTCGGTCTGGGCGACCTCAATACTGACGGAACCCGCAATGTTCAATTTGAGCTCAACGGCATGCGCCGCGAGGTTGCGGTTCCGGATAAAAACGCGGTTGCCTCCGTTATCCAGGCAACTCTTGCAAATCCCGAGGACAAGAGCCAGATCGGCGCTTCAATTCCCGGCGCCGTCACAAAGGTTGAGGTCAAGGTTGGCGACAAGGTTACGGAGAATCAGGTCATCGCCGTCGTTGAGGCCATGAAGATGGAAACCAGCGTTGTCGCGCGTATGGACGGAACGGTTGATGAAATCTTTGTTAAAACCGGACAAACGGTTGTCGCCGGTGAGCTTCTGGCAACTATTAAATAGCGCTGAAACGGACTGTAAAGCCGGAATCCGAGGATTCCGGCTTTTGTTTTTGCGGCTCTGCGGCACAAGATATATGGGTAAAACCGCGTATTGACACAAGTCGACAGGAAAGAGCCTAAGTTTTCTTCAAAAACACCTGAAAAATCAAAGATATTTTTAAAATACCGCTTGATAAACTTAAGTTTGTTTGTTATAATACCAAGGCATTACGCACGGAGAAGGATTGTTTTCTCAGTGGCCGTTTTTGGGCGAAGCCCGAAGCGGTTTGGGCTAACAAGTTGATTGCTCCGGAGGAAAAAACAAAATTTTAGGAGGAACACAAATGTCAGTAGTATCAATGAAACAGCTTTTGGAAGCAGGAGTTCACTTCGGTCACCAGACCAGAAGATGGAACCCCAAGATGGCCGAATACATCTACATGGAGCGTAACGGCATCTATATCATCGACCTTCAGAAAACAGTTAAGAAGCTTGAGGAGTCCTACAACTTCGTCCGCGACGTAGCCGCGAGAGGCGACAGCATTCTTTTCGTCGGAACAAAGAAGCAGGCCCAGGACGCAGTTCGCGAAGAAGCTCTGCGCGTCGGACAGTATTTTGTCAACGCCCGCTGGCTCGGCGGAATGCTCACTAACTTTAAAACCATGCGCACACGTATAGACCGTCTCGCCCAGCTTCGCAAGATGCAGGAGGACGGCACCTTTGATATGCTCCCCAAGAAGGAAGTTATCAAGCTCACAAACGAAATTGACAAGCTCGAAAAATATCTCGGCGGCGTTAAGGATATGAAAAAGCTCCCCGGCGCTCTGTTTGTTGTTGACCCCCGCAAGGAGCACAACGCAATCGCAGAAGCCCGCAAGCTCCACATCCCCATTGTCGCTATTGTCGATACAAACTGCGACCCCGATGAAATCGATTATGTTATCCCCGGCAACGACGATGCTATCCGCGCTATCCGCCTGATTTCCGCAGCTATGGCAAGCGCCGTTCAGGAAGGCCGTCAGGGACAGGACGCGGCTCCCGTCGCAGTCGCTTCTGATGCTCCCGCAAGCGAGGAAGCTCCCGTCGAGGAATAATTATCAAGCGGCGGCAGATGCCGCCACGCTAAGTACGCTCGGCGCTGATTTTGCGTCGGACAAAGGGCTTATGCCCTCAATCACAATAAACACGAGAGGAAGAATAAAATATGGCATTTTCAGCACAGGATGTTAAGAATTTGCGCGAAATGACCGGCGTTGGTATGATGGACTGCAAAAAGGCTCTCACCGAGGCCGACGGAGATATGGATAAGGCTGTTGAGTGGCTCCGCGAAAAGGGTCTTGCCGCAGCCCAGAAGAAGGCCGGACGTATTGCCGCGGAGGGCGTTGCCTATGCGGATGTAATTGACGGCGTCGGCGTTGTTGTTGAAGTAAACGCCGAAACCGACTTTGTCGGCAAAAACGAGCTCTTCATCGAATTCGTAAAGAATGTCGCGCTCGCAGTTGCAAAGGAAAACCCCGCTGATATCGACGCTCTGATGGCCTGCAAGTATCCCGGCGGCGAGCTCACCGTTGAGCAGATGCAGCAGGAGAAGGTTCTCGTCATCGGCGAAAACATCAAGATTCGCCGTTTCGTCCGCTATGCAAACGGCTTTTCCGTTCCCTATGTGCACATGGGCGGCCGCATCGGCGTCATAGTCAATATGGAACTCCCCGCAGCTCTTGAGGGCAGGGACGAGGTCGTTGAGCTCGGCAAAGATTTGGCAATGCAGATTGCCGCAATGAACCCCGCCTATCGCGACAAGAGCGACGTCGCTCCCTCCGTAATCGAGAAGGAAAAGGAAATTCTGATGGTTCAGGCCAAGGAAGACCCGAAGAACGCCTCGAAGCCCGAAGCAATCATCGAAAAGATGATACTCGGCCGCGTGAGCAAGTTCTATGAGGAAAACTGCCTGCTCCAGCAGGCCTTCGTAAAGGGCGACAAAATTTCCGTTGAACAGCACATCGCTGAGGTTTCCAAGTCCGTCGGAGGCAAAATCGTAATCAACGGCTTCACCCGCTTTGAAAAGGGCGAGGGCATTGAAAAGAAGCAGGACGATTTCGCGGCAGAAATTGCAAGCCTTGTAAAATAAACATCACTTAATATAAAACGCACCGGAAAATTCCGGTGCGTTTTTTTATTGCAATTTCTAGGTCAGGATACGGATTGCCGAGCAAAGGTTGCTTAGCTCAACCTTTTCATGAGCACCGCCCGCTTCGCCGTCTCTTGTCCATTTAACGGGCTTATCAAAGGTGAACTTAACGTGCTTGCTCTGAAACATTATAACCTGATCGCCGTTAAAATTCTGTGACAACACATTCGATACGATTTTGTTCATCTCAATGACGTTTGCCGGATTTCGTACAAGCGTTACTTCAAAAAGTCCGTCGTTGAGCTCAATTCCCAGTTTTTTAAGCTTTACTATACCGGCCACGGACTTAGTGTTTGAAACGCTGCCAAAAATCAAATCGTCCTCAATAGTCCCCTCGTCAAGCTCAACAATGGTGTGGTACGCGCTTATCTTCTGAAGCTGCGACATGCCCTGAAGCACATAGGCAAGATGGCCGAGGGTCTGCTTATACTGCCGCGGCGTTTCGTAGCTGACCTCCGTAAACGCGCCGAACGCGGCTATATATGTGAAATAATCGTTTTCGTTAAATTTGCCGACATCCAGACTTTCTGTTCTGCCCCGCACAATTATTTTTGCCGCCTGAACCGGATTTTTTGAAAGTCCCAGTGACGCGGCAACATCATTTGCGGTTCCCTGCGGGATGTAGCCAAGAGGCGGCGGGGAGCTTAGCTGTGCCAGCCCAGCAACCGTTTCGCTGAGTGTTCCGTCCCCTCCGATACAGACGACGCAGTCATATTCCTCACCGTGCTCCAAAACGAATTGGGTCGCCTCTCCGACTGCGCCTGTGTAGAAAACCGTGGGGACAAACCCGCCCCTATATAAAACCTCCATGGCAGGACCGATAGCCAACACTCCGCTGCCGCTTCCTGCCGTGGGGTTTAAAATCAGCATTAGTTTTTTGCTCAAGATGCTCCCTCCAACTGCTTGTCTTTTTCTTCCTTAGTATTATACTAACCTATTCTTAAAACAAACCTTTGAATTCCTTTACCGGAACTATATTATATCTTTACTAAGCGCCGTTGTCAATTTTTTGGCGCATTCTTCCAGAATATTGAAACAACTTAGGTGCGCAGAGAGAGTCACCGGACACCCGTCCGGAGCGGCTCTTTGCGCACCTAAAATCCCGGCTTTTTGTCGAAGCTTTCATTTTTGTCCCAAAATCACAGGCTGAAGCTGGCCGCCCTCAAGTGCCGACTTCACTGTCTTTTCCAGAAGTTCAAGGTCGGATATGAGCGATGTGGGTTTTCCCTGCGGATCGTCCTGCCTGAAAGGCACGAAGTAGATGTTTTTGCGGTTTAAAAGCTCGCCTATGTTTTTTGCGTTTGCGCCGAGGGCGTCATTTGTTGAAACTGCGATAACAAGCGGTCTGCCGTTGCGAAGATGGGCCTTGCAGGCCATTGTAACCGCGCTGTCGGCAATTCCGCACGCGAGCTTTGCAAGCGTATTCCCGGTGCAGGGAGCAACCGCCATTACGTCAAAGAGCTTCTTTGGTCCAACCGGCTCCGCATCCGCAATTGTGCAGATTATCTCCTTTCCCGTAATCTCTGCGAGCTTATTTTTAACGGTTTCCGCGCAGCCGAAGCGCGTATCCGTTTCGGCCGCGTTTTCGGACATTACAGCCGTTAAATCAAAATTCTCTGTAAGGATTTGGGCTATGGGCAGAATTTTATCAAAGGTGCAGTAGGAGCCGCAGATCGCAAGCCCCAGTTTGGTTTTCTGCATAAATGGCAACCCCCCTAAATTTCCCCGCGCTTTTCCCTCATAATGTTCATTACTGTTTCCTTAATAATTTTCCCCGCGGTAACAGGTGCGGTTTCTGCGGGCAGTCCCAAGGCCCATAACGCGTTTAAGCCCAGTTCCTTAGCCGATTCAAAGTCAAATCCTCCCGGTCGGGAGGCAAGGTCTATTAAGAGAACATCCCTCTTCAGAAATTCCAGACGTTCACGGTTCAGCACCCGTGCGGGTACCGTGTTTATTACCGTATCAAATGAAAAAAGCTCCTGACCCAGCACTCTCGTGTCCAAGGCCTCGCAGCCCGAAGCGCGAATATATGCCATATCTCCGGCTTTCCTCGCAGAAACGGAAACATGGGCTCCAAGAGCCAGAAGCCGTGAGGCCAGCATTTTCCCGATACGTCCGTAGCCTATAATCAGAATTTTACTGTCCCAAATCGTTATCGGCGAGTTTTCCAGCAGAACCCCGAGCGCCCCTTCGGCGGTTGCAAGCGCGTTTAAAGCCACCAGCTCCTCACGCAAAAAATAATCCACAAAATCGAGTCCCAGCTCCTCGGCGGTCTTTCTCAGTTTTTCTCCCGGCATCCCGCCGCATATAACAGCGGTTTTCGGCAGGGCGCGAAAAATCTCCTCGGCGTTATGCTTAAACGAGCTTAAAGGAGCGTTCAGCCCGCCTTTCATATCCAGTACCGGCAAAGGCAAAATCACGCAGTCGGCATCCTTTGCGGAGCAGTCAACTGACAGCGAGCAGCTTTTTATTAAATCGGCGGGGGCTTCGTCCAAGGCAAAGCAGCAGATTTCGTGCCCCTCGCTCTCCAGCATTGCGGCAAGGCGGACGATACGCATATCACCGCCGATTACGGCAAATTTCATAGTACCACTTCCTTCCCAACACATAATATGATAATTCCTTATTTAAGTGCCGGTGTCGTAAATATAAAAATAGTGGATTTAGTTATTTTTGCGTTGTATAATCCTGTATATGAGGATTTTTTTGAAAATGCAACCGTGGGTTGCGTAATTTCAAAGCCGAATTGATAGTGGGCAACCGCGATATCTGCTACTCTTTCCTTACGATATCGAACGAAAAATTATTGAGGCGCTCTCAAATCCGACATTTGAAAGACGGAGGAATAAAAATGATTTTAGCAGACAAAATTTTAGATTTGCGCAAAACCAACGGATGGTCACAGGAGGAATTGGCGGAAAAAATGAACGTGTCCCGCCAGTCCGTATCGAAGTGGGAAAGCACTGCCGCCATACCTGATATCAATAAAATATTGGAGCTTGCGAAGCTGTTTGGAGTTACAACGGACTATCTGCTTAAAGACGATATGGACAAAGCCGTGTATTCCGACACCGACGACAATGACAGTCGCATACGCATATCCCTTCAGGAGGCAAAGGAATTTCTGGCGCTCAAGGCTGAATACGGGAAAAAAATCGCCTTCGGCGTCATGCTCTGCATGCTTTCCCCCATCACGCTGATTCTTATGGCGGCGACGGCGGAAGCGAGGGGCGAAGCGGCAGAGAATGCTGCCGCAGGAATCGGAGTTGTGGTGCTCCTTTTAATGATAGCGGCGGCCGTGGCAATTTTCATTTTGAGCGGCGCCAAGGTTAAGCGCTACGAACGACTAAGCACAAAAGACATTGAACTTGATTACGGCGTTTCGGGTATCCTGAATGAACAGCGTGCAGCATTTGAAACAAAGCATCTTCGCAGCATAGTAATAGGTGTCGTCCTTTGTATACTGTGTTCCGTTCCTCTGATAGTCGCCGGAGTGTCCGGCGCATCCGAACCCACCCTGATTTACCTGACCGCCCTGCTTTTTGCTATCATTTCAATCGGAGTCTTCTTTATCGTCAGCTCTTCAACAGTAAAAAACAGCTACGACCTGCTCCTCGGAGAGGGAGAATTCAGCCCCGAATACCGTGAGCGGAATAAGAACGAAGAAAGGCTCGGCAGCATCTACTGGCCTATTGTTGTAGCGGGCTACTTGCTATGGAGCTTTTTATCCGGCGACTGGGGTACAACCTGGGTCGTATGGCCGGTTGCCGCGGTGCTTTTCGGCGGGATATCGGCTTTGTTCGGAAACAAGAAACGCTAGAAGCGCATTACCGCTGCTTTATATCATTTTGCCACAAGTAATGAACAACATTTCGGAGGAGAGCATGGACAAAATAATCGAGGTTGAAGGTCTTCACAAGTCATACGGCAGCGTTAAAGCCGTTAACGGACTTGATTTTTATGTCGAGAGAGGCAAACTTTTTGCGTTTCTCGGACCTAACGGTGCCGGAAAATCGACCACCATCGATATAATCTGTACCTTTTTAAAGCCTGATTGCGGCAGCGTCACGGTGGACGGCTTCGCACTCGGCAGGCAAGACACGGAAATCAGGAAAATCATCGGAGCCGTTTTTCAGGACGGACTTCTGGACGAACTTCTTACTGTTGAGGAAAACCTCAAAATACGCGGCGGCTTTTACGGACTCAAGGGCAAAAAGCTCAGGGAGGCTGTGGCATATACAGCCGAAACAACGGGTGTTACAGAAATTTTAAAGAGACCCTACGGTAAGCTTTCCGGCGGCCAGCGCAGGCGCTGCGACATAGCCAGAGCGCTTATCAACACGCCGAAAATTCTGTTTCTCGACGAGCCGACAACGGGGCTTGACCCCCAGACCCGCAAATATGTTTGGGACACTATAACGGAAATACGCAAAAAGAACGACACCACGGTCTTTCTGACAACTCACTACATGGAGGAGGCCGCCTGCGCCGACTATGTAATAGTCATCGACAAGGGTGAAATCTCGGCTCGCGGCACGCCCTCCGAGCTAAAAGAGAAATATTCAAACGACAGGCTTGTAATATCCTCGCATAAAACAGCGGAGCTTTCAGAAATTCTTGAGAGTAAACACCTTCAGTATTCCGTGCTTGCGGACACCATTACGGTTTCCCTGCCCAGCACTCTTGACTCCCTACCGATAATTGAGAGCTGCCGCAATTACATTGAGAGCTTCGAGGTGGTCAAGGGCACCATGGATGACGCCTTTATTGCCATCACGGGAAAGGAGATCAGGGAATGATAAGCTTTGGAATTCGTAACCTTAAGGTCTTTTTTAAAGACAAAAGCTCGGTTTTCTTTTCCCTTCTCGCGGTATTCATTATCATCGGAATGTATGCGCTTTTCTTAGGTGATGTCTGGACCAACAGCATGAGTGAGCTTTCCGGCGTTCGCTTTCTTATGGACAGCTGGATTATGGCGGGCGTACTCGCCGTGACCTCTGTTACCACGACCATGGGCGCTTACGGCATTATGGTTCAGGATAAGGAAAAGAAAATAACAAAGGACTTTGCCGCCTCCCCCGTCGGCTACCGAAATATTCTGGGCGGGTACATAATCGGCGCTGTTGTTATCGGAATCATAATGAGCCTAATAACCCTTGTTCTCGCGGAGCTTTATATCCTTGCTGGCGGCGGTGAGCTAATGAGCATGACGGCGCTTTTTAAGGTGCTTGGGCTGATCGTTATTGGAACATTGTGCAATTCCTCAATAATCCTTTTTTTAGTGTCCTTTTTCAAGAGCAACAATGCCTTTGCGACTGCAAGCACAATAATCGGAACGCTTATCGGCTTTTTAACCGGAATTTATCTTCCGATAGGTCAGCTGCCCGAAAGCGTTCAGCTCGTTGTTAAGTGCTTCCCCGTTTCGCACGGAGCCGTGCTGTTTCGCCAGGTTATGATGGAAGCTCCAATCGCCGAGAGCTTTAACGGCGCGCCCGCTCAGGCGGTGGAGGATTTTAAAACCATGCTGGGTGTAACTCTGAAATTCGGCGACACGGCGGTTACGCCCCTCACAAGCCTGATTATCCTTGTTGCCACGGCGGCCATATTCTATACACTTGCTCTGATTAACATTTCGAGAAAGCAGAAATAGCCCTCATGGCGCAAACCTAAAACCCCCGATACTATTTGTATCGGGGGTTTTAAATTAAGACAAATTTTTATAGGCGTTACTGAGCTATGAAACCGAGCCAAGGCTGAAGGTAACATTGCTGTCAGCGGGCTTCAAGTCTGCCCACAAACCTTCGATGGCGTAGGAATACTGGGAATAGATAAATTTGCTCCAGAGGCTAAGCTTGCTCTTGTCGATTTCCACTCGGGAGGCCGCATCCTCATTGCCGTCATAATGCGCCAAAAAGGCCTCGGAAATGGTGTCCGCTATGTAGTCCGAGTCTTTATCCGAAACATGATAGCCCTTAAGAGTGTTATACGCCTCGATGTAGATTGTCTTCTTGACAAAGGCGCGGGCGGAGGCTGCAAAGTCCGCTCCGTAGCTGTCAATCAGGTGCTCCGTTTTGTCGGTAAAAGTATTATCCGAAATTGTGCAGAATCTCATGGAGCAGGGTGCCGTGCTCAGCGAGCCGGTTTCAAGGTCATAGATGAAGCCCTCGCTGCCGTTGTCCTCGAGAGATATATCCTGCGCGTGATAGTGCCCGGTGAAGGCCAGACGAACGCCGTAGGATGTAAGCAGCTTGCCGACATACTTGTAGTCGCTCAGCAGGTAATCGGGGTGGAGCTTACTCTGTCCCTCCCAGTGCTCGACTATGCCGTGGTGCTCGAGAACAATGACAGCCTTGCCCTTTTCGGCGGCCTGCGCAAGAACACCCTCGAGCCAATCTATTTGGCTCTGAACAAGCTCGCCCGCCCAAACTTCCTCGGTATCGGGCTTATTTTTCTCGTATTCGTTTGTGTCGAGCGCCACAAGCCAGAGACCGTCTTCAGGCTCGGCAACGTAGCTTAGTGTATCGGGGTCGCGCATGATCGCATCGCCGTAACCGCAGTTTTTGTAAATCTCCGCGAACTCCTCCTCGGAGACGTTTTCCACAGGCTCGGTCCCGTCTCCCACATATCTCACAGCGAGAGGGTTATCCACATCGTGGTTGCCCGGAACAACATAGACCTTTATTCCCGCGTCAACAAGGCGCTGAAACTGCTCGGCGACCTTTTCGTGGTTAATTTTCTCACCGTCCTTGGTTAAATCTCCGCTCGAGAGCACAAATTTAACGTCCGACTCAAGAATCCTGTCGACTGCTCTTTCGAGAAGCTCCGCGCTCTCCTTCAGGAGCTTGCGGTCAGAAGCCAGACACTCCTCGAATGCCGCACCCGTGGTACCGAGCGAGGTGTCATAGTAATGCGTGTCGCTTATAACGGCAAAGCCTGTATCGGGATAGGAAACCATGCTTTCCTCTGTAACTGTGCCGTAGCTGTATGTATACTTCGGAAGCGAGGAAACATAGCCTGAAATCAGCTTGTAGGCAACAAAACCTACCACAAGCACCGCAAGGACAATCAGAATGATATTTCTCACTAGATGCCGCTTTGTTTTGACCTTTTCCATAAGGACCCTCCATATTTTATAATAGAACCCGATTCCTGTAATATTATACCTTTACACAGCTCCCTGCGCAATGTATATACTATAATTTAGCATACATAATGCATACTCCGTACAAAGAAAGCCCGCTAAGGCGCTCTTTTTATTGCTACGATGCTTTTTGCTTTTCCGTATGCGAGAAAAATTGCCGTGGCTGTTGCCAAGCGGATAAAAAAATCCTATAATACAGGCATGAACCACCATCGGCGCTTTTTTGCCGAAAAAAGATAAAAAACAAGGAATTGACTTTATGCTGGCTTTTAAACCCGTGACCCAAAGCGATGGCGGAGCGCTCCGCCGCTACTACAAGGACTGCAATTACGGTCTTTGCGAATACTCTGCAGGAACAAAATTTTTATGGCGTACCGTGCTCAACCCCTCCTGGACCGAGGCGCACGGCTGCCTGATTGTAAGAAACAAAATTGACGGTCAATATGTCTTCGACTATCCCGTACCCGGGCCCGAGGGCGACGTGGAAGCAGCCCTCGAATCTATCGAGAGTTATTGTATGGAGGAGGGGGTTCCTCTTGTAATTTCCGTTGTCCCCGAATCCGAAGCTCCCGTCCTGCTCTCGCGTTACCCTTACGCGCGCGTCAGCAACATTCGCACTTGGCGCGACTATATCTACCATGCGGGAGATTTACAGGAATTTTCAGGTTCTAAATATTCAGGTCAGCGCAATCATATCAATAAATTCCGCAAAAACACTCCGAACGCCGAATTTCGCCCGCTTAAGGAGGAAAATTTCCCTCAAATCGAAGAGTTTCTTGAGGAATTCGGCAAGGAATTTACAAAGACCGATTATTCCGCCACAAGAGAGCTGGCTCTTGCGAAAAAAATGCTTCGGCTGGTGAAAAAGCCCTGGTTTTTGGCAGGAGGAATGTTCGACGGCGAAAAGCTTATCGCACTTTCCCTCGCCGAGAAGTGCGGGCACACGCTCATAATCCATCTTGAAAAGGCGCTCTATTCCTATGAAGGTGTCTATCCGACTCTTGTTCAGGCCTTTGCGCGTTACTACGGAAACGGAATTACCTGCATTAACAGAGAGGACGATGCAGCCGATCGCGGGCTTCGCACCTCCAAGCTGCAATACGGACCGGCGAAACTTGCTCCCAAATATCGCTTTGAGCCGCAAAACGAGCTTTTATGCCATGTTAGGGAGATACCCACACTTCAAACCAAACGTCTGACCTTGTCGGCTCTTACGGAGGATGATGTCGCCGAATACAATGCGCTTGTGCTTGATAATGAGCGTAACCGTTATTGGGGCTACGACGACCTTGCGGGACTTGACGGTCCAGTTAAGCCTGACAGTTTCTTGAAAATTGCCAGACAGGATTTCTGTAAATGCGCGGCTGTAAACTTTGCGGTGCGTCTGGACGGCAAATGCATAGGCGAAGCAGTGCTCTATCGCTTTAATTACAGGGGCGAAGCGGAGCTTGGCTGCCGCATAGCCAAGCAGTACAGCGGAAACGGCTATGGAACAGAGGCCTTTGCCGCCGCGGCCGACTGGGCGCTTTACAAGGTTCATCTGACACGCTTGGTGGCAAAATGCTACAAAGAGAACACCGCATCGTTCAAAATGCTCTCCTCCTGCATGAAAAAAAGCGGAGAAGACGAAACCTTCTTTTATTTTGAAAAACTGGTTTAATATAATCGGCGGGCGAGCTTCGACCCGCCGATTATATTACTTTGCACATACTGTAGGGGAACAATAAACAAACGGCTCTCGTCTAAACACAAAACTTAATCCACGTTTTCCGTTTACTAACGTAAAACGCCCTTCGGAGGTCTGACATGAAAGTAAAACATATTAAACTATTCGCTTTTGTATCGGCAGCGGCGCTCATGCTTAGTTTTATGGCGGGCTGCTTACAAAAAAACAATACGGAAGCCTCGCCCGAAGTCTCGGCACCCGAAGCCACAGCAGATTCAAGCCCTGTGCCAGCGAACCCGACCCCAAGCGTCACAAAAAATGATATCGATGACGAGCTTGCGAACTACGGCGAAAACGCCATCGATATAACTTGGTCACCCGATAATTCAGCTGTTGTTTTCATTAAGCTGGAGGGCGACACGAGTAATGTATATTTATGGAAGGTGGGAACGGATACCGAAAAACTCCTTATGACAGCGGAGCCGACCACGGATGGTTTCTCTTGGTCGCCGAACAGCAAATATTTTCTTGTTAATGTAGGTCACATGGGCCCAGGAACCATCACAAGCACCCTCTTTAGCGCCGAAAGTCTGGAACTTTTAAGCTCCGACATCTCAAGCGTTTCCATCTCGCCTCCCGTTTGGAGTCCCGACAGCAGATTTTTGGCGTTGTCCTCTTGGGCTGATTACAAGACGGCAGAAATTTTCTCGTTTGCCGTTGCCAGCAAGACCGCGGTCAGCCTTGTAAAATCGAGCAACTCTTTTGGTCCCTATGTGGTTGAAGCCTGGGGCGAGGATAACATTATTAAATACACGGAAATGACAAATTCTAGTGACCGCACGGAAAAAACAATCACCCTTGGCGAGTAATTTTTCAGATACAAAAAACCTTATGCGAAAGCGTCCGCAGGAAAACTGCGGATATTGGAAAAGGAAAGGGAGTTAAATGAAAAAAACAGTAATAACCGCGCTTATTTTCCTGCTTATCGGCCTTGCTCTCGGCTATCTGCTCTTTTCTGTGCTTAACAAGGGCGACACCGCTCCTTCAGCTTCGCCCAGCTCACAAAGCGAGCAATCGCAGCTAACCCAAGCCGCGCTGTCGGCAGCCGAGCTTATTCGTGACGGCAGTTTCGACAAGCTTGCCGAGGCTGTTCATCCCGAGGACGGAGTTTACTTTGTACCGTATTCTTATGTGGACACTGCGGCAAATCAGCACTTTTCCGCCGAGCAGCTGGCGGCTTTCGGCACGGACGAGAACTCCTATCTCTGGGGCTATACGGACGGCGAGGGCGCGCCCATCGAGCTCACGCCCAAGCAGTACTTTGAGAAATACGTCTATGACGAGGACTACCTGGAAGCCCCGATTATCGGGCGAAACTACATTACCATGTCCGGAAATTCCATTGAAAATGTCGCGGAGGCCTTTCCGAACTGCGAATTTGTCGATTTCCACTTTCCAGGCTTTGACGAGCAATACGCAGGAATGGATTGGACAACGCTCAGGCTTGTTTTCCGCGAATATGAGGACACTTATAAGCTCGTGGCTGTTATCCATGCCCAGTGGACAATTTAGGCTTTCGCGCTGACTATAAAAGTATAAAAGGTAAAAAGACCGAAGCCTGAGCTTCGGTCTTTTTTATTACTGTCAATACCATTTCCGCAGATATTGCGTCGCGCCTATTTGAGCGCGTTCCTTACTTCTTCCGCGATGTGCTCGGCGGTAAGGCGGAAGCGCTTTTGCAGGTAGTCCTGAGGTCCGACTTCACCGAATTCGTCTTCCACGGCGACGTGTCCCACGCGCACCCCCGCTCCCGCGAGAGTTTCGCAGACCGCGCTAAATAGTCCGCCGATACGGTTGTGGTTTTCGGCAGTAACCACCGCCTTGACCTTTCCCGCGTATGCCTTGACGAGAGCCTCGTCCAGAGGCTTAATCGTGAACATGTCGATAACCGCGGCGCTTATACCCTCTTTTTCGAGGGAAATCGCCGCCTGCATTGCCTCATGCACCATAATGCCGCAGGCGAAAATCGCGGCGTCCGTTCCCTCACGCAGAACAATGCCTTTGCCGATTTCAAACTTTGAGCCGTCCGCGTATACCTTAGCCGCGTTTTTACGGCCCACGCGGAGGTATTTTACACCCTGCATATCCTTGAACTGAGTCAGAATGTCGATCAGCATATTTGCGTCCGTAATATCGACAACAGTCGCGTTCGGAATCGCCCTGTAAAGCGCGACATCCTCAAAGGGCATGTGAGTTCCGCCGTTGAACGCAGCGCAGACTCCCGGGTCGGTTCCTATAACCGTAACAGAGTTTTTCGCGTAGCCGCCGGAGAGGAAAATCTGGTCGTAGCAGCGGCGGGAAGCAAAGGGTCCGAAGGTGTGCACTATCGGCTTTAAGCCGACTGCCGACATACCGCAGGCAACGCCTATCATATTGGCTTCGGCAACACCGCAGTTAATTGCGCGGTCACAGGTAGGCGCCCACTTCGCGGTACCGATGCAGCTCATAAGGTCAGCGTCAAGATACACGACATCGGGGTCTTCGGCTGCGAGACGCGGTATGGTTGCGCCCAAAACGTCCTTGAAGGCACGGGAATCCATTTCTCCGTTATATACAATGTTCATTTTCCCGCCTCCTTATGCAAAGCTGCCAGCTCATCGCCGAGCTGTTTCAGCCATTTGTCGCAGACCTCGGCACCCACGTTCATGCTGTGGTTTGATACTGTGTCCTCGACCTCTTTAATACCGCTGCCCTTGACTGTGTCAAGAATTACTGCAAGCGGTCTCATGCCTGCGGGCTTTGTGAAAACCTCATAGAGCTTTTCAATGTCGTTTCCGTCAATCGTCACGGCTTCGAAGCCGAAAGAGCGGAATTTTTCTTCAAAATCAAAGGGTTCAAGTATATCCTTCACGTAGCCGTCAAGCTGCTTTTTGTTGTAATCCACAATCCAAACCAGATTGTTGACCTTTTTAGCCGCGGCAAACATCGCCGCTTCCCAAGCCTGCCCCTCATCCAGCTCTCCGTCGCCCGTAATGAGGAACACCCTGTTTTTGCGCCCCTTGAGCATATCGCCCAGCGCCATACCGACTGCCAGAGAAGTCCCCTGTCCGAGGGAGCCTGTGGTCATGTCAATGCCTTTTGTTTTGAGTCTGTCGCAATGACTTGGCAGCCTGGTGCCCGGCTGATTAAGTGTTTTTAATTCCTCATAAGGGAAAAAGCCCTTCAGCGCGAGCGCCGCATAAACGGCGGGTCCCGCATGTCCCTTGGAAGAAACAAGCTTGTCCCTGTCCTCTTTTTCCGGATTCTTCGGGTCGTAGCTCATCACCGCGCCGTAAAGCACCGCCAGCGCGTCCGCCACGCTAAGCGAGCCTCCGATATGCCCGAAACCTCTGGCCTTGATTTGTTCCACAATGCCTATCCTGATTTCAAGCGCGAATTCTTCGAGCCCGCGCTTCGTTTCCGAATTCATTTAAATTCCTCCTTTGACTGCTGAAAATTAAAATATGGCTAAACATCTCAGCGCCGACTTAGCCGACACCAAGGCTGAGTAACTGTTAAAAAACTATATCCTCGCAACGCCCGATTTTCTCGCAGCTTCCGCAACGGCTGCGGATACGGCTGGTCCGACTCTCGGGTCGAGCGGATTGGGGATAATATAATCCGCGCAAAGCTCCTTTTCGTCGATAAGCTCTGCCAGAGCACGCGCCGCGGCAAGCTTCATCTCCTCGTTAATGTCCGAAGCCCGAACGTCAAAAGCGCCGCGGAAAATTCCGGGGAAGGCCAGCACATTGTTTATCTGGTTTGGGAAATCGCTGCGTCCCGTGGAAATAACAGCCGCGCCCGCCGCTCTCGCTTCGTCGGGAAAAATCTCCGGTGTGGGGTTTGCGCAGGCGAAAATAATCGGATCCTTCGCCATGGAGCGCACCATGTCCTGACTTACGACGCCCGGGCCCGAAACGCCGATGAAGATATCCGCGCCGACCATTGCGTCCGCAAGCGAGCCCCTGCGCTTTTCTTTGTTTGTAATGCGCGACAGTTCTTCCGTGTTGAAGTTCAGATTGTCGCGCCCTTCGAATATTATGCCGCGCCTGTCACACATTATAATATCCCTAAATCCGTCAGAAAACAATATCTTTGCAATCGCTGTTCCCGCGGCGCCTACGCCGCTCATCGCGATTTTGACCTCCTCTTTCTTTTTGCCGACCACCTTGAGGGCGTTAGTTAGCCCCGCAAGAGTTATGACAGCGGTGCCGTGCTGATCGTCGTGGAAAATTGGGATATCGCATTTTTCCTTGAGCTTTCTCTCAATCTCAAAACAGCGCGGTGCTGCGATATCCTCAAGGTTCACGCCGCCGAAGCTGCCTGAAATCAGACTGACGGTTTCAACTATGGTGTCCACATCCTTGGACTTAATGCAAAGCGGGAAGGCGTCCACGTTGCCGAAGGCTTTAAACAGCGCGCATTTGCCCTCCATGACGGGCATACCAGCCTCGGGTCCGATGTCGCCGAGCCCCAGAACGGCGGTACCGTCCGTCACGACGAGGCAGAGGTTCCAGCGCCTTGTGTACTCATAACTTAAATTCACGTCCTTCTGAATTTCCAGACAGGGCTGCGCAACACCCGGGGTATATGCCAGAGCAAGCTCCTCACTTGTTTTCAGAGGAACAGTTGTGACAACTTCGATTTTGCCCTTCCACTGACCGTGCAGCTTCAGGGACTCCTTTGCGTAATCCATATTATATATCCTTTCAGATGATTATTCTTAAATTATCCGCCGCAAGCGGCGGGATTTTTTCAAGTGCGGAACGAATTCCGCGCTCATTGGTCAGACTATATATTACAGACTTTTGAGCAGTAACGTCAAGCAAATTCTTTTCCGTGCGCCCGACTTTGCGGAAATACGGGTAAAAAAGCTCAGACCTCAATTTATGTGAGGTCTGAGCAAAAAATACGATTTTCCGCAGATGCGGACTTAGGTTCGCCAAATTACTAAATAATTTCCGAAAACGCTTGAATACGGGTCTGCGCCTGTGCCTCCGCCTTCTGGTCAATCTCCATATAAAGGCAGGGAACGCCCTTGTTTTCAAGAGCCTCCTTAAGCAGCGGATAGTCATATTCCTCGGGGTCGCAGAATTTCATCATGCATACTATAACGCCCTTGACGTCGTATTTATCCACATCGGAGAGTATCATGTCGATACGCTTCTTTGTAGGGTCATACGCGAGTGAGCAGCCCTCAAAAACTTGCCACCACAGCGCAAGACGGCGCATGGCCGAGCCGCCCTCTGTGGGGACGTCATAGCGGAACTGCCTTGTCTCCTGAGCAAGGTCGTCCACGGCAACAGCCAGACCGTTTTCCTCAAGGATTTTCAGCATAGCCTCATCGTCCGCCATAATACCCGTCAGCAGAACCGCCTTACCCTTACGGCAGACAGGAAGAGTGGAAAGTGCATTGCAAAGCTCATTGACAAGCGCCGTGTGCGCGGGCTTCTCCATAAAAAAGCCGCTCTTAATAACCGCGTGGCGGACAAATGGAGTAATTATATCCGTGTGGTCGCAGGCGAGCTCCGTGAAACGGCGAAGAGCCTTTCTGTTGTCGTTAAATACCTCAATCGCGTCCGAGATTGCTTTTTCGGAAACCTTTGCTCCCGAAACTTCCTCGAGCGCCGCCAGAACGCGCCCGTATTCTTTCTCAAGGAAGGTTACTCCCGCCTCAATCTTGCGCATCTGCGGATAGGTAAACTGAATATGCTTTATTGAAGGGACCGCCACTTTGAAATTTTGTCCGAGGCACTTAAGCGTGTCGCAGAGGGTCGGAATAATGACTGCGTCTATGTCCTTATAAGTGCCGTTAAGCCCGTATTCAAGGTCGCTCATGAGAACACTGCAGCAAAAAGCGGGGACATATTCCTTTGCCCTGCTGTTTTCAACATCGCCGCCCCAAAGACCGACAGGGAACATTCCTGCGGCGTAAACGAGTTCGGCAGGGACATATTCCGGAAAACAGCCGACTGCCTTGTTTCCCGAGCGAGCCTTGAACTCCTTGACCTGACGGAGGGGGTGCTTGGAAATATCAACCAAGCTGTCTATGAGTTCCTGATAGTTTTTCATGTTCTCAGCCCTCCTTCTTGCTCTCGGCCATGACTTCCTTGAGACCGTCGATTCTTGTAGTAAACTGAGCCTCCGAGAAGCCGCGCGGGTCAGCCTGATCGCCGTCAAAGATTGCGTAAGGCTTGCCTGTTTTTTCGGCTGTACGCTTTGCAATCGTATACTGCATCATGTCCCAGACCTTGCAGCTTCTGTTCATGTGATAGAGCGCGCCGTCACAGCCGCCTTTCTCCATGAGCTCGGCTCTCGCGTCGACGTGGAATTCAACGCACCTTGTGTTTGCCGTTCCGGCATAGCCTCTGGCCATACCCTCGAGCGTCGGCTCGTCATAGTATACCGCAAATGCGTCAGGATAGGTGCTCGCGTTCATATTGATGCCGTTTTTGATGAGAGTTTTTGCCGTGAAGCCAAGGAAGGGCCAAACAGCTATGCCGTCCCACATCACGCGGAACTCCTCTTCGGTTTTGAAGTTGGTTTTCCCTTCCTCGGTGAGCTTTTTATGCTCCTTGGCGAGAAGCTCGAAAACCTCTTTGGTGCTCTCCTTGCCGCGGGCGCAGACTATCATTGCCATATAGTTGAACATGGTAAAGCCGTTCATCGGCGAGGGTCTTTTCCTCAGATAGCTCATGGCCTCCTGCCAGGCTCTGGAGTTGGCGTTCGAAATCTTCATGACCTCCTCAAGCCTGTCATAATCCATTTTCTTGCCGGCAATTTCCTCAAGCTGGCCTATGGCATATTCGAGCTGACCCTTTATGTACTGTACTCTCGCTTCATCAGGCTCGTACTGGTCGCTGAAGGGGATATCGACCATAATCATCGGAATTCCAAGATTTTTGGAGAGATTTTCGTACCACTTGATTACCTCGTTGCAGATGTTGTTGCAGCAGCAGATAAAGTCCGGCATGGGGATGGTAAGCGATTCCGCAAAACCTTCCTCTGCGTAACCGAGATTGAGGCGGGCATAGGCGCACAGGTCGACGCTGTAGCCCTTGCCCTCAGCGATATCAATGAACTTGGGGGATTCCTTGCGCGCAGCGACGGCGCAGCAGTGGTTTTCGGGATAGACATAGTCAAGGTCGAGCGCCTCGACTATTTCCTGCGGAAAGATTGAGGTCAGCCAGCCTATGGGCTTGCCCTCCATTTTCCTTTCAAACGCGTTCTGATAGTGCTCCATTTGAAGCATATTCAGCACTTCCACGGAGGTTTTTTCTTCGTCCAAAATTATCACTCCTTTTTTGATTTAATCGCCTCGTCATAGGCGAAAATGGCGGCGCCCAAAGCGCCCGTGAGCTGGGGCATCGGTGCGGGGATGATATTCATTTCCAATATTTCAGACATGGCTCTTATTACTCCCGAATTCTGCGCGACTCCGCCCGTCAGAACAACATCCGGCTCGATACCGACACGTCTGGCGAGCCCCGCGACGCGGTTGGCAACGGACGTATGGATTCCCGACGCTATATCCTCGCGTTTTTTTCCCGCGGCAAGCTGCGAGATGACCTCCGATTCCGCAAAAACAGTGCAGACATTGCTGATTGATATCCTCTCCGTCGATTTCGCGGAAAGCTCCGCAAGCTCGGAGACGTCAACCTCGAGTATCTTTGCCATAACGTCAAGGAAGCGTCCCGTCCCCGCGGCGCACTTATCGTTCATAACAAATCCCGTGAGCGTTCCGGCGGGACTTAATTTCAGTGCCTTGGCGTCCTGTCCGCCGATATCGATAATCGTGCGGGCATGAGGCAGCAGAAAATGCACCCCCTTGGCGTGGCAGCTAAGCTCGCTTATCTGGCTGTCCGCCTTATCGAAGGTTAAGCGTCCGTACCCTGTAACAACTATGCGCGAAACGTCTGCGGCGCTCAGGTTTGCGTTTTTGAAAACATCCTCATAGACCCTAGCAGGGCCGCTTGTGCCCGTACCGGTCTGTATGACTGTGCTGCCGACAATTTCTTTTCCGTCTCTTAGCGCAACAGCTTTGCAGGCGGTTGAACCGATGTCAATTCCTATTGTATACAAAGGGTTACTCTCCTTATGCGTTAAATACTTTTGCTTCTTTCAAACCTGCGATTGCTTCCTGACTGAAGCCGAGCTCTGTGAGTATCTCCACCGAGTCGCAGCCGACGTCACCCGGCAGTCTGCCGTAATCGAGAATATCCATGCTGCCGAAACGGACAGGCGTGGTTGCCAGCGCCCCGTGATTTCCGTTGGAGTAATTGAGATTCTTAAGGAACTCGTTGGCGTAGGCCTGCTCGTCCTTAAGAACATCCTGCCATGTGCAGACGATTTCGCCCGGAATATCGGCCTTATCCAGAATTTCCTTCCACTCAAGCGAGGTTTTCTGGATGAATTTCGCGTCAAACATCTGGACAATTTCCTCGACATTCATGAGCATGCCCATGATTGAATTGTAGTCCTCGTTGTCGGCAAGCTCATCCAGACCGAGGGCGCGGGCGGCTCTTGCAAAATAGGTTACGTAGTCCGGAGTACCGAAATAGTACCACACGCCGTCGGCGCATTTATATGTGTTTACGAGCGGAGTAAGCGGGTGCGTGCGCGTATAAGGATACATCGTGGCGTATTGCTCCCCCGTAAGCGGAACCGCAAATGCAAAAATTCCGCAGTGGTAGAGGCTTACGTTCACATAGTCGCCCTTGCCGGTCTTCTCTCTTTTGTAGAGCGCCGCCGAAATGCCGCCGGCGAGGAACATTGCAAGCTGGTTGTCGCCGAAGCCGGGTGCGTTGATTGTCGGTGGTCCCTCACTGTCCGCCATCGCGTGCATAAAACCGCTGCGGGCGAAATAGGTAGTGAAATCGAAGGCGGGGCGCGCCGCGTCTGGGCCCTTCTCACCAAAGCCGAGTATATGCGCGAATATGAGGCGGGGTTGTTTTTTGCTCAGCGTCTCATAATCGAGCCCCATCGCCACAAGCGCCTCCTTGCGGTAATTGGTGATGAATACGTCCGCCTCTTCAACCAGCTTGCGCATAATTTCCTTGCCCTCTTCCGTCCTCTGGTTAAGGGCGATTATGCGCTTGTTGGAATTGGTCACGAAAAACGCAGGGTTTTCCTCAACATCGGTAGGTGCAAGCATGTTCATGCCGAGAACACGCACAGGGTCGCCGCGGTAGCTCTCGACCTTGATTACGTCCGCTCCCCAGTCTCCGAGGACGCGTGAGCACATCGGTCCCGCCACATAGGTGGACATTTCAACAACTTTTACGCCAGACATAATGTTTTCTGACATAGACAAACCTCCGTAAATTTCTTAATTTGGATTTGGTGCACGTCTCCGTTATTATATTTAAGCAAGCACCGCGCCAAAATGAAGGTTTTGTCTCAAATGGCAAATATTTATGCAATTTAGCGGATATAACGGGATTATATTGTGGAATATCGCTATTTTATGCTTTGCAATTCAATAATATTATTCGCACATTGCTAAGGATGTTTGCAATGTGCGAATAATATGTTCCTAAATTCCTATTTTTTCAGCTTCCTGTAAATTGTTGACGGGGGAACCCCGAGCGCGCTTGCAGCCTTGGGAACCGACTTGTATTTTTCAAGCGCCATGTCGATGAGCTGCTTTTCCATTTCCTCCTGAGCCTTTGAAAGTGTCGTGATTTCGCTTACCTTTACGGTTTGCTCAAGCGGCACTCTTCCCTCGCTTTCGATATCAAGACCCATTATCGGAAGCAAATCCTCCTTGAGCAGGGGTCCGTCCTCCGAAAGGATAACAATGCGCTCCACCACGTTCTTAATCTGACGGACATTGCCGCGCCAAGGCAGACAGCAAAGATAGCTGTATGCCGCGGCGGACAGCTGGACTGCTCTGCTGTATTTCTTGTTATAGAAGGACACAAAATGTTCAACCAGCGGGATAATATCCTCCCGTCTTTCCCTGATGGGAGATACGTGGATAGGAATGACGCTCAATCTGTAAAGTAAATCCTGACGAAATACAGAGCCGTCGAGAAGTCTTGAGGTGCTCAGGTTCGTCGCGCTTATGTATCTTACGTCGATAACCGACTCTCTTGTCGAGCCGATTCGGCGAAGTAAGCCGTCCTGCTGAACTCGCAGGAGCTTGCCCTGGGTTTCAAACGGCAGGTCGCCGATTTCATCAAGAAAAAAGGTTCCGCCGTCGGCTTCCTCCAGAAGCCCCTTCTTGCCGCCGCGCCTGCTGCCTGTGAAGGCTCCTTCAACAAAGCCGAAAAGTTCGCTTTCTATAAGCTCCTTCGGAATTGCGGCGCAGTTGACGGCAATAAACGGTTTGTCCTTTCTTGCGCTGTTAAGGTGGATAAATTTTGCGATTTCCTCCTTGCCGACGCCTGATTCGCCCGTAATAAACACCGAAGCGTCGGACTGGGCGGCGCGCATGGCAAGTTTTAGCGTATCCTCCATTTTTTTGCTTGAGGATATAATCGAGTCTGTTTTCTCGAATTCCGCGAGTTTCTGCACCATTACGGAATAATATCTGTTCAGTTTCTCCGCCGCGGCGAGCTGCTCCTCCATCTGGATAAGATTTGTCATGTCGCGCCCCGTGGCAATAATAAACTGGAGCTGACCGTTTTCCATAATCGGAATCGCCGTATAGAGAATTGTTTTGTCGAGCCCCTTGCTCTCCATTTTATATCGGATATTCCTTCGGACCGGAATTTTCTGTTTGGCGCAGAGGCCTACCACGGACGTGCCGTCATAAATAAGCGGCTCCAAGACCTCGTCTATGTGGTGTCCCAGCAAGTCCTCAGGCTTCATTTCGGCCATTTCCCAAAGCTGCACACAGCCCGCTTTGTTTATCATCACAACCGTTTTGTCCGCGTCGCAGATAGCTATAACGGCGTCAATGCCGTCAATAACAGTCTGAAGAATGTTCTTCTCAAAGGCATTTATGCTCCCGCTGTCAGTCTCCACGCTCATAGCTGCTCCGCCTCTCCCAATTATAAAGTTCCGGTTATAATATTATATCATTTAGAGTGATTTTTCTCAAGCCCAAGTCATTGGGCGGCGGAACACTTTGGCTTTCGGCATATTGATTTTTATTCCATCAAAAAACTTCAGACTCTTGATGTCTCGGCTTAATTGAACTATACTGGTTTTATTGGGAAAAGTTTGGTTTTGTTATGTTTATATGAGGTCAATATGTTCAGTGTAAAAACATCCCTTGAAGCGGAGGTTTTGCTTAAGGAACGCTTCGCCAATAAATCGAACTGTGAAACGGTTTCGCTTGCCGACGCCGCGGGCCGCACTCTTTTTGAAGACCTGGCAAGTAGCGAAGATGTGCCCGCATTTCGCCGCTCGACGGTAGACGGTTACGCTCTCCGTGCGGAAGATACCTTCGGCTGTTCCGAAGCCATGCCCGCTCTGCTTCGCCTTGTCGGAGAGGTTAGAATGGGGCAGGAGGCGAAAGTGAGCGTCAGACGCGGCTTCTGCGTCTATGTGCCCACGGGAGGGCAGCTTCCCGAGGGCGCGGACGCCATGGTTATGCTCGAATTCACCGAAGATTTTAAGGACGGCACCATAGCCGTCAGTAAACCTGCCGCGCCCGGAAATCATATTGTTTTTCGCGGGGACGAAGTCTCAAAAGGAGATATTATTTTCCGCCGCGGTCACCGCGTTTTGTCGAAGGACATAGGTTCTTTAGCGGCAATGGGCTTTACACGTCTGTCGGTATTCAGCCGACCGCGCGTTGCAATTATATCAACAGGCGACGAGCTTGTTCCGGCTGAAACCGGGGCCTTGAGCGAGGGGCAGATTCGTGATGTGAACGGACCTCTTCTTTCGGCGGCGGTTGCCGCTTCGGGCGGCGAAGCAATCCGTCTCGGCATAATTGCCGATGACGAAGCTCTTTTAAAAAGCGCCGTTTCGGATGCTGTAAGCGCTGCTGATATCGTCCTAATTTCCGGCGGAAGCTCCGTCGGAACAAGGGACCTGACTCAGAAGCTTTTATCGGAACTGGGCGAGCTTTTATTTCACGGATTGGCTCTGAAGCCCGGCAAGCCGACTCTTGCAGCCGATCTTCGCGGCAAGCCTGTTTTCGGTCTTCCCGGACATCCACTTGCAGCCTATTTTATTTACTGGCTTTTCGTAAGACCCCTGATTTACCGCATGATGGACAGCGAGCCTCGATTCAGGATGGTTTCGGCCCAGTGCGCCGTGAATATCCCCTCAAACCACGGGCGCGAGGAATGTGTGCCTATCAGACTTGAGGGAGATAAAGCGGTTCCCGTAATGGGCAAGTCCGGTCTTATAACCACGCTTGCGGGAGCGGACGGCTATATCCGCATACCGCGGGATACCGAAGGCGTGAAGCAGGGTGAAAACGTTCAGGTTCTGTTGTTTTCGGAGGAGCTATGAAATACGAATACCTTACAAATGAGCCTCTTGAAAAAGCAAAAGCGGATTATCTGTCCTTTTTGCTTGAGGCGGGAATGAAAGGCAAGGAGGAAACTGTCCCCGTTTCCGAAGCTCTCGGACGGATTACGTCTTGTGCCGTTTACGCGAAACTCTGCGCACCGCATTACAATGCGGCGGCAATGGACGGAATTGCTGTTTTGGCGTCCAAGACCTTCGGAGCCACGGAAACAACACCGGTAACCCTTGCCGAAAACGATTTTGTCCGTGTTGACACGGGCGACCCGCTCCCCGAAGGCTGCGATGCCGTTATCATGATTGAGGATGTGGTGAAGAACGGAAGCGGCATTATGCTGTACTGCGCCGCTGTACCCTGGCAGTATATCCGCCAAATCGGGGAGGATATTTGCGCGGGAGATATGCTTCTGCCTTCCTACACCTCAATAAGTCCCTCCGCCATGGGAGCAATGCTGGCGGGAGGCATACGGGAGGTGTCCGTTATGGCGAGGCCGATTATCGGCATTCTCCCTACGGGCGACGAAATCGTTCCGCCATCTTCAAATCCCCGCCCCGGAGAAGTGATGGAGTTCAATTCAACTATTTTCGGCGGCATGCTGTCGCAGTGGGGGGCGCAGCCCAGAGTATATTCCATAATCAAGGATGATCCCAGGGCGCTTCGTCAAGGTATTGAAAAAGCGGTAAACGAATGTGACGGACTGCTCATCGGAGCCGGAACCAGCGCCGGACGCGACGACTATACTTCGCTGATAATAAAAGATCTTGGTGAGGTTTTGTACCACGGTCTTGCCATAAAGCCGGGAAAGCCCGCCGTTCTCGCCCGTGTGGGTACAAAGCCCGTTCTTGGCGTACCCGGCTACCCCGTGTCGGGAATAATCGTTTTGGAAGAAATATTTAAGCCCGTGGTATTCGAGCTTTTAAAAAAGCCCGCTGACGAAGCTCTCATGCTTCCCGCGAAACTGGGCAAAAGGGTTAATTCCTCGCTTAAATACAGGGAGTTTTTGCGCGTAAAGCTGAGTGGCAGCCCTCAGAGCCTGACCGCCGTCCCTTTAAACAGCGGGGCAGGCGTGGTGACAAGCTTTGTAAAGGCGGACGCAATTTTGGACATTCCGCAGAACACGGAAGGATATGAGGCGGGAGAAAACATACATGTGCGGCTTCTGCGTCCCCTATCACAAATTCAAAACACTCTGACAATAGTCGGAAGCCACGACCCTCTCCTTGACGAAGCGGCCGACATCCTCCGAAGAGAGGACCCGAGGCTTTACGTTTCCTCCTCACATGTCGGAAGCATGGGAGGATTATTTGCCGTGAAGCGTTCCGAGGCTATTCTGGCGGGAATCCATTTGCTTGATTCGAGCACGGGTATTTACAACAAAAGCTATGTAAACAAATACTTTTCTTTCGGTGAAGCGGTTCTGCTTCGCGGCGTAGGTCGTGTTCAGGGTCTGATGACAGCCTGCGGTAACCCCTTGAATATCAAAGACTTCAGCGACATTTCCCGTCTCAGATACGTCAATCGGCAGGGCGGTTCGGGCACCCGACTTCTCTGTGACCATCTGATAAAAGAAAATCGCCTTGAGGCTTCGCTTATAAGCGGTTATACGCGCGAAGAATTCACGCATACCGCCGTTGCCGCGCAGATAGCGGCGGGCACGGCTGACGCGGGTCTCGGTATATACTCCGCCGCCAAGCTCTACGGGCTTGATTTCATTCCGATTTGCACGGAAGAATATGATTTGCTGCTTCGAACGGAGAGCCTTGAAATACCCTTGGTAAAACGCTTTCTGGAGGTTCTCGCCGGTAAAGAGTTCAGAGAAAGGCTTCTCTCCATGGGCGGCTACACTCTTGACAGTCCGGGAAGTTTAATTGAGCTTTGAAGATTTTAACCACAGCTTGCGGAAATTTTATTGCAACAAGCCTTTTTCTGTTTTATTCTACTGATACAGCACTCATATAAACCATATTGCGAAGGGAGAAAATATGCAGGAAGAAATTTTATACACCCCGGAGGAGCTCGCAAACAAACTGAAGCTTTCGCGATATACGGTCTATGAGATGATTAAGCACGGCGACATCGGAGCTCATCACATCGGACGCAGTATAAGAATTTCGGAGAGCCAGCTTGAGCTTTACCTTATGAGCACAAAGCAAGCCGAAAACCTCTATGAGGCCGAAATAGTAACCGAGGGCGAGGATAAGTTTGCTCAGGTCGGAAAAGTCAGGATTTCCGTTTCCACAGATCTCGAGGGCCGTGTCAGGCTCATGATAAGACCGGAAGATGTTATTTTAAGCATGGGAACCTTTATTAGCAGCGCAAGAAATATGCTCAAGGGAGTTGTAACGAACATTGCTGTCGATGACCGCAGGGCAAAGGTTTTTTTGGATGTGGGGATTCCTGTCTGTGCTCTGATAACAAGGCGTTCGCTCAATGAAATGGATATAAAAATAGGTGACACGCTTTTCGCGGTCTTCAAGACAATGGCGGTAATTGTTAAAAAACAGTAATCTATATTTAAAACGGGCGCGCCGCAAATTGCGGCGCGCCCGTATCTCATCGATAGGTGAAAAAAACGAGTTGTGGGTCAATGAAAATATTCACTTTCTCAGTACGCCCGTCAAGCTCCTTCATTCGGTCCTTATTTATTTCGCATTGAAGCTGAAAGTCATCCTTATCGAAAGGTTTTTCGCCGAATTTCAAATACAGCGTGTTTGAAAATGTCGATTCGCTTCTGTCGGCTATCCACGCCGTAAAGCAGTTTTCTTTATCCTGCGCTTCCGCCAGCTTAATGTGGTTCGCTCTTATTCCCGCGAAGCCCTCGCTGCCCTCAAAGCTCATCTGCGATTTAAGGCTCACGCCCCAATCAGGAATATAGGCCTCATGTTCGGCGGATTTTATTGCGGTCAAGATGTTTTTGCAGCCGGTTATTCTTGCCGCCGACACGCTTGGGGGTCTGTTGAAAATATCCTGTTTTGCCCCCTGCGCCTCAATATGTCCGTTTTCAATTACCGTAAGGTTCTCGCACATACGGAAGGCCTCCTCCATATTGTGCGTTACAAACAGGACGCAGCCCTCATAATCGCCGAGCATTTCCAGCATTTCTCTCATGAGATTCTGCTTAAGATGCTGATCGAGAGCCGAGAAAGGCTCGTCGAGCAGCAGAATGTCCGGTTCGACAGCAAGAGCTCTCGCCAAAGCCGCGCGCTGCTGCTGCCCTCCCGAAATTTGTGAGGGATACCTGCCCGCGAAATCGGAGATGTGAAACTGCTCCAGCAATCGGCTTACCCTTCGGTTCTTCTCTCTTGCCGCAAGTCCGTCAAGCGCAAAAGCTATATTTTCCTTTATAGTCATGTGCGGAAAAAGTGCGTAGTTCTGAAACAGTATACTTGCCTTTCTGTTTTGGGGCGGCAGATTGATATTTCCCGCCTTGTCAAAAAATACTTTGTCCCCGAGAGAAATTGTACCTTCATCAGGCTTAATTAGTCCTGCTATGCAGCCCAGCAGCATGCTTTTCCCTGATCCCGAGGCTCCGACAATGCCTGTAATACCCTTCTCACAGCTCATATTCATAGAAAGAGAAAAGCCGGGAAGTTTTTTTTCGATATTTACACTCAGCACCATCTATATCCTCCCCGCTCCGCGCCTTTTTTTGGCGCTTTTTCTGTTCATGTTATTCAGTGAAACAAGAACGACAAGGGAGATAACGAATATTACAGTGACCCAAATCAGAGAGGTTCTGGAATCGTTTTCCTGCGCCGCGTAATAGATTGCGATAGGAATTGACTGTGTCTTCCCCGGTATGTTTCCCGCCACCATCATCGTTGCTCCGAACTCTCCCAGACTTCTGGCAAAGGCAAGGGCTGTTGC
Organism: uncultured Oscillospiraceae bacterium; assembly: GCA_964459785.1. Taxonomy (GTDB): domain Bacteria; phylum Bacillota; class Clostridia; order Oscillospirales; family Oscillospiraceae; genus UBA2658. Next base: position 41,847 of record CAYWNW010000006.1, on the reverse strand, counting down.
GGCGGCAATTCCGGGTCTTGCCAAAGGTACGGCGACGCGCCAAAATATTCTCCGCTCCGAAACACCGAGAGAGCGGGCGGCATTCAGAATGTTCGGGTCAATCTGTTCAAATGCCGCTCTGGCAGTCTTGTACATCAGCGGGAACGCCACCACCATGGAGGCAAGCGACGCTGCGTACCATGTAAACACCAGCTTAATGTTGAATAAGCCTAACAGTTTGCCGATGGGGCCGTTTACTCCTATAAGAAGAAGCAGCGCGAAGCCCACCACCGTAGGCGGCAGGACCAGGGGCAGAGTCAGGATGCCGTCCAGCAGTCCCTGCCATCTGCCCCTGTATTTTGACATTCGCCAAGCGACAGCAAGTCCCAAAAAGAATACTATTGCTGTTGAAACCAGCGTTATCTTAATGGATATCCACGCCGGGGATACGTCAAAATTCATTATTGTCCTCCAAATTTACGTAAGAGTACTGAAGCCGTATTTCACGAAAATCGCCTTTGCGCCTGAAGACGAAAGGAAGTTTACAAAATCAGTTGCCGCAACCGTATGCTGCGAAGCCTTGATAACTGCGGCGGGATAGATAATCGGTGTGTGCGTTGAATCGGCGGCAATTGCAATTACTTTAACCTTGCTGGAGGCTGCAGCGTCTGTTGAATATACAACACCGCAGTCGACATTGCCTGTTTCCACCCATGTGAGTATCTGGGTTACGGGGGAGCCGAAAACAGCCTTCGCCTTCACTGTATCCCAAATGCCGTAATAAGTAAAGACATCCTGCGCATATTTCCCCGCGGGAACGCTGCCCGGCTCGCCTATTCCTATTGACTTAACCGAGCTGTCGGTTACGTCCTTGAAGCTTGAAATGCTGAGGGTCGAGCTCTTGGGGACAATAAGCACAACATCGTTGCCGAGCAGGTTTTTGACGGTGCTGTCAATAAGGAGTCCCTTTGTCTTAAGGGTGTTCATATTGCTGCTCGCTGCGGAGAAGAAAACGTCCACGGTTGCCCCTTGCTCAATTTGAGTCTGCAATGTGCCGGAAGCACCGGTGTTTATTGTGAGCTTGCAGTTGGGCTTTTCTTTCAGATATAGCGCCTGAACTTCCGTCATTGCGTTTTTAAGGCTTGCGGCAGCCGAAATGCTAAGCTCGACTTTAGTAATGATATTCGCGTTTATTGTGCCATTGGAGCTGGTGGCGTTAACATCATAACCCAGAGCGCTGGCAATAAAGCGGATCGGCACATATATTCTTCCGTTTTTATTTACGGACACGGTGTCCATCGTGATTGAGCCGTAAGCCGTGGTGATTGCTCCGGCGCCGACTTTAACCTTAATAGTACCGTTAATTGAAGCGGTGGATGTTTTCTCGTCCCATGTTACGGTCGCGCCGAGCTTTTCCGATATTACTCTTATAGGCACCAGCAGTCTGTCCGCCGAATCTATATACGGTGTTCCATAGGTCGATGGAATTGTTACTGCAGTTCCGTCAATGGAAATCGTGGGTGTTGACGCGGCGCAGGCCATGCCGGTTGCCATGCTTATTACGAGAGCAAGCATAACGATAAGCGCGAGTATTTTTCTCGTTGATTTCATGATAATCCTCCTCAAGTCAAATTGGCAGATGTCATAAACACCTTTTAAGATATTATATAGTATTCTGTATTAAAACACAACACTATTAACACAATCAAAACTAACTAAAACCAACTCGACGCGTTGTAGTATTCGTCTATCCTCCGAACAGAGATATAAAAAATTTGCCTCTTCTTCACGCGCTGTGCCTGTCAGGTCTCTTTTTTCTGTTATCTGTTGCTGCCGTGGCTTTGTTATATACGCTTTGAGAATAGAAAATTGCGTTTGTTCTGCCGGTCATATTAGGAAAGCGCTTGAATTTATGGTTTATTTTACATATACTTAGATTATGGACTAACACGCCAAGCCAAAATAAGGAGGAGCTACCATGATGAGAAAAGCGCTTTTAATCGCCATTTCGCTGTGTCTTATTCTTTCAGTTCCGGTTCAGGGCGCGGCTGTCGCTCCCTCCGCCATGCCCAGTCCTCAGAAAGTTCTGGTAGACGGACGTGAAGTCAACTTTGACGCCTACCTTATTGACGGCAGCAATTACTTTATGCTGCGTGATATTGCGTTTGTTCTGTCGGGGTCTCATGCACAGTTTTCCGTGGATTACAACGCCCAAACGAGACAAATGCTCACCGTAACGGGAAAGGCCTACTCGGCAGTCGGCGGGGAGCTTTCTTCGGGTGTCGACAGATCCTCAAGCTGCGCCCCGAGCGAATGGACTCTGACCGTGAACGGAGTCGCCGCCGAAGCGACAGTTTATTCTCTTGGCGGCAACAACTACTTCAAGCTGCGCGACCTCGGCAGAATATTTAATTTCAGCGTTATCTGGAACGGGGCAATCAGTACGGTTAATATAAATCCCGATGAGGGTTATGCCGCCGAGAGCGTTTCTCCATATACCGCCTTTGTCAGTTCAAAGAATAAAACCATTGAATATCTTAAAGCGAGGCTCAGCCTCGCCTGCCCTCTCGCTTCTTATGAGACCGAGCAGCAGGAGCTTGAAAATGTCGCCTTTTCATACGACAACGCGCTTGCGGCTCTGGCCTTCATCTCCAACGGTAATAAGAACGAGGCTAAAATGATTCTTGATGCGTTTCTCACGGGAATAAAAGATGACCGCTTCGTGTCAGATCGGGTTCGCAATGCCTATCGCGCGGGAGATGCTTCAAATCTGCCGGGCTGGTGGACGGGTCGCTGGTATGAGGACGCCTATCAGGTCGGCACGAATCCCGGCAACAGCTCCTACGTTGCGCTTGCGCTGCTTCAGTATGACCACCGCTGGGGCGAGAGCAGCTATGTTGAAACCGCCTGCACAATTATGGACTGGGTCATTGATAACTGCTCCGACGAATCCTGCGGCTTTACCGCGGGCTATGACGGCTGGCCCGAAAACGGCGCCGTCACAGTCTATTCGACAAAATCCACCGAGCACAATATCGACGCCTACGCCGCATTTACAAGGCTCTATGAGCGCACCGGCATGGAAAAATATAAAGCTGCCGCCGCGAGCGCGAAGGAATTTGTCCTCTCAATGTACAACGCGGCGGAGGGGCGCTTCTATCTCGGAACGAAATATGACGGTGTAACGCCCGTAACGGACAATACCGTTCTGGACGCACAGTCCTGGGCATTTTTGTCGCTCGGTGATTCGCGAGCCATCAGCTGCGCGCTCTCTATGAAAACTTCGGAGGGCGGCTATCCCTTCAGAAAATCATACACGGATAATGGTTTCTGGCCTGAGGGCACGGCCTTCACTGCCCTCGCTCTACGCATAGCCGCAAACGACATCGAGGCGGTATCGGCGCTTTCGGCTATGGAGAGAGTACAGCTCGCCTCCGGCGGCTTCAATTCCTCCACCGTATCCGAACTTGACACGGGTCTTGGCTGGTCATATTTTGACACGCCGCACATCGCGCCCGCGGCATGGTATATCCTGGCCGTTAACGGCTTCAACCCCTATATGTTCTGAAAATCCGAGCTTTGCGGAACAAGTCGTGCGGGCTTTAATCAATAATACGGAGTGTGCTTAAATGCAGTGGAAGAATGTTTACGTTTTCATAAGCTCAACCTTCAGCGATATGCATGCCGAGCGCGATTATCTTGTGAAAAACGTCTTTCCCGAGCTGTCGGAGTGGTGCGAGGAGCGCAGGATACGCCTTGTCGACATCGACCTTCGCTGGGGCGTGACCCGCGCCGATTCCGAAGCTAAAAACACCCTGCTCGCCTGTCTTAAGAACATCGACGAGTGCAGGCCGTTCTTCCTTTGCTTTCTCGGAGCGCGGCGCGGCTGGGTTCCGGTTCCAACCGATGTCAGCGAGGCAACAATAAAAGACTATCCGGGTCTTGAGCCTTATCTCGGAAAAAGCTCGGTTACGGAAATGGAAATTGAACACGCGCTTCTTTCCCCAATGCTCCGCATGACAGGCGACGACGAGAGTTTTCCCTCACCCGTCAGTCACGCCCTGTTCTATATGCGAAAAGACGACTATTTGGCTAATCTGACAGAACTTCAGAAAATGATTTATACAAACGCGGGGCTATCCGACGCGGAAAGGCAAGACGCCGAGCTAGCTTCCTTAAAAGATAGGATTAAACGCCGCTCGGATAAGGTAACTGAATACGACTGCCGTTTTGACACAGGCATGGTATCTTCAGAACTTCTTTCGGAGGGTAACGAAGCGGCTTCCGGCAGGCTTACCGATTTTTCTGCGGGCGGAAGACCTCTGCGCGAGCTGATAATCGAAAGCCTCAAGGCTGAAATTGAAAAGGAGTATCCTGCCCAAGCTTTTCGGGAGCTCTCCGCGCTTGAAGCAGGGCTCGAACAGCAGGAGCTTTTCATGGAACGCAGCCGCGAGGGCTACATACCGCGAAGCGGTGATTTTGATGAGCTTAACGCCTATATTTCCGGCTTGGGAAACGGGCTGTTTATACTTTACGCACCGACCGGTCTGGGCAAAACCATGCTGCTTTCAAACTTCGCAGCCATGCTCAGAACAATCGGCAAAAAAGTGACGGCTCGCTTCTGCGGAGCTTCGGATCTTTTCACGGACGGCTACGGGCTCTGGAAAAGCGTGTTTGGTGAATACGAAATTGACTGCCCTCCGAATTATTCCGAGTTGCGCTGCAATATCGCAGCCCTGCTCTCGGCGCTTGCGGAAAAGGGTGAAAATATAATTTTCCTTGACGCGGTCAATCAGCTTTCTGACGGGGCCGAAATGCTCACCTGGCTGCCGCGAGCTCTGCCTGCGGGGCTTAAAATACTCATCAGTATAAAAAAAGACGAAACCTCTCTCCCGCTTATTGAAAGGTTTAAGAGTGAATCGGGCGTAACGGTTTCCGCCGTTCATCCCTTTACGGACAAAAAAGACAGATACGCCCTTATTGAAGCGTATCTTGAGCGCTATTTTAAGGCTCTCGACGAGAGCCTTAAACAGCTTCTCTGCGGTCTGCCGGCCACAGAAAACCCCCTGTATCTGAAAGTACTCCTTTCCGAACTCCGCGTGTTCGGTGCCTTCGGACAGCTTGAGAATGAAATCAGAAGCTTCGGCGAAAATCCCGAGGACGCTTTTATACGTGTTCTTGAAAGGCTGGAAACTGATACCGCTTCTTCGGAAGTCCCCTCGCGTGAAGCGGTCAGCGCACTTTTCGGACTGCTTGTCTGCGCGCGGCACGGTTTGAGCGAGGACGAGCTAACCTTTTGTTTCAAAAAAATATTTCCAGCGCAGCCGGAGGAGCTTTTGAGGGAAACTTTAAGGCTTTATATCCGCCAGCTGCGACCCTTTCTGGCGCGGCGGCAGGGCAGAACGGATTTTCTTTACGAGAGCTTTTTGCTCGCCGCCTCAAAGCGGTATAAAGACAGTGCTGCACGAAACCATTCCCTGCTTTGCGAATGTTTTTTGAGCTCTGCCGACCCGTCAGGCAGCTCAAGATTCGATGGCGGCAGCGCAAGGGGTTTTGCGGAGCTGCCTTATCACCTTTTCCGCGCAGGACGCGGGGACGAGCTGCGGAGACTTCTTGCCGACTATCTGTGGCTAAGCTCGAAGCTGCGGCTCTGCGGAGTTGCCTCCGCCATATCGGACTACGCGTTTTTAGAGGACCCTGAAAAAGCACTTCGCCCAATTTCCGAGTTCCTGCGGCTTTCCTCATCGGCGCTGAACGCCGACCCCTCACGGTTTTTTGACAGGCTCTGGGGACATCTATGCGAATCGGAGAACGCCTCGGCGAAGGCTCTGCTTGCCCAGTCCAAAAAAGAGGCGGGCAGGGTCTGGCTGCGCCCACTGCGCTGTGTGTGGAGCCCGCCCTGCGAAGGGCAAAGCGCGGTGTTCGAAGTCGAAAAATCTTATTCTCCCCCGTATCCCATACTTTTCGATGATAAACTCTTCTGTATCAACACCTCCGGTTCAGTGACCATTTTTGATATTAACGACGGTTCAAGCAACACCTTCAGCAGGCTTTGTGGCGGCGCGGTAAACGGCGTGGCGCTGGATGGGAATCGTGTGATTTTTGCTTCAACGGGCTTCGGATTCTCCGCTCCGGAACTTTGGGACTTGCCGGAAGGACGCCCCATTGCATTGCCTGCCGAGCTAAAAGACTGCTCCGGTCCCCTGCTGTTTATGGGAAACAGGCTGATTGCCCGGAGCGGGGCTCAAAGCCTCGGCATTTTCGATAAGGATAATTTTGAGCCCCTCGGCACTATCGCGCTTGAGCATGGCCCGACAAGGCTTGCCGCTGTGGGCGGCGCTCTGGCGGTTGGCTTCGGCAGCAGCGGCGACATCGGCATCTACGATGTAGAGAACTGCCGGTGCCTTCGCATTTTGTGCGGGCACTATGACACCATACTCGCGCTCTGTGTATGCGGCGGTCATCTTGTTTCCGGCTCGTCGGACGGCAAAACACGGATTTGGAACGCCGAAACCGGCGTCTGCGAGAAGATCATAAACAAGGTCACTTCGGGAATCCGGGTGTTTAACGGAAAGATGTATACCCACGGCGGCTGGGACGGTAATGTATGGGTATGGGACCCCGACAGCTTCGAGGTGATAGACAGCATGAAGGGTCACGGAAAAGCCATAGTGAGCATGAGCCTTCGAGGCTCGATACTTGCAACAAGCGCGAATGACGGCACGGTAAGACTCTGGGATTTGGCGTCTTCGCACAGCTTCAAGGAGCTGGACAGGCACATTTGGGGCGTTTATACCCTCCTTTTGCACGGCGGACTTCTTTTATCCGGCTCGGGCGACAGAACCATAAAAGCCTGGAACAGCAACACTATGGACTGCCTTGCGACGCTTTCGGGACACACCGAGCAGGTTTCGGGTTTAGCTGCAAGCGGAACCCTTCTCATTAGCGCCTCAAACGACGGGCTTATTAAAGCCTGGAGTCTGGAAAATGTAAACAGCAGCAAAACCTTGAGCGTCCGTGACGCGGTGCTGACAAGTGTTGCGATGTATGACAAGGATTCGCTGCTGGCGGGGGCGCTTGACGGCACACTCTACCACATCGCTTTCAGCTCGAAGATGAAGGACTACCACCCCCACGAGGGAGCGATAAACAAAATAATTGTCTGGAACAAATGGGTATATACCTGCTCAAACGACGGCACCGTGGCAATAATTGAGACAAAGTCGCTGAAAGTCAGGCACAGGCTCCCGCACAGCGGTTTGAAGGTTTTGGATATGCTGCTTCAGGATGACTTTATGTTCACGGCCTGTTCCGACGGCTCAATCAGAGTTTGGGATTTGAAGGACTGCAGCTTTGTCAAGTCCCTTGTCGGTCACAAGGGTGCCGTTAACGCTCTTGTTATTTGCGGCGTTCGGCTGGTTTCCGGCTCCTCTGACCGCACAATTAAGGTGTGGAACCTCGAAACCGGGGACTGCCTTAAAACATACACCTACGATTTTGAAATCCTTTCGCTCGCCTCAAATCTTGACAATCTCTATGTCGGCACGGACGACGGCAGGGTTTTCTGGTTCGGACTTGTTGACGGCTAAGATTTAAACTTAATAAACTGTGTTTGACAGCAAAGACCGCTTCGGTTCCTATGAGCCGAAGCGGTCTTTGCTATCATCCCGAATTTCTTTCCATTTGCGCCATAATTATATTTAATACGGACTGTGTAAGCGCTTTGCTCGGCGAGTTAAGTGAAAACATCAGCACTCGCCCGTCTTTCAGAACAAGAGTGAAACAGGGTCCGAGCCCCAGCGAGCCCATATTCGGCACGGAACCGATTTCATCGTAAGAAAGCTCGAAAGGTTCCATAAACATGTGCGGCTTAAAAATTATTCTTTTTGTCGTCAGCGTAAAAACACCCGTGAATCTTGACCATCGGCTCGGGTGATACGAAACGCGCCACTTTTTATAGAGCAGAGTTTCCGTTAATTCGCTTGGCGGAAAAGACAGCCGCCCTCCGCAGTTCGGACAGAAGCTGCAAGCGCCCGAAATCGGGGAGCCGCAATTTGAACAAAACGTGGCCGTCACCTCCAATGCAGTTTACCCTTAAATATATGATACCACATATCTCAATAAGTCAATCAGCACGTCAGTGCCTGTAAACGAAAAATTATTCGCTCTTATAAGAACCATAGTTAATCATACCGCTAATCATTTTTGTAAAATACTTACAGTTTTTTCTTTTTGCACTAAGCCCTCTTAAAACACAGGCTTGAAACAGATAATATGTCCAAAAAAGTTGAAAATTGTTTAAATTTGCAAGTAATTGTCATGGACTTTCTTTTTAGCTTGTGCTAAAATATTACCATAATTATGCAATAATATTTTGTAAATAACAATATTTTGTGTAAAAGACAATAAATGTATGCGAAAACACAAGTTTGGATTAGAACAAATGCCAAGGTGCCGACAGTTTGGAAGGAGTTGCTGCCGTTTTAACAAAACCGCCTACGCCTGTTAATGCCGTTACAACCAACACGGCAAATAACAAGCACCAAGGAAAGCGTGTACCGTCGGCTCACGCAGCTTACCGAAAAAGGCAAAGCAATTGAAACGATATTCAGTCAATAACAACATACCAGATAAAGGAAGTGCGAAAAATGAACAAAAAATTCCTCTGCGTAGTCCTTGCCTTATGTTTTATAATCAGCCTTATGCCGGCGTTTACTATCGGCGCAAGCGCAGCTGATGAAACAATAACTACAAGTGCGACAACAAACAAGCTGTACAAAATCTTGTCGGAGTTGAGCTCGGCGCCAAATGCAAATACAGATTATGTTATTGCGGAGACAAGTACATCGACAGGATTCTATAATCAGTCCACCGGTCTTGTTCAGGTGCATTTGGGAGCAACTCCCGATCCTACATTGTCTTCTTACTACTCATCCAGAACCAACGATATCACCTACGATGTAAATAACGCCGCCCAGTCGGCCGCATTTCAGAGTTTATTTGACTCCTGCGGCGGAACCTTGGCATATAATACGGCGGGCTGCCAGTATTCCTGCGTTGGCGGAAGGTTTAAAAATTTTCCTGTTTATCTTTATTCGTCAGCGGAATACACGCTCACATCAGTTGTTGTGACATACGACAGCAGCTACTATACTGTGGGGACCTCGGTTTCAAAGTCCATGATAAGTTCGATTACCGGCACATTTACAAACGGAAGCGACACGGTTACCGCTCCTCTTGATATTAGCGGAAGCGGCTGGACGCTTGCGGTCTATCACACGGACGCCTCCACAGGCTCCACCTTCACAGCAAATACCGACAAGCTTCAGGTGTCCTACGGCGGGACGAACGCACTCGGAAATGGCCCTAATCTCGGTTACACTGTAACCTATAACGCCAACGGCGGCAGCGGCGCTCCTTCAAGGCAAATTAAGATTTCCGGAACCCCGCTCAGCTTGTCGGCAACGTATCCAACCAAAGCCGGCTACGGGTTCCTGGCTTGGAGCGTGAACCCCGCAGCGACAGATATAAACTACACAAGCTATACATATTACACACCCGCTGCCAGCTTTACCACGGAAGCAGACACAACACTCTACGCCGTTTGGGGAACTCAGCCCGGTGTTTCTGACACGAGCGCAATTACCTTCTCCGGCGCACTTGTCGGCGGAGGAACCGTATCATCGGGCACTGACGCCAACTTCGGCACTTATCCCGGCTCCTATATTACTTATGAGGCAAACCATACAAATTCCGCTACCACAACACGTCTGACAAATTACTCGCAGGACGGTTACTCGAAAGCCCCTGTTTTTAACCTCTTTATGTACTATAACGGATACAAGGTTTCGGGTGCGGTACTCAGCGCTCCCATAAAAGTTACCATTCCGTTTAACAAAATTGTACCGGGCGGACAGTATTGGGCGGTACACGATGCAGGAGGAACGAATCTCGAGTTCCTGCCAGCGACTGTTGACTACCTGAACAACACGCTTACATTTGCGATTGACAGCTTCAGCCCGCTGTTCATCCTGTACTCCGGAGTATATTATTCCGTTGCATGGCTGCCCAGCAGCGCGTATACTGTCACCCCCTATCCCGAAGACAACGGTAATGCAGTTGCCGAAGGCGGAAGCTATAGCTTCACTGTTTCGGTTTCCGAAGGTTACGGCGGCACTCCTTTAGTACAAGCCAACGGAAGCACACTTACCGCAGTCGGCGGTGTTTATACCATCGCCAGCGTCACCGCCGACCAGACAATTACTGTAAGCGGTCTCTCGACGGCGGCATACTCCGTTACATATAACGCAAACGGCGGCAGCGGCGCGCCTTCAACTCAGACCAAAACTTACGACTCAGACCTTCCGCTGAGCACAACCGTGCCCACGCAGAGCGGTTATACCTTCCAGGGCTGGGGAACGAGTTCATCGGCAACTATAGCAAGTTATTTCCCCGGCGAAATTTACACCGCCAATTCGGCGCTCGGACTTTTCGCCATTTGGAGAACAAGCGGCTATAATGTGGCCTATTTCGCTAACGGCAGCGGAGTAACGGGCCTGCCCTCCTCTCCCCAGACCAAGGATTACGATGTTGCCATTACTATCGGCGCAGCTCCCTCCCGCACGGGCTATGATTTCATGGGCTGGGCCACAAGCGCCACAGGTTCGGCAAGTTATCAGCCCGGTGACGTTTACGAGGCAAATTCCGCCATTAACTTCTATGCGGTTTGGAGAACCAGCGGCTACACGGTTACTTATGACGCAAACGGCGGCAGCGGCGCTCCGAGCAGCCAGACCAAAGTTTACGGCACAGACCTTCAGTTAAGTACAACCGTGCCTACCAGAAGCGGCTATGCTTTCAAAGGCTGGGGCACGAGTTCGACAGCTACTGTTGCAGCGTATCAGCCCGGCGGTTTCTATGGAGCTGAGGCAGGCCTTGACCTGTTTGCCGTTTGGGAAAAGGGAACCTACACCATAACCTATGACGCCAACGAGGGCAGCAACACACCGGCTTCCCAGACTAAAGACTACGGCGACACTGCCTTCAAGCTGACCTCCTCAGTCCCGACACGCGACGGTTACGACTTCGTCAGCTGGAATACCGTCAGAGCCGGAGGCGGAACCTCCTATTTATCCGGAGCGACCTATTCCGCAGACGCCAATCTTTACCTTTACGCTCAGTGGACAGCGAAGACGTATACAGTAACATATAACGCCAACGGCACCGGCGTTACCAATATGCCTTCCAGCACCCCAATCAAGACCCACGGAGTAGTATTTACACTTAGCTCAATGGTGCCCCTTCGCACGGGCTATACCTTCAAAGGCTGGGCTGTTTCCAACACCTCGGTAATAGCTGATTATGCCGCGGGCGCGGACTACACCCTGAACGAAAACTTAATTCTTTATGCCGTTTGGGAAGTTAACACTTACACAGTCACTTTCTACCCAAACAACGGCGACGTTCATAACCCCGGAACCGCAACAGATATCACCGTTGCCAATATGCCCTCGGCACAGACCGTGGCCTACGGCGGCAAGGCTGTTGCCCCCACAGCTCCGACAACAGCATATTACGTTCTTGAGGGCTGGTACACAGAAGCCGCTTGCACACACAAGTGGGATTTCAATGTTAACACAATGGGAACCGCGAATGTCGACCTTTATGCGAAATGGCAGGCGAACTTCTTCACCGTCACCTTCGACGTTGCGGCAGTACCCTCGACCAGAGTTGTTTCGTGGTCTCGCGGAAACATCGGTGCCACCAGTAACGAGCTCTACATTATTAAGGGCGGCAGCGTAGCCGATGCGGTCGGCTCATATTCCGACCCCGTCTGCACAACGATGGATACCATTGAAACAAGCAAACCCGCATATACCTTCGGCGGCTGGCTCACTGCCAGCAACAGCAAATGGGACTTCAACAGCGTTGTCACTTCAAACCTCACTCTGACCGCGAACTGGGTACCGAACGGCTACTACATCGTTACCTTTGATTTCAACCACGGAGCAGCCGGAGGCAACTCGAACTTCACAGTCAATGTCAAGGGCGGGGAAAAAATCCTTGTGCCCAGCTCATATTCCGGATATGTTGCGCCTACCCGCACGGGATATACGCTTAACGGCTGGTTTACGGACAGCACTGTCGGAACTCCCTGCAACTTTGACACAAAGATTGTCACGGCACCGCTCACCGTTTATGCGGGCTGGTTTACTAAGGGCATCGAATTCCAGACAGCAACCGGCGCTCACAAGTGGAGCGGAGCCGGAATTTACAAAGATTATTTCCAGGAAGAGCTCTACACCGCCTTTGAAGACGGAGTAACCAAGGCAAACGCAAGCGTTGACGTAACCTATGCGGTTCTGGCGACAGGCGACGCTCTGCCGAGCGGTCTGTATCTGGACGCGCAGACGGGCGTAATCTATGGTGCTCCTACCGTTACGGGCAGCTTTAGCATTAACATCCGCGCTACAAACAGCGGCGTGGGCGCAACCAACGGCGCGAAGTATGCCGATACTACTGTCGCAATCGTTATTGTAAATCGCGATGTTACAATTGACCTCAAGGGAACCTACACAAACCACAAGATTTACGGACAGAACGACGCCGCCTATTACGGCACGCATATCGACATTGATATCACAAACGGCCATGTTGACGGCGTTCAGTCCGGTTCGTCCTCCGCGAAGACGATTACCATCACCTATACCTATACTAAGTACGTTAATGATACTCAGACCCCGAATTCCTACACCGACACCTTCACAGCAAGCGTCAGCCGCGCTGTGGGCGAGAATGTCGGACAGTATAAGATTTATCTTCTCGATTCCAATGTCAGCGTGTCCGGTCTTTCCGCCGGTTCCACAACAAATGTCAAGGGCTTCTACGACTTCACCTATCCCGCAAATTTGACTTCCTTGAATATTGTAAACGGCGGAGTCACCGTTCCGGCAAAATACATCTATACAATCAACAAGCGCGATATTCAGATTGAGGCAATTCGCGGAGGCTCATACAAAGTTCTGAGCAAGGTTTACGGGCAGGATGACGAGATCACCGCAAGAGTTATGCTTAAGAACGACTCCGTGTTCAGCCCCGCAAAGGACGACACAGTTACCGGTGATTACGGTTTAACCGGCTGGTCGGTTACCGATATTAACGGCACAGTCACTTCCCTGAGCGACAGCCTAACCGGAAACCTTTACCGTGCAGCGGGCGAAACCGTTGCCACTTATCCGCTCACAGTCGTATATACCGACGGCAGCACATACGTTTATACGCTCAACACAAAGACTGCCGCAAACGTAATCAACACTACCAACTACAACTTCCTCAGCCTCAGCGCGGGTTCGCTCACGATTACCGCAAAGCCCATAACTGTTGAAACAACATATAACAGCAGCGTAAATCACAACCCGTCCAAGACCTACGGCACCGATGACAACATCGGCTTTAGCGTAACCACCGGCAGCCTTGTCACCCGCGTTGTCGCAGGCGAAACCGACGGCAGAGTCCTTGACGTCATGGACAGACTGACCGCCATAGACGATGTTTGGACCGGTTCAATCTTCCGCGGAGCCGGTGAAGACGTAGGCGACTATGCGCTGATGATGAAAAACGGTGCTACCGAAGAATACCTGTATGTAATTACTAACGCAGACGCGACTAAGGCGTCCCGCACAAGCAACTATACTGTTACATACGATACGGACAGTCACCTTACAATTACCAAAAAAGCGCTCACGGTTCAGGCGGTTTCCGGAACAGCCACCAAGGTTTACGGAGCCGACGACGCGCTGGTAGCGCAGGTCAAAAGCACAACTCCGCTGGTACACGGCGTGACGGTGACAGACACATGGGGCAGACAAACCCTGATAAATGACGTGTTTGTCGCAAGTCACTTCGGTCGTGCAACAGGCGAGAACATCGGTGATTATGAAATCAATCTGGGTACGACAGGCGTTAACACGGCTTCCACCTACACCAACTACAATGTAACGCTTGAAACCACAACCTTCACCATTACTCAGAAAGCGCTCGCTCTTTCCGCAAGTTTTGCGGTCGGCAGCGTTCCGACAAACGGCGTTGTAAGCTATGACAAGTTCACAGGAGCTGGACTTGTCTCCCGCTCCGTCACGGATGTAAACGGCAACAGCACCGCAATAGCCGATGTACTCACGGCAGGCGTTTACTCAACGGTTCCCGCAAATCAGGTTACCGCAGGAACTTATGCCCTGGGATCCTCAACCCTGCATGAGGACACGGCGGCGGCTGTAGGCTCGCATACGTCCAACTACACGTTATCGAATGTTACAGTTACAATTTACACGCCCTCACTTGGCGGAGGCGGCTCTTCGGGCTTCACTGTTACCTATGACGCAGGAACAAACGGCACAATCGCCTCCGGCAGCGAAACAGAAACTGTTGCCTCCGGATACAAGCCGGCTAATGTCCCGGTAGTCACGCCAACCACCGGACTGGTCTTCAAGGGCTGGACACTCGACGGTAGTGCCGCTGTTCCCGGTGACACGGTAATTACCAAAAATGTGACCTTCGTTGCGGTATATGGGGAACACAAGTGCGCAGTCTTCACTGATATCGCTGGTCACTGGGCGCTTGACAGTATTTGCTATGTAACCGAGAACGATATGTTCGAGGGAACTTCGGCAACAACCTTCAGCCCGAATGCAACAATGACCAGAGCAATGTTTGTAACCGTTCTTTACCGTATGGCAGGCTCGCCGGCCATATCCGGCTCGAACCCGTTCACCGAAGATGTCGCAGCAGATCAGTGGTACACAAATTCCGTCGTCTTCGCGGCAAACAACGCTATAGTCAAGGGCACTTCCGAAACAACCTACAGTCCAAATGATCCTGTTACACGCGAGCAAATGGCGGTTATCCTTTATAACTACGCCGTATATCGCGGATATAATGTGTCAGCAACAAACGACCTGTCCGCATTCAGCGATGCAGGAAGTGTTTCCTCTTGGGCGCTGACACAGACGAAATGGGCGGTTGCAAAGGGCCTCTTGACAGGGATGACCACCACAACGCTTGAACCGCAAGGTGCGGCTTCGCGCGCTCAGGTTGCGACAATTCTGACAAGGTTCGTAAAAACCTTCGGCGCATAACAATAGCCCCTCGAAAAACAAGCGTTAGCACAAGTACTTAGAATTAGGACAGGTCGGCATAGAATTATGCCGACCTGTCTTTTTTAGTTTCGCCCTTATCATCAAATTAGACTGCGGCAGAAAATTGTTATTTAGCAAATTTAGGTTAATAAAATTGCTTTTTTTATTTTTTTGTTGTAATGTATAATAAAATAAGTATTATTAGGCAATTTTTTGAACACTTTTTTGTTCGTACGTTATAAAAAGCAAATATAGCCTCTCGGCGTATATACTTTCAATATGCCTTACTTTTCTGTCTGCGAGAACCTTTTCTGAATGCACCGTTTAATAGGACAGTTCGATTTGTTAGATCTTATGGAGGCGCTAAATGAAAAAAACGAAGGCTATACTTGCATACTTTGTGGTTCTTTTATTGTTTGCGGCCTGTGAGGCGCCATCGGGAATCCAGCCTTCTGTCTCACCGTCGCAGCCTGTAAAAACATTAGGTTTCCGTATAACTTGGGACTCATACTCGGGCCGTGGCGAGGCAATCCAGAAGATTGTCAATTCATACAATGAGGAAAACTCTTCAGGCCTGAACATTTCTATGATATCCGGAGATGAGGATGGAGAGGCTATTGAGACTCTCCTTCAGGCGGCCGATAATGACACCGTATTCGTGCTGCCTTATCGCTATGTTCAGCACTTTGCTGCAAAAGGATATCTTGCTGACCTTACCGACTCCTTCGTCGGAACGGAAAAGCTGTTTTATCCGTCACTCTGGAAGCTTGGTACGGTGGATGGTTCGGTTTATGGCATACCCTGGCTGGGGCATTCAATGTGCCTTCTATATAATAAGACCTTGCTGAAGGAGGCAGGCGTCAGTCCTGAATCAATAATCAGCCTCGATTCATGGGTGGCCGCGATGGATGCGGTTGAAGCCAAGACCGGGGCAAAGGGCGTAGGGCTCGTCGGCGCGGAATCAAACGACGTGTCATGGATGGTGAACCAATTCGTCTATGGTTTTGGCTCAACTCTTGTCGATGACACCGGTATGGAGGTCGCCGTGAACAACGGCAACGCAAGAGCCGCAATCGAGTTTTACAAAGATACGTTGGGTGAACATGCCCAAGCCACATGGAAGGACGACACAGGCAATCAGGTCATGGAGTACTTCCTTAATCAGCAGATTGCCTTTGAATTTCAGGGTATCTGGGGCGTCACGGATATTGAGAAGAACGGCAATCCCTTTGAAGTCGGCATCATCCCTCTTTCTGATATCGGAATTTGTTCCGAGGTCGGTCCCATGATGCTCGCCATCCCCGCAAATATGAGCGAGGAAAATAAAAAATCAGCTGTTGCCTTTATTAACTACATGATTTCGATTCCCGCACAGGAGCAAATCATGAATGGTGAATACAGTCCCGAGCACGACGCTTATTATCCTTTCCGTACGCCGATAAGGCTGGATATGTCGAAAAGCGAGTTTTTTTCTTCAAATCCGGAATATGTTTCATTTTTATCGGGATTTGAAAATCCCAGCATTGATGTCCCGTGCCCCGCATGGCAAACCGTCAAGGATACTATTTATGCTCCCGGCCTGCACAAGGTAATGACAGGAGAAGTAACGATTGATGATTTTTTATTGAATGTTGAAACCGAAGGCAACAAGATACTGAGTATGTACAATTAAATACTGCTGACACGGAAAGAGAGGAAAAACATGGCTGCATCCGATATCAGAATTCTAATCGTTGACGATTCTAAGACAGATATTGCAATCATCAGCAGCATACTGGCTGATTACGACTGCCTGATTGCCTACAATGGACTTGAAGCAATGTCTCTAATTAAAGCAAATCCGGACATCAGCATTGTGCTTCTTGATCTCAATATGCCCGTAATGGACGGCTTCGAGGTTCTGAAACAGGTATATTCCGATCTCAAACTTAACAATCTAAATGTGATAATCCTTACCAACTATGATGAGGTGGAAAACGAAATAAAGGGTCTGGAGCTGGGTGCCGTGGACTATATTCGTAAACCCTTAAACCTCCCATCATTAAGAAAGAGGATTGAGATTCATTCCAAGCTACAGCGGGCGCGCAGAGAACTGGAAAGATATAACGCTGATCTTGAGGAGGCTGTGGCCCTTCGCACCTTTGAGCTTGTTGCTACGCGCGATTTAACTATACACGCACTTTTAAGCCTTCTTGAGGTGCGCGATATTGAATCGTCAAACCATACCAAGAGAACTCAGCTCATGATGCAGACCCTGTGCGAGCATCTGCGCAAAAGCGAAAAATACAGGGACATACTGACGGACGAGTATATTGCTTTGCTCTACAGTACGGCGCCCTTACATGACATCGGAAAGGTCGGAGTACCGGACTATATCCTAACCAAACCCGGCAAGCTGACTATAGAAGAATTCGATATCATGAAAAGGCATGTTGATTACGGCATGAGCTCAATCCGGCTTCCGGAGTATGAAGCTTTCTCCTCCCCTTTCACCGAAACCGCCGCCGAAATAATCTCGGGGCACCACGAGAAGTTTGACGGAACGGGCTATCCCAGAGGACTGCGGGGCGAAGATATACCGCTTCCGGGAAGGCTGATGGCTATTATTGACGTGTTCGATGCGCTTGTAAACAAGAGAGTTTATAAGCCGGCCTTCTCACACGAGGAAGCATTAAAAATAATCGCAGAAGGGCGCGGAACTCATTTTGATCCTGAGATTACAGACGCTTTCTTTGATGTTGAGGAAGAAATTCGAGGTATAACAGGCAAATATCAGGCCGAACCTACGGAGGCAAAGCAAATATGAAAACGTCGCGGTTTGCGCTCTGCCTTCTGTTTTCGGTTGTCCTTATGGTTTCGGCCTCCGGCAGTCTTTGCTTTGCTGAAGGAAACACGAGCGATTCGGCAGCAGTTCTGTTGACACCCGAGGAGCAGCAGTTTATTAAGGATCATCCGGAAATAAAGCTCGGAGTTGATCCTTCTTTTATACCTTATGAGTTTTTTGACGGCGATGGAAAATACAAGGGTATCGCCGCGGACTATATCGACCTAATTTGTGATAAGACGGGCCTAAATATGGTCGTAACAAGCGGGCTTACCTGGACCCAAGCCTATGAACTGGCAGTCAAAAAGGAGCTTGACGTACTGCCCTGCGTCGTGAAAACCGAAGAGCGCTCCAAGTATTTTCTTTTTTCCGAACCGTATGTTTCTTTCCAACGCGTTATATTCGTCAGGAATGACAACACGGACATAAAAACCTTTGTGGATCTTGCGGGAAAATCGGTAGCCGTTCAAAAAAACAGCTCACACAACAGCTTTCTAAAGGAGTACCGAGATATTTCGCTCAGCCTGTACCCAACGGTTCAGGAGGCTCTGGAAGCCGTTTCTGAGGGCAAAGAGGTGGCTTTTGTCGGCAACCTTGCAACGACAAACTATTTAGTCGAGTCCATGGGGATATCAAACCTCAAATATGTAGACATTGATATTGACGAAGATGAACAGGTCTATTTTGCTGTCAGGAACGACTGGCCTTTGCTCGTCGGCATTATAAATAAAGGGCTCGCCGCCATAACGGAGGAGGAAAAGATCACTATTCGTGATAGGTGGCTGGGCGTTGAAAATGAGGTCGATTATTCTAAGGTATGGAGAATTGGTGGAATGGTCGGCGGCGTTATCTTGCTTATTCTTGTAATATCGGTGTTTTGGATTATCCGCCTTCGAAAAGAGGTTCAGTTCAGAAAAATGGTCCAGAATGAGCTTCGTATTGCCAAGGATTATGCGGAAACGGCAAATCAGGTTAAATCGGCGTTTCTTGCGAGAATGTCTCATGAAATCAGAACACCCCTCAACGCCATTACGGGCTTCGCGTATCTTGCTAAAAAATCTGACAATTCATCGACACAGCTTCTATATCTGGACAAGATTACTGACGCTTCACGGAGTATGCTCGGCATTATAAACGACATACTCGACTTTTCAAAGATGGAAGCCGGGAAAATCAACATTGAGCGCATATCCTTTGACCTTGACAAGGTAATCCAGCAAGTAATAAGCACAAATTACATCAGAATTGAGGAACAGGGCATCAGTTTCTCGCTGGATAAGGATCCGGGCATTCCCTCTTTCTTCTGGGGCGACCCCACGCGAATTGAACAGGTTTTAACGAACCTTATAAGCAACGCTGCCAAATTCACTTCCAAAGGGTCGGTCAGCCTTTCGGTTAACCTAATCGGTAAAGATGACAGGGTATTCGATCTCGAGTTCAGCGTTTCCGATACCGGCATCGGAATGTCCGAAGATCAGCTTGCACAGCTCTTCAAGCCTTTTGAGCAGGCGGACTCGAGCATCAGCAGGCGTTTTGGCGGCAGCGGACTCGGTCTTTCAATCGTAAAAAACCTCGTTGAGCTCATGGGCGGCAGCGTTTCCGTAAAAAGTGAAGAGGGTAAGGGTTCAACCTTCAAGGTAAGGCTAAGCCTGGAGGCAGATCAGGCTCAGGAAAATGAAAATCGGGCGAAGTCTCTTGGTCTTATGTTCAGAAACATACGCGCTCTTCTGATTGACAGCGACGCTACAAACAGCTATCTTATCAAAAAATATCTCACGTCGTTTGGCATCGATATTGAAGCAGTAACCAGTGAAGGAGAAGCCACCGGTCTTATTGAAAAAGCGGCCGGGGGAAATGAAATTACCTATAACCTAATCATCATCGACCACGCCACCCCAAAAGGCGGTGGCATTGAGTGCTGGAAGCGCCTTAAAAACCTGCCGCTTTACCGTGAGGCTCCGAAAGCGATGCTTCTGATTCCTTTTAATAGGCAGGATTTATTTGATAGTCTTGGCAAGGCAGAGATAGATCTCGGCGTTACCATACCTATTATTCCTTCCGTTATGTACGATGGTATCATTGAGATATTTAAATCCCGAGTATTGGATCATCATACCCCGCCCTCAGTTCAGAAAAACAATAGGGTAGCCAACCCTTATCACGTTTTGATCGTTGAGGATAATAAGACAAACCAGTTCATCGCTAAAACAATTCTAGAACAGGCCGGTTTCTTGATATCAATTGCCGAAAACGGTCAGGAAGGTTACGACAAGTATTCAAGAGACAGGAATATACTCGACATCATCCTGATGGACCTGCACATGCCGGTCATGAGCGGTTATGATTCGACTGAGCTAATAAGAAAACTAGACAAGGAGATTCCTATCGTTGCAATGACTGCTGACGCCATTTCCGGTGTCGAAGACCGTTGCAGGAGCATCGGCATAAACCATTTCGTGAGCAAGCCCTTCGATCCCGACACCTTCGTTTCAGACATTGTCAATATCGTTACGGCTTCCGGAAATCTTCCAAAAGCGTTTAAAGCCGGACTTGCCGAAAACTCTGTTCACATGACTGATGAGGAACCACTTGACGCAGATGGCTATGGCATGCCCGAATCGGAAGTTTACTCTCCTTTAAACGAAGAGGATGGACTAAAGCTTCTCGGCGGTAATGTTGAGCTTTATCGCGCGGTGCTTAGGGAATACCGCGCAGAGAACACGGATCTAATTAAAGTGCTCTCCTCACAGATTGAAAGCGGCGATTTCTCCGAGGCCTCAAAGACCGTGCATAAAATTAAGGGCAGCTCAGGAAATATCGGAGCCAAGAATCTTTATGCTCTTGCGTCAAAGCTACAGAGAGCGTTGGAAGAAAAAAGTGCCGAATCAGGCGAGCTTTTCGAAGAGTTTAGGCAAACATTTGAACAGGTGATGCTCTATTTGTCAAAACTGGACTAAACTGCACAGAGGAGGAAGACGGCGGTCGCCGCATTCCTCCTCTGTTATAGTAATTGTGCTTCTTATTATTTGGCTTTTCCGCTTTCTTCCCTGTTTCTTCAGCCATTTTCGCACAATACATAGCTATGTCCGCGTGAAAAATGGGCTTATAAACGCGGTTTTAAGATGTAGTCTGATGTTTCACGCGTCGGAAACGCAAGGGAAATTGGGCAAAAGCCGTATCAATCCGGAAATTGTAACACTTCTTATATATTGCCTACAAATAACACAAGTCCGCAAATCCTTGGAATTCACAAGGATTTGCGGACTTTTTGTTGCAGGGGCTTGACGTCATCGAACCCTCAGACTACGGTTTTGGAGCGCTGCACGGTCGAACCCGAAAGCGCTTGATATTCTGGTAATGAGAGATGGCGATATTGTTGAATGCGGAAATCACGAGGAGCTTCTGGATAAGGGCGGCTTCTACGCGGTGCTTTACAACAGTCAGTTTGAAAAAGTGTCAAATTGAAAGGCATGTAATTCGGAGAATGAAAATCCTCCCTCTCGGCAATAACTGGGCAAATATTTGCTTAAAAAACAGAGAAAATCGACGGCAGCCTTTCATAAGACCGCCGTCGAAGTTTTTTATCCTCGCGGAACAATAATTTCAAGGTCACTTACTGGACTGCGTCGAAAAATGATAGTATGGAAAGTGCAACGTAGATTTTAATGCAGGTATTGCAACAAATTAACCCCTGAATCAGCTCTTTTTGTGGCCGTTTCAGGGGCTTTTGTTTTTGTTTCTTTAACGAAGGATTAAGTTCATAACTTTATTTTCTATATAACTACGTAAATTCTTACTGAAGTATTTACTTTTATGTATTTATTGCGTATTCACTAGAATCCTTTTTAAAGATGCAATCAGATGTTTCATTCGTCGGAAAAGCCGGGAAATGTGGGTAAATCTCCGCTCTAATCCGGAAGCGGGAACACTTCTTACAAATTGCCTATAAATAACACAAGTCCGTAAACCCTTGGAATTCCCAAGGATTTACGGACTTTTTGTGGCAGGAGCCTAAAGGCATCGAACCCTCGGCCTACGGTTTGGAGGTCTACACGGTCGACCCCGCCAGCGCTTGATATCAGGGCATAACCCTTACATATTTTTCGCTTAAGATGCATTAAGATGTTTGGCGGACAATTTATGATTCCTATGGATATACTCAACCACGCCCACTCTCATATTTTTGATGCAGTCCACAAAGCAATCGGCCAACCCTTATGGGCTGGCCGATTGCTTGTTTTTTTGGGGCGCATTTTGCAACACACCCTCCAAAATAACTTAAGCGGCTTTAATTACTCATTTTTTCAATAGCTTCCCACAATCCATTGAGATAGGTAATGCCTAGAGCGCGGTCATAAAGGCCATAGCCAGCGCGACCCTTTTCGTCCCAGATCATTCTGCCGTGGTCGGGACGGATATATCCGTCAAAGCCGACATCGTGGTAGGCCTTCATAATCTCGAAGAGGTCAAGTGAACCGTCGCTGCTGAGGTGTGAGCTTTCATCGAATTTTCCCGGCTCAAGAATCTTTATATTTCTCACATGCGCGAAATGTATGCGCTTTCCGAAAAGGCGAACAATCTCAGGAATATCATTTTCGGGATTTGAACCGAGAGAACCCGAACAGAGCGTAAGGCCGTTATACTCGCTGTCCACCAGGCTCAGAATACGCCTAAGAT
Source organism: uncultured Oscillospiraceae bacterium (assembly GCA_964459785.1). Classification (GTDB taxonomy): domain Bacteria; phylum Bacillota; class Clostridia; order Oscillospirales; family Oscillospiraceae; genus UBA2658. Next base: position 19,233 of record CAYWNW010000006.1, on the reverse strand, counting down.
TCTCCTTATTTGTAGTAATTCTCGGGAGACCGAAAATGTCCCATGGTGGATCGTCCGGATGTATAGCCATCTTAATATTGCATTCCTCGCAGACAGGAATAATCTGTTCAAGAAAATACTTGAGATTATTGAACAAATCATCGTGCGAAACTGCTTTGTATTGCTCAAAAAGGCTCTTAAGGCTTGCCATGCGTTCCGGCTCCCAACCAGGCATTTCGAATCCGCCGGAGCCCTTCTGTATCTCGTCCGCCATTTTCTGCGGGTCAGTTATTCTGTCAATGATGGTCTGGTCGTAGGAAAGCGCATTCGAGCCGTCCGGAAGCACCTTTGCAAGATTTGATCTTGTCCAGTCAAACACCGGCATAAAATTATAGCAGACCACCTTTACTCCGCCAAGCTTCAGGTTACGCAGAGTCTGTTTGTAGTTTTCTATGTATCGGTCACGGGTGGGCAGCCCAAGCTTTATATCCTCATGGACATTAACGCTTTCGATAACCTCAAGCTCTAGCCCAGCGGCATTGACCTCCGCTTTCTGTGCCATGATGGCTTCAACGGGCCATACATCCCCCGCCGGAAATTCCATAAGGGTTGCTACCACTCCGGAAACGCCGGGTATCTGGCGTATGTAGCGGAGCGGTATGGGGTCAAATTTGCTGCCGTACCAGCGAAAAACCATTTTCATCTTTTCGTCTCCTTAATTATCAAGATATCGTTTCAGGGTTTTCCTCACGGCGCCCGGGCCTGAGATAAGCTCTTTGAAGATACCCTCAATTTTCAGAGCAATACCGGCCTCGTACAAATCAGTTCCAAACAAAGCGGCGTTTTTCAGAATTGGCTCAGCCTGCCCTTTATAGGAATCTGGCTCACCGAATCTTACGCCCTCAAGGTAGTTTTGCAGCTCTTTCTTCATCGGGTCCGAGCTGATTTCCATCGGTTTGCCCTTATCATCAACGCCCAAGAGATATCTCAGCCAGCCCGCCAGCGCAAGCGGGATGTAGAGGAGGCTTTCGGGTCTGAGGTCGGGTCTAGAACAATATGCTTTGATGGTTTCCCCGAAACGAATTGCCACCTTTTGCGAGGTATCGGTTGCAATTCTCTGCGGCATATCGGGAATAAAGGGATTGGGTAGGCGCAGCTCAATTACTTCGCGGATGAAGTCCATCGGGTGGATGATGCCGGGGTCGACGACAACGGGCATCCCCTCCTCATAACCGATCTTCTCAACAAGCTTTTTAAGCTCCGTGTCGCCCATTTCTTTTGCGATAGAATCATAGCCCAGCAAGCAACCGTAAACCGCAAGCGCTGTGTGGAGGGGGTTCAGGCAGGTGGTGACCTTCATTCTTTCGGCTTTTTCTACCGTCTCGCGGTCTGTAAAACACACACCTGCCTGTTCAAGTGTGGGACGTCCGTTCGTGAAGGTATCCTCGACAACAAGATATTGAGGTACCTCCGCGTTGACGAATGGCGCTATAAAGGTCTTTTTATCTGTAATGACCGGAGCCATATCCTCTATTCCATCTTTTTCGAGCGCTTGCCGGACATATTCGGAGGGACGCGGAGTAATTTTATCAATCATCGACCACGGGAACGAAACCTTCTTTTCATCCTCTATGTACTCGGCAAATTCTTTCGGCACAAGGCCGTTGGCGCCCCATGCACCCACTATTTCAAGCAGAGCCGAGCGGAGCTTTTCTCCGTTGTGCGAGCAGTTGTCCATGCTGACGAAGGCAACGGGATATGCCCCAGCAAGGAATCTCTCATAGGCAAGGGCCGCGGTAATAGACATAGCGTGCTTCGGCGAGTTGGGGCCCGTCTCCATGTCCTGTTTAACTACAGCCATATAGTCTCCGCTCAGGTCGCGCAGGCCGTAGCCCTTTTCCGTAATCGTAAAGCTCGCCATCTGGAGAGAGGGGCTGCGAAATATTTCCTTCAGCTTGTCCCATTCGGTTTCAAAGGTCGGATTTGCACGCAGTCCTTCTGAGACACTCGCAACCAGCTTTTTTTCGAGCGTACCATCAGGATGCATGAGAACAATCAGTGTCATATTGTAGTATGGGCGGTATATCTTCTCGATTATCTCGTAATCAAAGGTTTCTGCTGCGATTATTCCGGTTTCGGCAAGCCCCTTGTTGAGAAGGCTCTGCTGAAGCTCGGCAATAAATCCACGGAAGATGTTCCCCGCTCCGAAATGAACCCACTGGGGCTTTTCAGCCGTTGTTTTTCTCATTTGAGTAATGTTATAGTTTGGAACTTCTATATTGAGCCGTTTCCATCCCTGCCATTTGTTTGATTCGTCATTAACTAGTTTCATAATATTTACTCCTATGACCCTGAGGTCAACCCGCTGTTAACAGGTTACTTTTTCTTTGCCGCATTGCTAACCGACGCGACGAGAAGAAATACAAGGAAAGCGCCCAGAATAAGCTTCTGAAGGCCGGGAGCCAGATTTGCGGCATTTAGGAAGGTGGTCATCAGCGACATCATAAGCGCGCCGAAGCAAACTCCGAGTACGCTGGATTTTCCTCCTGAGGCAGCTGTTCCGCCCACAAATACCGCCGCGATTGAGGGAAGAAAATAGGTTGAACCCATATCTTGGAACGCTCCGCCGATAAACGCTCCGCATAGCACGCCAGCAAAGCCGGATATCGCGCCGGCAAGTACAAAAGCCGTTATGGTCACTTTTTTCACCGAAATTCCTGAAAGCTCCGACGCTCTGCGGTTTTGGCCGACGGCGTGAAGCTGCTTGCCGTAAGGCATTATGTATAGCAGCAGAGCCAGCAGCGCTGCCAGAACCATCGATACAATTGTCATCATAGAAATGCCGGCAACGTCAATATTTATGAATTTTACGAAATCCGAATTGGGGAGCGTCGTCATATGAGGGGCTACAATGAGTATTACGGTAAAGATAATGTAGCCCGTTGCAAGTGTGGTTATCATGGCCGGTATTTTGAGATATACGTTTATACAACCGTTAATTAGTCCGCAAAGCGCACCAACCAGAATTGCAGCAAGCAGGCCGACCAACGGATTTCCCTGTGACAGGGAAGTCGAAATATAGGCGCTCAAGGTCAGAATGTATATCTGGGAAAGATCAATCGCGCCGTCACCGCTGGTTACGACCAGCATCTGCGCAAGTCCGAGGAGGAGCGCAAAGGTTGCAAGCTTTGCTGAGGAAATCATGGTTTCGGCGGTAAAGTGTCCCGAAACAGCTCCAATCAGAAGCCAGATGAGCACGGATCCAAGCACAGGCCAGATAAAGCTATGCTTGTGGGCAAAGGATTTTATCATGCTTTATGCCCTCCCTTTCTCATATCGGAAAACAAAGTAAACGCAAGCACAAGAATGAGGATTAAGCCTGTCACCGCCGTCTGGTAGTTGGAGCCGACCTTTATGAAGGTAAGCAGAGAGGTTATCAGCGACATTGCAATCGCACCTGCCGCGACGCCTATCGGTTCAACCTCACCACCCGACATTTTGCAGCCACCCAGAATAACAACGGCAATGCTCATCATGCAGTAGGCGGCGGCGCTGTTGGCGTCTGCGCCTCCGCAGACGGCTGTGAAGGACATTCCCGCAAGAACGACCATCAGCGCGGAGAGGCCATAATTTGTCATCTTTGCCGTCAGGTATGACCAGCCCGAACGCTCCACGGCAATCGGGTTGTTGCCTATACCGCGAAGAACCATGCCGTATTTTGACCTGTAAAGAATGTAATATGTAGCGGTGGCGGCAATGATTATAATGACCGCCGGCATCGGAATGAATACCAGCTTGAACTTATAAAGCGCCGAGAGCCAGTGCGGACAGAAGCCGCCCGGCGTGGGGCTGAAAATTAATGCGGCGCCAAGCCAGATAAACTGTGCTCCGAGCGTAACAACGATAGCCGGAATGTTACGAACGTGGATGAGCGCTCCCATCAGTATATAAGCCGTGATGAACACCACAAGACTTATAATTCCCACCAGAGGGCTGCCTGTGAGGACCACCGCAATAAGCACGTTTACAAGACCTATTGAATAACCATTGCCCATGTCTATATCGCCGGAGGCTACAATAAACATTTGCCCAAGACTCGCGAAAACGAGCGGCAACGCGGAGCCGAGAATCATTCGAACGCTGTTATAGTTAAGCACCTTAGGATTCACAAAGGCGTTGACCGCGATCATAATAAGCATAGTAACGATCGGAAGGAACATTCTTGAGCCCACAATAGCCGACAGCGCGCCTGCGCGGGACTCCTGTCGCTTTGTCTCCGCCTTGATTTCCTTAAATGAGGCCTGAATGATATTGGAAACGATAACGTCGGCGCCCACCAGCTCCTGCGCAATTGCGCCGTCACGCATTACATACGCCCTGTCGCATATCTCCATTTCGGTATCTTCGGTGCTGTAAAGGATAATCGATTTCCCTGACGCCTTCGCTTCCTGAAGCAAGCCATATATCTCCTGCTTTGTTTCAATGTCAACGCCCGATGTGGGGTCGTTCAAGATTATGATATCCGCGCCCGAGGCTATACCGCGCGCAATCAGGGCCTTCTGCTGATTGCCTCCGCTGAGCGAGTTTATCGGGCTGTGTATGCCCTCGGCTTTGAATTTAAGCTTGTCGTACCAATGCTGGGCAAGCTCTGTTGATTTTTGTCTGTTTAGAAACAGTCCGCTCTGAATCTGCTTTAGGCTTGAGATAAGAATGTTGTCCTTTATACTCCACAGATGAAACACGCCCTCCTTGGCGCGGTCACCGCTGACATAGGACATGCTTCCCTTAACCCTGACACTGTTATGACATGAGTTTTTATTCGCGTTGAATATAATGTTCAGCAGTTCCGGCTGCCCGGAGCCAGCCAGACCGGAAATTCCGAGTATCTCGCCTTTTTTAAGGCTCATATTTATATTACCGAGGCTCTTTGTTCTAAGGTCTGAGACTTCAACGATACATTCATCGCAGCAATTTTGATTTGTCTGCGCTTTTTCGTTCTTTTTCTTAATTTCTCCTCCGAGAATTTCAACAAGCTTGTCACCGCTTATTTCCGCCGGATCACACTCAACGCTTATTTTTCCGTTACGCAGAACCAGAATACGATCACTGACAATATTTATCTCTTCCAGCTTATGAGATATGTAAATGACCGCTACGCCTCTGTCGCTCAGTTCTCGCACCACCCTGTGCAGCTGCTGCGCACGGTCGCTCGAAAGCGCCGATGTGGGCTCGTCCAGCACGAGCACCTTCAGATGCCCCATCATAAGTGTCTTACATATTTCTGTTACCTGCCGTTCGGCCAAGCTGAGAGCGCTTACGGGCTTCATTACATTGATGCCGCTTCCCGGGAAATAACGTTCAAGCAGTTCTTCTGCTTCCTTTTTTTTTGTATTGCGCCAGCCCGGCTGAGACAGCAGGGTGTGGGGCATATTAAGCAGCGCAAAATTTTCATAGACACTGAGGTTTGTGCAGAGCGAAAGATCCTGATAAGCACAGCTTATCCCGGCGTCCATAGCCTCTTTTGTGCTGTATTTTGCTATTTCATTTCCCTCAAGTGAAATCTGCCCTTCCGTCGGAGGCAGCACACCGGTAAGAATTTTCATTAATGTGGATTTGCCTGAACCGTTCGGGCCGACCAGCCCAATCACCTCTCCGGAATAGATTTCCATGTCGATGCCTGAAAGGGCCTTGGTTATGCCGAAGTTTTTTGCGATTCCATGCAGCTCCAGAAACGGGTTTTGACCTTCTAGTCGTTTCATAAACGGGTCTCCTTAAAATATTACTGAAACGCGACCAAACGAATCGGAGAACCGGATCCGTTTTTAAGCTTCATCGGAAGCCCGATGACATAAGTGAATGCTGATATTTTCGATAAATTAGTGATATTTTCGATTATTGGAATACCTCGGCCCAACAAAATATTGTGGCAGACGGAAACCTCGGCGCCGAAGGCGTCAAGGGAGAGCGCGTCGCAGCCGACGGCGGCAACCCTCTTTCCCGCAAGGTAATCCGCTCCCTCTCCGCTAAGTCCCGGCCAGTCGTTCAGAAACTCATGGCTATCAGGCTGAAGACGGTACTTTGCATCCCAGCCGAAATGAATCATCACGATATCGCCTTCTTTAATCTCACCGTTTTCCTTCTCAAAACTTAAAATTGACTCCAGCGTCAATAGGCCGCGCGGCTTTACAAAGCCCGCCTCAATTTTTACGCCGCGTCCCATGACCGCCGTCGGTGGCAACTGTTCCACAGGGCACGCTCCCGGAATGAAATGTAGCGGCGCGTCAATATGTGTGCCGCAGTGTTCACTGAAGGAAACCATTGATTGAAGCGCGGCATCTCCGTATTCGTAGGATTCGTAAACAGTTGAGCAGTATCTGGCGTGTGTCGGCCAGACCGGCATTTTTTCTTCCATTGTATATGACAAGTCAACAACGGAAGCAGTTTTTATCATACGCTCCATTACTTCGATTATTGAAGATTCCATCATGATAATCCCTCTTTTCTTTTTACTAAAAACAGGCTGCCACCGTCAAAGGTCAGCAGCCTGTTTCCAACGCAAGTTTTATTTCGTATAGAGGTTTTCGCGTACCCAATCGCGATCATAGGTCGGGCATGCAATAGCTTCGTCAGCAACATCAGCAAACTGCTTAACATCATCCTTTGTTACAACTCCGAAGGGATGGGTCATAACCTTGGGAACGTCCATCCCGTTGAGGATGTCAACCGCTACATAAACAGCGCTTGCGCCGTCCCAGGGGTTAGAGGATACGGAAATCGTGTTGTAGCCTTCGGGAGCTTCATTGGCCCACCACTTGAGGAAGTAACCGCGGTTATCGCCGCCGATGATCGGGAGGTCACGCTTTGCGGAAAGGAAAGCCTGAACTGCGGCGTAAGAGTCTCCTCCCTGCGTTACAATACCGTCGACCTGTTCCAATGTGGGAAGAACGGAGGCCAATTCGGACTGAGCCTTGGAGCCTGTCCAATCGGTGTAGATTTCAGCAACGACCTTGATGTCGGGATAATCCGCAAGAACCTTCTGAACGCCCTCGTGAGCGATAGCGTCGAACTCAGTGCCGGCAGTGCCGCGAAGCTCAATGAGGTTGCCCTTTCCGCCCATAGCTTCGCAAACATACTTTGTCAGTTCGCCCATCTGAGCAATGGTATCAAAGTTGATTTGATAGCAAAGATCAGCCGTGGAATCAACAGGTCCGTCGTTTACGATAATGCAGGGGATACCGGCATCGGATGCTTCCTGAATTGCCTCGTTCAGCGCAGTAGCGGAGCCCGGATCAATGATGATCGCGTCAACGCCCTGCATAATGAAGTTCTGAATCTGCTGTACCTGTGTGCTGTTGTTCTGATTGGACTCGGCAAAAATCAGTTCCTTGACTTCGCCGGTTGCAATCAGCTCATCAGCGGCCGCCTGTGCATAGGCTTCCATAGCCTGACGATAGGTATTGCCGTTATAGGAGTTACTAAAGCCGATAACGTATTCTGTCTTTGCTGCGTCTGTTTCCGTTGCCGCTGAAGCGGCGGGCGCGGTGCTCTCTGCGGCAGGCTCACTGCTCGAGCCGCACGCTGCAAGGCTTGCGATAAGTACAAGTGCCATTGCCAGTGTTAAAAGTCGCTTTTTCATTTAGGGCCTCCTCATAAATGAATATTAATATCTGTCTAGCGGCTTTCAGTCTACTATTATTATAAACTGAAAATACCGTTAAATCCACTCCAAGAGTTCTCGAATGTGTTTATTCTTCAAATACTATGACCATCTTTTTCAGATCTTTGACAGGATTTAGCATATTTTCAAAAACCTGCTCTATCTGTTTGAAAGATATGTAGTGGCTCACCATTCCGTCCAAAACAAACTGCTTCTGCTCGAATTTTTTAATTGTTGGCTCAAACTGTCCGGAAGACATTCTCGTTCCTATGATCGACAGTTCTCTGCCGTTTATCATCATTTGCGTAATGCCCTCTTTTTCATTATTGAAGCCCATTGGGACTATTGTCGCACCGTTAGCAGGTATTCCCGGCTGCATAAGCTCTGTCAGCGAACCGGTGTAGCAAGCCGAATCGAAAATCAGATCGGCTCCCCCTCCGTCCGTGATTCGCCGGATCTCTTCCTTTAAATCTTGCGTCCTTGTGTTGATAACATAGTCTGCCCCGTAATCCTTTGCCCTTTCCAGCGAGCTTTCGTTTATATCCGCGCAGATAACGCGGCAGCCCTTTTGCTTCAAAGTCTGAAGAATAACAGCCCCGATTGTACCGCTTCCGAGAATCAAGGCGAGCTCATCTCCGCGAACCCCCACTCTGGATGAACAGTGTCCGCCGATTGCAAAAGGCTCTATCAGCGCGGCCTCAAGAAATGAAATACTTTGAGGAAGGAGAAAAACCTCATTCTCAGATACTGCGAGATACTCACGCCAACCTCCGTCAATCGCCGAGCCGCGTGCCTTTACCGTTCGGCAAATGTTTCGGCGCCCGCTCAAACATTGGGGGCAGCTGCCGCAGGCAACAACCAAATCAATTACTACGGCATCGCCGGGCTTTACTGACTTAACGTTTTTGCCGACTTCAACAACTACGCCGGCGTTTTCATGCCCGGGAACACGCGGATATACCGCATTGGGATTTTCACCCAAGAACAGATGAAAATCGGAGCCGCAGACACCCGCCGATTTCATTTTAACCAAAACCTCATCGTCGCCCGGCCGCGGAACGGGGACTTCCCTGATCTCGAATTGGCGTGGGCCTGTAACAATCGCTTCTTTCATAACTAAACCGCCCTTCGGAAACCGGCGCGGGTACATTGATATTTATATATCAAATATCATATTGATATACGGTGCCGATATTTCTCTATTACGATTTTAATATATCACACTTATATATTAGTGTCTATAAACACTACTTACAAAAAATTTGCCTCGTTTTTATGCCAATAACTGAATTTAATCGGCTTAATATGGTAATTTGACCGGCTGCAAAGATTAAAATATAATTCTTGAAAACTCGAGTGAGTTATACTATAATATATCAGTCAAGTATATTAATGCTTCGCAATTATTGTACTTGACTCATCAGAGTATTTTATATAAACAAATGGAGGGCTTCCCGGTGGCAGCAAAAAAGAAAGTCAGCGACACTCAGACCGCGGGAGAAAACGTATACAAATACCTTCGTTCCAGCATCATTGAGCTTCGGGTAAAGCCCGGTCAAACCATCAACATGAATGAGCTCGGCGAGTATCTCAAGGTCAGCCGGTCACCTATTCGTGATGCGCTGATTCAGCTCGGAAAGGATGGATTGGTTGAAACCATCCCTCAAAAGGGAACAGTTGTTTCAAAAATTGATGTCGGCAGAGTAAAGGACGAGCGTTTTATGCGCGCGTGCATAGAAGAGCGGGTAATGGACGAGTTTCTTCGACTTGATCAGCCGACTCACATAGAAAGCCTTGGTAATATTCTTCAGGCACAGAAGCAGGCGACCGACGCAAGAGAGTTTTTGCGCCTGGACGACGCCTTCCATTCCGTGTTTTTCAACGCCACAAACCATCCCTACTGCCTTAATGCGGTCTTAAACATGTCGAGTCATTATTATCGTATACGCCTGCTGTCTCTGTCCGAATCAGACATCCGTCACCTTTCCCTCTCGCAGCACGAGGAAATACTGAAGTTGGTTCTGGAAAAGGATACTTCGAAAATAAAGAGGCTGCTTGAGATGCATATCGTCGAAAAGGACGATGAAGAAAACATAATGAAGCGGAAATACCCCGATTTATTTACGGGCATAGTACTTACGAATCCCCAAAAGCAGAAGATATGGGAAAAGGATTTTCTATCTACCGTTTAAGTAATTTTTACAAATAAAAGCGAGCACCCAAGCAGGAAAATTCCTGTTTGGGTGCTCGCTTTTGTGAGTTTTAGCGCTGGACACGGCCGCTTCCGTCTCCTCCGGCCAGCTTTTTGACCTCATCCACACAGACCTGATTAAAGTCACCCTCAATGCTGTGCTTAAGGCAGCTCGCAGCAACCGCAAATTCAATTGTCTCCTGAGCGGAAAACCCATTCAACATGGAATAAATCAGTCCGGCACCGAAACTGTCACCTCCACCGACTCTGTCGACTATATGTATAAGGTAGTTTTTCGAGAAATAGCAGTCCCGACCGTCGTACAGCATTGCGGCCCAGTTGTTGTCATTTGCCGAAATCGAACCGCGCAGTGTTATAGCAACAGATTTGAATCCGAATCTGTCAGTAAGCTGCTTTGCAACGCTTCTGTAGTCTTCATGGTTAAGTTTGCCGCCCGTAATATCCGTATCCACAGCCTTAATACCAAACACGTCGTTTGCGTCCTCCTCATTTGATATGCAGACGTCGACATATTTGCAGAGCTCTGCCATAACCTCTCCTGCCTTTTCACGGCTCCAGAGATTTTTGCGATAATTCAGATCGCAGCTTATCGTGATGCCCTTGGCTTTTGCCGCCCTGAGCGCGTCAAGGCAAATTTCCGCAACATTGTCACCAAGCGCGGGTGTAATTCCGGTGAAATGGAACCATTCGGTTCCTTCAAAAATTTTGTCCCAGTCGAAATCCTCTCTCGCCGCCTTTGCTATGGAAGAGCTAGCTCTGTCGTATATAACCTTTGACGGGCGCTGGCTAGCTCCCTTTTCAAGGAAATATATACCCACTCTGTCCCCGCCGCGCACTATATCCGATGTATCCACCCCAAAGCTGCGGAGATTGTTGACGGCCGCCTGACCAATTTCGTGCTTTGGAAGTTTGGTCACGAAATTTGCGTCCATCCCATAATTTGCAAGCGATACTGCAACATTTGCCTCACCACCACCGTATGTTGCGCCATATTCGGTTGCCTGAACAAATCTGTTATATCCGTTTGGTGCAAGCCTGAGCATAATCTCACCAAAAGTCACTATTTTCCCCATAATAATGTCTCCATTCACTTTTTTTGCACAAGATGAACTGCAAAGCCGCCAATCTCGTCCTGTAAGTATATAACAATTGGATTTCCAGCGGAATCAAGCTTCAAAGTAGCTTCGTTGAAGGGGATGCCCTTTCTTTCAAGATATTTAACAGCGCGCGCGAGACAATTGGTTTTGAATGCAATATGTCCCTTCGTCCCGAGTCCGTTTGCCTTCATTACTTCGATTACGGACCCCGCAAAAAGCGAGCTGTTACCGTCCTTCACCGGCAGGCTGAAAAGTCCGCCGAACGCACCGGCAATTTCCCTGGCATCTCCCGCATCAGCCGCGTTTATCCCGATGTGAGCCAGCTCAAAGCCCAGCATCTGCTCCATTGCTTGCGCGGTCAGCGCGGCAATTTCGTCAAACCGCCCCTCTTTAATCAACGAGTCGCTTACCATCCAGCTTCCGCCGCAGGCAATAACCCTATCAAACGCCAGATAATCGTTCAAATTCTGTGCGTTTATTCCCCCTGTGGGCATAAACTTGACACTGTTATACGGCGCAGACATCGCTTTAATCATTTTAATTCCGCCCGCCGCTTCCGCAGGAAAGAATTTGACTACCTCAAGTCCAAACTCCAGAGCCTGTTCAATATCGCTCGGGTTGGAGCATCCCGGAGTTATGGGAATATTTTTTTCTATGCAGTAACTGACGATTTTTGGATTAAGCCCGGGGCTAACAATGAATTTTGCACCTGCTTCAATGGCTTCATCGACCTGCTCTTTAGTCAGCACGGTTCCGGCACCCACCAGCATATCCGGGATCGCTTCCGTTATGGCTTTGATAGCGGCCCTTGCCGCGGCTGTACGAAAGGTTATCTCCGCGCAGGGGAGGCCGCCTTTGTAAAGAGCCGCGGCAAGAGGAAGCGCGTCTTTCGCGTCGTCCAGCTTTATTACCGGAACAATGCCTATCTCACCGATTTGTTTCAGTACATCATTCATTCTTTTGCCTCCTGTGTTTCGCATTATGGAACATCGTATTGTATCGTGGAACTTTAATTATTATTATACTTCGTAATTCAAAATCGTCAACACCTTTTTGATGAACCCTTCAATAATTCTTATCTGCTTTCTTTGAATTCTAATATTTCTTTTCTGTTGCGGAAAATTATGCTATTATTAGGTTAACCATTGCAGAATTTGCCGATGTTTAGGCAAGCCGTATCAGGAGGCACACATGGAGCAGGGAAATGTTCAGTCAATCGAACGCGCTATTTCTATTATCGAAGTTCTCTCAAATTCACCCGAAGGTCTTCAGCTTATTACGATAAGTGAGGCTGTAGGTCTTCATAAAAGCACGGTGCACAGAATTTTGTCCTCTCTTTTATCGCTCGGCTATGTGAAAAAGTCAGGCTCCACCGGTATCTATAAGCTTTCACTAAAATTGTTCGAGGTTTCAAGCCGGATTGTCAACGGGCTTGATATATATTCGGCGGCAAAGCCCCATCTTGACGAGCTTAGCCGACTTACAGGCGAGGCCGTGCATCTCGTTGTGCGAGACGAGTACGAAATCATATATATCTATAAGGTCGATTTCAGCAGCGGTGGCGTTCGCATGTCCTCACGTATCGGGTTACGCGCCCCAATGTACTGCACAGCGGTAGGCAAATGCATCCTTGCTCATCTCCCAGAGCCGGAGCTTTGCGATATATGGGACAGAAGCAATATCATCGCACTTACGGAAAACACTATCGTAACTATGGAAGCGCTAAAAAAGGAGCTTGCGGATATAAGAAAATCCGGTCACGCATTTGACAACGAGGAAAACGAGCGCGGCGTTAGATGTATCGGCGCTCCCGTGTTCGATTATTCCGGAAGCATCGCCGGCGCGTTTAGTGTATCTATTCCGACGGTTCGCGTAAATGACCAGAAAATCGCTGAATTCCTTCCCTATATACACGGTACAATGGAGAAAATCTCTCGGGACATGGGATATCATCCGGTTTAGCAGCAATAAAAAGAAGGGCACGTTGCAAAACTATCATTTTGCAACGTGCTTAAATTATTCTGTAAATAGTATTTACAAGTCTTATTTCCATATTATTTAGAAAATAAGAATATAGGTGAATTGAAAATGTACAGGCCGTAAGCAAAATTCGTTTTTGTACCATAATGTCTAACTCATATTTAATGCTATGAAGATGAGGTTTGTGCTACTGTATTGAAATACCGTTTTCGTATATGTCCAAAAGAAGCGGTGACGAAAGCTGCATGTTTCTTTTCTTTTATGTTCCGCCAGTAACCTGCCACCCTAAATTCTAATATGGTTCCTAATTGTCCTCAGACAATGGGGCTAGCTTGGCAGTATTATTCCTAACTTAGAATTTCTCAGCAGGTATCTTTGCATTTGAATAGCTGCGTTTTTTTAATATCTCGGGGTTACCATTAATAGTCTCATAGAACTAATTATATAGACTAGTAAACATCATCAGTTTCGTCTTTCTTAAGATGCAATCAGATGTTTCACTCACCGGAAAAGCAGGTAAATGTGGGTAAAAAGCCGTTCTAAACCGGAAACTGTAACACTTCTTACATTTTATCTACAAATAACACAAGTCCGCAAACCCTTGGAATTCCTAAGGATTTACGGACTTTTTGTGGCAGGGGCTTGACAGGATCGAACCCTCGGCCTACGGTTTTGGAGCTCTGCACGGTAGAACCCGCAAGCTCTTGATGACAGGGCACAACTCGTAAGCTTTTTTCGGTTTAAGTTTTACTAAGATGTCTGTGGACAATTTTGATTTTATAGATTTGCTCGAGCATATCAACTTTCATCTTATCATCACGCTACAATCAGCCCGGAGCGGCCGGCGAGGTATAGGTTCCGGCGCCGGTGGGAACGCTCCCGCTGTAGCTGCCGTAATATGCGTTCAGCGTGCCTGTTGCGTAAACCGTGATATTATTCTCGTTTATTATGCTGCCCATGGCCCCGGCGCTGTCGCCGAGCATAACCAGCGCCGTTTCCGAACCGCTGACTGCGCCGATGTCCAGATTCTGCCTGTTGCATAAGGTGGCGCCGTTTGTAATAAGCAGCGTACCATATACGCTCGTGTCGCCGTTGTTTTCATACCAGCAGCCACTTCCGTTAAAGGTCATCGTTGCGCCGTGCTCGACAATAAGCCCGCTGCCCGGCTCAATATACAGGTTTCTGGAAACGGTCACGCTTCTTTCCAAATCTACTATGCTGTCGCCCTTAATTTCGATTTGATTGTAGCTGGGCGTGGAGCTGCTGTTTGCCGCGATGAAGTCGTCCGCGTTGTGCACCTCCGCCACGAAGCGAGGAGTGACCGAACCAAGACCCGTGGCGGTCGCCATCTTCACCGTGTCATCCGCATTCATAAACTCATGGCGCAGGGTGATTTCGCCGTCGTTCGTCAGCGTGCCGTTGTTCGTAAGGGTGCCCTCCGACCAGACCTCGAGACGACCGCAATCCTCGTGGATGTCCAGAGCATCGTCGTCAAACCGTGCGGCGGTCACTAGGGTTCCGTTGTTAACGAGTACGCCAAACACATTAAGCGAGCATTGACGTCCGATAGTGGCGGTTGCGCCGCTTCCGATTGTCACATGCGGCGTTATGGTTTCGTTCTCGCCAGTTTCGCTGTTCCAGAGCGGATAGCTGTTAACCCAGTAGCTGTTGAAGTTGTCGAGGTTGACTGTGCCGGACAGAATGAGGTCGGACATGAAATCCATACGGTTATATTTACCGAAACCGAAGTAATCAGTTCCTCCGGCATCCAAAGCATCGTTTTTTTCCTGCTGCGCGGTGTCGGCGGCCGCGAAGCCATCCGCTGAATAGACCTCGGCTATGTATTCGAGCCAGTTGGAGTTGTCTGCAATACTGTTTTCAGCCAGTGAAACGGCGCATATATGGTTGCCGTCACTTCGTCCGTATTGATCGACAACTCGCATATAGCCGTTGTTCGTAAAGGAGCCTTCGTCTGCGTCGTCTGTGATGGTGAAGCTGCCGCCCGTAATCGTCAGGCCGCTGCTGTTATAAACATCAAAGGTGCCACCGGAATGTGTGAACGCTGTGTCTTCAAGGTCGGTGTTGCCATTCGCGACAAAGCTGCCGGTATTAGTCACGGTGCCGCTATTAGAGCCGAAATAGGCGCTGCTGGCGGGAGTACTGATGGAGCCGACATTGAAGGCGCCGGCGTTTGTGAAGGTCGCGCCGCGATCGTATAGCGCGCCGTCCCAGCCTGTTGAAACCTCCAGATTCATGCTGCCGTTGTCGTTAATGGTTCCACCCGAGTTGTTTGTTATAACTGAGCCCGGACAGAGCAGGATGTGCCCGTCGCCGGCACTGATGCGTATCAGTCCGTTGTTTGTCAGCGTGCCCTCAAGGACAAGGAAGATATTATCAATGTTCAGCGTTCCGTTATTTGTAATGCTAGCAAGGCTGCCCGAGAAGACGCCATTGGCGGCGCTTGTGTCTTCCACGGTGCCGTTATTGACAATGCTGCCCAGATTGTTGAGGGAGCCGCCGCTCTTGACCGAAACAGTCTTGCCGGTCGGAATTATGAAGGCATAAGCCTCATAGTCCAAGACACCGGAGCCGCCGCAGCCTACGGTCATGGTTTTTGTAATGTCTAGACTCTCTGTCAGTTCGATGTCACCTCCCGTGACAATCTGGTCGACATTTGCGTTTGTCATCGCGCTGCGCAGCTCCGCCTCGGTGGAGACGCTGACATTGCTGCGGTAGTTTGTAATTGCGTTGCCGCCAACCAGAATGTTGTCCGGCTTGATTTCTCCGCCGATATACAGGATGACGCCGCCATTTACGATGGTGTAGTCGTCATAGGCACTCAGTGCGCCGTAAAGCAGAGTAAGCTGTCCGACACATTCATCCTCGCCGGAGCCGCTGCGGGTCGTCACAAGATTGCCGTACAAATCGAACTTTCCGGAAACATCCAGCCCGTTGTAACCTTCGGTCGAGGTGACGGTAAGTGTCTTGTCAGCCGGCACAATCAGCGTTCCGTCCGGTCCGATGCGGACATGGCGGCTGACTTCCAAATCGCCGTCCAGCGTGATTTCGCCGCCGATGACGATGCCGTCGAAGCCCGCGGACAGGGAAGTGAGCTGGGCTTTAAGTTCCGCGAGCGTTTCTACCGTTATATTGGTTTCAAGCTCGCCGCCCGTGCCCTTCGTCAGCGTACCGGTGACGGAGCCGGCGGTCATTAAATGGCCGGTATAGGTGAAGCTGCCGGTATTCGTCAGCGTGCCGTAGCTGTCGAAATAGCCATTAATGGTTGCGGTTCCGGCATTTGTGAAGCTGCAGTCTATCCGCACAATAATCCCGCCCGGATCCTCGGAAAGAAGCGTCGCGCCTGCGGCGTTAGTGAAGGTGCCGGGGCTACTATAGGCAGCATCAACAGCACTGGAATTGAGCAGCGTGATGTCTCCCGTATTGTTGAAAGTCTTGTTGTTTGTTATTTCGGTTCCGAAGCAGTGGAGCCAACTCTTGTTGTTGATTGTGCCGTTATTGACAAAGCTGCCCTCGAACATGCCGAAGCGGCTTTCATTTGTGAAGCTGCCGTTGTTGACAAAGCTGCCCTCAAGCTGCATTCCCGTGTCATTATTGACACCGCCAAGCCCCTTGTTTATGAGCTTGCTCTCATTTGTCAGCGTGCCGCTGATAATTAAGAGACAATCCGTCGAATCCGCGATGGTCACGGGTTTGGTAAAGATTATGGAATCGCCCTCCGGAATTTCAATTATGCCTTTAATGACAAGCTCATTCACGGATCCGTTTGCGAGAGCCGATTTAAGCGCATCGTAGGTTGTGACAGAAGTTGCGTTCCAGTAGCCGCCGGAGGTTGTGCCCGAACCGCTGACAGTCTGCCCATTCTGTGTGACACCGGTTGTCCCCTCTCCCGCCGTCACCTTTGTTCCGGTTGTATTGACCGCCGTGTTGTTGCCTGTGACTATAACATGAGTATATTCGTCGTTACCATCGGAACAAAACGGGCATTTTGCATATTCAGATTCATCATAAACTTTCATGCAGTCCCCACACATTTGCATTTCCGTCTCACTCCTTTTGTTGATTTCGTCATAATCTGCATGGAGCGCATGTCATCAACGCTTTTTATCTAATTTAAAGATAATATATTTACTTTAGTTTATCAACCTGCTTTTGAAAAGCCAGAAGATGGCTATCAGAGCCGCTCTTTAAAGCGGAGAATACTTCGAGAACGTTATCCGGTAAGTCATGCGTCAAGAAAAGCTCATACATAGCAATATTATCAATTTCAGCCTGGACCCCTGTCTTTGCAGCCTCAAGCAAATTAGCAGGTACAACAATATGATCCGCAGAAGCGTCAGCAGGGAAATCGAGTCCATATGTAAGATAAACTTCTTTCAAATAAGCAAGATGTGTCTCTTCAGCACTGATAATGTTGGTATAAGGCTTCTGGCTACCAAACTTGTCCACAATGGCCAAATACTCGCCGTGAGCTAAGTATTCATCTTGAGCTGCATACATGAGCATATCACTGATAGTTAAATCTTTATCTGCAAGTGCGCCTTTTGCACCATACCCTTCAAGAGATAGTGATTTATCAGTATCGTTTAGTGGCGCTGGGTCAATGTCAACATTATGATCGACAGGCTGTGTAGTTGCTGGTGCTTGACTGGTGGTTTCCTGAATAGGTAGGGTAGTTTCTTTAGCAGTATCTTTCGAAGTACTGCAACCTGATAACATAAATATACTGCTAACTGCAAGTGCTGAAACCATTAGCGCTGTGAAAAAAAAATTGATTTTCATGGTAATCCCTCCTTTGAATTTGTTTAATGTAATTATATATTTAAATGTGACAAAAATATGTTTTTTACGAGTGTTTTCGTTATAATCTCCACTCTTGCGGTAAGAAACAAGTACCAAAGGTCTTATATCACTCGGACTGATTCATTTCATATATCTCTTTTTGGCGTTCGGAGTTTAACAATTTCTCGGTTATAACTGCTATTATAATGATGCCAATGATACTCAAGGCCAGTCTGGTCAAAGTGAACGCAAGGCCCAAATTAGCAGCCTCAAAAGTCAGCATGGGTATTTTTGTCGTTGACCATGCTCCAATAAATATAAACACGTTAAACAAACTGCTGCCTTTCTTGAGCATTACACCCGCAACGGGAAATGCGGCATATAAAGGACCTGCAGCTGCCGACCCTAGAACAAAGGCAATTAAAATGCCTTTAAATCCAGACCCCTTGCCGGTATACTTCATCATGGTGGCACGGTCTACCCAAACATCCAACAGCCCCAACAAAATGAAAATCGGAGGAATTATTGAGATCATCTCAATCAAGTTTTGCTTAGTAACATCAATAGACTTCAGCCCAATCTCCGGCACGATAAATCCAATCGCTGCATTTATGATAATCAACAGCAAAAACACCCTGTATCGTTTGAGAAAATCTTTCATCATAGCACCATCCCAATCACAAATGCGGAAACCAGAGAAAACACAAAAGCAGTGGCATTTCGTATTATAGTTGCGCGTTTTCCGAAGGTTTTGATTTCAAGCGGCATTGTTACAATTCCAACCATCATTAGAGTGGAAACAAATGCAGCGATCTGCATATATCCAGCACCGTTTTTCAATAGTGCAGCAGCTAAAGGAAAAGCAACAAATCCTGGTATCAGTGTAATCGAACCAATAACAGAAGCAGCTGCAACGCCCCATATGCCGGAATTTGTCCCAAGCAGTTTTGTAATTGTCTCTGGACTCAATATGGCAAGTGCCACGCCAATAATAATCAAAATGGACAGAAACTGAGGAAGAATGTTCTCGAAAGACATCCATGCTTTTTTCAGCGCCATTTTAGTCTTGCTTCGGTCCTTGAAAAACGATATTGCCAAGCCGGTTCCCGCAAGCCCGTATAAAACATAAGTAAACATAGTTATACCTCATTATTAAAAATACACAAAAAAGATTATGCGTTCGTCTCAGAGGACGATATGGTGCTTCAACAAGTGTTTACAGCAGCGCTATGCCGCCCTTAAGATTTGGGAAAATGGTCAGCAAAGCTCACGCAATTGATTCAGTTTTCCAACATATATGAGCCTGACAGCAACTAATTGCTGGTGCATTTCTTCGCAGCTTGGAGCTATTTGGTCAATCTTAATTTCTCTGAATTTTCTATGCATACCGATACGCTTATTGCGAAATTCTTCTTTAAGCTCTGTGGCGGCTTGCCTAGTGTTTTCGCTGTTCAAAACAGTATGTTCAATCCTATACTCATCAACACTTAAAGTGTTTGACCCCTCAG